>JAQBOV010000026.1 GCA_028287895.1 Mucilaginibacter sp. | reverse complement strand
TATTAATGGGCTAAAATCAATCAAAAGTACTTTAAAACTGGTTAATTACATGGCAATTTGGGCAAAGGCGGAACGGTAATGATGAGGGGATAAAAGTGAGTTCTTTTTAAAAAAATGACTAAATTGGTCAGGGGTGGAAAAATTAAGATGATAAGCTATTTCTTTAATTGGCAAGGAGGAAAACTGAAGTGCTCGTTTGGCTTCTATGATCAATTGGCCCTTAATGATTTCCTTAGCTCCTTTGCCATTGCATTTATTGCACAAGTCAGTTAGTTTACGAGGGGTGATGCCTAAAAGAAGGGCAAAATCTGCTACTTCACGAGTTCCATTATACCCACTGCGTAATAAATCTAAAAACTGCCGGTATAATCGGTTTTCTGAGCTATTGGTATCTTTACTTAAAAGCGCATTCAAATTAGCTATTTTGATCATGATGATTTTTAAGTAAGCAGCCAAAACATCGGGTTTGTTTACATAACCAGACTTGACAAATTCAAGATGCAGGGTATTAAAATGAAAGGTTAATTCGTGAATATCGTTTGCGGCAACCCGCAGGTGCTGGTTGGCTGATGTGTTATTGAATAATATCGCATTGCAATTAATGGCGCTGGCAGGTGCCTTCTCCCAGAAGCAATCACCAAAAATAATCTCATACCCATTAAATGCAGTATCGTATTCGAAATTGTACAATTGCCCTTTTGAAAGCAGAAATAATTCATTCCCGGAAACCTGATAGATTTCATCGTTTATCCGCAAATTTCCGGTTCCTTCAATGATTAGAAAAATATGGTTGTAATTTGCCCTGGATATTGGCTGGCAACCGAAATGTTGTTCGTCCCATAGAACAATGGAAAAGGAATCTTTTATTTCCTTTTCTGCCAATACATTCAATAGTTCTAATCTGTTTTTCATAGCAAAATGATTTGATTATTCGTAAAACCCGATGTATAAATGGCATCATTAAGGAGTAAGCCCTTATCTCCGCAATACGTCTCGATTGTATGAATGTATTTGTAGGATCGGCTTAGCAGATCGTAGCCTTGGTCTACTATTTTTATCAGCACATTTTCAAACAGAAAGTATCTGTTATCCTGGAGGCATATAATTTCCAGGCTATCTGCAATCAGGAAATCGAAAACATAGCCACTGTTATGCAGTTCAATGACTTTCTTAGTAATTGACCTATTAATTGTAGGTGACTTTGTTAATTTGTTAAGCATGTTCACATTGTTAATTTTTATGAAACGAGATCCCACTTCTAACATTTAATCGATTTTTGAATTGTCGATATAAATATTGTGCCATTAATGCAATTAATTTAAAATCAATTGATTAAACAATAAATATGGTTTGAACTAAATGCGATATTTCGCCGAATAATGAGTCGGAATTGAAATCTCATATTCTATTCTTTTAATTTTGATGAAATTTCTCTCTATAATCCTAACAATTCCGGGAGTTAGATCTTCCCTAAGATTTTATAATGATGTAGGCTGAAATAGATTAAATACCTCCCGATCCTTATTAAATACTTATTGCATTGCGCAGGCTCCGAGCGCCCTGCAAAGGGGAGGTTAGCTTTTAATAACAGACGGTATTAGGAAGCAAGGAAAGCTGACCTTTGTTAATTACCTGGGATCTTGGGATGAGCTCACAAATTCAGCCTGATCTCAATAGTTGTAAAAACAAGGGTAATGTGAATTACTCCCATTTGTCCAGGTCATCAGCCTTATTGGGCAGTAAAGTAATATTATAAATGATCACTATCGCACAGAAAACTGATATTACTCTCGTTGTGCAAAATAAAAATAATTCCATAATAGATTTCTTAATGTCAATACCTTGTTGATTGGATTATTTATAAAGAATTCGGAATAGTTCAATGATATTCAGGTAAATTGAATACCAACAACCTCTAATTAAATTAAAGCGGGTCTTTAAATTAGGAACTGGGGAACAACTTCTATTGCTTTCGCATTCCTTATGAACAATTTTAGCAGGCCTTGATAACTTATTGCCACCACTCCAGCCATATAATAGTCCTAAGATGTTATTTGATATTTTCACAATTCCCGGATTAAAAAATGCGTTATAACTTCTATATGCACACGATGTGCCATTGTTATAACATGCTGAAATTCAATTTTTTAAAATCAATTTGATTACATTTTTATCGTTTTATTTCAATTTTCAACGAATGAAAAACGATATTTAGAGGGTAAGTCTTGGTGTTATCTTGCTTTGGAAGAGTGCTGCCGTGAAGGTTAGGTATGTATTTTCCTGATACCCAGGTTTAAATAATCATAATATAATACGCTATAGCTAGTCATCTAATATGAGGTACAGTAGGCAGGATGTTATGAAGATGCTTAGCTAATGAAGCCGTTTAATTGTTGTTTTTAGGAATGATTTTTTTTTCGATCCCAAGCTTTTTCATCCTGGAAGTAAGCGTTGACGCATTCATGTCTAATATTTCTGCAGCGCCTCCCTGGCCATGTATTTTCCAATTACACTTTTCAAGTACTGCTAAAATGTGGTCACGTTCATTTTCAGTCATTGTCTTCAATCGCCCTTTAATATCTATAGGGACATCCTTCTTCTGATTTACAGGTAATTGCAAAAAATTTATTATGCGTCCATTGGCAAGCAATACACTCCTTTCCATCAAATTTTCTAATTCCCGTATGTTTCCTGGCCAGGAATAATCAACCATAGCTTTAATTACATGGTCAGACAGGCCGGTTATTGTTTTATTTTCTTTATGAGCGTAGATACTTAAAAAATAGTTCGCTAATGATATGATATCTTCCTTACGTTCGCGCAAAGGTGGCAGTGAAATAGGGAAAACATTAAGGCGGTAATATAGGTCCATACGGAAGCGTCCGGCAGCCATTTCTTCCTCTAAATTGCGGTTAGTTGCTGCTATAACACGGATATTAATTTTGCTTTTTTTACCTCCTATAGGTTCTATTTCCTTTTCTTGTAATACCCTAAGAAACTTTACTTGCAGATCCAGAGGTAACTCTCCTATTTCATCCAGAAAAACAGTTCCTCCATCAGCCTGTTCAAATTTTCCGATCCTTTTATCTAATGAACCTGTAAAAGAACCTTTTTCATGGCCAAACAGTTCAGATTCTATCAGGTTGGGCGGAAGTGCCGCACAATTAACCACTATTATCGGCTTTGATTTGCGGGGAGAGATATGGTGGATAGCCTGAGCGATAAGCTCCTTTCCGGTACCACTTTCTCCCAATATAAGAACTGATGTTTCTGAAGGACCAACTATCCTAACATTATCCAACACGTCAAGAAAATTTTTACTCTGTCCGATTATATTTTGGAATTGATCGCTTGTGGCTGCCTTCGTTAAAAGTTCATTTTGTTTATTTCGAATTGATTCCTGGTTTTGCTGATGCAGGTACCAGGCAACATCCAGCATTACCAGCACATCCTTTTCCCGAAAAGGTTTTACCAGAAAACCATATGGTTTTGTTGATTTAGCCGCATCCAGAATTTGTTTGTTTGAATTTGCGGACAGAAAAACGAATGCAATATTTTTATCTTTTAATATTCTGGCAAGATCAATTCCGGTTAAGTTTCCTTGTAGTTGGATATCCAGCAGTACGAGGTCTGGATTCTCTTTTTCAATAATCCTTAATGCTTCAGAAACTGAACGAGCAATTGAGCATACAAAATAACCGGCCTTTTTAAGAATAAACTTCAGGTTATTTGCCTCAATAAATTGATCTTCAACAATTAGTATATTGGCTTTCATTGGTTCACCGTCTTTTCTGTGGAAGTCATCAAAAGACCGTTATTATCATTTAACGGATCAACGCTAAAAATAACCATGATTTTGGTTCCTTTTTCAGCCTCAAAATAAATTTTACCATTTATATCCTTAATTAATCCTTTCATTAACTCAATACCCAAATAATTCCATTCATTTTCTTTATTTTTTATGACAGGATGCGTCCCGATGCCGCTATCGGTTATAACCAATTTAATTTGCTCCCGGTTTGATGCAACTGGTTTGCAACGGCAGGAGTAAACTAAATAAGAAATTTTTGGCCATGAGTTATTGTTTACCCCTAACATTCATGGGGGCAGCCCCCAATTAACACAATAGTAATAATAATTAAAACAAATAGTTGCGCTTATTACACGATGTCAGTTTTGTTACAGAAACAGTTCATTAAATGTAACCCTATAGTCAGTTTTTAATGAAATATCGATGACAAATTCAGGAAATCGCAGGATTTCATTAAACCAAATCCAGGCATATTTATTTAAATTTTTGATAATGAATCATTTGATTCATGGCATGGAAATTGGAAACGCTTTTTTTAGAATACCATCGATTATTTTAATCGTAAGGCCAAAAAAGGGATATGTTATGAATATTTTAAATGAACAAATAATTGCACTAACCGAAAGCGAAAAAAATTTTCTTTTATCTTTTAGTTTCGGGCTTACCGCCATAAAAAATAAGGCCGAATTGCTTAAGATCATCAATAGTCAGCTTAAAGAATTTTTGCGGTTCAGTGATTCTGCGATATTCCTTGTGAATAACGATCCGGAATCAATGGATAATTTTTTATTTGATCTTGGATCCCCGCTTAAAGAATCCCCTTTTTGTCAACGCATTATTAAAAAGTATCCTGTTGATAATAGGATATATGATGTGGCTTTAGATGTTTCCCGTTCCGTTATACATGAATTTAATAACATCCCTGAAACTCATAAAGTAATACCTTATTTAAGCAATAGTCATTACAACGAAATTAAGAATAGCCGGGTATTACGACTGTATCGGGGAAGTGTTGTAATTGGTCATTGGGTTTTATTATACGAGACTCAGCCTTTATTTGAGGAAGATCAACTTGAGTTTATGCAATTGTTAGCTAATCAATTAGTTGTAGCTGTATTAAAAATAAAAGCTGATGAGGTCATTAGGGAGCGTGAAGCAGAAGGCGAGCTTATCCAGTCACTGAATATTGATTTTGCATCTATCCGTGACAAAAATGACCTCTTAAAGATCATACATTTTAAACTGAAAAAATTATTTGAATTTGAGCACCATTGGGTCGCTGTAATTAATGATGATCAGTTAACCATGACATCCTTTTTACAAGATCCTGCATCCAGGGCAAAAAATCATCCCCAATATGAGCATGTTATAAAAAGCAAATATGCCATCAATGACCGGATATTTAACAAAGTTCTCTTATCAAAGGAACCTCAGGTATTTGACCTGGATCAGCTTTCTGCCAGGCCAAACATGCCTCAATATATGCAAATACTTTATGAAAGCGGCATAAAAAAAATAGTCATGATTGGATTACAGGTTGGAGACAGTATAATTGGGGTATGGGCTATCTGTTTGGTAGAAAATCAAAACCTAAATGCCAGGCAGCTTAATTTAATTAAGAACATCTCCAATCAATTGTCCGTTGCTGTTGACAATATTAAAGTAAATCTGGCGATCAAAGAAAAAGAAACCGAACACGAATTATTATTGAAACTAAGTTTTGATATAACTTCGATCCGTAATAAGGATGATTTAATCAAAATGATCAACACAAACCTTAGAAAGTTGCTTGATTTTGAATATATTATGATTCTTGTTTTGAATGGAGATGATACCCATTCACTTATTTTTTCTTCTGGCGCTCAAAACAACAATTATAACAACGCCGGTAATACAGCTTTTCATAACTGCCCCGACTTAAATCAGGTGTTCGAATCCGAGGGTATTATTATATCGGATATGGAACAATTGTATCACAATACAACGTCTGAGCTGATTAAATATGAATACGAAAACGGCATAAAAGAAAAAGTAACCATCGCACTGAGGAAAGATGGCAAAAATATGGGCGTATTCTGCGTAAATTCCTCTTCTAGAGTTGGTTATACCGATCACGAACTGGAATTGATAAAATGTGTTTCTTATCAGCTTTCTTCAGCAGTTTCAAATATTTTAGCTAATAAGGAAATTGCCAGAAGAGAGAGTGAAAGGGAACTGTTATTATCATTGAGTATTGACATTGCAGCAGTCAGAAGTAATAATGAATTACTACAGGTCATTAGGCAAAGGCTCAAAAATGTCCTGGGATTTACGCATACGGTGATAGCGACCTTCAATGACGATCAAACCACAGTAAGCGCATTTTTATTGGATCCCGAAGAAAAATGTAAAAATCACCCTATATACAAGGCGGCGCAAGAGTTTCAACACCCGATAAACGATGGGGTGTTGAACAAGGCTGTTGCCACGGCCTTACCTCTCGTTTTTGATCTGGATCATCTGAGTGAGGAACAAGAACTTCCACTATATCTGAAAGTTAATTTTGAGAGTGGCACTAAATGGGTTGTGGTTGTACGATTTTCCAAAGGTGTGCAGGTATTTGGTTTTTGGGTTTTGTTTTTTGAAGAAAGAGTTCGGCCGTGTGAAAGTATTCTGGGCCTTGTAAAAGCTCTGGCACACCAGATTTCTATCGCAGGTTCCAATATTATTGCTAATGAGGATGTTTCCAAAAGGGAACAGGAAAAAGCATTACTCTTGTCTTTTAGCAACGATATTGCTACAGTAAGGGACAAATTAGGACTTGGGGTCATCATTAAGCAGTATCTGAAAAATATTTTCCTGATAAAGGAATATATTATAACGATCAAAAATGATGACGGCGAGACCTATCGCCATTTTCTGCACAATTTAGAGGGGGATGCACCTACCGATGAAGGATTTCAAATAATAACAGGATCCAGGATGCCCATAACCGGATCCATGACTGGAGTGGCGCTTCGATCGGAAGAACCGGTTATTTTCCATATTGATGACATTATGAATCAGGGTCATTTATCCTTTCCAGCAGCCTCTTTTTGGAGATCCGCCGGTGCGGAAAGGATAATGGGTGTAAGGCTAAGGGTAGCTAACGAAGATGTTGGAATATTGTGGATACAGCCCGCCCAGATAAACAATCATCTGCTGAATGGTATAACGGCCCAAATGGCAATTGCATTGGCTAATGCTATTGCAAATGACAAGATTGAAAGACAGTTAATGGAAATTGATCATTACAAACAACAACTGGAAGAAGAAAAAGTCTACTTAAAAGAAGAAATAGAAATATCACACAACTATGCAGAGATAGTTGGCGAAAGCCCGGTAATGCAAAAAATATTTCGCCTCGTTGCACAGGTCGCGCCATCAGACAGTACCGTTTTGCTACTCGGCGAAACCGGGACAGGAAAGGAGTTGATTGCGCGTGCCATACACAATAACTCGAAGCGAAAGAGTAAATTAATGGTTAAAGTAAATTGTGCGGCATTACCGGCTAACCTTATTGAGAGTGAATTATTTGGCCATGAACGTGGTAGTTTTACAGGTGCTACTGAACGGAGACTCGGTAAATTTGAGCTAGCCAATAATGGAACCTTGTTTTTAGATGAAATAGGGGATATGCCCTTGGAGTTACAGGTAAAATTACTTCGGGCATTACAGGAAAAGGAGATAGAACGTGTTGGCGGCAAAGGAACTATTAAAGTAGACGTTCGCGTTATAGCTGCCACCAACCGGAATCTGGAAAAAGAAATGGCGGAAGGTAAATTCAGAAGTGACCTTTACTATCGCTTGAATATTTTTCCGATTGAATTGCCTGCGCTAAGAAATCGTCTGGAAGATATTCCCTTGCTGGCATCCTATTTTATTCAGCGATTTGCCAAAAAAGCCGGAAGGATTATTAATGGATTAAGTAGCAGGGCATTGCAGGAAATGCTGCAATACTGCTGGCCCGGTAATATAAGGGAGCTGGAGCATTTGATTGAGCGCAGTATATTACTGGCTTCCGGAGAGACGATTAAACAAATACATTTGCCATCTCAGAAGCCGAATTCAAATATCGAATCTAAAGATGACTTTGCAATAAGAACCATCGACGAGAATGAACGGGAATACATTCTGAAAATACTCAAATATTGTAATGGCAGGATAGGGGGAGAAGGTGGAGCAGCACAATTATTGGGAGTTCCGGCCAGTACCTTAAATTCCAAAATAAAACGTTTAGGGATAAAGAGAGAACATAGTTTTAAAAACTGAACGATTGGCGGCGATTGAACGTTTCAGTTAAATAGATATTATTATTCATACAGGTGGCATTAGCTAAAGGGTCTCTTGTTATAGACACAAATCTGGAAGCGCGTCATCGTGCAATCGAGTTTGGTTACTTCAGTTATTAGTATTTGTTATACGCTATTTCACAAAGCGAAAGGTGGGGCATTGCTGCTAAAAATGCCCTGCATGTTTTTTCAACTGCCTCAGAACACCTTCATATCAATCACGCCGCCAAAAATGTTCCCAGTCATATACTTTTATTATTAAATGGTTTATACGGAGGCCTCACTCACCCTTAGTTTCAGTAACAAGTTGTAAAGTAAATGACTTCGTCATCTTTATGCCTATATATCATCTGCCTTTGAACTCAAAAGGCGTTATTTCCGGGGTAACGTAATGATCGACGAAATGTCGCTTGTTTCAGGATTGCTAAAATGTTTGTAATGGTCTTATAGTCAATTATATATAAAATTGGCACAATATTTAAGGCTTCGGATTTACTTTGAATAAGTGCAAAACGATATTAATACTCTGTTAAAAAACAACCCATGAAAATAGGAATAGCGGCAGATCATGCCGGCTTCGAACAAAAAAAATTTTTGGTTAAATGTCTGGAAAAAATGGGTTTTGAAATCAGCGATTATGGCGCGCTGAAATATGACGCTAATGATGACTATCCTGATATTATTATTCCTCTGGCTTTGGCCATATCCCGCGGTAAAGTCGAAAAGGGGATTGCTATTTGTGAAAGCGGAGTGGGGGTGTCGATTGCCGCTAATAAGTTCACGGGTGTACGAGCAGCGCTGATCACAGAAGTGTATTTTGCCCATCAGGGTGTAGAGCACGATAACATGAACATGATATGCCTTGGCGGAAGTACGATTGACTTTATGCTGATGTGGGATTTAATACAAATCTTTCTTAGAGCCAGGTATGCCGGTGAAGAACGCTTTAAGCGGCGGTTAGATAAAGTAATTAAACTTGAACAATGGAAAAATTCTTAATAATCTACCTGCACAGATGGCAACATTCTTTGTGCTTGATTAAAAAGAAAATGAGGAGCGCTACATCTATCGGAGGAAAGAAAGCATTTAAATGCCGGTAAATTCCTATGACCGATAACACTTTTGTGACGGCATTTGACTCCCTTGAATGAGGAAATCATTAAAATTAAAAATAACAGCCATGAACGATCAAAAAAAACTTACTACGGCTTCTGGTATTCCTTATTACCATCATGAGGATACTCAAAGCATTGGCCCCAGAGGCCCATTACTATTACAAGATTTCATCCTTCATGAAAAAATGGCTCATTTTAACCGTGAGCGTATCCCGGAACGAATAGTGCATGCGAAAGGTTCCGCCGCTTATGGCACATTCACCGTAACTCATGATATTAGCCGGTACACTAAAGCGAAACTTTTTAGTGAAATTGGAAAACAAACACGAATCATCCTCCGGATGTCAACAGTAGGAGGCGAAAAAGGAAGCGCTGATACAGAACGTGATCCGCGGGGATTTGCACTGAAGTTTTACACTGAAGATGGTAACTGGGACCTGGTTGGGAACAATACGCCGGTATTTTTCATTAAGGATGGTAAAAAGTTTTCAGATTTCATTCATACACAGAAACGCGACCCCTACACCAACTGTAAAAGCGCAACGATGGTATGGGACTTTTTCAGCCATAATCCTGAAAGCCTGCACCAGGTTTTGTTTTTAATGTCAGATCGTGGTACGCCCTATGGCTACCGGCATATGCACGGATATGGCAGCCATACTTATAGTATGATCAATGCAAAAAACGAAAGGGCCTTTGTGAAATTCCATTTTAGGACGGTACAGGGAATCAAAAACTTTACCGCCGGGGAAGCGTTACAAATGAAGGGCGAGGATCCCGATTTTGCGCAACGGGACCTCCTCTCGTCCATTGATCAGGGAGATTTTCCAAAATGGATTTTAAAGATCCAGGTAATGACGGAAGAACAGGCCAACCACCATTCATTTAATCCATTTGATCTGACCAAAGTCTGGAGTCAGAAGGAGTTTCCGCTCATTGAGGTAGGGCAACTGGAACTGAATGAGAATCCCAGTAATTATTTTGCTGAGGTAGAGCAATTGGCGTTTGCTCCTGCACATATAGTAGATGGCATTGGCCATTCCCCCGACAAAATGCTGCAGGCAAGGATACTCTCATATCCAGACGCTCAGCGATACCGGTTAGGTGTAAATTATGAGCAGATTCCAGTAAACCGTTGCCCTTATCTGGTAAACAATTATGAACGTGATGGCCGCATGCGCGTTGATGGCAATGGCTATGAGCAGCCAAACTATTACCCGAACAGCTTTGATACTACTAAACCGGATGAAACATATATACGGCCGTCTGAAGTATTGGAAAATCATATTGCGGATTGGTATGACAGAAATGGGCCCGGAGAAAATGAACATTTTTTCCAGCCCGGAACATTTTATAGGGATGTTCTTTCAGTTGAAGAAAAAAGGTCCCTCGAAGCCAATATTATTGATTCGATGAGTGGAATAACCGGACCAAAGCGCGAGGAGATCATTAACCGGCAATTATGCCATTTTTTCCGCGCTGACATGGCTTTGGGTATTGCAATAGCTAAAGGACTAGACATTAAAGTGGATATGCAGCAACATTAAGGAATCCTATGCCTGGCTGAAGAAGCGCAATTGGGGAAAATATTCTTTTTTGCTAATCACGGCACCCCTATCATCATCTTAAGCTGACTATAAGCTGTTGACTTTCGTTTATTTCCTTTTTCGTACTGGATATTCTGCCGATATTAATTAAAGGTAGGCATATAATAAACGTTTATATATTATCTTTATTCGAGGTTTTTATGAATACATTTTATTATAATTCTGTTTTTTTATTGCCACGGTATTCTTATTTATAATACAGTTTCTTATGACAGGATCGATTAAAAGAAACAAGTGCAATAGTGTTTCCTACGTTCAGTTTGTATGGAGGATGCTGCTCTTTTGCCTAACCGCATTTCCGTTAGCGTCACATGGCCAATACTATTTTATGCCAAGGCCTGTCAATGAAAATAAAGAGCCTGTATTACTTGCCAGCTTAAAAAAAAGCAAGCCTGATACGCAACGTGTCCGGCTTCTGCTCGATCTGAGTAACCTGTATTACAACAGGCCTGTCCATCATCATCAGTACCTGGATATTGCATTGTCCTATGCCACTAAAGCTAAACAATTAAGTACGCAAATAAGGGACATCCCGGATTGGTACAAGGCACAAGTCCGCATCGCCGAGATACTGGCGGATGCAGGCAAGTTAGAGGAGGCGGAGCGAATCCTACCGCAGCTCAACGATAGTGCTAAGGTTGACCTGTCCATTGCGTTGAGCTACAGGAGTTGTTTTATGGCTGCCGACATCACGGATAAATATTATAAGCAAGCAATTTTGCTGGCTAAAGATGCAATCGCTATTT
The DNA here is from genome assembly GCA_028287895.1 of Mucilaginibacter sp. Taxonomy (GTDB): domain Bacteria; phylum Bacteroidota; class Bacteroidia; order Sphingobacteriales; family Sphingobacteriaceae; genus Mucilaginibacter. The sequence continues at coordinate 75,539 of JAQBOV010000026.1, read as the reverse complement.
CCATCCATTTAAAAAACAAAGAAAAAGAATTAACCGCGCGTACCTTGCAGGTTTTTCTGCTCATCTATGATAATTATCCAAGGTCCGAAGAGGTGTATCGGGAGATCATTAAGGGCTATAAAGCTATTCATTACCCTTATCTCCAGTATGCTTACCTTTCCATGTTTTATTATTACCAGGGAAAGGGCTTCTTTGACAAATGCTTATTATGCGCCCAAGATGCATTGGAAAGCATCGCAACCAGCAGGGATTCTTCGGCTTTAGGGGACACCTATCTGGCATTTGCTAATGTCTACCGGAATAACGGCCAACATCAAAAAAGCATTGATTATTACAAGCTGGCTATCCGGCAATTTAAAATCCAGCGTAGTGGGTTTGACGTTAAGATTCCTGATGTAATCATCGCCATTTCCAATACGTTAAGGTACATGAAAAAGCACCAGGAGGCATTGGACTATATTAAAAGCAGTATGAAAGAATATCCGGGTGAAGATGACGCTGAAAAGGCCAGATACGAACAGGAAATTGGCGGGTGCTACCAGGAATTAAACAATAACACTTTAGCGGAAGAACATTTATTGCATTCCTATAATTATTTATATAAATCCAATCAGGCTTATTCTAAGGATAACAGAGGGATGGCGCAATTTTACGTAGAGACAAAATCTTACGCCAAAGCAAGGCCGTACCTGGATAGGATCCTTAAAGGACATAAAGGATCCATTGCCGCGCCGGTTATGGCACACATCGAGTACATGGCTTATTTGGTGGATTCAGCAGCTGGCCACTATAAAGCTGCGATGGCGCACCTTATTAAAAATAAGAAACTGGATAATTCCTATTTAACGGAAAAAAGGGACAGGGAAATCCAGGACCTCAACATCAAGTATGAGACGGCCAAAAAGGAGAAAGCAATTATTTTACTGAACCAGCAAAAGAAAGCGGCACAGGATAGGCTGCAAAGGGCTAACCTCTTCCGGAACGCAAGCATGGTTGGCCTTGCTTTGGTATTGCTCATTGCTGGCTTGCTGTACCGGCAGGCAGCTTTCAGAAAAAGAAATAACAAAATCATCACTGCTAAAAATGAATTGCTGCAAAAATTAGTGCAAGAAAAGGAATGGTTGTTACAAGAAAAGGAATGGTTATTAAAGGAAGTACATCACAGAGTCAAAAATAATCTGCATACAGTCATTTGTCTGCTGGAATCACAGGCGGCCCACTTGGAGAACGATGCCTTAAAAGCGATTGAAAACAGCCAGCGCCGTATCTATGCGATGTCCCTGATACACCAAAAATTGTATCAGTCGGAAGACATTAAAACTATTGATATGGCGGTATACCTCTCAGAATTTTTCGGCTACTTAAAAGAGAGTTTCGGCGCTCTGGAAAACATTCGCATCTTCTGTGATATCGATGACTTAAAACTAGGGGTTTCCGAGGCCATACCGCTTGGATTGATCATCAATGAAGCAGTAACCAATGCCTTTAAATATGCCTTCCCTTTTCAGGCTGAAGGCGAAATTGCAGTGGCCCTAAAGAGAAAAGGTGACGAAATTAGGCTCACCATCGAAGACAATGGGGTTGGAATGCTATATGACCCCAATAATGAGGAACCCAGTTCTTTAGGCTTACAACTCATGAAGGGATTGACTCAGGAGATCAACGGCACGATATCTTTTTTTAAGGATCAAGGAACTAAAATAGTTATTACCTTTAATGCAGACCTCTTTGACGTGGTTAGCCCAGTCCCAGACGGTGTTCAAAATGCATGACCTGCGATGGCTTGACCCGGAATAAGTCAGGGCTAGCCATTCGCATCGTCCAGGATATTAGCTTTTACCAATTGTTCTTAGCAGAGGACAGCTGTGGAAGCGGTTTTACAATAGTCCCAGTATACATTGTTTCATCTTGACAATAGGAGAGTGAGTAACTGCAAACATATTTATTTTGTTTTACTTTGGAATTGGTTTAAAATTTCCTTTTATTAGCGTTGAGTTATCAACAACAGTAAGCTAAAAAAAGCGGCAAAAAACACTCAAAATTTTTGTTGCTGATTTGTAACTGAAAAAATACAACTTACTGATATTCAATACGAAAGTACTTTCTGTATCGAGGAAATAACCTGTCTGGCGCAATGGCGATGGTTGAATCTAGTTAGTGAAATTGTAAGGAATTCAATGAGCATTTTTCACGCTTTTTAATTTTACTTGCAGAAAAACAGAATAATAATAACCCTGCAGTCATAGAGAAATAGCCTGACCGGAGTAATATTTTAATTGAATAATATCATTAGGTATGGATTTGGTATTCCAAGCCCTGTGAATGGTTAGAGCCGCCCCGACTGCCGAAGCCTGTGCCATCGAGGCAGCAAATACTTCCATATCAGGGAAAGACGCAGCAAGTAAGTGCATAAAAACATTGTTTTTGCTAAATCCGCCGTCCACAAATATTCTTTTCACGGGCGAGTCTTTAAGCACCAAAAGCGTTGAGGATATTTGCAACCTGATCAAATCTCTGATCAATTGGTGATATGCTTCGGTAGCATTTTTAAAATCCGACAGGTTTCGTTCAGCAAAGTTTTGATTCTGAGAGAAGCTTGATTTAAGGTAGCTGTCTGTTTGCTGGTTAAAGGTTAGGTTTCTGAAATTAATGGCATCATAATTGAAATGTGCAGCAATTCGTTTAGTCTGCTGTTCATGCTCAAATCCTGAAAACAGCCTGCATGCCTTTACCGGTTTGCCCTGGTATTGTAAATACTGAAGGCAATCATTTTTTAACTGACCGACGGTCAATGGTGACTGATTAAAAGGATTTAAACTGATGCACCAGGTACCTGTGGAGATCAGAATAAAAGGCTCGATAAAATTTACCAGGTAGGGGATCAATGCTGCAGAGCTGTCATGCAGACCAATACCAATATGGTAATTATTTCCGGTATTTTTCGCAGAAAGTGCTTTATATGTCTTATTTACCGGCTTAATTGGTGCCAGTTTTAACGCAACCTGTTCCTGCTGTATCCATTGATGATACCTGTTTGTTTCAAAGTCCCACATACCGGTATGGCAACCAATGCTTGTCAGGTCCGAAAAGTACTGACCAGTTAGTAAAAAACTCAAATATTGAGGCAGGTGTAAGGCATATTTTACTTTACTGAAAACTTCAGGTTTTTCCTGCTTAAGCCGGTATAACTGCAATCCCGAGTTAAGGCTCCCTAAAGCAGGCGATGCCGTTTGCAAGCTAAACCTTTCCTTACCGCCATATTTGGCATAAAATTGCTTGCTTAGCTCCTCAGGGTAGGGTTTTAGATAATTGTATAAAGGGGTAACCGGACTGCCATCCTCATCAACATAAACAAAGCTTGCCCCATAAGCCGAAAAATTGATCGCTTTTACCTGGAATTCTTTCAACTTTAAAATCTCATTTAATGAATCAAAAACCGAGAATTTCAGGCTTTCCAGGTTTTCACAGGCAAAGCCGTCCTGATCAACTGTCTCCATAAGACGCGCGGTTTTTTCAAAGACTATTCTGTAATTTTCATCAAACAAGAACAGCTTTTTATTGGTCTTGCCGGCATCGAATATTGCTATGACGGGGATCGTGCTCATTTCGTTGTGTTTAGTTAGTTGATTGGGCTGGATAAATTGATTAAGTGAAAAGAACTTGTAAATCTAACTGCTAAGCTTAATCCTTAATCCAACGCAATCAACTTACGACTTGCATGATCTAAAGCCCTGAAGCCACCGTTTTCGAGCCTCGTTCTTTTATTAAATGTTCTCTTATGCTAAATTTTCTATAAGCACCAATTGGATCTAAAGCGCCACCCGACTGCAAACTTGCTTCCGCTATCAACGGTCGAACGTCTGTCCTGTAGGCTTGCTGTAATATTTCCTGAGCCAAAGCCACATCATTTGAGTTTTGTGCAGCTTCCAATGCTTTTTTATCAACCAATAACGCCTGGGCATAAGCGATCTTTATTGCCTGCACCGATTGCAGCAGATCTTCAATAGGATCTTTTACATTGTGCGAAGCATCGATCATCCAGCCAATATCTGTGGCATGATTCATTCCACGGGCATCCATCCCTTCAACCAATTCCTTAAATATGAGGAACAATTGATAAGGGTTAATACTGCCTACTGTCAAGTCATCGTCTCCATATTTGGAGTCATTGAAATGAAATCCGGCCAGTTTGCCTTCCATCAGCAATAGAGATACAATTTGCTCAATATTGGTGCCTTGCAAATGATGCCCAAGGTCTACCAATGTTGCTGCCTTATTACCAAGCTTACTGGCCAGTAAATATGATTGTCCCCAATCGCCTATGGTGGTTGAATAAAAATTTGGCTCGAAAGGTTTGTATTCTATCCAGACTTTCCAGTCGGCCGGCAGGGCCTCATATATTTGATGAAGGCTTTCAAGTGTGTTTTGAAAGGCCTTGCGGAAATTAAGCTGCCCAGGGAAATTTGAACCATCCGACAGCCATACAGACAGCGCTTTAGAATTCAACTGAACACCATATTTGATCACTTCGATGTTATGTTCGATGGCCTGTTTCCTCACAGCCTGGTCTGCATGGTGCAGAGACCCGTATTTATAACTCAGCTTTTGATCAGGCTGATCCTGGAAAGTATTAGAGTTAACCGCGTCAAAGTGGAGGCCATACTGTGCCGCCAGTGTTTTAATTGCAGTTGCATTTTCCGGGATATCCCAGGGGATATGCAGTGAAATAGAATTGCTTGACTTGTTTAACGCGTGGATTACGCCCACATCTTCAATTTTCTCTTCTAAGCTGCGCGGCTCGCCACCAGCTGAAAAGCGGCCAAAGCGCGTACCCCCTGTGCCCAGCGCCCAGCTTGGTATGGCGATATTAAAAGCGGCAAGTTTCGGTAACACCTTATCTAAATCCGTTACCTCGGCAGCTATAAATTCAAACTGACGTTTGTGCTTTGCTAAATGCTGATGATTTAATTCATCGATCTTATATTGCTCTAACTGCATAATCTATCATTTAAAGGTAATTACCGGACAAAAGCTGTTGCCACGCCGCCGTCAACATTCAGCACGTTCCCGGTTGATTTATTTAATAAACCGCCAACAAAGGCAAAACAGGCGTTCGCGATATCATCGGGCAAGATCACTTCGTTTAACAATGTTCTTTTGGCGTAATAGGCAGGTAGTTCATCAACACTAATGCCATACGCTTTAGCGCGGCCTTCGGCCCAGCCGCCAGCCCATATATTGCTGTCGCTGATCACCGCATCCGGGTTGACCACATTTACACGAATTTTATCAGCGCCCAGTTCTGCAGCATTTAACCGGCTTAAATGTAATTGTGCTGCTTTGGCGCTTCCGTACCCTGCGTTATTAGGACCGCTTACCAATGCATTTTTACTTACAATGTTGACAATATCGCCGCCAATATCCTGTTTTTTCATTATTGCAACCGTCGCCTGCGTAACCAGGAATTGGCCTTTTACCAATACATCATACAGCAGATCCCAATCTTTTTCGGTATGCCCGCTAATCGTTTTTGAGATAGATAAGCCGGCATTATTTACCACAAGATCAACACCTCCAAAAGCCAGGATAGTTTCGGCTATGGCATTATCAATTTGTCCGGCTTTAGTAACATCCAGTAGGGTGGTCGCATAAGCATCTTTTCCAAATTGTTTTTTGAACTCTTCTGCCGCTCCGTGCAAACGTTCACTATTTATATCATTCAAAATAACAACAGCGCCTTCTTCTACGAATTTTTTGGCTATGGCTTTCCCGATACCACCTGCACTGCCTGTTATTAACGCAATGCGACCGGATAGCGCTTTTGGCTTCGGCATGCGCTGCAATTTGGCTTCCTCAAGCAGCCAGTATTCAATATTAAAAGCTTCCTGGCGGGGGAGGGAGGTATATTCTGAAATAGCCTCTGCACCTTTCATCACATTGATGGCATTAATATAAAACTCAGCAGCTACACGCGCAGTTTGCTTATCCTTAGCAAAAGTGAACATGCCTACTCCCGGGTACAGAATAACAACCGGGTTAGCATCGCGCATGGCAGGGCTGTTAGGATGCTTGCAGTTGTTATAGTAATCCTCATACATTTTGCGGTACGCTTCAAATGCTGGAGCAAGTTTTTCTTTTAATGAATTAATATCTGAAAGATCATCACCGGCCTCAAGGTTCAATACCAGCGGACTGATCTTGGTACGCAAAAAATGGTCGGGGCAGCTGGTACCCATTGGCGCTAAGCGTTCAAGATCATTCGAATTAATATATTCCAATACACGTACATCATCCATAAAATGGCCAATCATGCTGGTTTTGGATGAGCAAAGGCCGCGTAACACGGGTGCTAAAGCAACCGCCTGCTTTTTTCGTTCATTTTGTGGTAAGCTTTGTAATTTTTGTCCGCCAAAAACGGGGCCTTTTTTGGCGAAATTCTGTTGTAAATATTCGGCGCATTTTTCTATTACTTCAAGGGTATTGATATAGCTTTGATAAGCCATGTCGCCCCAGGTAAATAAACCATGTGAACCAAGCATGATGCCGCGTATGCCTGGATTGCCATCTAAACATTCACGAAGCTTTAATCCCAAATCAAAACCCGGTCGTTGCCAGTCCACCCAGCCAATCGTTCCATCAAAAAGGTCTTCGGTGATCTTTTTGCCATCTTTTGCCGCCGCTATAGCGATAGCCGCGTCCGGGTGTAAATGGTCGATATGTTTAAATGGCAAAAAGCCGTGTAAGGGCGTATCGATAGATGGCGCTTTTGAATTCAGATCGAAAATAGCGTGGTTAAACAGTTCCACCATCTCATCCTCATGGGCAATCCCGCGGTAAACATTCTTCAGGCCTCTCAAACGGTCGACATATAAAGCAGCTAACCCGCTTTTTTTTAAAGTGCCTATATCCCCACCAGAACCTTTGATCCACATTACTTCTACATCCTTAGCCGTCAAGGGGTCCTTATCTGTTATTTTACATGAAGTATTACCACCGCCGTAATTAGTCAGGCGCAGATCGGCACCTAACAAATTGGAGCGATAGATCAATAATGCCACCTGGTCACCTGCTAATTCTGCGGCTTTGGCATCATCCCATAAATAACTTACATGTTTAAATTGTGTTGTGTTGACAGACATATTCTAAATTTTTAATTACTTATTTATTGAGTTGCCGTAACCAACAATGATCACGGAGATAATGATTATGGTTATGCCGGCTATAACCGTTGAAATGGCTTTCTTGCTTACCCCTTTCCATTCTTTTAATAAAAGGCCCCAGACGTTTGCAACCAGTATAATAAATGCCATGTGTAATATCCAGGAACTGGCCCCATTACCAAGCCTGCTTTCCCCCATTCCATAAAAAAAGAACTGCAAAAACCAGGTAGTTCCCGCCAGGGCAGAAAACAGGTAATTTTTCAGCAAGGGTTTATTTTTATCCGTATAGTTACTAAACGTTTTATTACGGGCATTCAGGATCATGCACCACACGAAATTGGTCGTTAAACCACCCCATAGAATAACTATATAGGTAACATTATTCTGGAACAGAAAGTTTCCCCGGGCCGGATGGGCGGCTTTCCATATTTCATTGGCAGTATCGGCCATAGTTTTACCGGCTTCTATGCCAAAGTTAAAACAGGCACTCAAAACTCCGGAAACAATGGCAACAAAAATACCCAATCGAAAGCGGTATTCTTTATTGTCTTCCACATCAGCCTTGCCGCTGGCCAGCTCTTTTTCTTTCATAATGCCGGCCTTACCACAAACGATAATACCGATTACGCACCACGAAATCCCTAAAAGCACCAATTGTCCCCAATGGGTTGTTGCCAGCACAGTGGTGGTATCTTTACCAATTTTAGGGAAGAAATTATAATAAACAGATGGTATAAGCGAACCGAAAACCGCACATAAGCCCAAAATAATGGTGCTTCCTAATGATACACCAAGATACCTTACCCCTAAACCATAGGTTAAGCCGCCAATGCCCCACAGCAAGCCAAAAAAATAGGTTATCAGCAATAGCTGGTTATTGGTTTGTCTGATAATCTCTGAAAAGTGTGGTATGGTAAGCCAGGCTGCTAAAGGTGGTACGATCAACCAGGAAAATATCCCGCCAACTATCCAGAAACTTTCCCAGGCCCACCCTTTTACCTTTTTAAAGGGGATGTAAAAACTGCCTGAAGCAAACCCACCTATAAAGTGGAAAATGATACCAAGAATTACCTGCATAGACTAGAAATTGGTTTGTTTATAATAATAAGACAATTATAGCGGGAAGATACTGATCAACTGTCCTTAACTATCTTTAAGCTCTTTAAATGAATGTACAATTTTTTTGATGTATACGTCAGGCAATTAATATTAAACTTACTTTTGAACTGGCCTGATAAATAAGATCGGCCTGAGTTATGAAAAGCTTCCTAGATGAAAATTTTTTATTGAAAAATAAAACCGCCGAGCATTTATACCATCATTATGCCGCCGGCATGCCCATTATAGATTACCATTGCCACCTTGATCCAGCACAAATAGCGGCTGATGTTAATTTTAGTAATTTAACTGATATATGGCTCAAGGGCGATCATTATAAATGGCGTGCCATGCGTGCCAATGGAATTAACGAAGAGTTTATAACCGGGTCAAAAAGCGATTGGGAGAAATTTGAGCAATGGGCTGCAACAGTGCCTTATACCTTGCGTAACCCGCTTTATCACTGGACGCATCTGGAGCTGCAGCGTTACTTCGACATTCATGATATACTTTCGGGTAAAACGGCCAGGGATATTTATGATAGCTGTACTCAAAAACTGCAAACATCCGAATATGGTGTACAAAGCCTGATCACTAAGATGAATGTAGAGGTGATTTGCACGACAGATGATCCTATCGACAGCCTTGAACATCATCAAAAATTAACAAAAAGTAATTGGACGGTTAAAGTTCTCCCCGCTTTCCGGCCTGATAAAGCTATGAATGGGAACGATACGAGCAGCTTGAATGATTATATCAATAAACTGGAGTCAGTAAGCGATACTGCAATTACCCATTATACGGACTATTTAAAAGCACTAAAAAAGCGTCATGATTATTTTGCACAAAACGGATGTACCGTATCTGATCACGGTTTGGAGCAGTTATATAGCGAGGATTACACCGGTAAAGAAATAGACGAAATTTTTAACAAGATCAGATCCGGTAAAGCACTGCAGCCGGTTGATGTATTGAAATTCAAATCGGCCATGTTATATGAGTTTGCGTTGTGGGATCATGAAAAAGGATGGGTACAGCAGTACCATATCGGTGCTTTACGTAATAATAATTCCCGGGCTTACAGGGACGTCGGACCTGACACCGGGTATGATTCCATCGGTGATTTCAGCCAGGCACGGGCTTTGTCAAAATTCCTGAATAAGCTTGATTCCTCTAATGAGCTGGCCAAAACCATAATTTACAACTTAAATCCTGCTGATAATGAACTGATAGCTACTATGGCCGGTAATTTTAATGACGGCACTGTTGCCGGTAAAATTCAGTTTGGGTCAGCGTGGTGGTTTCTGGATCAGAAAGATGGCATGAGCCGCCAGTTAAATTCGCTTTCGAGCATGGGGCTTTTAAGCAAACTGGTAGGTATGCTTACTGATAGCCGCAGCTTTTTATCTTATCCGCGTCACGAATATTTCAGGAGGCTGCTTTGCAACCTGTTTGGGGAAGATATTGAAAACGGAGAGCTGCCAAATGATCTGGAGTGGACTGGCAAGATCATCAGGGACATCTGTTATTACAATGCTAAAAACTACTTCACGTTTAAATAATCGGCGGGTTATTCCTTATAAGGGATTTTTATAACCAACTTTTTCAGGATATCGTACCCATCCACTTTAATGTCCGGTCGGTGTACATCCTGGGGGAAAAACAAAAAGAATTTTTCCGGCCTGGCAACATAGTATTTCCCCTCGGCTGTATAGTTGGCCGCATCCCCGGTTGCATGGTAAGGCTCGGTTACTTTGGCGGCTGAAATTGCACAGACGCCCAACTTTATTTCCCCGGCAATTACATATTGCAGATCAATGTATTTCCGGTGTGATTCCCATTTTGAGTCTTCCAGGTTTTTTGGAGCGCCTTCGGTGATCGAGGCATATGCATCGGTGCCTTCTATAGGATATTTTCCCGGTGCAAGGGTAGTCAATTTATGGTCGCTTAAAAACTTAAACACGGTGTCCCACATCCCTTTATTTGCTTCGTATTGTCTTTTAAATTCAACGCTGTTTACTGATGGATGAGGTTTTAGCCTCAGATCTTTTGCCCATACCCGGCTTTTAACCCATCGGTCCGCTTTCTTAACTGAATCTGCAGATTGTGCATCAGCAAGCTTACCGGCAAAAATTAAAATAAAAAGCAGTGCGAATTTTTTAAACTTTTTCATAGAATATTTAAATCAGTGCCTAATTTATTTGCATACCAATATACAAGCAAACCAAACAAAATCAATATAGTATAAATTTTATTTGCTCTGGTTAAATACCAATCTATATTCATAATGGTATATTAAAGCATTAATCGTTTGCCCCGTTACTATGCTTCGGACACTTGATCTATTATTGACCCTGGTTCATTTTGCCATTATCGGTTTTAACCTTTTTGGATGGATCTGGCAATCGACCCGGAAACTACATTTCATTGGTATCGTACTCACGGCATGTTCCTGGTTCATCCTGGGTGTCTGGTTTGGAATAGGTTATTGCCCAATAACCGACTGGCAGTGGCAGATCAAGGAAAAATTGGGTGAGTATCAACTGCCGGGCTCCTTTATCAAATATTATGTTGATAAGATTAGCGGTAAACCGGTCAGCGCCTCGCTGATCGATATATTGACTGCAATATGTTTTTCATTGGCCGCCCTGCTTTCGGTGTATGTCAACCTTATTGGCAAAAGAAAATAATCACAAGAAAAATGCGTAATCATATAAAATGCAATCAGGGTATTTGTTAAAAGAGCTTTGGCTTTTTAAGCCTTAGTTGCAACTCTGCTTTTTATATGGTCCGATAACCGTAAGGCTAATGCTACCAGCGTTAACGTTGGGTTGGGCGCCCCTGCGGTGACATAACAGGATGATCCTGCGATAAACAAGTTATTAATGCCATGAACTTTACAATTGGCATCCACAACACCCAGATTCGGGTCATTGCTCATACGGGTGGTTCCCATATGGTGCCAGCCCCCGCCGGTAAATTCGGGCCATGTCTTATCATTTTCAGCCTGCAGGTATTCCATTAAACGCACCCGTCCTTTTGATGCGATGCCCAACTGCTGGCCAATCAATTCATAAATAGTGCGGATGCTTCTTTTTTCCAAAGGGGTGAGTTCCCAGTGCAGTATGCTGCGCGGCACGCCCAATGCATCCTGCTCAGTATCCAATGTAATGCGGCTATTTGGGTTTGGAGCCTGTTCTATCCTTGTAAAAAGCTGGAAGGACCGGTATCCTTTTTTGGAACTCCCTTTCTTTTCTGCTTGATCAAACTTCTCCATATTCTTTTTAGTTTGCGCCGTATCTGCAGTCCACATATCTATGAATGCTGGTTGTTTCCTGGCGATATCCAAAGGTGTAAAGGAGGCTGTTCCATTTAGTATTTGAAATTCCCTTTGTTTTTCTTCGCTGATAGCTAATTCTGCGCGGGCTTTAGTTTTGCCATAATCTATAGCATAGAGCTTTAATAATTCCGGTTTGACAAGCCACAACTCTGCCGACTTGATTTCAAGGTGCTCCATAAAGTAACGCCCAACCAGGTCGTTACGATTACCCAATCCTTTTGGTAGCTGTTTGTTAGATGCGAGCAGCAACCTGGCATTTTGTATGGCACAACATGCCATTACAAAATATTTGGCCTTTACCGTGTGTGTTTTACCGGAAAAGTTTTTTACCGTGACCTCTTTTATGGTTGAAACAAGCTCATTAGCCGCAATATTGGTCACATTGGCGTAAGTATACAGGTGGATGTTTGCAGCATGAACTACGGTCTCCTTATACTTCGTGCCAAAGCGTGTGGGGGGGCTAAACTGCCACATTTTATTAAAAACTACCGCTTCGTTAAATGGAAGTGAATCCAATGAGGGATCTTTTGCTTTCCAGTAGCTTGGATGATAATCATACGGGCCGAGGTCTAAGTTCTTATGTGCTCTGGCATAAAAAGAGTCAAGATCTTCGCGCTGTATGGGCCATCCGCTATGCGGCACCCAATCTCTTTTTTTAAAATCTATCGGGTCAAATGGAGCGCAGAAACCTGCCCAATGCCCTGTTGTACCTCCAAAATAATGCAATCTTGCTGATTCGAGGGGATAATATCGTTGCCCGGTTGTTTTTCCCTTATAAAGATCCTGCATTTGGGCTTCATATTCAAAGCCGCCACCTTCAAGCAGTATTACTCGATAGGGCGTGTTGATCCATTCAAGGGCCATACTGATACCGGCTGCACCGGCACCTATGATACAAATATCCCCTTCGATCAGCGTTTGGTCAGGGATGTTTCTTGCATCGATATGCATGTCAGTAGAAGTTTAAGCGTTTAACATGGAGTACAATGCGCACTGGCGCGCCTCAGTTACTGAAAGCACCCATCCACCGGCCGTTACTATTTTACCTGTTTTGAAATCCTGCTCCACACGGCTCTCCAGTAATGCCCGGATCGATTTTTTATCTGCCGATGTATTGTTACCCAAAAGCAATTGAATTAACGTGGTTTTATTATCCTCACCGGGAAACTGTTTGCGATATGCGCGGCCCGTTTCATTAACAATTTTTAGCTCCGTCAAGCGCGAGAAAAACAATGGCTGAGCTAGGATTTTATCAGTCGAAGTTAAAGTACAGCTATCTGCAAACGGTAAAGTAAGCGCCATGGCCGTATAGGCAGATAGATGAATGAAAGTTCTCCTTTGCATAAATTTGGTTTATCTATGGAATCAGCCGGATATAAATGAATGTTATACCCGTAAAAATGTTTTCTTTTGATACAGAAAATATAGAAATAACCATTTTACCATTACAAAACAAATAGCGCCAACTACCAGGTTATATGGATCGCCAACCAATTGGAGTAGCCAATTGAATAATCCTTTGGTAGCGTATTGCCAATTTATAAATCTTCCTGAAATATAGATCAGAATAGAGTTCATGCCGATCACTTTAAAAAAGAATGCCCATTTTTTATACCCCAGCACATCAATCACATAATAAAACAGCGCCATTAGCAATAAGCTCAATCCACCGACCTGTAATACGAATGAGCTGGTCCATAGATTTTTGTTAATAGGGAAGTCGAGGTTCCATATTTGTGCCAGTATCAAAAAAAGAATGCCCACAATAGCTAGTCTCAGCGCTTTGCCCTGTGGCCTGATCGAGGTCTTTTTTAAGGTGACACCTGTCAGAATCCCCAGCAAACCGGTGCTAATGGCGGGTATGGTGGAAAACAGGCCCTCCGGATCGTGGATGCCCAGATATAGCTTGCCAGGCAATATGGTTCTGTCCATATAGGAAGCAAAATTCCCTTCCATAGTCAGATCGCCCGGATGGAAGCCCGGCGCTGAGGTAAATTTCAGCAGCAGCCAATAGCCAACAATCAGAAACCAAAACCAGAATATTTGAAATTTCTCGGTTGAGTACAAGTAGATAATGTTTGCAAACATATAGGCAATACCTATGCGTGCTAAAACAGATGCAAAGCGCATCTCGTGTATGGGCTTGATGTTTAAGCCATTGTTGTAAATAATGCCTAATAAAACGAGGATAAGCCCCCTTTTAATTACCCGAAGCAGTAATTGATTACCTGTTTTGCCCTTCTCCAGTTCCCGCCCCACGGAAAATGGCGTTGATACGCCTGCCATAAACAGGAAGAGCGGGAATATGAGATCATACAAATGAAAACCGTTCCATGCCGGATGGGTCAATTGATTGGCTATAGCAACAAAAGGTCCCCATTTGGTTGTATCAGCCAAAGTGCGGAATATCTCTTCGGCGCCCATTATCCAAAACATATCAAAGCCGCGCAGCGCATCCAGTGAATAAAGGCGTGTAGGAGTTTTCTGAAAATCGTCAGCCTGGTTTACAGCAGTCATAATTAAAATTGTGAAATGATTTTAGGGTTATTTAAAAATAAAACTAAACATTTCGATCAATTTATCCGAATGCTCACGCTGCTATTTGTGTAGCAATTTGATTACAGTTTGTAGCCTTCAATTTCACGGCCTATTGCATTTACCTCTTCATCGTTATCAAAAAGTGGTATCTCGGTCTCCGGATCTAATTTAAGCCAGTGGGATTCTGTATCCTTTTGGATCTTAACGTATTCTGCTCCTTCTTTAAATATCGCATAGATATCCTCACCCTCGGGAAACACAGAATAGGTGATCCCGTTTATCTCCAAATCAAATGGCTCATTCATCAGTTAGTGTTTTTTCTTATTATTCATTTTAGCCTTGGTACCGGCACTATAATTATAGTCTTTTTTGTTGCTTGCCTTTTTTTCATGGAAGGCTTCACCACGTACAACCTGGTCGTTTTTTGGGGATTTTTCCAACTTTACCACCTTTTTATCCTTTTGTTCAGTGACAATATTCAAGCCCTCAGGCAGGTCATTGGCAGTTATTTTTTGACCAATGGTTTGTTCGATTTTCTTTACCAAAGTTAATTCCAGGTCTGTTGCCATAATGACTGATGATACTTCAGCAGCCTCAGCAGTATCCTTTATCATCCGGTGAACAAAGGTCTCTGTATCCTCAGGTATTTCAAAATGGATTAATAATGATATTCCTTTAAGATCAGGTGACTGCGGTAATTCATTGGCAATGATTAAAACTTTTACTTCTGACTGCTCATTAAATTCTTCTATCGATCCGAAACCATTTGATTCAAACATCATCGGGGTCAGAATGGCAACCTCATTTCTCATGCTTAAGCGGAGATGATTGTAGATCTTTTCGGCACTTAAACGAGTGCTGACAAACACGGCAGCTTTATGATAAGGGATAGTCCCTTCAAGCAATAAAGTTAACAGGTTAAGTTTGGTTTTAAAGTTCGGCACATGGTATAATGCCTGCTTGTGTATTTCTGCATTTTCTTGGCCCAATTCGTCAACCTCAATTAAAGAGGGCATATTCATAAACGGACCAATCATTTGCTGCAGCTTACCATGCATTACTTCAGTAAAGACCAGGTGCTGACATTTAATGATACTGTTCGCCAGTTCGGCTACCGGTAATTGTGCGCCAAGCCTGACGATCTCTGCGGCGTCATCGACCACAAACATGATGATCTTATTAAGATTCAAGCCGAGTTTTAAATAGATCGCCCGGGCCCTGTCCGGTGTGGCCACTACGATGTCTGCGCCATCTGCCAACGCATCCATCTGTGCCTGCATCGACGGCTCGGTGAATAACCCAACTACGCGTATGCTTGCATTTTTATTTAAAATCTCAAATTGAGCAATAACGGCTAATACCTTATCTTTATTGGGTACCAGGATGAGCGCTCGCGGGGCCTCTTCAAAGCCATACTTTAAACGCATCAGTACGCCTAAGATATAAGCTGTGGTTTTACCGCTGCCTTCGGGCGCAACAGCGATGATATCCTGTCCGCCAATTATCCGCATCAGCGTTTTTATCTGTATTTCCTTTGGTGTAAAGTATCCGGCTTCGGTTACCGAGCGCACCAATTGTTTATTGAGTTTTAATTTATCTGCCCACACAAGCGTTAATGTATTTGATTGGGTGCAAAGGTAGGTTTTTTTTAAGTCTTGAATTTTAAGTCGGCAGCTCGCCAGGAAATTGTTTATAAACGATCGAATCATAGAACCCATAACTTAACACTTCGGACTTAAAAAACTACCTTTGCAGCTTATACAAAATAGATAATGATCAAAAAAGCGCTGGAAAATCTAAAGATCCAGGAACTGAACGAAATACAGCATGCATCCCTTAACGTGGTTGACGGACGGGATATGATCCTGCTTTCGCCAACCGGTTCCGGTAAAACATTAGGTTTTTTGCTTCCGGTATTAAAACTTTTGCGTGAAGAAATACCGGGTGTGCAGGCACTTATATTGGTTCCGTCCCGTGAACTTGCTTTACAAATAGAACAGGTATTCAGAACAATTGGTAGTGGCTTTAAAGTGAATTGCTGCTATGGCGGGCATGATACCAAAGTAGAGAAGAATAATTTTTCACAACCTCCTGCGGTTTTAATAGGTACCCCGGGCAGGATAGCCTGGCATTTGCGGAGAGAAAGTTTTAAAACAGACAAAATACTTACCCTGGTGCTTGATGAGTTTGACAAAGCCCTTGAATTTGGCTTCCAGGAAGATATGGATTATATCATCAGGCAGTTAACTGTCTTAAAAAAGCGGATATTAACTTCAGCCACGATGATGGACGATATTCCGGATTTTATCCGGATAAATAATCCAGTCGAACTTAATTTTTTGCATAAAGATACCAGTGCTTCCGGGTTAAAACTAAAAGCAGTAATAGCAGATCCTGCAGACCGGCTGGATGCTTTATTTGCCCTTATCTGTCGAATCGGGAATAAAGCAACGCTGGTGTTCTGTAATCACCGGGAAGCGGTAGAACGCATCAGTGAACTGCTTTCGGAAACAGGGGTAATACACGATATCTTTCATGGAGGAATGGAGCAGTCTGACCGGGAAAAAGCATTAATAAAATTCAGGAACGGGAGCAGTCAATTGCTGATCACAACTGACCTTGCTTCACGGGGCCTGGACATACCCGAAATAGAATTTATTATTCATTACCAGTTGCCTCACACTAAAGAGGCTTTTTTGCACCGGAATGGACGCACCGCCCGGATGCATGCCAACGGAACGGCCTACCTGCTGCTTAACGCTGACCAGCATCCGGATTTTTTGGGCAACATGCCGGAAATTGAAAAACTACCCGAAAAAGCCATGCTTCCAAAGTCAACTAAATGGGCTACGCTGTATATTGCTGCCGGTAAAAAGGATAAGGTTAATAAGGTTGATATCGTTGGCTTGTTGCTTCAAAAAGGCAAACTAAATAAGGAAGAACTGGGATTGATAGAGGTATTAGACTATTCATCCTATGCCGCCATTGACAAGAAAAGTGTAGGAAAAGCACTTGAGTTGATCAGGAATGAAAAGATCAAAAATAAAAAAGTGAAAATTGAAATTGCAAGGTAAAATAAATAAAATGAGCGGTCATGAGCAATAACGATATAATGAAAAAACTACGTGTGGCGCTGAAACTCAGGGATGACGATATTGTTCACATTTGCAGCCTGGTTAACTTTAATACCACCAAAACCGAATTGGGCGCTATTTTCCGGGATAAAGAGCATCCTAATTTTAAGCCCTGCGGCGATCAGTTACTGCGGAATTTTTTGAACGGACTGATCATCTATAAGCGCGGGCCGATGGAGAAAAAGCCTGTAGAGAAAAAACAGGATCAATAAAATGCTGGATATCCTATTCAGGGATGAATACCTGATTGCTATCAATAAGCCGCATGACCTGCTGGTGCACCGTTCTCCGATCGCTGCTGATGCCGCAGAGTTTGCCCTGCAATTATTACGCGACCAGGTAGGGCAGAAGGTAAACCCGGTACACCGGCTGGACAGAAAGACAGCAGGGGTGCTATTATTTGCATTCAGCAAGCCTGTTGAAATAGCAATGCAAAAGCAATTTTCAGAAAACCTTGTCAGTAAGAAATACCTTGCCATTGTCCGGGGTCATACCTCGGACAAGGGGGACATTGATTATCCGCTAAGAAAAGAAAACGGGACCTTACAGGAAGCTTTTACTGCTTACCGCACTTTAAAGCGGGCGGAACTGGATCTTGCTTTTGGCAGCCATCCGACATCAAGATACTCCCTTGTGGAAGCCAGGCCCGCGACCGGGCGAATGCACCAGTTAAGAAAACATTTCAGCCATATTTTTCATCCCATAATTGGCGACCGTACACATGGCTGCAATAAGCAGAATAAGCTTTTTAAAGAGAAATGGGAGATGAATACCATGCTGCTTCATGCTTTGGCATTAATGTTCAATCATCCAATTACAGGTGATCCAATAACTATCGAAGCGCCTTTTCAGCAAGAGTTTGTCAGGGTGATGCGTTTGATGGGGTGGTCAGATTAATGCCTTGAAACTTCCTTCTGTATCAACCGGTATCGCCCGCTTTTTATCATCTTCTGTTCTTCAGGTGAAAAGGCTTCCCTTCCGCCGAAGTCCTGTACCCAGTAATGATCGATTTGGGAAACACCTACTTCCTTGAACGAGGGGTTCATCAGGTTCATGCAATGCCCTTCGCTATGTAGCCAGCCATTCATCACCTCGGCTATGCTCATTTGACCCTGTGCTATATTTTCGCCTACGGTATAACTTTTGTATCCCTTATAATTGTAGCCTGACAAAATAATACGGTCGGATGCGCTCTTGCCATTCTTGCCGGTATGACTAAAATAGCTGCGCTCTGACATATCCAGCGCGTGCCCGCGTGCCGCATCTTCTAATTGATCATTCCAGGTTAAAGGCGGGGCAGGGGGCATAAACGTATGCCCGCAATTACAGCCCTTTCGCCGGGCAAGATTAATATGGTCAAGAAATTCCTTTTTAAAATGATCTTTAGTAATGCGCTGTGCTACGGCGGCGGTACAGGATAAAAAAATGATTAACGCAGTTATACCCCCAAAAAACAATCTCTTCATATCTATAAGACACATAAACAGACAGCTGGTTTAAATTATTGTGACATTGCAAAATTAATGCTGATCGGGCCGGTGTTTATATTTGACTCTCTGTCGCCATGAACCACGCCGTTTGCGGCTGTAAACAAGAAGTAAACTTAGGGTAATTAATGTAATAACAAGTATCAGTACGATTATAACACTTGTCTTTTTGACGAGTTGGCTCTGTAGAGCTTCCTGTTGCTTATGGTATAAAGTTTTTTTTTGATTTGCTGTAACGAATCTTTAGTGTTCAGTTTAGCCATTAGCTTTGCCTGTTCGTCCGTTTTTATACTGTCATCAATAGCATCATGTCTTTTCAAGGCAATAGAAGCTTTTGTGTAATTCTTCATCACATTATACAGCAAAGCATAGTGAAGCTGCACTTCTGACTCCTGCTTCGGATAATGGTTTTTAGAGGAGATCGCCAGCGCTTCGTTCAAATCCCGCATAGCCAGGGTATAATCTTTGATGTCGGTTTTTATGGATGACAGTTCGATCAGCGAAGCGATAATATTGAGATTGTCATTTTTGGCGCGCGAAAGTGTATTTGATTGTAAAATGAACCATTTTGCCTGCGGATATTTGTGCTGGGCATGATATACTTTAGCCAGAACATCAAAACTTAATCGCAATCCGATAGTATCGTTATATCTTGAGTATAAATGAATTGCCGATAAGGTGTTGCTGATCGCCTCATTTTGGCAGATACGCCGCCGTTTTTTATTGTTTATCGTATCGTATTTTAGGTATTCAGCCGCTATTTGAGTATATATCGGTGCTTTAAGCGAATCATCTATGATTGCATTAAGCGCTTGCTTGAGGCTATCTAATTTATCAGGACCGGCTTTCATCTGATCGCGTTCGCTTAAGTCTAAACTGTCAATCTTATTTACGGCGGCGAAGGGTGTATGAAAGCAGAATAACAGAAAAAATAATAATAAAAGTCTTTTTGTGTAAGGTATAAACATCTTTGTAAGATTGATCAACACTTATTATCAAACCTTATGCCCGCATTACCGAATGAAATATAAACTAAGTCAAAGTTGATTTAAAGGCTCTGCGAGTTGATTTTGGAAAGAAAGAAAATAAGGTATTGGCCGCCACAGTATAGTAAATAGTACAATAAATTCCCCAAAAAATCTACTTTACAAGGTTTTCATAGTTATCAATAATTCTATTGAACCATCCCTTTGCCGACAAAAGGCTAAATAAAGTTATTCCTATTGTAGCGCATAAAATACCCGCAAGCACATCCAGAATGTAGTGATGGCTTAAATAGACTGCCGAGAACCATATCCCGATCATGACGATGACGAAAAATATATTTACCAGGCCCAGCCGGTTTTTTAATCCATAGTACAAAACAATTACAGGGTAGGAGGAGTGCAGCGATGGCATGGCGGCAAACACATTAGAACCCTTGGCATAAATTGATTTGAATATGCCCACGTGAAAATAGGTGTCAAACTTTACTAATCCACCTGTATTACCGGCAGTCAGAGGATGAAAAATAAAGCCGTGATACTGTATATACCATGGCGGGGCAGCAGGATAAACGTAATAGACGATAAATCCTAAAAAATTGACTAAAACAAATGTCAGGGAAAACAGCAGGAACTGCCTTTTTCTTTTTGAAAAAAATAAATAAGCCGCAAATGCAAGCGGCACAGGTATCCAGCATAAATAGAATATACCAGCCATAATGTCCAGAAAAGTGCGCCCGTTTATTCGCCAGTATTCGTTGGGCGTAAGTAATTTATTTTGAAAATGGATGCCAAAAATATGCTTCTCGAAATTATAAAGATCAGCGATGTGTACTGGGTTATAATTATAATTTGGGAAAGCCTTCATATAATCATAAATGATCCAGTAAGCAATGAATATGGAGAAGCCGAGTATGAACTTCCTGGTTATTGCAGATAAGTAATAAGCGCAATTAAAGATCAATAATAATACAACCTGGTCGGCTTTAAAACCCACCAGAAAAGCGGAGAACAACAAATAAGCAAATGATACCAGCGAAACAACAACTACCGATTTTAAGGTAACGGCATTGCCATGGTATACACCACTGTCCATGTTACTTTTTGATAAAATCTGAACGGAATATCTTATCCCAAAGTGGTGAACTGACGCCATATCCTTTATCGGGATCCTGGTAATGATGCAGCATATGGTGTTGCTTTATTTTTTTCCAGATACTTCCCTTAAAGTTAAAATGGTGTATGGCATAATGTGAAAGGTCATAAAAAAGATAGCCCAATATAAAGCCGGGAAAAAAACCGAAGACATAATTAACCGGTAAAATGGCTTTAAACAAAAAATAAAATAGGGTAGCCAAGGGGATGCTGACCGAAGGGGGTAAAACTAAACGTTTAGCGTCGCTTGGGTAATCATGATGAACGCCATGAAAAATAAAGTGCATCCGCTGGGCCCAGGGTTTATCGGCGGGCATATAATGAAATACAAAACGATGCATGATATACTCAACAAATGTCCATATAAAAAGGCCCAGTATGAATAACCCGAAAAAAGCAGGCAGTTCTATATGATCGGTAAACAAGGCTCTGTAAGTGCAATATATTATAACCGGCATAAACAGATATACCGGAACAAGGAAATGTACTTTTGACAAAGCTTCCAAAAACCCGCTTTTAAACATTCTCACAGACTCCTGTGAATTGGAAACATATTTCTTTTTCATCACTTCAGGGTTTAAAACGTTCAACTATTTCTCTGCCTGTTATCGGATCTGAACCTTTGACTTCAACATATGAAACATTGGGAAGCCAGAAGGAACCACCGTCAATTTTAACAAAAATACGACTAAGCATAACCTGTTTTTGCGCAATTAGCGCGAATATATGATATTTTCCATCTCCTGCCTTCATTAAAGTGAGCGGGAATTTTTTGTATGACACAAATCTGATATCATAATTGCCGTTATTTAACGCTTTTGCGGTTAAACCATATGCAAATTTACGTTGAATATAATTTAATTCCTCCTTTTGGCCATTTTCAGCATATCTTATCCAATAAACTTTTACAGGTTCATCAGCATCGGGCTTGCCATCGTTAGCCATATTAAGATCATAGACTATGGTGTTTACATTAGACGTCCGTTGTAAATAAAACAGTCTTTGGCTGCTTACAGGCGGAACGGGATAACCAATTTTTCCGTCTGACTCAGGCCTGGTATTTTTAGTTTTTACTGCGCCATAAGAAAATGCCAAGGCAGACAGGTGAAAAAACAATAAAAGAGGTATTCGCATTTAAAAGGATATTATTATAAATTTTTCTTCTCCAAAGCCTTTTTTGCATCCATTAAACGTTTGAAGGCCGTTACATTAGTCAGAATAGCAAGTGCGACTATGGGAAAGGTGAAAATAGACATCGTCTCGAATATGTGAAATTTGATACCGGGAACATACAATTTGTAATTACCACCAATATATAATGAAGTAACGCCGCAGAGCATGGCGAACAGGCCCAGGGTAATCACCCTCTCGGGCCTTTGCATTAAACCACCTTTGACCTCTACGCCCAGGCCTTCGGCACGGGCGCGTACATAACTTACCATCATTGAACCGATCAGTGCAATAAAAGCGAAAATAGAACTCAGAAAATAATGGTGGGCAACAAGGTAATAACAAATACCTAAAAACATGATCAGTTCACTGTAACGGTCAAGTACCGAATCATATAAAGCGCCAAAAGTAGATTTCATATTGCCAAGCCTTGCCACCTGTCCGTCAAGCATATCAAACAAACCCGCAAACAGGATCAATGCGCCCGCCCAACCGACATAGGTAAGGTCGCCCCGGTTACCTTCCTCCGCACCGATGATGAATATTACTGCTACACCAACATTAAGCACAAAGCCTATAGAGGTAACTACATTGGGGGTAAGACCCAGTTTTATCAATATCTTAACAAACGGATCTATAACCTTATAGATCCCTAATTGAAGATTGGTACGTAATGAAGTTTGATGTGCCATAGCTGCAACAAGTTTTTGTTATACAAATGTAGTTAAAAGTTAAAATCTGCCCTTGCACGAATCCCCCATTTAGCGACATCCGGATTATCTAAATAGGTAAACCGCCTCACTAAATCAACCCTTATAAATTTAAAAATATTTTCAATGCCAACACTGCCTTCCACATAAGGCGTTCTGGTCATGATATACGTAATAGGCCGCCCGTTCTCATCAGCCGGAAATTGATATAATGAGGGATGCAATGTAGGGTTATTTTCATTTGTAACACCGCCCCATAAAGCCTTTGCCGAAACCACTTCACGCCATTTTAAACGCTTAAATAACGGTATCTTATTAAAAAAGAACCCGTTAAAATGCTGGTCAAGGTTAAGGCTTTCGTAGTGATCATTAGCAAATTCCAAAAAGTTCATCAGGTTATATGAGCCGACCTGGTATGCATAAGTTTGGTTAGCATGAGGTATGGTAAGCAGCGGATAAGGCACCTGGCCAAATATCCGGCCCGCTTCCACGATCGCATCGGCATAGCCCAATTGTGAGAAATAAAAATGCTTATCTAAACGGAAATGTAAACTTTGGTAATTGTATTGACCGCCAAAAACATTTTTCAAACCGGCAGTGTAATCAAGCGCCAAAACAACATATTTGCCTGGTATTGGCACGCGATATCTTTTTCCCTGGTAAAATTGCTCATGTGGTGCATAGCGTAAACCTATGGTAGCCTCTGTTGTGGTGAGTTCATTGATTACGTTAGGTAAATTATTTACTTCATTGTTAAAATACAGGGAGCCGGCAGGTGATTGCTTCCAATTTTTAAAACCGATGCTGTATGAAAAGTGATTTTCGTACTCATGTACGTAATCCAGGCGATAAAAATCATTATAAAGGTACTTGGTGTTTTCGCCACGCTTGAATGAGAGCAGGAAATTATCCTCCTGTACAAATTGCAATGCCTCACCTGGTATTTTAGTATCCCGCTGAAAGCTTGCTCTTATATAATTCTGGGGAAATTTGTAAACGGACTTGTCATTGAGCGAATAAGTAGCGCTTAAAAAGTACTTCCATTTTTCGTCCTTAAATCCATAAGCGGCATAAGTTTCAAAATAATACCGTTTGCTCAGCTCAGGGGTAGTACGGCCCCCAAACCTTAATCTAAACCCTTCAACGGGGTTAAAACTGTAAAAAGCATTCGCAGGTCCAATTTCAAATGGACCTAATGATTTATAACCGGCTAGCAGCAGCGTAATGATATCCATAGTACGCCGGTAAGATGGCATGGATTTTAAAGTATCAATATTATGGTAAACTTTTGATTCAGCTATGCTAAGCGTATCAAAACGATTTTGCGACCAATAAGTGTTACTCTTTTCTTTGGCATCATCAGCTACCACAAGGGCAGGGCCATTAAAAGCCGTATCGGGTATCGGTTTATTTACCCGGTAATCTTTAAAAGTAACTGTCCGGATACCAACTGCACCGCCTTTTTTGTTTTTAGTAAGCCCAAAATCCACCAGTATCGTGCTCTTGCTTAAATGATACCGCATATCCGGGTTTTGTTCAAACTCCAGGTTAACGTGCATCGTATTTACAAAATTCAGGTTGATATTTTTATTAATGTTGAGCACTGCTTTTTGTACCGCATAATTTCCATCAAGCGTAATATATATTTTCCCTTCAAAAAGCTGATCCGTGGTATTACGCGGGGTAAAACTTAATTCAACTACCTTCGTATTATTTACAATTACGGTGTCAGTAATAAAGAATTTATAAAATGTAGGAGCGGAGTTGGAGATCGGGCTTAAAAACTGGACCGAAACTAAAAAAATATTATTGGAGTAAATGTCTACGTCATAATAAAGATGCTTGAAATACTGACCCAGTCCCTCATTATCTATATAACTTCCAAAGTTTACACTTTTTTCTCCCAAGACTACCGATTTTTTCTTTTCGGGGGTTTTGCGGTAATAATTTTCACTTAATTTTTCATCAAGATATATTGGCAGAAGTGATTTGCCGGGAACAAGTGTGCTATCCCTGTTATCAAGCAGAAATTTATATTTTTTGAAAAACTTCCTATCTGATAGGGTCGGCGATACATTGCTTAAGGAAAACTGCATTTTATCATATTCCTTATATTGCACGTAGTTGTAATTTTCGGGGCGGTTCTGTTCCTTATGGGCTATTACCTGGCGAATGAGTTCGACAGCCGGATTATCTTTATTTCGGTATCTGCTTTTTTTCCCAGATCTGATCACTACTTCGCCAAGTTGTTGTGCTGCAGGGACCAGGCGGATATTAATGACCTGCTCCTGCCCGGGCACAACATTTAAGGTAGCCGGTTTATATCCTACATAGGATACTTTTATCTGGTTGAAGGGTTTATTGGATTGTAAAACATATTTGCCATCTTCATCGGCAGTTATGTTAATAGAACTATCTCCGGCTAGCACGTTTACAAACGGAAGCGTCTGCTTTGTTTTTGCATCGGTAACCACACCACTCACTTTTGTTACCTGAGCAAATGTTATTAATGATGAAAAAAGGAATAATGTTAAAACAAATATCTTTAAACAAATACTTTTACAATTCATGTGCCTAATGCGGTTACGCAAATACAAACTCATTTTACCGGGACAATTGTAAAACGTATCTATATTATTATTGATACGATTACTTTAGAAATTACACGATATAACTTCATTCAGTTGGTCAAAACAATATTTAATCAATATTTTAATAATAGGATGACATTATTTTAGTTCCAACAATTATTTCATCCACTTGCTTTAAATCTTCCCGTGTCAGACTAAAATTTATAACAGTCGTTTAACAAGCATTTGTAATACACCGCAAAAATAGAAAAATTTCATTCAGACTATTGTGGTCAAAAAGTCAAAATTAATCAAACGATTAATAAAATTTAAACATCTAAAGCTAATTTTAAAACAGCTTAAACCATAAAATAAGCTGTAATAATATATTGGCATAGATACCGGCCAGAACATCATCCAGCATGATGCCCCACCCGCCGGGCAATTTTTCCATTTTTTTGATAAAAAGGGGTTTTGCGATATCAAAAAAACGAAACAGAACGAGCGCAGATAGGATATATCTTATACTTACCGGGACCAATAGCAGACTGATGCACATGCCGGCAACCTCATCAATAACTACGCGAGCGGGATCTTTACCCCATATTTTTGAAACGGCATTTGAAGACCAAATGCCGAGCAAGGTTATGGCAGCAGTAATAATTAAGGAGGGAACAAGCTGGTAACCAGCAGCCCAGGCAAAGTACCAGCAAATACAGCAGGCTACAGCCGCAGCTGTTCCGCCTCCTTTGCCAATGTAACCAATGCCCAGGCTTGTGGAGATCAGCTTATGAAACAGCATTACAATGCTTCAACCAGATCCTGGTAATAATCTAAGCCCAGGTGGGTGATCAGATCTTCGCCCATCATGTGACGAAGCGTGTTTTGCAATTTCATTAATTGTTTAAATATATCATTTTCGGGATGCAGGCCCGGAGCGGTTTGCGGTGATTTAAGGTAGAAAGATAGCCATTCCTGCACGCCGCTCATTTGGGCTCTCTTTGCCAGATCGCTGAATAAAGCCAGGTCCAATGCAATAGGTGCGGCTAAAATAGAGTCGCGGCAAAGGAAATTGATCTTGATCTGCATCTTATAGCCTAACCAGCCAAAAATGTCGATATTATCCCAGCTTTCCTTGTTATCGCCATGTGGCGGGTAATAATCAATGCGTATTTTATGGTATAAATCACCGTATAGTTCGGGGTTGCTTTCAGGCTTGAAAATATCTTCCAATACGCCCAGCTTTGAAACTTCTTTGGTTTTAAAGTTATCCGGGTCGTCCAGCACCAATCCGTCGCGGTTACCCAATATATTTGTTGAAAACCATCCTTTAACTCCGAGCGAACGGGCAGCCAAACCTGGCGCCAATATCGTCTTCATTAAAGTTTGACCGGTTTTAAAATCTTTACCTGCGATCGGTGTTTCGGTTAATTTTGCCAGTTCGACCATGGCAGGGATATCAACTGTTAAATTAGGAGCGCCATTTGCAAAAGGAATGCCTAATTTTAGCGCCGCATAGGCATAGATCATGCTTGGCGATATGCGCTTATCGTCTTCTAACAAAGCCAGTTCAAATTTAGCAAGGCTCTGATGGATGTCTGAAGCTTCGTAATATATTTCTGTTGAACCGCACCAGATCAAAACTATCCTGCTGCAGTCATTCTTTTCTTTAAAGTTTTTAATATCAGCCATTACCGCCTGGGCAAGTTCATGCCTTGTACCTGTTTTAACATGGGTGGCTACCAGGTTTTTTGCATAGTTTTTATCAAAAGCAGCTTTCATCGGCACCACATTTTCCAGTTCAGACCTGATTGCATTGAGTAAGCCCGGCTCAAGTACCTTGGCTTTCATGGCAGCTTCATATACGTTATCTTCATATACATCCCAGCCACCGAAAACAATATCCTTAAAGTCGGCCAGTGGCACAAAATCTTTAACCTTTGGATTACGGTTATCTGTTCTTTTACCTAAACGTATATGTCCCATTTGTGTAAGTGAGCCAATGGGTTGTGATAAACCTTTTTTTACGGCTTCAACGCCGGCAATCAATGTAGTAGCTACTGCTCCCAATCCAGGTATCAAAATACCGAGTTTGCCTTCTGCAGGTTGAATGTTACTTTTCATGTTCTGTTTTTTTCGAGTTAGTATTGTGGCAATAGCCAATTTGTTTGCTTAGAATTGACCAAAGGACTGAATTTTTCAGCGAAGAATTGAGCAATTTTATAAAGTTGACCGAAATATGAAATTTGTCAGTTTAAATCCGGGTAGCTCTTGTTGAAAGATCAGTTAATTATTCTCAAGTACGGGTAGGGGTTGAATGCCGTATCTTCGCTTATTCCGTGTATTTAAATGTTTTTTTCGTATATCCGGTAGGTCTTGTACTGATTTCCGCCAATCGCTTCAATAGCACGGTTTACCATATGGTTATTCTCCAGGGTCCATGATGCTTCAGCATATTCCAAGCCCTTTCTGCGGTATTCTTTAATGATATTGCCATACAAGACGGCCTCAATACCCATCTTCCGGTAGCCATCGATTACTCCCAGCAACATTATTCTGATACCTTTAATTTTGCTTTTGCCTAATAAGAGCTTAAAGATGCCTGTAGGAAGTAAACGGCCTTTGCTGATTTTCTTCAATATCTGGTTAATATCAGGGATCGCTACGCCAAAACCGACTATTTTGCCATGTTGTTCGGCAACAAGACAGAAATCCGGGTCGAGGATCATTTTCAAGTCTTTGGCCGTATAGTCAAACTCCTCATTGGTCATCGGAAAGAAGCCCATGTTTTTGTCCCATGCTGTATTATATACCTCACGCAATGCAGCGGCTTCTTCTTTGAATTTTTTCAAGTTTATTTTCCTGATGGTGACATCGCTGCGTTTTAGCCGTTCTTGTAACTTATCCAGCAACTGAACTGATTTATCGTTGTAGCTGTATTTATCCCAGCTCCATGCTAATAGATCCACCTGTTTGGTAAACCCGGCTTTTTCAAGCAGATTAATATAATAGGGCGGATTATAGGTCATCATCACCATCGGTGAACTGTCAAAACCTTTTACCAGTAAACCACAGGTTTCATTTGTTGACGGGTTTACCGGCCCGGCTATTTTTGACACCTTTTTTTCTGTTAGCCATTTTGTGGCCTCAGCGAACAAAAGGTCGGCAACCTGCTGATCGTTTATGCAATCAAAAAACCCAAAAAAACCGTCGTTTGAGTTGTTGAATTTATTGTGGTTAGTGTTAAATATGGCAGCTATACGCCCAACAATCTTATCGCCATCATACGCTAAGAATGTTTGCAGCGATGAATGTTTATGGAAAGGATGAGTGGTTAAAATGTCGCGTTGCGCAATAAATAATTCGGGTACGTAGTTGGGATCATCTTTATAGAGATCATGGGGAAAGTCAATAAATTTAGCCAGTTCTTTTTTAGTACTAACCGGAATTATTTTTTTCATCTGGAATCTTCTGTTTTTTTTGGGGGGGTGAATAAAAGTATCTCCCGAATTTTTATCGGGATGATACTTTATATATTTTCTTTAACCATCACTACGCCGGCTTCTTTGAATGCTTTGCTTATTTTGTCTATTGCTTCTTCAATTTGGCTAAAGGAATGTGTTGCCATCAGAGAGAAGCGCAGCAAAGATGAGTCAGACGGAACTGCCGGTGATACAACTGGGTTAACGAAGATGCCTGCATTTTGCAAATAATTTGTAACCAGGAAAGTTTTTTCGTTATCACGAACATAAATTGGCAGGATAGGACTTTCTGTAGGACCAAGGTCAAAACCTTCATCAACTAATAGTTTATGAGCATAATTAGTGTTTTCCCATAATTTAGCAATTCTCTCGGGCTCTGATTCAATAATGTCCAAAGCAGCAATTACGCTGGCAACAGCGCCCGGAGGCATGCTGGCGCTAAACATTAATGAGCGGGCACGATGTTTCAGGTAATCGATAGTTGCAAAATCGCTGGCTATAAATCCGCCAAGGGACGCCAATGACTTACTGAAGGTGCCCATGATCAGATCAACATCATCAGTCAAATTAAAATGCGAAGCGGTACCGGCACCTTTCACACCGATCACCCCGAGACTATGTGCATCGTCAACCATGATATTGGCTCCGAATTCTTCTGACAGTTCAACTATTTCAGGGAGCTTAACAATATCACCTTCCATGCTGAATATACCATCAACAGAGATCAGTTTAACCGCTTCTTCAGGTAATATACTTAGCTTGCGCCTAAGGTCGTCCATGTCATTATGGGCATATTTGATCACCCTTGAAAATGAAAGCCGGCTACCATCTATTAATGAAGCATGATCATATTCATCAAGTATTAAATAATCATTACGACCGGTTATGCACGAGAGCACACCCAGATTTACCTGGAAGCCTGTACTAAAAAGAACGGCAGCTTCCTTGCCAACATAGGTGGCAAGTCTATTCTCTAATTCAATATGTATGTCAAGCGTTCCGTTTAAAAATCTTGATCCGGCACAACCTGTTCCATATTTATCAATGGCTTTTTTGGAAGCTTCTTTAATTTTAGGGTGATTTGTTAATCCCAAATAAGAATTGGACCCAAACATTAAAACACGTTTACCATCAATTATAACTTCTGTGTCTTGTGCGGACTCAATAGGCCTGAAAAATGGGTAAAGTCCTCTTTCCCGGGCCATTTCTGCGTCTTTAAATAGCGCAATTTTATCATGTAGTTTTTTACCCATGTATTAGCCTTGCTTTAATTTTTTGTAAAAATATCATGAACAAGTTTATAATTTTAATATTAGATAACTGATAATGTTTACATTACACTTTGTGTGCCAATATAAATTCTCGTAAGGCAAATTAATTAAAATTTTTATTTAATTCATGCCACAATTTTTCATTTTTTTTAAAAAAGAAAAAAAATGGCTTTCAAATGAGTGGTTTAATGTAGGTTAAGTAAAAATATTCTTGCTTGTTTTCTTTTATTCATAATTATGATATAATTCGTATTGTTCTGTAAATTTATCAAAATTTATAAGAATCATTGTCTTTACTTTGCGTAGACATATACCTGCTCAGTCCACTTTATGAAAAAAATATGTTACATACTACCAGGTTTTATTTTATTTTTTCCTTTAATCGCCTGTGCTCAAATAAATGCCGACACGTCTGTAAAAGTAGTCACTTTAAAGCAATGTGTCGATTTTGCGCTGCGTAACCAGCCCACGGTACGGCAGGCATCTATTGACGAGGCGATCAATGAGCGCAACATCGGTATAAGCCTTTCAGCCTGGTTGCCCCAGCTTAGTGGTTCAGGCCTGTATGACTATTATTTTAAAGGTGGTCCGGTAGTACCGGCCGGCAATTCCTCTGCTAATACCAGCGGTTTAAATAACTTGTCAACCCTGGGCTTACAAGCCAATCAGGTGATTTATAACAATGACGTATTGCAGGCTGCTAAAGCAGCAAAATATTCACGTCTATATTATAAAGAGAATACAATCAGCAGCCAGATCAATGTGGTATCAGACGTAAGCAAGGCATTTTTTGATGTTTTACTATCACAAAGGCAATTGGATATTTTAAATGAAGATATAAGAAGGCTTCAAAGAAGTTTGAAGGATGCTTATTCACAGTATCAGGCAGGCGTGGTCGACAAAACAGATTACAAACAGGCTACTATTGCATTAAATAATTCACTGGCTACACGCAAACAAACAGAAGAAAGTATTAAAAGTAAGTTTGCTTATCTCAAACAGATCATGGGATTTAATCCCGTTAATACGTTAACACTTTCGTTTGACTCTACCCATTACGAGAGCGAGGCTATTATAGATACCAATCAGAGGCTGGATGTTAACAACAGGATTGAATACCAGTTACTGCAAACTCAAAAAAATCTTCAAAATATTAATGTGAGCTATTATAAATGGGAATTTCTACCTTCAGTATCTGCAACCGGAAATTACAATCGGTATTATTTAAGTAATAGTTTTTCGACCCTTTATGATAAATCATTTCCCAATGCCTATGTTGGTTTAACGCTTGCCATCCCTATTTTCCAGGGAGGTAAACGTTTGCAAAATTTAAGTAAGGCACGTTTGCAGGTTGACCGTGCTGATCTGGATATTGTAAATTCGCGCAATACGATTAATACTGAATATGTACAGGCGCTTGCAAGTTATAAGAGCAACTATACCAACTGGCAATTTTTGAAACAAAATGTCGAACTGGCTAAAGACGTGTATAAGGTGGTGAGCTTGCAGTACAGGGAAGGAATTAAAACTTACCTTGATGTAATTGTGGCCCAGTCTGACCTGAGGACGGCTGAACTAAATTATTATAATGCTTTATTCCAGCTGTTGTCGAGCAGAATTGACCTTCAAAAAGCATTAGGGACCCTAACTATACAATAAAAATTGAACCTCAAACTTATGAAACATAAATACCTACTTTGGATAAGCCCTGCAGCGTTGTTAATCTGTGCATCGTGCGGCAAGCCTGCCAAACAGAATACTGCCTCAGTGCCAACCCCGGTAAATGTTGCAGAGGCAAAAAGGGCCGAAGCGATTTACTATGATCAATTTCAGGGAACTGTTGTAGCCTTAAATTCGGTGGAGCTGCGCAGCCAGGTGGCAGGCTTTATAACCGGTATATTTTTTAAAGAAGGCGAAGTGGTGCAAAAGGGTAAAGCCTTGTATGAAATTGACAGGCGTAAATATGTTGCGGCCTATGATCAGGCTGTGGCCAACATATCAAGTGCCGAAGCCAATCTGGTAAAAGCTCAAAAGGACGTGGATCGTTATACCTATCTGCAAAAGCAGGATGCTGTTGCCCGTCAAACTGTTGACCAGACCATTGCCGTTTATGAAACTAATAAAAGTCAGGTTGCTGTTGCCAAAGCGCAGCTTGTATCAGCAAAAACTGATCTGTCTTATTCCATTATTAGCGCACCATTTACCGGCCGCATCGGCATATCGCAGGTAAAACTTGGTGCACAGGTTACCCCCGGTACAACGCTGTTGAATACAATATCCAGTGAACATCCTATCGGAGTTGATTTTGTAATAAATGAGCAAGATATTAACCGTTTCTATAATCTTCAGAGAAAGGGTACCGATTCTACTTTTAAACTTCAGTTATCAGATGGCATTACCACTTATAATAAGCCTGGGAAGATACTGGCTATTGACAGGGGAGTTAACAATCAGACCGGAACAATTAAGGTAAGAGTTCAGTTTTCAAACGAAAATGACATTCTCAAAGATGGGATGAGCTGCGTGGTAAAGGTCCTCAATGAGCAATCAGGGAACAGGATCATGATACCGGCTAAAGCAGTGAACGAGCAAATGGGTGAATTTTTTGTATTTGTTAGCCTGGATACTATTGCCAAACAGCATAAAGTAAGCCTGGGCCAGCATATAGGAAATAATGTGGTGATTTTATCAGGTATAAATGAAGGCGATAAAGTGATAACCGATGGTTTCCAGCGTTTGCGCGATGGAGGTAAAATTACGTTGGGCAATCCATCGGCACAGCAGGCACCAGGGCAATCAAAGCAAGGAAAATAACCAGAGTTTTTTCTAAAACAAAAACAAAAAATGATCGCAGATACATTTATAAGAAGACCTGTTACAGCTATTGTTATATCATTGGTAATCGTTGTTGTTGGTATCTTATCCATATCCGGCCTGGCAATTGGCCAGTATCCTGAAATTACGCCGCCTACAGTAAATATCAGTACTACTTATACGGGTGCGGATGCTTTAACGGTTGAACAAACAGTGGCCACACCTATAGAAGTGCAGGTAAATGGTACACCGGGCATGACTTACCTGCAAAGCAACAGTACCAGTAACGGACAGATGAGCATGACGGTGAACTTTGAGGTGGGTACAGATATTAATATAGCTGCACTTGATGTACAAAACCGGGTAGGCATTGCTACGCCGACTTTGCCGCAGGAAGTACAACGCCTGGGTATAATCACTCGCAAACGTAATCCCAGTATTTTGATGCTGGTTGCCATATACGCTCCAAAAGGAACCCATAACGTACCTTTCCTGGATAACTTTACCAATGTTTTTGTACGGGATGCTCTTTTACGTTCTAAAGGTGTAGGGGATGTGTTTACACGTGCAGATGATTTTAGTATGCGCATATGGCTTAAGCCGGATAAGCTTGCCGCACTTGGAATGTCAGCCACCGATGTCACCAGCGCCGTACAGGAACAAAACGCACAGGTGGCAGCCGGATCGGTAGGTTCAACTCCACAGGAAAAATCTCAAAGTTTTGAATATACCATTATTACAAAAGGGCGGTTAACCACTCCCGAGGAGTTTGGCAATATTGTTGTCAGAACCCAACCCGGCAATGGATCAATAGTACACTTAAAAGATGTTGCCCGTGTGGAACTGGGCAAGTTTAACTATGCCGGTAATTCATTTGTTGATGGAAAAAGGGCGTCCTATCTGTTGGTTTACCAGGCGCCAAACAGTAATGCACTGCAGACCGCTGAGAATGTGTATGCTACTATGGAGCAACTGAAGAAAGCATTCCCGGTAGATGTAGACTACGTTGTTCCCTTTGAGTCAGTAACGGTAGTAAAGGTATCGGTGCATGAGGTAGTTATTACCCTTTTAATTGCCTTAACACTGGTTATTATTGTCGTGTTTCTTTTTTTACAAAGCTGGAGGACAACGCTTATACCCGTATTAGCTATACCCGTATCGATCATCGGTACATTTATATTTTTTATACCCTTAAACTTCACTATTAACACGTTAACACTCTTCGGTTTTGTGTTAGCGATCGGTATAGTGGTCGATGACGCTATTGTGGTGGTAGAGGCAGTTCAGCATTATATGGACGAGCAAAAAATGTCACCCAAGGAGGCCACTATCCATGCAATGAAGGATATATCGGCACCGGTAATTGCCATAGCCCTGATATTGGCCGCAGTATTTGTACCGGTTGGCTTTATACCAGGTATAGTAGGCCGGCTTTACCAGCAATTTGCAATCACGATAGCTATTTCGGTTTTGATCTCGGCTTTTGTTGCATTGTCATTAACACCGGCGCTTTGTTCTTTAATACTGCGTCCACGCCAGCTCGATGAGCAATCAAAAGGGCTGGATAAGTTCTTTTTTAAATTTAACAGATGGTTTGACAGGGTTACCGGCAGGTATAGGAACGCTGTTGACCGGAGTATTAAAAATTCTAAATTTATCATTATCGTGCTCGTCTGTATTATTGTTGGCGCCATCCTGCTATTCAGAAACAAACCTACAGGCTTTATCCCGACTGAAGATGACGGCCGTATTTATGTTACTTATGATCTGCCCGAGGCATCATCAACACAGCGAAGCGTTACTGTTTTGCACGAAATGATGAAAACGCTTGATAGTGTGCCTGAAATAGGGCATTATGCCGCCCTGGGTGGTTTAAATGCGGTTAGCTTTGCCAGTAAGTCAAACAGCGGTACTATATTTTGCCAGCTTAAACCCTGGGATGTCCGTCCCGGTAAAGCCCACCAGGTTTTTGCTGTAGTGGCGGAGATACAAAGAAAGTTTGCCAAGTTTAAGGAAGCAAATGTGGTAGTAATACCACCACCGGCTATTCCTGGTTTAGGAAGCACGGCAGGTTTCTCATTTATCCTGGAACAACGACAGGCTGGTGGTGATATTAAGACTTTTGAAAAAACGCTGCAGAACTTTGTTGCTGAAGTAGGAAAGAGAAAAGAAATATCAAAAGCATTCACCTTCTTTACAGCGCGTACACCTGCTTACCAGTTAGTGATTGATCGTGAAAAAGCAAAGCGCCTTGGCGTTCAGATATCCGATATCAATTCAACGCTGCAAACCTACATGGGTAGTTTATTTATCAATGACTTTACTGTTTACGGCAGGAACTTTCATGTTTTAGCGCAGGCCGATACCAATTATCGCACCAATATCGAAAACTTAGGACAGTATTTTGTACGTAACCAGGCAGGACAAATGGTGCCGTTAAGTACCCTTACCTCTTATAAGATGGTAGAAAACGCACCCTTGATATCGCACTATAATCTGTTCAGGTCTGCCGAAATTGATGGCAACCCCGCACCAGGATACAGTAGCGGGGACGCCATCAAAGCATTACAGGAGGTGGCAGCAAAATCACTGCCTGAAGGTTATGGCTATGAATTTTCGGGTTTAAGCCGTGAGGAGATCTTATCAGGTTCAAAAACCGTTTATATCTTTATGTTATCTATCGGTTTTGTATTCCTGTTTCTGGCGGCTTTGTATGAAAGCTGGTCAGTACCTTTCTCGGTATTATTAGCCGTACCGCTTGGCGCGTTTGGCGCAATATTGTTTTTGACCTTTAACAAAAGCCTTGATGATAACATCTATGCGCAGATCGGTTTGATTACACTTATTGGTTTAGCAGCTAAGAATGCCATCCTGATCGTCGAATTTGCCAAAGAACGTGTGGATAGGGGTATGGAACTGGAAAAAGCCACGCTGGAGGCGGTCCGCTTACGTCTAAGGCCAATCATTATGACCTCTATGGCCTTTATATTAGGGGTTTTGCCACTGGTATTCGCATCAGGTGCCGGCGCCCAGGCCAGACAAACCATAGGCTGGACAGTTTTTGGCGGTATGCTTGCAGCCACATCCCTGGCTATATTTATCGTACCTGTTCTGTTTTTCCTGATCACAAGGTTTGCTTATGGAACAGAGAAGCTGGCCGAACTCGAAAAAAATTACCAACCTGATTCCGAACATGATCCACAGGCCTGATTTTATTCGAACCGGAATTTAGAAATGAATAAATCTATCGGATTTTGCTGATTCGTAAATTCCGGTTCCTGTTGGCTCACCATTGGTTACTTATCATAGTGCCTTGCAAACAGGCCATAAATTCATCGTAAACACTACAAAAATTAATCAATAGATTAATTTCCCTAAAAATCTTGAAATTAAAAATCAAATTAATTTATTGCTTTGGTAAAGCCCTCCTTGAAATTGCTGGTGATCAATATTTTAAGCTGTTAACAAATGTTAATAACGGGCACGTATTTATACGCTATTGAACATATACTTAACACAAAATAACACAGAATGGCAAAGTATTTGTTTAACGGGGTATATATACATATGACTATTTATTTGTTAACTAAAGAATTCACAGCAATGAAAAACAGATCAAAAATTATGGCTATCGCTATAGCGGCTTTAGCTATATTCTTTACAACTAATGTAAAGGCACAAACTACCCCGCCAAGTGCATGGCGACTAGGGATAGGCGTAGAAGGCGGTATACCTACCGGGAATATACATAGTTTTTCCAACTTTGAATTAGGGGGAACAGCTCGCCTGCAGTATGGTTTAAATAAAAACCTGGCGCTTACACTAACTTCAGGTTATTATAACTTTTTTGCAAAAAAGATAACTAATATTGACGGTACTACTACCAGACCTAAGGCTCAGGGTTTAGTGCCAGTGAAATTAGGCGCTAAAGCTTTCTTTACACCAAATATCTATGTTGGAGCTGAAGCAGGTGCCGGTTTTGAAACCTCTTATGCTAATAATACCAAATTGCTGTTATCTCCTGGCATTGGTTATGCAACAAAATCATGGGACGTCGGTGTACGGTATGAAAACATATCCGGGCAAGGTGACAATTATGGTACTGTTGCTTTGCGGGTTGCTTACGGCTTTGAATTGTAAACGAATTACATCAAATACAAAACGCCTTTTGCGATTTGCAAAAGGCGTTTTGTATTTCATACCGTAGCTTTCTTATTTTAATTTTCCTAAGGCTTCCTTAATGCGTTTCATAGCCTCTACCAGCTTATCTTCGGCAGCAGCATAGGATATACGGATAGATTTGGTGTCACCAAATGAATCGCCGCCTACAGTGGCTACGTTGGCCTCTTCCAGCAGGTATATGCTTAATTCGTCAGCATCATTGATCGTTTTACCATGATAACTCTTTCCGAAAAAGGAGGTTACATTAGGGAAGAAATAAAAGGCACCATCGGGCAGGTTTACTTTTATGCCATCAATTTCTTTAAGCAGTCCATAAACCAGGTCGCGGCGTTTTTTGAATTGCTCACGCATCTTGAGAACACTTTCCAAGCCGCCGGTTGAAGCAGCTACGCCCGCTTTTTGGGTGATCGAGCAAGTGCCCGAGGTAATCTGGCCCTGCATTTTATCACAGGCATTAGCAATTTCTTTGTTCGAAGCGGTATAACCAATTCTCCATCCTGTCATGGCAAATGCCTTTGAGAATCCATTGATAATGATCACACGGTCCTTAATGGCCTCAAACTGAGCTATGGATTGGTGCTCATCCACAAAATTAATATGTTCGTATATTTCGTCTGAAATGATATAAATATCAGGATAACGTTCAAATACTTTGGCTAAACCTTCCAGTTCGCTTTTGCTGTATACGCTGCCGGTAGGGTTGCATGGCGATGAGAACATAAACAATTTCGATTTGGGCGTTATCGCTGCCTCTAATTGTTCGGGCGTTATTTTGAAGTCCTGTTCAACAGGGGCATCAATAAATACACTCTTGCCTTCAGCCAGTTTCACCACTTCGGAGTAAGATACCCAGTAAGGGGTAGGTATGATCACCTCCTCGCCGGGGTTAACCAGGCACAGGACAGCATTGGCAATGGCTTGTTTTGCACCTGTAGAAACTACGATCTGGCTGAAATCATAATCCAACCCATTTTCGTTCTTAAGTTTAGCAGCGATCGCCTTGCGCAATTCAGGATACCCTGAAACCGGTGTATAATAGGTGAAATTTTCATCCATCGCCTTTTTGGCGGCTTGCTTAACATAGTCAGGAGTATGAAAATCAGGTTCGCCAAAACTAAGGCTGATCACATCAACGCCTTTTGCAGCAAGCTCGCGGCCAAGTTTGGCCATTTTTATGGTTGCTGATTCTGAAAGATTGTTGATTCTGTTACTTAATGCAGTCATAATAAATTTTCTCTTATGGCGGCAAATATAGAAAATATGTAGTAAGTCGTAAGGCTAAAGTTCAAAGTCCTAGGTCTTTAATTTGTTACTTAAGCTCATCAGAACATTTAATAAATAAGCCGGGGTCAGATACCATTGTTATTCATAAATTTGCCGCAAATACCGCATGTTTTGAAAGAGCAGAAAAGAATCATATTAATATCCCTTATTACAGGTACTGTCCTGATGATGGCGAAGTTCGGGGCCTATTTTCTGACTGCATCAAACTTTGTGCTTACTGATGCCGCCGAAAGTATTGTAAATATATTTGCAAGCTCATTTGCGTTTTTCAGTATCTATCTTTCTTCACGACCCCGGGATGAAAACCATCCTTACGGGCATGGTAAAGTAGAATTCTTTTCAGTTTTTATTGAAGGCGCCCTTATTGGCATAGCCGGTATCATTATCATATTTAAATCGGCTTACAATATTTTTTATCCGCATGAAATTAGTGAGCTGATAACCGGGGCGATTATCATCGGATGCACTGGTATTGTAAATGGCGGTTTGGGTCATTACATTGTAAGGAAAGGTAAACAGCTTCGCTCAATAACGCTTGAAGCTGACGGGAAACACCTGATAACGGATATGGTCACCAGTGTTGGTTTGGTGGTTGGGTTGTTATTGATCCATTTTACAAAAATAACTTGGCTGGATAGCGCCTTATCCATACTGGTAGCCTTATATATATTATTTAGCAGTTATAAACTGATTCGCAGATCGGTTTCCGGGTTGATGGATGAAACTGATTTTGCTGTGGTAACAGAAGTAATATCTGTTTTGGATAAAAAAAGGAGAGACGCCTGGATTGACATGCACAACTTCCGCGCTCAAAAATACGGCAATGAGCTGCACATTGACTGCCATCTGACGCTTCCTAATTATTATGACCTTAATCAGGTGCATAACGAGGTAACTCTGGTTGATCGACTAATTAACAGCGAGGTGACCACAACCGAGTTGTTTATTCATACTGACCCCTGTGTACCTCAATGCTGCCATTATTGTCGTATGCCTAATTGCCCCATCAGGTCAGAAGCTAAAAGTGAAGAAATAACCTGGACAATGGATAAAGTAATTCGTAACAAAAAGTACTTCGAATAAATGTATCAGTTTAATGTACGTGTTTATGGCTTGCTGATTAATGATCGTAATGAAATATTGATCAGTGATGAGCAGGAGTATGGTATGCAGTTTGCAAAATTTCCGGGCGGAGGACTGGAACATGGCGAAGGTTTAATTGATGGTTTAAAAAGAGAATTTGTTGAAGAATGTAACGTGGAAATTGAGATTATCCAGCATTTTTATACCACCGATTTTTATATCAAATCGGCCTTTAATGATTCACAGATAATCAGTGTATATTATCTGGTCAAAAATATTACCCCTTTAAATCTCATCTTCAAAACTACGCCATTTGATTTTGACGGCAAAGGTGAGGTATTGCAATCTTTCCGTTGGAGAAACCTTACTGAGCTGCAGCCTGAAGAGGTCACATTTGCGATTGATCAGCATGTAGTGCAGCTTTTAATAAATAGTATATGAGCCTTATAAACAGAGATTTAAAAGCGATATGGCATCCATATACGCAGATGAAAACGGCTTTGCCGCCAATTCCGATAGTGAGAGGCCAGGGGGCCTGCTTATATGATGAAAATGGCAAATGTTATATTGATGCAGTGTCTTCATGGTGGGTAAATATTCATGGCCATGCTCATCCTTATATCGCCCGAAAAGTGGCCGAACAATTAAACCAATTAGCGCATGTCATATTTGCAGGCTTTACGCATCCTCCGGCTATTGAACTGGCCGAACGCCTGCTTGAAATTCTTCCCGGCAATCAACAAAAAGCATTTTATTCTGATAATGGTTCCACAGCCGTTGAGGTAGCCATAAAAATGTGTTTGCAATACTGGCACAACCAGGGTATTAATCGAACCAAAATACTGGCGTTTAAAAATGCCTACCATGGCGATACTTTTGGCGCAATGGCTGTCAGTGGGCGCAGTGCATTTACCGCCGCCTTTGACAGCATGCTGTTTGAAGTTGAATTTATCGATCTGCCCAACGCATCTAACATAAAAAGCCTCACATCTGGTATTTCACAGCTCACATCCAAGTTAGCCTGTTTTATTTTTGAGCCGCTGGTGCAGGGTGCATCCGGTATGCTGATGTACGAGGCTGAATACCTTGACCAATTAATGGCACATTGCCGTAATGAAGGAATTTTGCTGATTGCCGATGAGGTGTTTACCGGCTTTGGCCGCACAGGTAAAGCATTTGCATGTGATCATTTATCAATGCGACCGGATATCATGTGCTTTTCAAAAGGGCTAACCGGTGGTACCATGGCACTTGGTTTAACTACTTGTTCCCAACAAATATTTGATGCTTTTTTATCGGATGACCGATTGAAAACCTTATTTCATGGTCATTCTTATACAGCCAATCCAGTTGCATGCTCGGCAGGGCTTGCCAGTTTAGATCTTTTTTTGGAGCCGGCGACAAAGGAAAATATCACCAGAATAGAAACAAGGCACAGAGAATTTGTCTTAAAAATTAAAGATCACCCGCGCGTAAGAACAACCCGGCAAACAGGGACTATCCTTGCAATGGAGTGGGAGACAGGCGCGGATACTTCTTATTTCAGCTCGCTTGGCGATGAGCTTTACCAATACTTTTTGGAAGCTGGTATTATTTTACGCCCTTTGGGTAATATTATATATATTTTACCACCGTATTGCATTACCGATGAGCAGCTAAACTATATTTACAGCACAATTGGAAGTGCTCTTGACGAATTATAAGCTATGGAATTCAATAATCTACTGTCTGCAATAATTGGTAATAATCAATTACATGCCAAATGGTTAAATACCTTGTCGCTAATGGAAAACACAGGTGCGCGGAAGATATCTGCCAGTGAAGACCCGGAAAGTGTTACCTATATCATCCTGAAACATGCAGCTGAAGAGCACCGGCATGCTTTTTATTTAAAGAAACAGATAGAGAAAATAAAAGCAGACAATTGCCCGACCTATGCCAATGATTATTTGATAGCACCCAAAAGCAGTAAATATTACCTTAACCAGTTGGATATCGATGTGTGCCGTTATTTAAAAAGAGAAATGGATTTGAAGGGTAAGGAGCTGCGTTTTGCAGCTTATTTGCTGGTAACTTATGCGATAGAAGTGCGCGCAGATGAACTTTATCCCGTTTACCAGGAAGAATTGGATAGGATGTTAAGCAAGGTAAATGTAAAATCCATCATCCTGGAAGAAGAGGGACATCTGGAAGAAATGATCAACCAGCTAAAAAGCTTTTCGCCCGACTGGAAATTTCATGCAGACAAGGCTGTGGAGATGGAAAGCCGGTTATTTGCACAATGGGTAGAACAATTGAATAGCGAGATCAGCAAAGTAAATTAAAATTCTAAATTTATAGCGATGGGTTTAACACTCATCGCTATAAATTTTTTCATTAAGCTGATATTAACGACCGCCTGACATGGCAGCCAAGTCATCTTTGCTGATCTTATCAAAATCCGGTGCTATAGCGAAAGTTCCGGCAGGCGCTTTCTGGTCGGTAACACTTGAAACAGTAATTTCAGTGCTTTGTCCCTGTTGAAATGCGGTATATTGTACAGGAAATCCACCGATAGCTTTATAATATAAAGGTACCGCTGTCGGTGGTACCGTTATATCATTAGTTACCCAGATATCATAAGTCTTTTTGTCCTTAGCATCCGTTGCTACCACCTTTTTGCAGTTAAAACCGGAGATTTGTTTAATGTCGGTACCTGGGGCAAAAGTGAACGTTGGCATGCTGCCTATTGCCTGGTCAACTTCATCAGGCGTATAGATAGCTGCTTTTTTTATTGAGGCTACCGGCACATCAATTAATACGGCAAAAGATTTGTGATTTGCGTCTGATAATAGTTTAATCGTGGCTGGCCCAGCCGAAAATGTTGCGGCAGTAGAATCAGGTCTGAAATATTCTTTAACTTCAACATTCTGCCCACGCATACTCGTTTTATAAGTAACAACGCCTTCTGTGTAGGCTTTTTGTGCACTGGCACTCATAACAGTTGCTGATAAGAAAATACCAAGGGCAACACTCAAAAATTTAAATTTCATACGTTGGGATTTGTTTAATACAATTTAGATATTAATTGCTGTAGGCGCAAATATTTTATTTCTTTATTTAGAATAACGTTAATTAGATGATAAGATTATTGATTTGTTACGCCCCGGTATTTTATAATTGATGTGTATTGCCTTTGCCCTGTTTTCAAAGCTGGCAATCAGCAAGTTTGAATTATTGTTATCTGAATAAATAATCCGTAATCATAATAAAAGGCCGGATATAAGAACGCCACCTCACCATTTGAAGTTAAGCTGCCTGTAAACCCGGGTTCACTGAAATGAAAACAGTCGCGAAGCTATAAAGCGCCATAAGAAAGGAATAAGGAAAATGCGGCAGAAGGATACTAGATGCCAGTAGTGATCCTGCAAATGGAGTTTTGCCTTTACGACCGGAAATCATATCGATTATCATACACGAGCAGGTTCTGACAACAGCCAGGACATTTTTCTGAAAAAAAAGATATATCTTGGTGATAAATTACAACTGTTCGCGCACTTCGAGCAGGAATCTTTTTATGCTTTCAAGCGAATCAATTACACGCTGACTCTCTTTCGACTCATCCATGTTCTTTTTCAGATGTTCCCTGGCGCCATTGATGGTGTAACCTTTATCCCTTATCAAATGAAAAATAATTCTCAGGTGCTCAATGTCTTCAGGGGTAAAATAACGGTTGCCTTTTTTATTTTTTTTAGGCTGCAGTACGTCAAACTCCTTTTCATAAAACCTGATCAGCGACTGGTTCACATCAAAAATGGCAGCCACCTCACCCATGGTGTAGTACATTTTGCTAATCTCGTGCTCTTTATAAGGCATAGTTTCAAAAGTAATTATCGTTTTGATATTTAAACGAAGAACTCCCGATAATGTTCCACAAAATCCAAATTGTGGAAAAGTTTTACTATTATTAACATCTGTAACCCACTCATTTCCATAACGAACTTCTTTCCTTTGGCGTTTTCGCATTTTGGGACTAATAATTAACTTTGCACACTATTTGCTACATAATGACTTCTACAGAAATACGTAAGGCTTTTCTTGATTTTTTTGCATCCAAGGGACACGTCATCGTGCCTTCTGCGCCTATTGTTATAAAAAACGACCCCACACTAATGTTCACTAACGCGGGGATGAACCAGTTTAAAGATATTTTTTTGGGAGAAGCGCCTGCAAAATACCCGCGCGTGGCTGACACCCAGCGCTGCCTGCGCGTGTCAGGCAAGCATAACGACCTGGAAGAGGTGGGAATTGATACTTATCACCATACCATGTTCGAAATGCTGGGCAACTGGAGCTTTGGTGATTACTTTAAAAAAGAAGCTATTGCATGGAGCTGGGAACTGCTGACCCAAGTGTATAAAATAGATAAGAACCGCCTGTACGTGAGCGTTTTTGAGGGCGATCAAAAGGAAGGCTTACCCATAGATCAGGAGGCATACGACTACTGGAAGCAATATATTGCCGAAGACCATATTCTTTTTGGCAATAAAAAAGACAACTTTTGGGAAATGGGAGAGACCGGCCCCTGCGGTCCCTGCTCGGAGATCCATTACGATAGCCGCCCGGAT
The DNA here is from genome assembly GCA_028287895.1 of Mucilaginibacter sp. Lineage (GTDB taxonomy): Bacteria > Bacteroidota > Bacteroidia > Sphingobacteriales > Sphingobacteriaceae > Mucilaginibacter. The sequence continues at coordinate 31,471 of JAQBOV010000026.1, read as the reverse complement.
AGTGACCGGGAAAAGGTGGATGGCAAAACCCTGGTAAATGCCGATGATCCCCTGGTGATAGAGATATGGAATAATGTATTTATGCAGTTCAACCGTTTAAAAGACGGCTCGCTGCAGCCCCTACCGGCGAAACATGTGGATACCGGGATGGGCTTTGAACGTTTGGTGCGTGTATTGCAGGGCAAAACTTCCAATTATGATACTGATGTTTTTCAGGAGCTGATTCAATTTATTGCCAACAAAAGCAATAAAATTTATAAAGCTGATGCTGTTCCGGGCGGTGATGGCTGGAATGATGCGGTAGCCATGCGCGTAATGGCTGATCATATCCGAGCCATCAGCTTTGCTATTGCTGACGGACAATTACCTTCTAATAATAAAGCAGGTTATGTGATACGCCGTATTTTGCGCAGGGCTGTACGTTATTCTTATCAATATTTAGGATTTAAAGATCCATTTTTGAACCAGTTAGTGCCATTGTTGGCTAATCAGTTTAACGGCGTGTTTGATGAACTTTATAATCAAAAGGATTTTGTGCAGAAGGTGGTTTTGGAAGAGGAAAATTCTTTTCTTAGGACTTTGGCAAGCGGCCTGATACGATTTGAAAGATATCGGGAAAGCTTATCAAACAGAAGCCTAACTGCATCGCCAAAAGGAGTGATCACAGACCCTGATATGCTGGGTTCGTTAATTGATGGTGACTTTGCCTTCGAACTGTATGATACTTATGGTTTTCCGATTGATTTAACTCAATTAATGGCTCACGAAAAGGGATTAACGGTTGATATGAATGGTTTTGAAGAAGCATTGGCTCAACAAAAGTCCCGCTCCCGCGCAGCCACAGCCATTGATACCGGCGACTGGATAGTTTTAAAAGAAGATGATACCGTTGAGTTCACAGGTTATGATGAGACGGAAACCATTTCCCACATTATAAAATACCGGAAGGTAACTGCAAAGGGAAAAGAACAATACCAGATCGTATTAGATAAGACGCCTTTTTATGCCGAAAGCGGCGGACAAGTGGGTGATACCGGTGAACTGGTGTTCCCGGATGGGGAAGTGATCAATGTGACTGATACCAAAAGGGAAAATGGCCTTATCGTTCATTATGTGGATAAATTGCCGTCCACTGAAGCTATTAATGATGCGCTGACAGCTATCGTGGACCCTGATAGAAGGGCCAGCATCATGAATAATCACTCTGCTACGCATTTGTTGCATGCCGCTTTGAAACAGGTATTGGGCAACCATGTCAATCAAAAGGGTTCATTGGTTAGTGAGGAATACCTGCGGTTTGATTTTTCGCATTTTGCTAAGGTGAGCGATGATGAACTTGCTCAGATAGAAGCTATTGTTAACCAAAAAGTACGCGAAGATATTCCGCTTAAAGAGGAACGTGATGTGGCTTACCAGGTAGCTGTCAACAGTGGTGTAACTGCATTGTTCGGTGAAAAATATGGTGAGTACGTGCGGGTAATTACTTTTGATGATAATTTCTCCAAAGAGCTTTGCGGCGGTACACATGTAAAAGCTACCGGGTATATTGGTTTCTTTAAGATCATTGCCGAAAGCGCCGTGGCTGCCGGGGTAAGACGTATTGAAGCTATTACAGGCATCGGGGCTGAAAATTATATCAATGAGCAGGGCAGGCTGGTCAATCAGTTAAAAGAACTGCTTAAAAACCCAAAGGATATCGGTAAGAGCGTTGAAGCTTTACTGGAGGAAAATACCCGGTTGAAAAAGGAGATCGAGAAATCGATCATGGAGAAATCATCCGGCTTAAAAAATGAACTGGCTGAAAAGGCCCAAAGCATTAATGGCATCAATTTTATAGCGGAAAAGGTAGCACTGCCAAATGCGGATGCAGTTAAAAACCTGGCTTATCAATTAAAAGATATTGTCTCTGACTTGTTCCTGATACTGGCTGCCGATATTGACGGTAAACCAAACCTGACGGTAATGATATCCGACAGCCTGGTAAAGGAAAAAGGCCTTAATGCAGGTCATATCGTACGCGAATTAGCCAAAGAAATTAAAGGCGGTGGTGGCGGCCAGCCGTTTTTTGCCACAGCCGGCGGGAGCGATATAAGTGGTCTGGATAAGGCATTGGCAAAAGCAAAAAGCTTTATCTGAACGATACAAACCAGGTCATTTCGACAAGCCGGACGGGGCCTGCGGTCAGCAGGCGAGGAGAAATCTGCTATGAGGAAATTTCAATGCGGAATAAGATGATCTCTTAAGGGTGAAATTGATAGGTATGGTGTATTGTACACGTACTTTTTTCCCATTTTGTACACCAGGTTCCCATTTTGGCGATAAGCTCAGGACCCTCAATGTTTCTTTCCCTGAACCGTAACCCGGCTCGCGCAGCACTTTCAGGCTACTAAGTGATCCGTCTTTCTCGACAATAAAACTAATAAGTACCCTACCCTCCACTTTTTTCTGTCGCATTAGTGCCGGATATTTGATATGATGACCTAAATAGGCAGCAAATTTATGCTCTCCTCCAGGAAAAGAAGGCGCTTTTTCAACGGCTGTAAATACAGGCCCTTTATCCGTTTGAGATGAATTTAATATTTCATTACCTGACATTGCATTTCGCTTTGTCCTGGCAGAATAATTATCAGCTGTTGCTGATGATAAAATGAGCATCAGCGGAAATAATGGGGCCGAAAGACCATACTTCAGCAAAGCCCTTTTCCGGGATTTATTTTTTTGGATCATCATAATGCGTTGTTTCAATAAAGTCTGATTAAAAAATGTGTTAACTAAATGATTTATTGAGGTTTCAAACGTTTGACTAAGTAATAACATGGCGTATTCATTTTTATCCCCTGCCAATCTTATTACGCCTTCGTCAGCAATAAACTCGTGTACAGTTTTCAGTTCTTTTCTGAAAAAATATACCGCCGGGTTAAACCAGTTAAAAATGACAACGATCTCCATAAGTAGGATATCTGCAGAATGCCATTGCGCCGCATGGATACTTTCATGCTCGCAAATGAGCGGACTCACTGATGGACTGTTCAGGTAAATCGTTTTGAAAAATGAATAAGATGATGGACCATTGGAAAACCGGATCATCCTTTTAACAGCCAGTAGCCTGACCATCAGATTAATTGAAAAAACAACTATGCCTGTTATATATAGAAATATGATCACCTGGCCAAATGTCAGATGGTCTTCGGCAGTTGATCTGCCTGCAAATATGTTTACGGGTTGAACCTCGATGGTATATTTTATTTGCCGGGTAACATCGAGCCGCTCAATCCAGTGTGTTTGAATATCGGGTATAATGAAAGATACCACCAGGGAACACAACAAATACACCCTGTTCAATTGAAAAAATGTTTCTTTTTTCAGGAATATCAGATAGAATCCAAGCGATACCGCTAGACAACAATTAGCCAGTATGATATACGGCGCTATGCTCATGTTTGTATGGCTGGTTATCATTAAATTTTTAGTTAATCAAAGCTATACAATGTACTTCAAATTACAAACTAAAGTACTAGTTGCTGTTTATTTTTTTCAAAATAGATGCTCATGATAATAGAAGGGAGATAAAAGAGGTTGCGGGGTTTGATTTTGATCAACCGCATGATGATATAAGATCGGCTTTGTTGGCTGTGTATTTGGGAGTTTTAGTTATATTTGACACCCGCGCGGCTGCTGGCAGCCGGAGCGTATATTTTATGACCATGCTATTCGAAAATGAAAGATAAATATGAGCTTGTAATTGGTTTGGAAGTACACGCTCAGCTATCTACTTTAAGTAAAGCTTTTTGCTCAGATTCGGCAGCTTTTGGCGCCGGTCCGAACGAGCATGTTAGTGTAGTTTCGTTGGGGCACCCGGGTACTTTGCCTTACATTAATAAAAGAATGGTTGAGTATGCGGTAAAAATGGGTTTAGCCTGTAATTGCAGTATCAACCTGAATAATACTTTTGCACGTAAAAACTATTTTTATGCCGACCTGCCCAAGGGTTACCAGATCACGCAGGATCAGTCGCCGATCTGTATAGGCGGCCAAATCCTGGTAAGGTTATCCAACGGCAGACAAAAAAATATCGCTATTCATCATATTCACATGGAAGAAGATGCCGGTAAGAGCATGCATGACCAGCATCACGCCGATTCATTGATCGATCTGAACAGGGCAGGAGTGCCCTTGATAGAGATCGTATCGGAACCGGATATGCGAAGCAGTGAAGAGGCCTGGCAATATCTGACCGAGATACGCAAACTGTTGCGTTATCTGGATATCTGCGATGGTAATATGGAAGAAGGAAGCATGCGCTGCGATGCCAATATTTCGGTAAGGCTTAAAGGGGCAACAGAATTTGGCAATCGTTGCGAGGTGAAGAACCTCAACTCGATTCGTAATGTGCAACGGGCCATTGAACATGAATTTGAAAGACAGGTAGGTATTCTCGAAAATGGCGGACATATAGCACAAAACACCTTGAATTTTAATGCGGAAACGGGCGAGACGTCGGTTTTGCGTTCAAAGGAAATGGCCAACGATTACCGTTATTTCCCCGAACCTGATCTGCAGCCATTATTTTTGGATAATGCATATGTAAGCAGGGTACGCCAAAGCCTTCCGGCATTGCCAAATGAGCTTTATGATAAATACACCACCGCGTTAGAACTATCGAGCTATGATGCTTCTGTAATAACTGCAGACAGAGAATTTGCCTTATACTTTGAAGAACTGATAAAACATACCGGCAACTACAAAGCTGCAGCCAACTGGCTGATGGGCGCTGTGAAATCGTACCTGAATGAAAATGGCATAGAAATTACAGAATTCGGTATCAAAGCTGCTAATTTAGCCGGGCTGATTGGCTTGGTTGATGCCGGTAGGATCAACAATTCTGTAGCTGCTCAAAAGTTGTTCCCTGCTTTAATAAATGAACCCGAAAAATCACCGGACCTTTTAGCAAAGGAGTTGAACCTATTGATCAGTGCTGATTCAGATGATGTACAGCAGTTTATAAATGACGCAATTGCCAAATTTCCGGACAAAGTAAAAGAATACCAAAAAGGTAAAAAAGGCGTTTTGGGATTGTTCATGGGCGAAATAATGAAACGCTCAAAAGGCAAAATCGACCCGCAAAAAACCAACCAATTGTTGATCAAAGAATTAGAATCGAAATAAATGAAGAATCGTGTTATTATTTATTGCTGCGTTGTTTTATTGTCGGGATTGATCTGTTCATGCAAGGATAAATCTGTTTTTACCATTTCGGGTACTATTACTAATCCCGGCAGTTTAAAAAAGATATACCTGCTTGCAGCCGACAGCAGCGCTGTAACCGTAGTGGATTCAACTAGTTTGGATGAAGGGGGCAAGTTCCAGTTTAAACATCCGGCACAATATGCCAATCTTTATAAGCTACGTACGGGCAGCAATATTTTTGACCTGATCGCAAAAAACGGCGATGTCATTGGTTTTTCAACTAATTTGACCGATAGCGCACATACTTATGTCATATCCGGTTCGGATGACTCTGAAAAAATAAAGGAGTTCAATAAGATCAATAATGCTTATGGCCAAAAGATAAGTAAGATTGTGGACGAATACCGTACCAAAGCACAACAACTTGGGCGTGAATCGGATTCCCTGATCAATATTTTCAGGCCGCGGATAGAAAAGGAACTTGGCAATCAAAGTAACGACATATTGAAATTTGTTAATGCAAATCAAAATTCACTGGCCGGTTTCTATGCTATTACGGCACTTGACCAGAATAAATATGAGCAGCAACTGGTGGCCTATGCTGACTCCATAAAAGATAATTTCAGGGATAATCCGGCTGTAAAACGCTTTGTTAAGGCGATGAATGAAATAAAGCCTGTTTCGGTAGGGCACAAGGCGCCGGATTTTACTTCAACAGGGCCTGACGGGAACCCTGTTAAATTATCTGATTATAAAGGTAAATATGTGCTGGTTGATTTTTGGGCATCATGGTGTGCTCCCTGCAGGCAAGAAAATCCCAACGTAGTAAAGCAATACAACATCTATAAATCCAAAGGGCTGAATATACTTGGAATATCGCTTGATGTGGATAAAGCGAAGTGGCAACAGGCGGTCACCCAGGATAAACTGACCTGGAACCATGCCTCAGATTTGAAAAATTTTGAAGGACCCACAGAAAAGTTATATCATATACAGGCTATTCCTTCAAATTTCATGATCGATCCGCAGGGAAATATCATTGCAAAGAATATAACCGGGGGCGATCTTGAAGAATTTTTAAACAAAACGTTCAATAAGCCTCAACAATAAGTTAAAATAAGGTAACACTTAACAATTTGTTAACTTTGTATTAACTATTTGCTTTTTTTAAGCTTATATATTTATGCAAAATTTGTATTATGAGCACATCTACTAAGCAAAAAATTCTTATTGTTGATGACGAACCGGATATTTTAGAGCTGATTGAGTATAATCTGAAAAAGGAAGGTTACCAGGTATATACCGCCCGCAATGGCCAGGAAGCAGTTTCTGAAGCCAAAAAGGTTTTGCCCGATCTGATTGTTTTAGATATCATGATGCCTAAAATGGATGGGATAGAGGCTTGCCGCATTATGCGTACCATGCCCGAATTCAAAAATACTTTCATGGTGTTTTTAACCGCCCGCAGTGAGGAATACTCAGAAATCGCCGGTTTCAATGTGGGGGCCGATGATTATATCGCCAAACCTATCAAGCCAAGAGCGCTGGTAAGCCGTATAAATGCCATATTACGCAGGAATGCACCAGCCGAGGAGGTTACCGATAATAAACTGGAGATTGGAACCCTGGTAATCGACCGGGAGGCCTATCTTGTTTTTCAGAAAGGCGACAAAGTTGTACTGGCTAAAAAAGAGTTTGAATTACTTTACCTGCTTGCCTCAAAACCCGGCAAAGTGTATACCCGTGAGGTAATATTGAAAAATATTTGGGAAGATTCGGTAGTGGTAACCAACCGTACCATCGATGTCCATATCCGCAAACTTAGAGAGAAACTTGGAGACGATATTGTTGCGACTGTAAAAGGAGTAGGCTATAAATTTGAAGCCTGAAAAAAAAGCAAAAGCTCGCGGAATTCCGGGAGCTTTTGCTTTACAAATTGTCAGGCCGATTATTTTGCAGCTGTAGCTTTTTTCTTTGTGGTGGTGGTTGTCCTGCTTGTTTTTGCATGTGCCAGCCTTTTAACAGCGCTGCTTTCAGCTTTGCCTTTTGCCGTTATTGACTTGGCTTTAGACGCGGCTTTGGTTTTCACATCGGCAACGGCTTTTTTAGCTTTGAGATTCTCATCTTCAGCTTTGGCTTTAATTTTCTCTGCCTGGCCGGCAGCTTTAGCTTTTACATCAGCCGCAGCAGTTTTAGCTTTTGCAGTTACCGTACCTGCTTTGCCAGCCACACTTTTTTTACCTGTTGTTGATTTTCTGGCAGCAGTTTTCTTTTCTGTTGTTACTTTCTCCTTCAAATGATCAATGGTATCTGCAGTTTTGTCTTTCAATTCCTCGGCCTTGTCTTTGGTATCATCCCAAATACCTTCTATCGTTTCTTTTACCTTCTCGAAAAATCCCTTTTCTTCAGGTTTCGGTGAACTGGTACTCATTTTTTTTACTGATTGATGTTTTCTTATTAACTAATATGGATTGAGTTTGTTTGAGATATGATATAAAAGACGTGGCAATAACCTTACTTTTGCAGGCTATGAAGTTTCCCAAATTTGCCGACCTTATATTGTTTGAAAATCAAGATGTGATCGTGGTGAATAAGCCGCCTTTCCTGAGTTCATTGGATGAAAGGGAGGGAGGAGAGGTCAATTTACTGCGCCTTGCTAAAGGATATTCTGAGGACGCACAAATATGCCACCGGTTAGACAAAGAAACCTCAGGTGCGTTGATCATAGCGAAAAATCCCGAAGCTTACCGAACCGTCTCCATGCAGTTTGAAAAGCGCCAGGTAAAAAAAGTCTATCATGCTATCATTGAGGGAACGCACGTCTTTGAAAAGCTGCTAATTGACCTGCCCATACTAAATGTTGGCAAGGGTAATGTAAGTATCAGCCGCCAGGATGGCAAGCGCGCCGAAACGTGGTTTCAATCTTTAAAATATTTTAAACATTATACTTTAGTGGAATGCCGCCCGGTAACGGGACGTATGCACCAGATCAGGATACACCTGGCCACGCAGCGCGCATCTATAGCAGGCGATGAGCTGTATAAGGGTAAGCCTGTTTTCCTGTCAGAGATCAAGCGTAAATACCATTTAGGCAAAGACCAGGAAGAACAACCCATCATGAAACGTTTTGCGCTGCACGCCTACCAAGTAAGCTTTAAATTGTTGGACGGCAAGGAAATTACCATACAGGCGCCGTACCCTAAGGATTTTGAAACATTATTGAAGTTGTTGGAAAAGTTTGATAGTTAGTGATTGGTGACTAGAGATTGTTCTATAATGTAATAGGAGCCCTATGTTGTCTGCAAATAACTTAACTTATATTATATAGAAGTAATCAGTTCTTCTCAAATACCAAAAAATGCTGTATCGGCAAAAACTCTCCATTCTGCACCAAATGAAAGCCATTTGCAGATAACTCTTTATTCACCTGCTTTGCACTCATTTTGTGTAAAGGCTTTATATCGACCTTTGGATCTTCGGCACGGTATTCAAGCAATAATAACTTTCCTTTTGGTTTTAATGAGCGGCGTATGTTTTGCAGCATTTCATGGGGATAACTCAGTTCATGGTAAACATCCACCATCATGGCCAGGTCAATACTGTTTTCGGGCAGTTCAGGTGATTTTTCTTTCCCTTTTATAACGATCACATTTGAAGCGTTCAACTGGCCTGCTCTGTTTTTAAGGTAAGTTACCGCATCATTTTGTATCTCTACGGCATACACCTTTCCTTTTGATACCAGGTTATAAATTTTAAAGGTGTAATAACCGGTTCCTGCACCGATATCAGCAACCACACTATTATCGGTGACAGGTAATTTGGCAACCGCAAGGTTAGAATTTTCTTCAACCTGCCGGCTGTTTCTTTCCAGCCATGATGAACCACTGAAATTCATTATCCCGGCTATTTCGCGGCCGTAATAAAATTTGCCGGTGCCACCTTCCGATGCAGTTTTATAGGTGTATGTCTTATCCTGCTGTTGTATGCCGTTATTTGACCATAACGTACAAACCAAAGGGATAAATAGTAAAAAAGCTGATTTAACGCTAACCATAATAATAGATAACATTAATCAGCTTAATAAGTTTAGAAGCTATGTTTTTAGGTGGTATAACCTAATATTTTTAATACCTGTTTACTGTTTTGCTCTTCACCAAATACCTCAAAGTTAAATGTCTCATCGCGGTTGCGGCGAATGATCACATGCTTGGGCGACGGCAGCAGGCAATGGTGTATGCCGCCATAACCGCTTAATACTTCCTGGTAGGCTCCTGTATTAAAGAAACCCAGGTACTGCACCTTACGGGTCTTGGGCATAAATACGCTGTTCATGTGAGCCTCCTGGTTGTAATAATCTTGTCCATCACAGGTAATGCCGCCCAGGTTTACACGTTCATATTCAGAGTCCCAGTTATTCACCGGTAACAGTATATATTTTTGATTAAGCGCCCATACATCGGGGAGGTTGGTTATAAATGATCCGTCAAGCATCAGCCATCTTTCGCGGTCATTTTGCTGTTTGCGGCCCAATACCTTATAAAGGATACCAGAGGCCTCGGCCACAGTATATTTGCCAAACTCGGTGACAATATCAGGTTCAACGGTATCATTGTCAGCGCAAATTTCCTTTATCCGGCTCACGATCTCATTGATCATGTATTCATAATCAAAATCAAATACCAGTGAATCCTTAAAAGGCATGCCGCCGCCAATATCCAGCGTATCCAGGTCGGGGTTTATCTTTTTGAATTTGCAATACAGGGTTACATATTTTTCCAGTTCGTTCCAGTAATAAGGCGTATCAGAAATACCCGAATTGATAAAGAAGTGTAACAGCTTAACCTTGAAATTCGGATTGTCCTCGATCTTATTGTGGTAAAAATCAATAATATCTTCCAGCCGTATACCTAAACGTGATGTATAGAATTGTGAATCAGGTTGTTCTTCTGCCGCTATCCGGATACCGAGATTACAGGGGGTATCCATCTCGATCTCATCATCATAGATATTGAACTCCTCTTTATTATCCAGTACAGGGATGATGTTTTTAAAACCATCATGCAGCATATCGACGATATAGGTTTTATACTGGAAGGTTTTAAATCCATTGCATATGACAGTGACATCCTTACTCAGTGCGCCTTTTTTCTCCAGCGCATCGATCATCGGCATATCAAAAGCCGAAGATGTTTCCAGGTGGATATCGTTTTTAAGCGCTTCTTCAACAATATGTTTAAAGTGAGAGCTCTTCGTGCAATAGCAATATTTATAGCCACCCCGATAATTATTTTTTACGATAGCTTGTTGAAACAACAACTTTGACTGCTGAATTTTTTTTGAGATCATAGGCAAATAAGTGAAACGTAACGGGGTGCCGTACGTTTCGATCATTTCCATTAAATTAAGATCGTGGAAGTATAATTCATCATCGATGATCTCAAAACCTTCCTGCGGAAAACCTACACTCAGATCAAGAAATTCCTGGTAACTCTGCATTCTTTAAAATTTTGCCAAAAATGTAATTTTTTAATGGAATATGTGCGCTATTAATCGCACAAATTTTATCTCTGCAATGTAATTTGTTTATTGTTCATGGTCAATTCGTAATTAATGGCAATATTTTGCGATCAGCCATAGTCCATCAACTATGAACTAAGGGTAAATGCACTTCAGCAATCATGCAACGGGCGCTGCCGCCACCGTTATTTTCAATGGTATTGATATCAGCATATAATAACTTACAATATTTTTCGAGTGTTGCTTTCTGATCATTGTTTAATGACCGATAAGCATTTTGTGACATTACCAATAAATTATCGCCGCCCTTATTTTTTAGTTCGAGCATATTGCCGGCAAACTGGTTCATTTGGGCAAACGAAATGGCAACAATTTCCTTGTGTGTTGCACTTAATGAACGGGTCAGTTCAGCTTGCTCTTTGGCATTTGCTAGGCTATCGAGGCAAATTACAGCGAATTTGCTGCCGATGCACATCAATACATTGGTATGGTATATGTCCATTCCATTTTCGTCAACCGCATGAAAAAGAACAGGTTTATAGCCGCTTTGCGAGCAAAACAGATCAAGTACCTCTTTATGTGTGCGGGGCGAAAGGCAGGCGTAGGCAATTTTATTTTCGCTGTCGAGAACCATGCTGCCAGTACCCTCTAAAAACTTATTTTCGTGTTCAAACCGACTCAGGTCAATCACATGTTTGATCTGAAACTCATCTTCCAGTTGCATGATAATATCTTCTCTGCGTTCAAGGCGACGGTTCTCGGCCATCATCGGGTACAGGAATACATTGCCATCCTGGTGAAATGATACCCAGTTATTTGGAAATATGGAATCGGGGGTATGCGGCTCTGTAGTATCGTCTACGACAATTACTTCTACACCGTTCTGTTTTAACACATTTACCAGGTTATCAAATTCTTTCAACGCATTATCCTGTACCTGCTGTTGCACCGCATTGCGGTTCTGAAAAGCATTGCTCCCGGCGGTCTGCTCGTTAAAGCCAAAATTTACCGGGCGTATCATTAATATGGTGGAGGTGGTCTGCTGGTTGGTCATTGGTTATTAGTCAATTTTCATGGTCATCAGTCATTTTTGTCATCGATCAATACTTATTGCTTAGCTCATCCCTCTTAGTACAATGACTAATGACGAATGACTATACAACTTTATCTCTGAAAAGCGGCATACTCATGCAATGGAAACCACCCCGTGCACGTGAAAGTTCTGATGATGGCATTAATATCAGCGTATCTTTCATGTTTTGCGGGTCAAGTTCATTGTTTTCAAATTTTTCCAGTAAATCGGCAACTTTTATTATCTCAAAACCTTTCTTTCTGAAAGCTTCAACCGTTTTATCATTGCGGTCGTAACCTAGCACCACCCCTTCCTTTACAGCCAGCAAATTGCAGGAATCTGTCCATTGTTCCCGGGCATCATAAGGGAATTTGTCATTGCCCGAATAAATGAACTTGGTTTTTTTGTTGCTTTGCAGATCATTCTCGCTGATATCGTTCAGCAATTCTTCCAGGCTTTTGAATAAGCGCGGTTTTGATTTTCCCTTTTCAAACTGTACGATCTCGGTTCTGTCTTTGGACTTTTTTTCTGAAAACCATTTAACAACATTTGTTTCTTCAACGGTATCTTCCAAAGCCGACAGTGAACCCAGCATTACCCAAACATTGCGTTTTACCTGGGTAAAAATAGTGTCAATATGCATATAATCGCGTTTGTGTGGTATTTTGACGATGGTTACTTTCTTAACTACATTGTTCTCAAACAATAGTTTCATGGCTTCATTAGCACCGCTTACCGAAGTGCGCTCACTACAGCCGATCACTAAATGTTGCGGACTTACCATCATCACGTCACCACCTTCGAGGGTCGTTTTTTCGTCCTGCTCCTCACCGGGGCGCAAAAAATGATGTACTGTTTCCGGTATCTCCAGGATGTTGTTTTGATAAGCAGTAAATAAAGGGTGATTGAAGAAAATATATCTTGCCAGCAAGGTTTCGCGGGAGCGGGCTTTTTTCGCAGGCTTATTCAGCAGCATGTAATTATTAATGGCGATACCGATATCCCTGGAAAATATCAGATTGGGGATGGGAGCAAAGATCATCTCGTCATTACCCAAAGAACCGGAAATAAATATTTTAGCCAGTTCAACAGGGGCGGTATCTATCAGTTTTTGCTGTAACCGGTAAGTACAGTTCTCAATAGCGCAAACCGAAGCCACGAGCTTTTTACGGATATCACCTTCAGTTAAAATGTCCGCAAGTAGATTCTGCAGTTCGATCACCTTATCTGACGCATGAAAATCTTTATTATCAGGTTTAAAAAACGCCCGATCGTTCTCTGCTGAATCGATATGCCGTAATTTGCCCTTTATTTTTGCCGGATCAAGAAAGTACATTAATAGTTTAACATAATAGTCGTACTCGTTCCGGCGCATGGTATCCAGGTGCACGATATCTTCAAACAGCCAGTCCTGTGCTTTTGAAGGTACCACTTTACCTAAGCCGCTATCAGGGCTGTGTATTAACAAGCAGCGCAGATCGCCTATTTCGGATGTTACATCGATCCTGAAGTCATTGTTTTTTTTACTCATAAAGGGCTATAATCGGGAACAAATCTACCCAGAATTATCTACATAATTAATTGTACAGCGGTTGGCGCATTTTAATTAATTTTGGCGGATGGATTTTATAATTGAAGCTGCTGTTAAAGCCGTTAAAGCCCTGTATCAGATTGATCTGAAACCTGCTGATATCAATCTGCAGCCTACCCGTAAAGAATTTGAAGGACAAATTACGATAGTGACTTTTTTGTTCACCAAAATTTCGCGCAAATCGCCTGAACAAACCGGTGCGGAAATGGGTGAGTTTCTGAAAAACGAGGTGAAAGAAATTTCGGGGTTTAATGTCATCAAAGGCTTTTTGAATATCTCATTGTCTGATGCTTACTGGATAAATAAATTTTATACTGAAATATTATCAGCTGATTTTGCCATGGTTAAACCTAACGGCAAAAAAGTGATGGTGGAATATTCTTCACCAAATACCAACAAGCCCTTGCATTTGGGCCACGTGCGTAATAACCTGTTAGGCTATTCGGTAGCCGAAATATTAAAGGCGGATGGGTATCAGGTTGTAAAGGCCAACCTGGTAAATGACAGGGGGATCCACATCTGCAAATCCATGCTGGCCTGGCAAAAGTTTGGCAATGGCGAAACACCGGAATCAACAGGCGAAAAAGGCGACCACCTGGTAGGAAAGTATTATGTGCTGTTTGATAAAGAATATAAACGTCAGATAGAAGAATTAAAATCATTTGGACAGACAGAGGAAGAAGCTAAAAAGAAGGCACCTGTTATAAAAGAGGCCCAGGAAATGCTGCAGCAATGGGAGGCCGGTAACGAAGAGGTAATCAGCCTGTGGAAAACCATGAACCTTTGGGTTTATGATGGCTTTGGTAAAACCTATAAGGCTTTGGGGGTCGACTTTGATAAATTTTATTACGAATCGGATACGTATTTATTAGGAAAAGATATTGTTGATGAAGGGCTTGAAAAAGGGGTATTCTTTAAAAAAGAAGACGGTTCGGTATGGATAGACCTTACTGCTGATGGCTTAGATGAGAAACTGGTTTTGCGTGCTGACGGAACCTCTGTTTATATGACCCAGGATCTGGGCACTGCCCAATTGAAATATAATGATTTCCACATGGATGAATCTATTTATGTGGTGGGTAACGAACAGGATTACCATTTTAAAGTATTGTTCCTGATCCTTCAGAAGCTGGGTAAGCAATGGGCTAAGGGCTTATATCATTTATCATATGGTATGGTCGATCTGCCGTCCGGAAAAATGAAATCACGTGAGGGAACAGTGGTTGACGCAGATGACCTGGTTGATGAAATGGAGCAAACCGCAAAAGAGCAGACCGAGGCATTGGGAAAAGTAACCGGATACAGCCAGGAAGAAAAGTTGCAACTATATCACACCATTGGTATGGGTGCATTAAAATACTTCCTGCTAAAGGTTGACCCTAAAAAACGGTTGTTGTTTGACCCTAATGAATCGGTAGATTTCCAGGGGCATACGGGGCCTTTTATTCAATATACACATGCACGCATCCGGTCGGTATTAAGCCGGGCGGAGCCCCTCAGCCCGGTAAAGGAGAAGCGTATATCTGTTGATCCTCAAGAGAGGGATTTAATATTGACATTGAGCCAGTTCCCTGAAACCATAACACTGGCAGCAACAGGCCATAGTCCTGCTATTATTGCCAACTACGTTTATGAATTAGCAAAAGCTTTTAATAAGTTTTACCACGAAAAATCGATATTACAGGCGGAAGATGAGTTGACTAAACAGTTTCGCTTACAGCTTTCGGCAGCATCTGCCGGGGTGATCAAAAAGGCAATGAAATTGCTCGGTATACAAGTGCCGGAGCGTATGTAGTTTGCTATCAGCGGGTCTGTAAAATGAACGGTGTCAGCATCATTTATTCAAATCTAATATCATTCTGCCAGCTGTCTTATTTCCAACGCCCTCTACGCCATGCATAGCCACGCTGACTATGAACCCAGTTACCCCGAACATAAGTATGTCCGGCGCGGGGCCTGTTCCAATGGCCCCTTGTGTAAACGTATCTTCCACCGCTCCAATACCAATCGCCATCTATCCATACCGCTCCGTCATAAGGGGCAATAGGCCTTTGATAAACAACCTCAGCCGGTTGATCAGTTACATAATATTCACCTGCACATGATAAAAGGAAAAGGGCACTGCCTAAACAAGCGAGTACTCCTAATTTTGATAATGTTTTCATCTGAATATGTTTTTATAAGGATTAACCTATTGACAAACAAATACAGAAATAGTTTAAAATTCTGCTTACGATTTGAACTTGCCTGCCACCGTAAGTTCCTTGTTCCCAGTAGTATATTTATAAAAGCCATCGCCAGACTTGACCCCCAGATGCCCGGCGGTTACCATATTGACAAGCAACGGGCAGGGCGCATATTTTTGATTGCCAAAGCCATCATACAATACCTTTAAAATGGCCAGGCAAACATCCAGACCAATAAAATCAGCCAGTTGCAGCGGCCCCATTGGATGGGCCATCCCCAGCTTCATTACCGTATCAATTTCTTCAACTCCTGCCACACCCTCATGCAAGGTATATACCGCTTCATTAATCATCGGCATCAGAATGCGGTTGGCTACAAAACCCGGATAATCATTCACCTCAACCGGGTCTTTCTCTAATTTTTTAGATAGGTCCATTATCGTATGGGTTACTTCATCGGTGGTAGCATAACCCCGTATCACCTCAACGAGTCTCATTACAGGTACGGGGTTCATAAAGTGCATACCGATCACATTCTGCGGCTTTTTAGTAACTGCAGCTATTTGGGTGATGGATATGGATGAGGTATTTGAAGCCAGTATTACATCCGCACTGCAAATTTCGCTGAGTTGCTTAAACAGGTTTAGTTTTATTTCCCGGTTTTCGGTTGCCGCTTCCACAACAAGGTCGGCATTGGCTGCGCCTTCCTTTAAATCCGTATAAGTTGTAATATTACCCAGCGTAGTAGTCTTGATATTTTCCTCAATAGCGCCTTTTTTTATTTGCCTGTCGAGATTGCTGGTGATGGTTTGCAAGCCTTTGGCTAATGATTCGCTACTGATGTCAACTAAAGATACCTTAAAACCATTTTGCGCAAAAGTATGTGCTATGCCATTACCCATCGTGCCTGAGCCAATCACCGTAATATTCTTTATCATGTGGTTGATATTTGAAATGCTAAGTTGATGCAAATTCTTTATTTAGCAAAATAAAGGAGATGAATTACAGATCGACATAATTACCCGCATCTATAATGGCCTTTTTATCAGCCTTATTAAATTGGGGTATATGGCCCAATAGCTCGATGCCGGCATAATCTAATATGAATTCTTCAGCGTAAACATCCTCGATGCCATTAAAAATGATTCCTTTTATCGGGATGCCATACTGTTTTAATGCATAAACGGACAAAAGTGTATGGTTGATGCTCCCCAGGTAGTTTTGCGAAACTAGTATTACCGGCAGGTGTAACTTTTTGATCAGATCTATCATTAAAAATTTATCATTTAACGGAACCATCAAACCACCAGCACCTTCAATTATCAATTTATTATTGGTGTCAGGAAGAATTATATTTTCCGGTTTAATGCTAATTCCATCAATCGCTGCAGATTTATGCGGTGAAAAGGGCTCGCTGAGCCGGTAAGACTCGGGATGAATTTTGGTATGCCCGTTTGAGATCAGGCTTTCTACCAATAAAGAGTCGCTATTATCCAAATCGCCGGACTGAACAGGTTTCCAATAGTCTGATTTTAACTTTTCCACTAAAACTGCTGATACAATAGTTTTACCGATTCCGGTTCCGATCCCGGTTACAAAAAAATGCTCCTTATCAGGCATAGCTTAATTTATGGATGGTTTCTGACAGCAAGTTGATCTCATCACTGGTATTGAATGAATGCAAACATATTCTTAATCTTTCCGTGCCTTTTGGCACCGTTGGACTAAGAATAGGGCGAACATCCATCCCGGCATTCTGTAATTGTCCGGCTATTTGCTTTGCTTTATCATTGCTACCAACGATAAGACATTGAATAGCAGAATCACTCGGCAATAAATTGTAACCGGGGCGGGCAGATGTCTTTTTAAAAAGATGAATATTATTGTGAAGCTTTTGAACCTCGTTTGCCGATAATGGAAGCAGTTTATAAGCCATTTTTATTGATGCCATTTGATGGAACGAGCAGGCAGTCGTATAAATAAAGGATCTTGAAAAATTGATGAGATATTCGCGCAGCAGTTTGCTCCCCAAAATTATTGCGCCATGACAACCCAACGCTTTTCCGAAAGTAATAATCCTTGCAAAAACCCTGCTTTCTGAACCCAGCTGATTAATCAGCCCCTTTCCATAAAGTCCAATTGCATGAGCCTCATCAACAATCAGTTGAGCTTTAAATTTTTCGGTTAACGCTGATATCTCCTTTATCGGTGGTGTGTCACCATCCATCGAGTAAACACTTTCGATCACCACATAGCAATTGCCTTGAGCATGTTTTAGCTTTTCTTCAAGGCTTTTCAGGTCATTATGCCTGAAAGTATAGCGGTTTGCATAGCTTAATCTTGCACCATCAATAATGGAGGCATGTATTAACTCATCAGTAATAATCGTGTCACTACGTTGTGGTAACGCGGAGAACAATCCCAAATTAGCATCATACCCCGAATTGAAGATCAGCCCTGCCTCACTTTGATGAAAGTCTGCGATCTCCTGCTCCAGTGTTTCCGTATAAGCCAGGTTCCCTGACAGCAACCTGGAACCGGTAGATCCGTTCAATGCCCTATCATTAGCTTCCACTTCCTTTTCAACCCAATGTTTTAAAACCGGTGAACGGGCAAACCCAAGGTAATCATTCGAACAAAAATCAACCAGGCTGCTTTCAGGTTTTAATGTCCTGTAAGTGCCGTTTGATTGCCTTTGGTCAAGCTTCTCCTTAATAAATTTTTCTGATGAGTTCAAGACTGAAAATTTGTGCTAAAATAAAGAAAGCCTCCCGGTAAATCGGAAGGCTTTCTTTAAATACTTTTACAGCGGTTAATTATTTCCACCACCACCTTGTTTCATCCTGTCCATTCTTTCTTTTATCAGTTTATCGTAAGCGGCAGCCTGGTCGGCGGTTAAAACGGCTTTGATCTTGTCACCAGTAGATTGTGTCAAAGGCATCATTGCTTTCATCATCGCTTCCCTGTCACCATTTGAGGCGGTTCTAACGCTATCCATTTTCACAGATTGTTCCTTGTAAATAGCAGTGATCTTGGTTGTTTGATCATCATTCAGGCTTAATTGTGTCTGCAATTGTTTAGCCCTTTGTTCAGGACTTCTCCTGCCGCCACCTTGTGCACGGCTTACTGCTGTAATCCCTATCAGAAAACAGCACATCAACAAAAATTTCTTCATCTTCTTAGTTTTTTAGATTTAAAGGTTTGATGAAGTTACCAGGTAATAGTTTAATTACCTGTATGTAACTTAATTGTTGCGGGTGGTGATTGGGTTAGAATAGTTAATAAACCTAATTATTGTGCTGTAATTTGGAAATTGAGCGCTGCATCTGCGCCATCATGGTGGTTAAGCTTTCCATTGTAGGCTCGGGTGCCGGCATTGGCAGCTGTGTCGAAATATAGGCCTTCGCCTTCCATATTTCCAGTATATCTTCACCATTTATATCGTAAGGTTCATAAACCGGATTGTCGGATATCAGTTTTAATTTTTTCTGTTCCTTGAATTTGCCACTCACGCGTTTATATACCACACCCTCAGTTTTTGATATAATTATATAGGTGTCGCCTGATTTCAGATCGCCCCAGTTTTCAAGGTATTCGCCAATAATAATGGTGCCTGACACCAGCGGCAGCATTGAATCGCCTTTTATCTCAAATGCCCGGTAGGTGCCCTGCTTAAACATTGGCAAATAGAATTTGGGCAAGGCCGCTACATACTCAGGGTCGGCATACCCATTAAGGTAACCCGCGCTTGCTTTTAAGGGAACCAGTTCAATATTTTCATTATCGTCCTTATCGACTGAAATACTTAGAATGCGCAGATTTGCCGGATCGCCCTTAGGTTTTGGCGCCCACTTTTCATTTATTGTCTCATTGATAAAATCATCTACGGTGACATCAAAGAATAATGCTATTTTTTTTAGCAAATCATATTTGGGTTCGGCCCTTTCTTCCTCATATGCCCCGACCAATGATCTTTTTATACCTACTTGATCGGCAAACTGTTGCTGGGTCAGACCTTTCTTTTTCCTAAGAAATTTAATATTTGATGAAATTAATGACATAAAATTTGCATTTGCTAAAATTATTAGTATTTTTATGCTCATAAAATTAGTAATTATTTTTTAACCAGCAAATTTTTATTGAAATGAAGCGTTTTATTTATATCATCACTGACCGGAACAGAAACAATTTACATGTAGGATTATGCTCAGATATTTTAAAAGCCCTGCAGTTTTACCGCCAGATGCCCACTTTATTTTTTGACAGTGGCCAACAACTTAACCGTCTTGTTTATTTTGAGGAGATCAATACAGAAGAGCAGGCGATGGCCCGTTTTAAGATGGTCAGTACCTTTACCAGGCCCCAAAAAGAAAAAATGATCAGATCTGTAAACCCAGATTGGGTAGACCTGACCATTGGACTCAATTTTGAAAGCAACATCAGGACCAGGCCAATGATACGCCCTTCCATTAATGCCGCACGCAAGATGGTTACTTTTTAATAAATTTCAATGCAGCTGAATTCAAACAATAGCGTTTGCCGCCGCGATCAGCCGGGCCGTCGTCAAAAACATGGCCCAGGTGCAAGCCTGTACTTTTTTCGATCACTTCGTCACGGGTCATCCCCAGGCTGTTATCCTGTACTATTGCAATTTTGCTGGGGTCAACCGGTTTTACAAAACTTGGCCAGCCGGTATGGCTGTCGTATTTATCATCTGAGCTAAATAAAATATTGCCTGTTGCCGCGCTTACATAAACACCTTTTTGGTGGTTGTTCCAATACGCATTTTTGTATGGAGGTTCGGTGCCACTTTCAACCATTATTTCGTATTGATCCGGCGTAAGTGTCTTTTTCCATTCCGAGGCCGGCTTGCTCAGTTTTCTTTTGGACTGAGACCTGCTATTTTGAGCGCTGAATACCGCTATAGCGCAAAATGCTGTTATAAATAATAACTTCTTCATTAAATAATTTTGCTTAGTTAACTGAATTACGTAGTCGGTCTTGATTTGGTTTGCTTATCAGTTGCAACAATTTGTCATTTTAAACGAGGTGTTAATACGGAGCTTATGATATGCAGTATGCCATTGCTTTGCGGTATACCAAATTTGCTGATTACGCCCTGGTCACCATTTTCATCAGTTAAAGCAATATTCCTATTTTCGTTGATCCTTGCTTTTAATACGCCTCCGGAAAGCGTAGTAAAGATTGCCTGTCCGTTTCCGGCTTTTATCTGCCTTTCAATGTCCTTTGAAGTTATTCTTCCTGCAATGGCATGGTATTGAAGCAAATTTGTCAATTCCCCCTGATGCACAGGCAGCAACAAAGTGTCCAGTTTGCCTGACTCCAGTTTTTCGAATGCTTTATTGGTCGGTGCAAAAATGGTGATCGCGTTATTGCCGTTAAAAGTATCGGTTAGGCCGGCTGTTTTTATTGCATTAACCAGTACAGAAAATTCGGGCGACGAGGAAAGATTGTCCATAATATTATTTGACGGGCTCATTAATGCGCCGTTGCCATTTTTTGTCACGCCCAATTTATTTACAGAAGAGTCAACTTTTTGAGCAAATATCGATGAGCCGCCCAAAAGGATAAAAAGAACTAATAGTATCGGTCTTTTCATTATAGTTTGTTATAAGAATGATAACCCCGGAGTTTATTGCATGTTTTAAGGAATTGAAAAAGCGCGATTGAGAACGCTTTTTCGTAATATTATCTTACCACCCGGGTGTAAATCCCAGGCCAAATACCGGTTTGCTGACATCAGTGCGGTTAAACGGAATAGCCAGGTAAGGCTCCAGAACAAAATAACCAAAAATATTTACCCGGAGCGAAATACCGGTGCTTAATGCAGGTACCCTTGAATAAATAGGGGAGGTTACAGGTTTATTATTTGCATCAAGTACCTGATTGCCGTTTTGATCCACTACAGGTTTGTAACCAAGTATAGACGGATTGGTCTTGAACTCTATCTTATCGCCGGCGTTCCAGGCCAAGCCCGCATCAAAAAAGAAATTCAACTCACTGAAAAAAAACTTTGATTTAATTTGGGAAAGTTTTTCAGGCCCTGTAAATGGTAAACGAACCTCAAAATTTGCTACTGCGATACGATCACCTGATAACTGATCAATCGTGAAATTGTTGGTTGGCGTTTTGCTGCCGCTTGAATAAAAAGTTTGCGCCTCATAACCCCTTATGTAAAATGGATAGCCCAGGTATAATGGGTAAAGGCCATCTACTCCGCCTAAACGGCCGTATCCATATAACCTTGCAGCAAATGTAACCGGTGCAACCCGTACATATTTACGGAGATCGATGGTTGGCGCAAAAAAATGAAAGGAGCCAAAATCGTACTCGGCCTGCAAGCGGTAGCGGAAGCCGTTGAGCGGTGAGGCTATTCCAAAAAATGAATTATCACCGACCAACGCGGTGTTTACCTGGTAAATTGTGAATGGATTTAACTGAAATCCCCCATTGGTTACATCCTTATTATAATCGGAATTTGCAATATGCTGATGCTGGTAATTGCTCAATACATTACCCGATGTGTCATAATAGGTACTGTACCGGTCAACCCGGTATCCATAGTGTGAAATCCCGGTTCCGAATTCTATGCGTGTAATCTTAGATAAAGGGTAGGAGGTAAACACATTTGCCTGGTCCTCAAATATCCGGATAATATCATACCTTTCCTGGAAAGCCGGTATCGTGGTTGTGCTATTGATCTTGTAAGTAGAAGATACAATATTGTAATTGGCAAACTGATAAGGTATATGTGATAGCCCGAAACCAAAATTCCAGCGCTTCTGCTGGTTTATATAAATGAACTGGCCGCCAAAATCATAGATCTGGCCGTTTACGTCGGCTCCCGCATAAATCAGGTTACGACCTAAAATGTCGCTGAACACCCCCTGCACACCGCTTGATAAACCAGCTCCAAACTGGCTTACGGAGGCACCGACACCGCTGCTTGCCAAATAATCGAGCTTAAACATGGGTTTATAGGGGACGGATTTAATAGAGTCGGTTGGTATTTTTTTGTAGGCCAGATAATTGTTCAGGTTAGAATTGATCAGATCGACGCCAACTGAACGGAAAGGCGGAAGCATTGCTGCATCAAAATTCAAAGCCTGGCTGTCTACTGTTTTGGCTGTAAAATCAGATGCTTTTGCATTGTATAAGAAATATTTCTGGGCATTGTAGTAAGAATAAACGATGTCATCATTATTGGAGATACTTATTGCCGGGGAAAATTCGGTTATGCCACAAATACCGGTAAACAAATCGGTCATTTGCTCCACTTTACCATCGCTTAAAGTATAGCGATACATATTGCGGAACCCATCCCTGTTTGACAGAAAGTAAATCTGTTTTCCATTGGCTGAGTATTCAGGATCTAAATTATTGGCTCCGTTAAATATTTTTATGTCGGTTATCTTTCCGGTAGCAATATCCAGTTCGGCCAAGTTAAAGGTGATGTCCTGTGATAATGACTGATCATAAGTAGTTCTGTCGCTTGCAAAAATTACCTTTTTACCATCTCTTGAGAAGGATGGCTGATAATCAGAATATTTATCATTAGTAAGCTGACGGACCTTTTTTGTATCAAAGCTGTACATATACAGATCCCCTTGACCATCAGACATACCCTGGAAAACCACATCATTGCCATTCGGCGACCAGCTGAGGTTACTAAACTGCTCTGCCTTTTCCATGGAAATATCAGCTGACACACTTCCGGTTGGAATATCAACAATCAGCATACGATTGCGCCCATGGCTGAAAACACTGAAAGCAAATCTTTTGCTGTCCGGCGACCACGCCCCGGCAGATTCTATAAAATTAAATTCATCAATATGGGTGTTGGACACTTTACTGGTCAGCTTTTTGAGAATCTTGCCCGAATGAGCATCAGCAAGGTACAGATCGACCGTAAACAAGTCCTTCTCTGATAAAAATGCCAGGTATTTTCCATCAGGACTTATCGCAGGTGCCACGTTCAATTCGCCTGAGTTTTTATTATCGATTACCCTTTTACCTACCGGTTTCTGCACGGTGTCCTTTAAAAGCGGTTTGTAAGCAGAGGCGATGGAATTTTTCCATAAGTTGGATAAGGTTTTATCGTCATATCCAAATGTCCGTTTTATGCCGTATTCCAATCCAAACCGTGCGGTGTTTTTAAAGAACGGAACAATTACGGTATCGCCATAGGTTGAACCAATAAATGACCAGAAAGCTTCACCGTAGCGATACGGGAAAAACTTATTTGTTTCTGTCAGATCGCGTATGGTGGGGATATTTTTATTAAGATAGGCATCCCTGATCCACATGGCCGTGTAGGCATCTTTTTTACCAATTGAAAGGTATTCGGCCATGCCTTCTATCATCCATAAGGGCAGGTTGTTAATGTTTCCATACATTGCAGAATCGCGACCTAATAAAGCGTGATATTGAAAAGCGTGAACCAACTCGTGACCAATAACGTGCCTCGTGGTTTGGTTGGTCTCCATTATAGGCATTACTACCCGGTTCTTTAGTCCCTCGGTAACGCCACCCGTGCCTACACCGATTTCCCCGTCAATGGCAGTAGTTTGCTGAAAATCGGGATGATCTGCATATAGTATAATAGGGTTTGGCTTTATGAACGTATCGCGGAATACCTGCTGGTGTATGGTATACCAAAGCTCACTTTCCTGCGCGAAGCGCTTTATCGTACTGTCATTTTTGATGTAATAATATATTTCAAAGTGGGGTGTTTTGTAAACCTTGAATTTAAGGTTCTTATAACGTACTTTATTCTGCCCGAAATACTGGGCTTTAACATTTAAGCTAAAAAATAGTGTACCGATAATGCAGAATAGAACCGTGAAATATCTTTTTAACAGGGCAGTGGCTGAGTATTGTTTATTCATATCTTATTTTATAAAGAATACGTACTTATTTCGAATTTCGTTTGCCTGGCTTGAATTAATACCCATATTATTATAACAGGTAATATAGCAGTTCAAATTCAAAAAAAATCATCCCGGATCGAAATTTAACATTTAAAATACACTGTCAAATATTATTTATTCGGGTTGGGTGGTTTGTTTTCAGGGTTTTCCTGGTCGACAGGCGGCGGCTCAACTGCCGAAGTATCAACCGGGTTATTTAGGCTATCTGTTGCCAAACTATCAACAACCAAACGCGGCGACGGGCAATTATATTCCTTTTTGATCTTTACCCAGGGCTTTGGCAGCAAACCATAGGTATAGCCCGATTTAGGATCGGCATACACTTTCTCCATAAAACGGCCAAAGATCGGTAATGCGGTATGCGAACCTTCGCCGGTTTCAGAATTGGTGAAATGGATGCTCCGGTCATCAGCACCCACCCAGACACCTGTTACCAGATCCTTTGTTATACCCATATACCAGCCATCTACATATTTTGATGAAGTGCCTGTTTTACCGCCTATCTGGTTATCTTTTTTCCATAAGCCCGGATATTCCCACAGCGCCTGAGAAGTACCGCCTGGTTCTTCCATACCACCTCTGAACATATACAACATCAGCCAGGCCGTTTCTTCGCTTAACACTTTTTCAGTTTTTAAGGTAAACTCAGCCAGTACATTATTTTCCTGGTCGGTGATCCTGCTCACCAATATCGGCTCAATACGGTTGCCCTTATTTAGAAAGGTGCTATATGCCCTCACCATTTCGTATACCGAAACATCATTGGTGCCCAATGAAACGGATGGTACAGATTTTAGCGGGCTCTCGATACCGCATTTATGGGCATACTCAACTACTTTATCCCAACCTACTTTTTCGGTTACCTGTGCGGTGATGGAGTTAACCGATTTTCCCATTGCCCATCGTAATGACATTTCCTGATAGGTAAAATTGAAGTCGGCATTTTGGGGTTCCCAAACATCGGGTTTGCCATTATCCATAAATTTGATAGAAACCGGTTGGTCGGTAAACTTATCACATGGGGTAAACCCATTGTCCAAAGCCGTTACATAAGCAAATGGTTTGAAGGTAGAGCCTGCCTGTCTTTTTGACTGGTTGACATGGTCGTAATTAAAATACCGGTGATCGATACCTCCAACCCATACTTTTATTTTTCCGGTCGACGGCTCAATGGTCATCATACCCGTGTTAAGTATCCGGGCATAGTATTTAATAGAATCGACGCTTGAAAATGAAGTATCCTTTTCTCCATTCCATGAGAATACCTTCATTCTCTTTTTCTTGTCAAAATATTGTTTTATCTGGGTGGTATCACCATGGTATTTTTTATCCAGTAGCTTATAAATCGGCAAGTGCTGTTCGGCTTTTAACACAAAATCTGTTATTATATTGCCGCTCAGATCGCGCCAGGGAACTTTATTGCCCCAAAAGTTATTAAAACGCTTTTGCAGCATTTTCATTTTTTCACCAACGGCCTCTTCTGCATATTGCTGCAGGCGCGGGTCAATGGTTGTATAAATCTTTAACCCATCCTCATACAGATCGTAATGATTGTCTTTACACCACTTATCCAGCCATTTTTCTACCGCCCGGCGTATATATGAATCACCCTGCGATTCATTCTCAACATAGCTCAGGTTGAGATTAAGCGCTTGTTTGGTATCGGCAGCAAATTCATCTTTTGTGATATAACCATATTTTTCCATCTGACTGAGTACCGTATTACGCCTGTCTAAACACTTGTCAGGGTTTTTTATGGGATTATAAGTTGACGTGGCTTTGAGCATACCAATCAGCATAGCGGCCTGTGCCGGGTTAATCTTATCAGGTGTTTTATCAAAATATTTCAGGGAAGCTGCTTTTATACCAAATGTGTTATTTCCGAAAGGAACCGTATTGAAATAGAGCGTCAGAACCTCCTGTTTATTGTAAACGCGTTCTATCTGAAAAGCAGTAAACCATTCTTTTACCTTTGATACAATAGTGTTTATTATCGGCACGTGTCTTATCAATCCCTGTGATTTCTTTTTACGTGTCTCAAACAAATTTTTGGCCAGTTGTTGTGTAATAGTACTGCCACCACGCTTATCGCCTTTGGCAGTGGATAATATACTGGTGAAAAACGAATAAAAATCAACCCCATTATGCTTGTAAAAACGAACATCTTCAGTGGATATTAAGGCATTTACAAGATTTGGAGAGATGCTCTTAAACTCAACAGGTGTACGGTTCTCCTTTGAATAGCGGCCGATTAGTTTACCGTCTGAATAATAAACTTCGGATGAAACTGACATTACCGGATTTTTAATATCCTGTATACTAGGGGAGTAGCCAAAAAGCCAAAGAAAATTGAGCTCTATGGCACAAAAAAAGATGATGACAAAATAAACGAATAGTACAGAATATCGGAGAAACTTGTTTTTTATACGCCTGAACATTGGGTAAAGATGTAAAATTATGGAACTAAATCATAGCCGGTGTGACAAATATAAACAACGCAATTATAACAGGTAAATTTTAACTTCGTAGAGACACATTTTGCGTTTTTCCATTTTTGCGCTTATGAAACACTTCAAAGACAAGTTTAAAATCATAAACGGTAATGACTTTTCCTTAAAAGATTTCGATACCGACTATACCGCTGACTACAGAAAAGAAGATGCTGCCGGGGCTTTACAGGAGCTGATCAGAAAAACTGCCGCTATGCAAGAGGAGTTATATGCCGCCAGGCAATACTCATTGCTTATTATTTTCCAGGCAATGGATGCGGCAGGAAAAGATAGCGCCATATCACATACGATGTCAGGCTTAAACCCGCAGGGCTGTCAGGTTTTTAGCTTTAAGCAGCCCAGTACTGAAGAATATGAGCATGATTTTCTATGGCGTCATTATAAGGCATTGCCTGAAAGCGGGCGTATTGGAATCCACAACCGTTCACACTATGAGAATGTGCTGATCACTAAAGTGCATCCCGAATTGGTGCTGAAGGAAAATTTGCCCGGGATTAACAGTTTGAAAAAAATAAGCAACGAGTTTTGGGATCATCGCTATGACAGTATCAGGGAGTTTGAAAAGCATCTGCGCAGGAATGGAACGGTCATCGTTAAGTTTTTCCTTCACGTTTCAAAACAGAAGCAAAAGGAACGCTTTTTAGAACGGATAGATGATCCGACGAAAAACTGGAAATTTTCTGCAGCCGATGTAATGGAACGACAATATTGGGATGAGTATATGAAAGCTTATGAAAAAGCAATAAAAGAAACCGCTACACCGGAAAATCCATGGTATGTGATACCTGCGGATAAAAAATGGTTCACACGTATTGCTATCTCTGAAATAATTCTGGATACTATTAAAGAATTGAAATTAAAATATCCGATTTTACCAAAAGCTGAAAGGGATAAATTGCTGGAGGCAAAAAAAGTCCTTGAAAAGGAGTAAAGACGCAATACTTTGTCTCCGGGACTATCTACAAAAGAGGCAAAGTATTGCCTCTGTACGGTATCAAATCGTTGAAAAAATAGACTGGGCCTTTTCTCCAAATAAGGGAATAGGTTTTTTTTCTCCGTTGACTGCACCGATAAAGCCAATAAGCCATAATATGAAAAAAACTATTCTTATAATCCAGTTCACCAATACGATCGAAAACCACCCTGTGGCTAAACCGGATGAAAAGAATAATGCGGTGAAGAGCATTGCTAATATCCAGTAAACAACCATTGAAACGATATGGAACAGCAAAGTCTGTCTTAGCTGGTAACTTCCCAATTCAGTTTTATGGTTCTGATGCATAGCAAAAAATGCAATAAGCCATCCAATAATTGTAAGATAGCTGATGATGCCGGCGGTTTTTCCATCATCGCCTGTCGAAGGGTTGTTGTTCGGTTCCATTTGATAATTAGTTATTTAGGTTATCGGGTAAGTAAAATTAAACTAATTAAAACGGATTATCCAATAAGTAGAAAAATTATTCTATGCTGATCTGATCACCAAAAATATAGAAGGGTTGGCCCTTGCTTTGATGCCATTCGGTAATAGCCCGTATTGTTTACAATCAGTTGATATGTCTGGCCTTTAAATTAATATTTGCTGTAGCATTTTGTGTTGTTCGGCGCCCGGCCACGCTATCAAACTTTCGCCGCCTTGCGCCGGATAATCGGGCAAGTATTTGGTCAAAAGAGTTATTTTGATATCAATCTTTGGCTTTAATAAAAGTGCCTTCATTCACAAAACTTGTTTTCCCGTTCTTAATGGCAATGGCCTTCACTGTTGTGTTGGCCGAGATGATGATCGGTTTATAATATAGCGCCGAACCGGTATTGGGTAGGGAGCCATCCAGGGTAAAGTAGATCTTTGCATCTGCATCCCCGCATCTGATTTCAAGGTCAAAGGGTTTTTTAAACGTAGGAGAAGGCGCAAGGAAGTAAGGGTTAGAAACAATAAGTTCGTCACGGATCTTCGCGATGGGTTTCTCCAGGTCCTGGACAAATAATTTATTGGCCAGCCTTCCTGTGTATACTTCAAAATCGCCGCCACCAGCAATATCCTGGTCATCAAGATAAAGTTTATTGTAAGGCTTTTTATTCAGTGACATTCCCTGCAGGTAAATATTCTGAAAGCTGACCCCCGAACCTGAATTGGTGATGGTGAACTTCTTTCCATTTTCGAGATTAATAACTGCTTTATCAAACTGCGGTAAGCCGATCTGGTATTGTGTTTGCCCCGGTGTTATAGTGTAAATACCGAGCGAACTCATTACATACCAGGCTGACATCTGGCCGCAATCTTCATTACCCGATAAGCCGTCGGGCAGGATGCTGTACTGATCTTTTAAGATACGGTTTACCCACATTTGAGTCTTGTCGGGCGAGTCTGTAAAATTGTACAAATAGGCCATGTGATGGCTCGGCTCATTGCCATGCGCATACTGACCGATCAAGCCGGTAACATCGGCCTGCTCGCGACCGCTTAGTTTGGACTCAGTGGTAAATAATTCATCCAGTCTGGCTTCAAACTTATTTTTACCTCCCATCCGGCTGATCAGGCCTTCTACATCCTGGGGGACCAGGAAGGAATATTGCCATGCATTGCCCTCTGTGTATTTATTATTGATATCTGTAGGGTTGAACGGCGCATACCATCCGCCATCTACGCGTGCCTGCATAAAACCATTCTGATCGTTGTACACGTTCTTCCAGTACTGTGCACGTTTTATAAATTCAGTGTAATCCTGCGGCTTATTCAGCATTTTGGCCATTTGGGCAATGCACCAATCATCATAGGCATATTCCAGTGTTTTTGAAACAGATTCGTGCTCGTCACCGGCAAGCACTCCGCCGTTTTTGCGGTAGCTATCCAGGCCAAACTGGTTGCGGTTTACAGCGGCTTTCATTGCCGTAAACGCTTCTTGGGCATTAAAATCTCTGATGCCCTTGGCATAAGCATCGACAATTACAGGAATAGAATGGTTACCTATCATGCAATAGGTTTCGCTGGAAGCCAAAGGCCATATCGGCAACAAGCCGCCCTGTTCATACATCGCCAGAAAAGATTTTATAAAATCGACGGTACGTTTACGGTTAATGATAGTAAATAAAGGATCTTCAGCCCGGAAAGTGTCCCACAGCGAAAATACAGTGTAATAGTCAAATCCTTCGGCTTTATGTATTTTTTGGTCCAGGCCACGATATTGCCCGTCCACATCGCTATAAACATTAGGCGCCAGCATCGTATGATATAAGGCTGTATAAAAAACAGTCTGTTTTATTTTAGCCCAATTTGTAGCCGGCTGCTGCTTTTGTTGCTGCGGCCTGTTATGGGCAGAAGGGCTATATCCACCATGATGATTTTGTGTGTTTTGGGCCTCTTCCGAAATGGGTGGAGAGCCACCTTCAACCTGTATTTTATTTAATTCAGTATTCCAATCGGATTTGGCGGCTTTCTCTACTTTTTTAAAGTCGAAATCAGGTACTTCGGCGTCCAGATTTTTTAAAGCGCCATCGGCACTTACCGATGAGATACCCACTTTTGAGATCACCTGGCCGGGGTTATCAAACTGGATATACATCTTGATGTTTTTGCCCTGCATTTTATTTTTGCCCTGCTGCAGGGAGTCATTCCTGGCTATGCCATAACTTTTAAAAGGCTTTGAAAACCTGGCATAAAAGTAAACGGACTGGTCGGGGGCCCAGGATTTGGAACGCCTGAAGCCACGTATCTGGTGATCATTCATCACTTCTATCCATGAGTCGAGCACCTGATCGCGGTGCTGCAGATCGATGATAATATTGGCCTGCTGCGTTTTGGGATAATTGTAGAGGTGTACTCCGACACGTTTTGTCGCGGTAAGTTCTACATCAATATTGTATTTATCCAGTTTAGTTTTGTAGTAACCGGGTGATGCCGACTCATTCTTTTTTTTAAATCCCGACCTGTAATCTGTGTTTTTAAACTGCGGTTCACCTGTTGTCGGCATAAATAATATGTCGCAATAATCTGCTACTCCGGTACCGCTTAAATGGGTATGCGAAAAACCGTAAACCAGGGTATCGGTGAAATAATATCCCGAACAGCCATCCCATCCCTGCAGACGTGTGTCTGGGCTCAATTGCACCATGCCAAAGGGCACAACAGCGCCGGGATAGGTATGCCCGTGCCCGCCTGTACCAATAAAAGGGTTGATCAGTTTGGCGTAATCATTTTTTTTCTTTTGAGCGGATGAAACAGATGCCAAGCAAGAAATAAAAAGAAGAAATAAAGCGGCACGGAACAAAAGCCTCATGGGGTAATTATTGATTGACTGAATATGATATACTGATGGATTTCTTTGTCCAATCAGGTTGACAAATTAAGAGTTTGGAATGATATTTTGTCAAAGAAAATGTTTTAATCCGATCTATAGCGCGCAGGCAGCTCAGCGGTGCAGAGGCTATTTTTCTATCATAAAAACATCAGCATCTTTTAAGAA
>JAQBOV010000017.1 GCA_028287895.1 Mucilaginibacter sp. | reverse complement strand
GTATCGCAAAGTCGGCATCTTGCTCATCTGTGATCCTGCCATATCTTACTGATTGAAAGTAGGAACCATAGCAAGGCAGTATTTCAAAACGGGTGCTTTCCAGTCCTTCACGGAAATAATCTCTTTTTTGCTGAAAGAACTCACGCAGACCCAAATAAGTTTGTTCATTTCTTAAATATTCGGCGATAGCCACCTGCATCGGTGCATTTACGCTGAATACTAAAAATTGATGCACTTTTCTGAACTCATTCATCAAATCGGCCGGGGCCATACAATAACCCACCTTCCAACCGGTTGCATGGAATGGTTTTCCAAAAGAAGCAACGATGAAACTTCGCTGTTGCAATTCCGGGTAACGCGCCATACTATGATGGGTTTGCCCATCATAGATCAGATGTTCGTAAACTTCATCGCTAAGAATTAAAATATCCTGGTCTTTTACAATTGCAGATAACTCTTCAATGTCCTTTTGATGCAAAATCGTCGCCGTAGGATTATGCGGAGAGTTTAGGATGATCATTTTTGTACGATTGTTGATCAGCCTTCTAACCATATCCCATCTGATGCTATAGCCCGGCGGTTCCAATTCCAGTGATTTGACGATACCACCCGCTATTTTAATGGCGGGGGCATAGCAGTCAAAAGCGGGTTCGAATATAATCACCTCGTCGTTAGGTTGAATAACTGCTGTGATTGCCGTAAATATGGCCTGCGTGCCGCCGGCTGTTATTGTGATCTCGGTATCAGGGTTATAAATAGTGCCATATAATTTTTCGGTTTTACGGCTTATTTCTTCGCGCAGGGCCATTACGCCCGCCATAGGTGCATATTGGTTATTGCCATTTTTCATGGCCTGGTTTACCAGTTCTATTAATTCGGGCGAGGTCTCATAGTCCGGGAATCCCTGTGAGAGATTTACGGCGCCCACTTCGTTGGACAGCGCTGACATCACCGTAAAAATGGTGGTGCCTATCTGGGGCAATTTTGAAACAATTTGTATCATGTTGGGCTAAATTAGTCAAATTTTATTTTAATATAATTTATGTGCCTCTTTTGATGGCAGTGCTGAATTATTTATCGATAATTTTTTGATTGTAAAGTATTTAAGATGTACATTTAATGTAACGAAGCAGTTACAAAACGATTAAACCTAAAAGAAATGAAAAAGATTTTTATGGCTATCTTATTAGCCCTTCCATTTGCGGCCATGAGCCAGGGGAAAAGCAGTATTTACACGGCCAGTTATTCATCAAATTTTACGATGGCTGATCCGAGTTATTCGGATAAAGTTTTAACACTTTGGAAAGATTTTGAGGACAATGCATTGGAGAAGCATGGCGATCTGGTCTCGGACACGGTAACGATGATGATTGCCGATGGACCGGTTGTAAAAGGGAAAGCAGCAAACCTTGCCGGCTTAAAGGAATTCAGGAGTTCTTTGAAGAATTATAAAGTTACAGTAGAGGCCTGGATGAGCGTAAAAAGTGTAGACAAAGGTGAAAATTTTGTTTGCATTTGGGGAAATGAAGATTTTACAGACAAGGATGG
The DNA here is from genome assembly GCA_028287895.1 of Mucilaginibacter sp. Classification (GTDB taxonomy): domain Bacteria; phylum Bacteroidota; class Bacteroidia; order Sphingobacteriales; family Sphingobacteriaceae; genus Mucilaginibacter. The sequence continues at coordinate 83,512 of JAQBOV010000017.1, read as the reverse complement.
GAAACATATTAACAGACGCTTGCATGAAGTATGGGGATTTAATAAAGATGGGAAAGTCTCTCTTTTAATGCAATATGCGGGTGCAGGCCGCAGTATGTAATGCCCTATACGGATATTTTAAAAGGCTGCTTTAGGGCAGCCTTTTTGTTGGTGCGCACCAGTATTGTGATAAACCGCCGTATAGGGATCCGCACGTATGGTGTGCCAGGACAGCAAGGAAACGAATCCCTTGCGCGTCCTGCCCGATTGTAGCATTTTATCAAAAGCTTGTAAAATTTAGCCAATTAAGCAAAGAATGTTCACCTTTTACCTTTCTCCTTTCACCTTTCCGCCGCTTTATTTAACTTAGCCTGATGAAGCTTCAAAAATACCGGCCTTTAATTTTTTTTTTATTTCTTTTTCTATCCTGTAATTCGGAAAAAAGCAATGTGCCCGTTGTGGGCTTTGTGGATGCTTTTGAAGACGCTACCATATCACAGGCCCGCACAGGGTTTACCGATGCGCTGAAGAAAAACGGTTTCGGTCAGGACCGGAAAAATATTAAAATAGAATACCGTAACGCACAGGGCGATATCCCGACATTAACGCAGATCGTTAATTATTTTGTTTCGCAAAAAGTAGACCTGCTGGCTACCTGTACCACTTTGGCTACAATAACGGCTATACAAAAAACCAAAACTATTCCAGTATTCGCGATGATATCGCCCACGCCGGAAAGAATGAATGTGATCAGTTCGACAGGCAAGGCACCTGCCAATTTATTCGGTGCGGTAGAGGAATTGGCCTATATCGATACGTCATTTTCCATCATCCCAAAACTGCTGAAGCCAAAAGGAGCGAAACTGGTAATTGGAATGATCTATAACCAATCGGAACCGCAATCGGCAGACGCTATGAATCGCATCAAATCGCTGGCTGATAAATTGAATATTACATTGATAGCATTGCCATTAAACTCATCGGCTGATGCCCAATTGGTTACCAAATCATTACTAAGCCAAAATATTGACGCCTTTTTTGCAAACCCCGATAATACTGTTTTCGCTTCTTTTGAAACTATCCTGAAGAGCTGTAACCAGGCCGGTGTGCCTATCTTTACCAGCGAGGCAGGTCTGGTTCAACGCGGAGCAGTAGCTGCTTTTGGTGCGGATATTTACCAATGGGGATATCAGGCAGGCGAACAAGCGGCGCGGTATTTAAAAACGCATAAAACAGAAGGGCTAAAACCAGAAATGGTGAAAATTCGCAAACGGGTATATAACCCGGCGGCTGCAAAAAAATATAATATTACCATCCCCTCAAATTTTGAAGCTGTGAAATAATGGATTTTTACCTGACCGCATTATTACAAGGACTTTGCTTTTCGGCCATTGCATTGGGTATCTATATCTCTATGAAGATATTTAACATACCCGATATTACTACCGATGGCAGTTATACACTTGGTGGTGTTGTTACCGCCAAATTGTTAACACACGGTCAGCCGCTGTACCTGATATTGCCTGCCGTGATCGCAGCAGGAGCCTTAGCCGGAGCGTTAACAGGTTTAATTCATACCAAATTAAAGATAAATGCCTTGCTAGCAGGTATTTTGGTAATGACGGCGCTGTATTCGGTTAATTTAACCCTTTTGGGAAGGTCAAATATTCCGCTGATCAATAGATCATCTATATTCTCATTGATTAATATTTCAGCCGACCCTAATGATAATACTTTTTGGATATTGCTGGTTTTTGTAACCGTTGTTACCTTGATCATAGGTTACCTTTTAAAAACAGATTTTGGCATTGCCATGCGGGCCACAGGTAACAGCGAATCGATGATCCGATCATTAGGTGTAAATACCGACCGTATGAAGATCATAGGTTTGGCCCTGGCCAATGCCTTAACCGCAGTGAGTGGTTTCCTGATCACTCAATTCCAGGGATTTGCGGATATTAATATGGGCATCGGTATTGTCATAGTAGGGCTGGGATCGGTTATTATTGCAGAAACGCTGATCAACTGGTTTAAAATTACATCGGTTTGGTTCAGTCTTGTTTTAGTGCTTTCGGGCGCAATCCTATTTCAATTCGTATTGGCAGTAACACTTAATATCGGCGTTGATGCCAATTTATTGAAATTAGTAACGGCGGTGTTTGTGCTGCTGATCGTTAGCTTGCCGCGTTTAACCTACAAAAGTTCGTTATGATCGACCTGAAAAACGTTCATAAAACTTTTAACAGGGGCAAGGCTAATCAGGTAGATGCCATTAGCGGGCTTGACCTTCACGTAAATGATCAGGAATTTTTGGTGATCGTTGGCGCTAACGGTTCAGGGAAAACTACTTTATTGAACCTGGTGGCGGGAAGCGTATTGCCGGGTTCAGGAAGTATCTATATTGACGAAAATGAGGTGACCAGATTGCCCGATTACCGTCGCAGCCGATGGATTGCACGAGTTTTTCAGAATCCGCTAAGTGGGACAGCACCCGATCTGAGTATTTTGGATAATTTCAGGCTGGCGGCCATCCGCGCCAAAGCCAAGGGTTTGTCAATTGGTGTGAATGACCAATTTAAAAATCAGGTAAAGCAAAAGATAGCTGCCTTGGGTATGGGACTGGAGAATAAAATAGATCAGCCCATGGGGACTTTATCCGGAGGGCAAAGGCAGGCTTTAACCTTGCTGATGAGCGTAATGGATAATTGCAAAGTGTTGTTGCTTGATGAACCTACGGCAGCTCTTGATCCACGCTCAGCTGAAGTGGTAATGCGAACAGCTGATAAACTGGCAAAGGATTTTGGCCTCGCCACCATACTGATCACCCATAACCTGAAAGATGCTTTTAACTATGGCAACCGTATTATCCAGATGGCCGAAGGGAAAATTATTAAAGACCTGGATAAACAAGAGAAATCTGCTTTAAAACAAAATGACCTTTTTGATTGGTTTGGGTAAATTGGTAGAAACAGGATAATTGCTCTAAAGATTTACGAAGTCTTAAAGACTCCGTAAATCTGTTTCAGATTACTATTTGTAAGATATCTTATAAATTGTTCCCCTGCTGTCATCACTCACATAGATAGAACCATCGGGTCCCTGCGCCAATCCGCATGGACGACGTAATGCGGCTCCTTTAGCTTTCTGTTCGGCCGTACCCGCAAATCCATCTGCAAATACTTCCCATTTACCTGCCGGCCTGCCGTTTTTAAATGGCTGGAAAACCACAAAGAAACCGGCCTGTGGCTCTGGTGCTCTGTTCCATGAACCATGGAAGGCTATGAAAGCTCCATTTTTATATTTTGCGGGAAACTGGTTACCAGTATAAAACAATAAGCCATTTGGGGCAAGGTGGCCCGGGTATGCCGCCACCGGGTTGATTGCGTTTTGTCCACCCTCTTTTTTGCCGTCACCGCCATATTCCGGCATTAATATTTTCTTATGCTGTATCTGGTCATAATACATATACGGCCAACCCGCATTATCACCTTTCTTCAGGGCATACATACATTCAGCAGGTAGTTCAGCCGATTGTTTTTCTGTATAATATTGCGGGAAAAGATCATGTAACTGGTCGCGGCCATGCTGCATCGCAAAAAGCTGGTTGTCCTGCTGGTTCCAGGCAAATCCAACCACATTTCTTAATCCCGTGGCATAGCGGACGCCATCACCATAATGTTGGTTAGGCTTGCTGGCGCTGAATTGCCATATACCGCCTGCTGAATCTAAAATAGGGCAGCCTTTCCGACCGGGCGAACCCTTCTGACGGTCTTTTACCTGGCATGAGTTGGAGTAAGCACCAATATTAACATACAAATGCCCCGCATTATCCAATGTGATCGCTTTCGCTTCATGTTCACCCCGGCTCAATAACCCGGTAACGATCTTCTCAGGCTTATCAGGACTGATCACTTCGTTATTGGCATTTAATTTATAACGAAAAACCTCCTCGTCAGATGAAGCATATAAATAGCCGTTTTTAAGGGCGATACCTGTGCCGCCGAAATTACCAAAACCGGTCTTTATTTCCGCTTTGCCGCCGTTTTGATGCAGAAGTAAAATGCCCTTACCTTTTTCAGGCCCTTTCAATTTTACATATATTTCTCCCTGCGGAGTAACTGCTATATGCCTGGCACCGCCAATATTATCGGCAATAATACCGGCAGTAAAGCCTGCAGGAAGCGTAAGGCCGGCATCACCGGCAGGCGTGATGTAGTTGTTGTGTTTCGAACGGATGTCGTTTTTTAATGCGAGAAGGGATAAGACGCCAGTTATTGCTAATACAGGTAGCATAACTGTTCCCCATGTTTTTCTTTTCATGACCGTGTGTTTTTTGATACCAAATTTAAATTAATATACAGTAAATACCGAAATGTGTTTTGTATCAATCCAATGACAATAAATAGTGATCTTCTAATGTATTGCATTAACTTTTCATATAAAATTCATGAAGTGAAAAATTAAATTTTGTATAAGATACTACAACTAGAATTATATTCTTGTTTGCGCGTATATGCGCCCATATCGTATGGTGCCATTAAACCTTCACTGCCCGTTGCCGTCATAACTATATAAATTTTAATATTTAATATTATGAAAAAGATAGTTGTAATATCAGCAATAGCGGTGAGCGGTTTATTATTTAATACAGCTGATGCGCAGATAAGAGTCCATCTTGGATTCAATTTTGGCACCCCGGTATATGTTCATGAAAGGGTGGCTGCACAACCAGCCGCGATTGAATATGTTGAACCTGCCAACTATGACGGTGATGAAGATTACTATTATATCCCCGAGGTAGATGCCTACTACAGCGTTCCCGAAGAATGTTATTACTATAATAGTGGCGGGCGTTGGGTGTCAGGTGCTTATCTCCCCGGTGCATATCGTGATTTTAACTGGCGCAATGCACGCAGATATGAGGTACGTGCACCAAGGCCATTTATGCATAATGATTATTACAGGGCAAGGTATAACGGGGTAGCTTTTAATGGTCGCTGGGATCGTGGATATTCCCGCGGGTATGCTAACGAAAATCGTTTTAACCATGATCAGTACAGAACAGATGACCGCAGATTTAATGATAACGGAGCAAGAGGTGGATACAGCCGTCAGTACAATCAAAACAGCGAACAGCACTTTGATAATAGCCGGGGACGTGATCGTGGCATGGGTGGTCAACAACACTTCGCTGAAAATAGATTTCAGAGAAATGACAAAGGAGACAGAGATAACCACAGACCGGGCAGATTCTAAACTCCATACCTATATATAACAATGAAACCGCCTTGCTTTTTGCAGGTGGTTTTTTTGTTTATCAATAATTGCTGGCTTTGGTTAGCAGATCTATTGCATCCTTACTCAGGTTAAGGTCAAGCGCTTTTGTAGTTTCATGCAGTTGTTTTACACTGGTAGCGCTGGCAATTGGCGCCGTAATACCAGGTTTTGCTATAATCCAGGCTATTGCCACACTGGCAGGAGCAGTTTTGTATTCTTTGGCAATTCTTTCCAAGGCATCCAATATTTTAAAACCGCGCTCATTGAGGTATCCTTTAATACCGCTGCCCCGCTTGCTTTTTGAAAGATCATTCTCGGAACGGTATTTTCCGGTTAAAAAGCCGCTGGCTAATGCATAATAAGTAATTACGCCGATATTGTTTTCCAGACAAACAGGTTCCAATTCTTTTTCATAATCTGCGCGATCATATAAATTATATGCTGGCTGCAGCGTCTGATAGGTTGTAAATCCATTTTTTTTACTTACTTCAAGCGATTCCTTAAGCCGGTCAGCATCAAAGTTTGATGCGCCAATAGTCCGCACTTTTCCCTGTTTTATCAAATCTGTGAAGGTTTCCATTGTTTCTGTCAATGGGGTGTTTTTATCATCTTCGTGCGACTGATACAAATCGATATAATCCGTTTGCAGGCGTTTTAATGATTCTTCTACTGCACGGGTAATGTATGCTTTTGACAGTCCCTTTTTATCCGGTCCCATAGGCTTGCCTACTTTTGTGGCGATAATGATCTTGTCACGTTTCCCGGATTTTTTTACCCATTTGCCAATTATCGTTTCAGACTCACCGCCTTTATTGCCGGGCGCCCAGGCAGAATATACATCAGCCGTATCAACAAAGTCAAAGCCTGAATCCACAAAAGCATCCAATAAATCAAATGAGGTATGCTCGTCGGCGGTCCATCCCAGGACGTTGCCACCAAAACAGAAGGGGGTTACTTTAATGCCTGATGCACCTAATTCGCGTTTTTCCATAAAAATAAAATTCTATTATTTTGATATTACTATTTGTTCAGCCAGTTGATCCACCCAACCGGAAAAATAAGGTTCAGTACCGCTAACCCGGCTCCATTTTCCTTTTTCGTCCCTTGCAATAATCAGGTGCAACGAGCCATCTATCGATTGAAATTCATAGGCCTGCGTGTAGCCGTCCAATTCAACCGGTGTAACTATCCCTTCAACAGGGCCGTCTGAGCCAGTTAATGTGGCATCAAATTGTTCTTTCATCGCGTTCAAATTTAATGGTACAACGCCTGCCTGGCGATATGTGTTTTGTATTTTTACTATTGGATGAACATATTGCTATTTTTACCGTGTGGAATATTTGAACCCTGATCCTAAAATTTTAACTGACCTGGTAAAAACCAAAATGCCCTATGGGAAATATAAAGGAACATTATTATGTGATATGCCGGTGCATTACCTGGAGTGGCTAAAAAATAAAGGGTTTCCCCAGGGTAAACTCGGAATGCTGTTATCCAGTGTTTATGAAATAAAGATTAACGGCCTTACCAAAATACTTACTCTTGTTAAAATGGCTCATCAAAACCCTCCCAATTTTCCAAGCGGTAAATAAAGGGCATGATATTACGCAGCAATGACTAATCGGAGCAACCGCCCTAAGTATGTTTGCGTATGTTATGGAAACAAGACTTTAAAAATGAAGAAAATATCATTATACATTGCCGCCATTTTGCTATTCAGCGGATGTGCTCAGGGGCAAACAAATAGCGGTTTTGCCAATGTTCCATCAGCTAAACCGGGAGAAAACATCGCCACATTTGGCGGCGGATGTTTCTGGAGCATGAGCGAAGCGATGCTCGAGCTAAGAGGTGTTGATAAAGTGGTTTCGGGTTATGGCGGCGGTACTACAAAAAACCCAACCTATGAAGACGTGGGCACGCAAACAACAGGGCATGCAGAAGTGGTACAGATCTACTACGACCCTAAAGTGATCAGCTATGCAACGCTTGTCAAATCCTTCTTTTTTGCGCATGACCCCACCGAGCTTAACCGCCAGGGCCCGGATGAAGGTACCGATTACCGCTCGATCGCATTTTATCGTACACCCGAGGAAAAAACAATTTTATTGAACACGATCCAACAGGTGAATGCCACCAGGCACTATGCAGACCCGATAGTTACACAGGTGGTGCCCTTTAAGGCATTTTATCCTGCTGAAAAATATCACCAGGGATATTATCGTTCGCATGGCAATAATCCCTACATATCAGGGGTATCTGAACCTAAGGTAATGAAGTTCAGGAAAGCAATGAAAGCGGAACTGAAGCCGGAGTTTCAGAAATGAAATAAGAATGCCCTGGTCTTTGGGGACATTCTTATTTGAATCATAATTTATTGAACCAACCTTTTTTCCAGAAGAATAAAATCTGTATGACTGCTATAACAAGCATGCCTGCCAGGGCATAGATATAACCATGAGGACTATAAAGTTCCGGCAGGTTATCAGGCATCACTTTATTGGTTACCGGGTCTACGCGTGCAAAATTCATCCCGTAAACCCCCGCGATGAATGTTAATGGAATAAATATGACCGATATGATGGTCAGCACCTTCATGATCTCGTTCATCCGGTTGCTCACCATCGAAAGGTAAAGATCAATGATGCTTGAGGTTATTTCCTTATAGTTTTCTACCAGGTCCATGATCTGGATGCAATGGTCATAAGCATCGCGTAAAAAAACTTTTACTTCGGGCCGTATCAGTGGATTTTCAGTGCGTATCATTTCATTGACCTTGTCCCGTTCCGGCCAGATTGCACGCCGTATGATGATCAATATTCTTTTAAGGGCTTGCGCATTATACATTACACTTTTATCGGCGCTGTTATAAAGTGTATTTTCTATTTCATCCAGCATATCACCTACCTTTGCCATCAGCACAAAATAATTATCTAAAATAGTATCGGTCAGCGCATAGCACATATATCCCGGACCGCCGGTGCGTATAGTCCCTTTGTCGGCTTTAAGTCGTGTTTTAACTGCTTCAAAATATTCTTCATAGGTTTCCTCAAAACTGACGAGGATGTTTTCTTTGATCAATGCCGAAAATTGGCAATTAACCAGCTCATTATCTTTATTGAAATGGATAATGCGGCTTGTACTGAATACATAATCATCGTATTCATCAAATTTTGGCCGTTGATGGGTATTGACAATATCCTCCAGCACAAGCGGATTAATGCCCAGCAGGCGGCCTATCTCTTCCATTAATTGGGCGTCTCCCAAGCCTTTTATTTGTATCCAGTGTGTATGATCGGTGCATTTTTTAAACTGGGAAAGGATGACTTCTAAAGTCTTGCCTTCAGAACTTACCAGCTCCTTCTCATTATAGCTGTAAACCATTATAACCGGTTTTAAAGCATCATCAGAAATGTTGATCGAACCTGGTTTTGCACCCACTTCAACGGGACGCCTGTGGGTTTTATAACGTATACGTTTTAACTGGTTATTCATTTATAAATAGTTTAAGGATTGTGGTCCCTGGTTAAACAAAAGATCGACGATACTCAGGTTTTTCATAAATCCATGTCGTTCTTCGAATACCTGAAAATATGGCTTTTGATGAAAATCTGATTCTTTTTTAGAATGAATTGAATGCCTGAGATCGGTTAAACCCGGATAATCGGTCTGGAAACTTTCTGTAAAATCAACTATTGTTTTGATCTTTAATTGTTTAAGCAACATAGCCAATATTTTCTCATTAAAATCAAATAACCAGGCTTCTTTAATTTCGTAAAATGGGGCAAATTCATCTTCATAATATTCAAAATAGGCCGAACGGCGGTAACAGCCCTGTAAGCTAAGCCAGTGCAGGCGCTGCCAGTTGAAATCATAGCTTATCTTTACATCCTTTACCGCTGTATGCGCTTTGGCGCCTTTAACCACAGGGACAACCAATGTCAATATACCATCCGGCGAGTAGATATTTGCACGGTTACGATAGGTTTGTTTTGGGAAATGCTCATGCTTTTCAATCAGAAAATCAGGGTGATAGCTATTTAGCTGTGTAAAATACTCAACGGGTGGCAGATAAAACATGGGCAGTACAGCGCCTTTTTCAATCATATATTCTATGTTTGTGTTCAAAATTCGGATAAAATAATGATAAAAAAAGGACTCACGCATTTAGTTATATTCTTTTTGTATCTTATTTCGTTGCTCCCCTTCTGGTTATTATACTTGATATCTGATATCTTATTTGTCGTTATCTATTACCTGATGGGCTATCGCGGCAAAGTGGTGCAGCAGAACCTGCAAAATGCATTTCCTGAAAAAACCATCCGGGAGCGCCATAATATTGAGCGGAAATTCTACCGGCATTTTGCCGACCTTATTGTTGAAACGATAAAAATGATCAGCATTTCACCCGAAGAATTAAGCCGCAGGGTAATGCCGACTAATCCCGATATTGTGGAATATTTGCTTAAAATCGATAAAAGCATAATCGCTGTTGCCGGACATTACTGTAATTGGGAGATGGCAGCATTAAATGTTACGGCGGTCACGGAGAAAAAGTTTATGATTATTTATAAACCGCTTTCAAATACCATTTTTGATCTTTTTTTTATTAAAGTGCGTTCACGATTCAGGGGAATACCGGTAGCAATGAAAATGGTATTCCGTAAGATGGTTGAATTTAAAAATGAGGCTACAATTACCGTTCTTTTAGGCGATCAGACGCCTGTTAAACATGACGCTACCTATTTTACTAATTTTCTTAATCAGCCAACGGCGGTCTTTTTAGGTCCCGAAAAAATGGCTAAAACTTTGGATTGTATGGTGGTTTTTTATGATATGCGGAAGATAAAACGGGGCTATTATAACTATACCGTCATACCTTTGATTGATGACGCAAAAAAGACTGAGCCACACCAGATCACCAAAGCACATGTGCGTTACCTGGAGTCAGTGATAAGGGAAGAGCCGCAATACTGGCTATGGTCGCACCGGAGATGGAAGTTTAAGCCGCAAGATGTTGCTAATGCAATCGTTGATTAGTTCATAGGAAAAACTCTTGTGTCATCCCGAAAGATGAAATATGACTAAAAAAATGTACAATTGCAGGGGCTTTGAATTATGATCTATGAACCATAAGCCCAATGTTAAATACTAAATGACAAATACGCCTAAAGTTGCCGTAGTTATTTTAAACTGGAACGGTATAAATCACCTTCGCAAATTTCTGCCTTCTGTTCTGGCATCAACCTGGCCAAATCTGGATGTAATTGTAGGTGATAATGGTTCGACTGATGGTTCTGTCGACTTTTTGAAACAGAATTTCCCGACAGTTCAGATTATTCAAAACGATCAGAATTATGGTTTTACGGGTGGTTATAACCGTGTCCTGGAAAAGGTGGAGACTGATTATTTTATTTTACTTAACTCGGATGTTGAGGTGCATAATGGCTGGATAGAGCCTGTTATTGCGTTGATGGAAAGCGATGCGCTGATAGCCGCTGCTGCACCGAAGATCAAATCGTTTTCACAGAGAGATCATTTTGAACATGCGGGGGCGGGTGGTGGATTTATTGATGTGTTTGGCTATCCCTTTTGCCGCGGGCGTATGTTTTACGAGATAGAAGCCGACAAGGGGCAATATGAGCAATCGGATGAAGTTTTTTGGGCATCAGGTGCGGCCATGTTTGTTAAAAGAGCATGCTGGGTTGCCGCCGGAGGCTTTGATGATCGTTTTTTTGCTCATATGGAAGAAATTGATCTTTGCTGGCGTTTGAAAAATATGGGCTATAAGGTTATGTATTGCGCGCAAGCGGAAGTTTACCATGTAGGCGGCGGCACATTAAATACCGAAAACCCTTTGAAAACCTTTTTAAATTTCAGGAACAATTTATTACTGCTCAAAAATAATCTTTCACTCTGGCGTGCTACACTGATCATTTGTATCCGCTTTTGGATGGATATGCTGGCGATAGTGCGATTTTTAAACGAAGGAAAGCGAAAGGATGCCTGGGCAGTAAGCCGTGCGCATCAAAACTTTGTATGGCATGTTTTTAAAGGCGGCGGCCCAAAAGCCCGCAACAAAAGAAGCAACCTGCCAAGCCTCAAGGGCATCTACAGACGAAGTATTGTCTGGGACTTTTTTATGAAAAAGAAAAGAAGCTTTACTGCGCTTGATCCAAAGGATTTTTATTAATACCTGCGCCGTTTTTAAGCCGTTGGCATTTTAATACCTTCTTTGTTAAAAGCTATATAAATATCCGTTAAAACCCGGCTTTTCAGCTCCTGTGAAGTAGATATATCTGCAGCCCAGAAGGACACCCGAAAATCGACAGATTTATCAGTGACGCCATTTAAAAGCACCGAGGGACCCGGAGTTTTCATAATATCTTCTCGGTTACATAATAAGTCATTCAGTAACTTTTTAACTTTTTCGATCTCAGAACCGTAAGCTACGCTGATGAACAGTTCGACCCGGCGGTTAGTATTGCTTAAAGTCCAGTTAACTACATGGTGCGATATCAGGTCGCCGTTAGGGATGATCACTTCCGAGCCGTCGCCTGTGGCCAGTTTACTCGAACGTATTCCTATTTCCTTTATGGTTCCGGTGCGGTTATCCACTTCTATAATATCACCTATCTGTACCGGTTTTTCAAATGCCAGTATCATTCCTGATACCAGGTTATTTACAATATTTTGTAAGCCAAAACCAATACCTACACCAAATGCACTGAAAATGATGGTCAATTTATCTATCGGAAAGCCGGATGCGGCAACAGCAAGCAGGAAACCAATAGTAAGTACCCCGATCCTGATCAGAAGGGTAGAGGCACGGTTTTTCTTTTTTAATGCAGAAAGATCAGTGGAATGCTGGGCAGAGATATCATAAAAATAACTGATGACTTTTGAAAGTAAAGTTGATAACCAGATAACGATGATGAAAATGACAAATCCACCAAAGTTAAATGAAGCGCCGCCTATGGTGCGCGACTGATTTAATACATCCGTTAGGTAATCACGCATCCAATCATCAACATTCAAATTTTGGAACAGGAAAAATATCCAAAGCAGGGTTGCAAAACCAGTCAGCGTGCTTCTGAATTTTTTTTGCAGAATGGCATAATCTATCCAGCTTATAAAAGTGTTTTCGGCCTTTTTTGTGTGAAATTGTAGAAAAATCCCCTGTATAATGATCAGGATGATAAAATAAAGGCTTACCAGCATCGATAAATTAAAAACTGCCGTTACCCCGATGATCTTGGCTAAGCTGAATCTTCCCGTAACATTTAATAAAAAAGAGACCAACTGGATTACAATAAATATTCTCAGTGCCGGAAGGGTATACCGGAGATGGCCATCCGGTTCCTTTTTTACTTTTTTGTAAAATAATATGGCTATAACTATCGATACAACACTCAGCAGCAAAATTAGATACCTGTCGGCATTGGTAATTTGTATCAACAGATTGCTCAGACTGTAGATAAAAGCCAGCCAGAATAGTTGGTGCAGAAAATTAAATAACGATCGCGGAAAACTCTTTTTTACAAGAACAAGAACACTGATCAATGATGTCAGGAAAAATATTTCCAGGAAGATTACCGGCGGGTGATCATAAAAATAAGGTACTATGGCTGTAACGATAAGCAATGACGAAGCTATTGGCTTTGTGTAAATATAATTGGTATGATCCTGTATAGTGTCCGGATTCTCCGTTTGTCCGGATATTTTGGCACGATTGTACATTATCCAACTTAAAATTAAAACCAGGAATGTTAATGCGGCAAGATGCGTTACCGTCTCATTACTAGTAAAAAATTTAAGTTGAATGCTGTTTAGCCTGACGGTGCCGTTTAAAGCAGAATTTAAATCGTTATACTGATCGTTACGCTCCCACAGGTATCCAAATTCTCCAGTTGTGGCCCTTATGGCAAATCTTTTTATCTTCGAATCAATCTGGTCGGTACCATCTAAAACATTTGAATAAGCAATAGTTACTTTGTTTTGCAACAAGTTAATTTTAAACAGATTGCTCCGGTTGATAGAGTCTGTTTTACGCCAAAGAACCTTAACTGCTTTTAACTGGGCTAAAAATGTACTTTTTAATACACTATCAGTAGGAACAATCTTAAGCACCGAATCTTTGGCGAACCGTAATATGTCATGCTGGTTTTGAACTAATTTGGTGTTTATATCATCCAAATCTGACTGCCAGCCGTCCATCTGGTCCTGCATGTGGTCCAGGTAATCCCTCAGGACAAATAAATAACGCAGTGTACCCGATTTTTTAGTATTAGCCAGGGTTTGTATCTTACTTATCCTTTTTACCAGAACGGGTAACTGCTGGCTTACTTCGACAGTATCCAATCCTTCGGCCAATGAATTATTGATCTGGTTAAAAGTAGTTGTATACTGTTCAACTTGTTGTAAAAGACTATTGATAGAGGTGTCGTTTTTACTGATTGCCTGGAATACCGAATCGCGTGAATGCATTGATTTTCTGGCAGAATCTCTTAAAGATTTTGGTTTTTTTCTTTTAGCCTGGGCAAAACTTTCCTGAGCAGAAAAAGTGGTCAGAACCAGGATGATTAAAACAATTACTTTGGCTAATTTACACATAGGATAATTTACGACGGAATGATATAGAGCTTGTTGTCAAAATTTTGTTCACTATAAGGCTACCCATTTAAAAAGCTTTCAATGGCCAGCCGGTAGGAATCGAGCCCGAAGCCTGCAATTACCCCTCTGCAATTTGCCGCAAGCAGCGATTTATGCCTGAACTCCTCGCGCTTATAAACATTGGATATATGCACCTCTATAACAGGCGTTTTAATACCAGCTATGGCATCGCCGATGGCAACTGATGTATGCGTATAGGCGCCTGCATTTAAAACAATGCCATCACCACCAAAGCCTACCTCGTGCAGTTTATTAATAATTTCACCTTCCACATTACTTTGGTAATAATTTATGGTGATGTTTGCATAGTGTTTGCGCAGATCATTCAGGTAATGTTCAAAACTACTGTCGCCATAAATAGATTTCTCGCGCACGCCAAGTAAATTTAAATTAGGGCCGTTGATAATTTGTATATTCATTAGCCCAAACTTAACTATAAAACATTAAAACCAAAATCAACTTGGACTGGAGATCGGCGATAAAAGGTTTTCAAGCTTATCTTAAGCTGGAAAAAGGGCTCTCGGATAACTCAATAGAAGCCTACACCAGGGATATTGATAAATTGCAACGGTATGCTGATATGGAAACAAATAAACTGGATCCTGAAGCTGTTACGCTTATTGATCTGCGGCTTTTCATTAACCGGATAAATGAACTGGGCATGATCCCTTCTTCACAGGCAAGAATATTATCGGGCATTAAATCCTTTTACAAATACATGCTGGTAGAGAATATTATAAAAAATAACCCTGCCGAGTTACTTGAATCACCCAAAAAGCAAAGAAAACTGCCCGATACCTTAAGCTACGAGGATATCAACCGGTTAATCAGCGCGATTGATCTTTCAAGGCCTGATGGTGCACGCAACAAGGCCATCATTGAAGTGCTTTATAGTTGCGGCTTGCGTGTCTCGGAATTGACTGAACTTAGACTATCCAATCTTTATCTCGAAATTGAATTCATTAAAGTGGTAGGAAAGGGAAGTAAGGAACGTTTAGTACCAATGGGCGGCGAAGCTATAAATGCCCTTAAGATCTGGATTGAAAATGTGCGTGTACACGTGCCGATAAAAAAAGGTGAGGAGGATCTTGTTTTCCTGAACCGCAGGGGATCAAGACTTAGCCGGGTGTATATTTTTACGCTGATCAAACAATTGGCTGAAATGGCAGGCATCAAGAAATCCATCAGTCCGCATACTTTAAGGCATTCATTTGCAACCCATTTGGTGGAGGGCGGCGCCGACCTGCGCGCTGTACAGGAGATGTTAGGGCATGAGAGCATTACCACTACGGAGATCTATACGCATTTAGACCGGCAGTATTTGAAGGAAACGATTATCTCTTATCATCCGAGAAGTTAGCTGGCAGTTTTAAGTTTGCATGAAAAAATTAGAAGTCATGGGATATGATTCTAAATCAATCCGATCGGCAAAGAATTAAAAAAACGAATTAATTTGAGCTTTTACCATCCTGAATTTACCATTCATGTCTTTTCTTAATTCGATGTTTATGAATGATTTATGGTTAAGTAGTTCAATTATTTGTTCACTATAACTTTCATTGATTTCGAAGAATAATAAACCATTTTTTTCAAGGTGTTCTGCTGCAAAGCCAGCTATAGCGTTGTAGAAGATCAACGGGTCATCTTCAGGTACAAAGAGCGCAGTATGTGGTTCAAAATCGCTTACATTGGTGTGCATCTGTTTTTTGTCTTCCAGAGTAACATACGGGGGATTGCTGATGATGAGTGAGTACGGAGTGGTCAGTGGTGAGTGGCCAGCAGGGAATAGGGGGTTAGCCGGGTTTAATATATCAGCTTGGATAAAGTTTATTTTGGTGTGGTTTAATTCTGCGTTTTCTTTTGCGGTTTTTAACGCATCGGTTGAGATATCGGTGGCTGAGACCCGGGCATCAGCTAAATTCTTTTTTAAACTGATTGCAATACACCCGCTGCCCGTGCCAATATCCAGTATATGATGTGGCTGATGCCCACTGCTAACTGACGAAATTGTCCAGTCAACCAATTCTTCGGTTTCAGGCCGTGGGATCAGTACAGCTGGGTTAACTTTGAACGGCAGGCCATAAAATTCGGTATGCCCTAAAATATATTGAACCGGTTCGCCTGTTTTTAATCGGACCAGTACTTTATTGATTTTTTCTGCCTGTCCTGCAGGTATTTCAAGTTCAGGAAAGGCTTTGATCTTTGCTGACGACGTGTCTGTAATGTCCGCTAACACGATCATGCACAGTGAATCTATTTCTTTTATATCGTATAATGCCGGCAGTTCTTTTCGAAATGCTGCTGAAACGCCTTTAACAGTTTTCATTCAGCAAAGAAACGAAATGTAAATTGTCTGAATCAGAATTTATAGGATTTTAGAATTTTCAAAACAGATGGACCATGCAGTAATCAGACTATAAAAAAATTCAAAATTCGAATCCTGCTGATTCATCAATTCTGCAAGTCCGGTTCCTGCGACTAATCTCCAAGCGCTAATCTCTATATTTGCACCATGCACTTACATGAGAAATACATGCACCGCTGTATTGAGCTTGCCGCATTAGGGGCAGGCAGCGTAAGTCCCAACCCAATGGTGGGGGCGGTTATCGTTCATCAGGGGCTTATTATTGGTGAAGGTTATCATCAGCAATATGGACAGGCCCACGCCGAAGTAAATGCAGTAAACCAGGTTCTGGCAGGATTTAACAATGCTAAAGAGCTATTAAAAGGTTCCATTATCTATGTTTCATTAGAGCCTTGTGCGCACTATGGTAAAACACCACCTTGCGCCGATCTGATCATTAAGCACCAAATTCCAAAGGTCGTAGTTGGCTGCCGCGATCCCTTTGAGCAGGTGGATGGAAAAGGGATCGAAAAATTGACGGCTGCCGGTATTGAAGTAATTAGCGGTGTGCTGGAAGCTGAATGTCAATGGCAGAACCGGCGTTTTTTTACCCGTGTGCAAAAGCATAGGCCCTATATCATCTTGAAATGGGCGCAAACTAATGATGGTTTTTTTGCCCAATCGGATAAAAGCCAATTCTGGATAACAGGTGATCAATCGCGCAGGCTGGTACATAAATGGCGTAGCGAAGAGGACGCGATATTGATCGGTAAAAACACTGCCGCGATAGACAATCCTCAGCTGAATGTACGTTATTGGTCGGGAAAATCACCAAAACGGGTGATTATTGACCGTACGCTGGAATTGAAGCATGATCTGAATATTTATGATCAAAGTGTGGAAACGTTGATCTTCAATGAGGTCAAAACCGATGTTAAAGAAAAAATTAAGTATATTGCACTTGAAGATTTTAAGCGTTTTGTGCCCCAGTATATCTTATTCCAGCTTTACCTGCAGGATATACAATCGGTTATTATTGAAGGGGGGGCGCATACACTGAATAGTTTTATTGAGGAGGGATTGTGGGACGAAGCCCGGATATTTATAGGTGAAGCCGTTTTAGGGCAGGGGATAAAGGCGCCAAATATTACAGGAATTGCCGGGGAGGAACTTTTATTACGTACTGACCGTTTGAAACTTTTATTTAACAAGCCCGCTAATTAATGTTTTACATTTTTTTTAGTATTTGCTGCAGCGTCATTGTATCGGTATTACTCAAACTGGCTAAACGGTACCAGATCGATGTTTACCAGGCTATTACCTGGAACTATTCTGCGGCTATATTACTTACATGGATATTTTTCAGGCCCCATTTAACTCATTTGCAAAGCGCGCCCGTTTTTACTTATTTATCGCTGGGCATACTACTGCCATTGCTGTTTATAGTGATAGCCGTCTCAATACGGTTAACAGGGATTGTGCGTACTGATGTAGCGGAGCGTTTGTCCTTGTTTATCCCGGTACTGGCTGCTTTTTTTCTGTTTGGCGAAATATTCAACTGGATTAAAATGACGGGAATTTTCATAGGTGTTGCCGCTATGATCTGCTTAATACCCTGGAAATCAAGGCTGGCTGTCAGAAGAAGGTCTACAAATTCCTGGTTTTACCTGCTTTTGATATTTGTCGGCATGGGCGTTATTGATGTTTTGCTGAAACAGATCGCAAAATTTACCGATGTGCCATTTACCACTTCGCTTTTTATTGTTTTTATACTGGCATTTGCTATTTCGATTATAGGGCTGCTCTACATGGTATACACTAAAAAAATGCGTTTTTCGTGGCCGCATATTTTAATTGGCTGGGTATTAGGGACTGTTAACTTTGGTAACATTTTATTTAATATAAAGGCGCACCAGGCACTATCCAGCCGACCTTCTACCGTATTTTCGACTATGAATATCGGAGTTATCGTAGCCGGTGCGCTGGTGGGACTGCTTATATTCAGGGAAAAACTGAGCAGACTCAATGTGATTGGTATTATGCTGGCTATCATTGCCATTGTGATCATTTCTTTCCCCGAAATTTTTCAATATACCGGCGCTTTTATTTTCTGATGCTTTTTGAGGATACTTATCTAACTATTGAAAAAGCCAGCAAGGGCACATTTCGTGATCGGGGCAGCAAATTTTTTGCTTATGCTTATCCAATCACCGCTGAACAGGATATCAAAAGCATTGTAGCTGAGCTGAAAAAAGAAAATCCTAAGGCCAATCATCATTGCTGGGCTATGCGCTGGAGCACGGACCGTTCGGTCTTTCGCCTGAATGATGATGGCGAGCCCTCTGGCACAGCGGGAAGACCGATGCTGAATACCTTATTATCAAGCAACCTTACCAATATAGCAGTGGTGGTGGTGCGTTATTTTGGCGGTACATTGCTCGGGGTGCCAGGCCTTATTAATGCCTACCGCACGGCAACGGAGATGGCCCTTAACCAAGCAGTCATTATTGAAAAAACGGTAAATGATGTTTATACCCTGACATTTGATTACCTTCAAATGAATGATGTGATGCGGATAATAAAAGAAGATAGCCTGGAAATATTGGATCAACAGTTTGATAATACTTGTGGCGTAAGCGTTTCTATCCGCAAAATGCAGGTTAACCAGGCGCTTTCAAAACTACAAAAACTACCTTCCGTAAAAGTTAAATACGATTATAGTATTTGACTTCAGCCCTTTAAATCCTTATTCCTGTTGTAGTTCATTTTCTTCTTTTTTTTCATCAATTGAAGCATATTTATGTATTTTAGTCGGGTATGCAATCGTTCGAAATTAATAAGGCAGATGTTGAGCGCATTAAAGCTGCGCTCGAGGGTGATGATGCCGAATTAGAGAAGGTTCTGCAGGAGTACCATGCTTCTGAGATTGCCATACTTTTTGAGAAACTTCCCCTTGAGGCAAGAGAAAAGATCATTAATATTCTTCCGTCTGATATCGCATCTGAAGTAATTGCAGAAATGCATGAAGAACAGGATGCCGGGGAACTGCTGATCAGCCTTGATCCTGAAAAACGTTCGGAGATCATTGAAGAACTGGATTATGATGATGCCACTGATATCATTTCTCAGTTAGATGAGGATGAGCAGCAGGAGATATTAGAAGACCTTGACCATGAAGATGCGACTAACATCCGTGCGCTGCTTAGCTATGCCGAAGATACAGCGGGCGGCCTGATGAACTCAGAGGTTATCAAGATAAATATCAAGCTTGATAAAAAAGATGCCTTGGATGAGATCATACGTCAGTCGGAAGAAATGGAAGAGTTTTATACCATCTATGTGGTGAACGACACCAATATTTTACAGGGAATTTTATCAATTAAGTCCGTTATAAAGGCTCCTGCCCATGCAAAGGTAGAAGATCTTGTTAATAAAGATTTTGTGTATGTCAAGGCTGATCTTGACCAGGAAGATGTTGCCGGGTTAATCTCACAATATAATCTAACTACAATACCCGTTGTTGACGATGACATGAAGCTGCTGGGTCGAGTTACGGTTGACGATATCATGGACGTAATGGAGCAGGAGAGTACCGAGGACATTTTGAAGATATCGGGCGTATCTGAAGATGAGGAACTGAGCGGTAACTGGAAAGCTGCAGTTAAAAGCCGTTTGCCCTGGCTGGTAATCAATTTAGCTACTGCTTACCTGGCCGCTTCGATTATCCGGCATTTTGATGCTACCGTTTCATTACTTCCGCAGATAGCAGCCTATATGACTATTATAGCAGGTATGGGTGGAAACGCTGCTACACAATCCCTGGCGGTAACCGTGAGGCGTATTTCGCTAAGTGACCTGAGTGATGCCCAGGCGTACAATACGGTAATAAAGGAGTTCCTTGTAGGTCTGCTGAACGGGGCGGCTAACGGATTTATCGTTTTCCTGATCGCCTTATTTTACGATGCCGACCCTATGCTGGGGCTGGTTTTATTTCTGGCGATGACCGGAAATTTGGTTATAGCCGGCTTAACCGGTTCATCCATACCGCTGGTGCTAAAAAGGGTAGGAATAGACCCTGCCGTGGCCTCATCCATCATTATTACTACTTTTACCGACTGCGCCGGGTTTTTATTACCACTTTGGCTTGCTACCAAGCTTTTATTGCATCATCATTAACAGGAGATAAAGCTTTTCTATAAATTTGAATATTAAACCCAATACGAATGACAGAGATCAGAAACAACTGGACAAACGAAGAGATTGCTGAAATATACCATAAACCATTATTGGACCTTATCTATGAGGCAGCAACCATACACCGTGAAAATAAGGACTATTCAGAAGTGCAGATCAGTTCGCTGATATCTATTAAAACGGGGGGCTGCCCCGAGGATTGTGCTTATTGCCCGCAAGCTGCCCGTTACAATACCGGGGTGGATGTGCATGCAATAATGCCGAAAAATGAAGTAATTGCTGCTGCCGAAAAAGCAAAAGCCGGGGGAGCTTCCAGGCTTTGCATGGGTGCTGCCTGGCGTGAAGTACGTGACAACAAAGATTTTGATAAAGTGATAGAAATGGTAAAGGCAGTGAACGACCTGGACATGGAAGTATGCTGTACCCTGGGTATGCTTACTGAAAGCCAGGCACAGCGTTTGGCCGATGCGGGTTTATATGCCTATAACCATAACCTGGATACCTCTGAAGATGATTATAAACGTATTATCACTACCCGTTCTTACGATGATCGCCTGAAGACGTTAGAACACGTACGTAAGGCTAAAATCACTGTCTGCAGTGGTGGGATCATAGGTTTGGGCGAAACAGTGGAAGACCGTGTATCGATGCTGAAAACGCTTTCAAACCTGCCTAAACATCCTGAATCTGTTCCTATCAATGCATTGGTTCCGGTAAAAGGTACACCGCTGGCCGATCAGCCAAGAGTATCTGTTTGGGATATGGTTCGCATGATCGCAGCGACACGTATCATTATGCCTAAAACTGTGGTACGCCTGTCGGCAGGCCGCACAGAAATGACTTTGGTGGAACAAGCATTTTGCTTTATGGCCGGGGCAAATTCCATATTTGCCGGCGAGAAGCTATTGACCACGCCAAACCCATCATTCGATACCGATATGGCTATGTTCGAATTACTTGGACTCAAACCACGCGCTGCCTTTAAGAATGGCAGGCCGGGAGTAGTTAAGGAAGTAGCAGAGGTATAGCTACAGATGTTGCGAAGTTGAAATTACTGCAAGGTTGTAAAGTTGAAAAAAAGCAAAAATACTACTTTGTTTATAAAGAGAAATCTTTTGCAGTATGCCTATAGGCTTGTACAAGATTTCTCTTCTCCCTTCCCAGTGCCCCGGTGCTCGTCACTGACAAAATAGTTTTATCAAACCTTTGCCTCCAACAACCAACGCCAGGCCCAGCGGGTTGCTGAGTTAAAGCCACGCCAGCTATCTACAAATCCGATAATATCTTTAAGGCATGTCTCAGCAAATTTTGTTTTGAAATTTTTAGCGGCCAGTTTGTATACCTGGTCGGAATTCTCAAGGCCGATGCGCTCAAATATTTCTTTTTTCACATACATAGTACGCACGAATAGAATATTGAACAGGATCACATAGCTGTATAATGTGCGTTTAGTATAACCTGCCTTTGCTGCATATGCCTTTAACAGATTTTTGGTAAAAACGATGTGGCGTGCTTCTTCAATATTATGCAGATCAAACATTTTTTTCAGAACAGGGTAAATATTGGGTGCTTTGCGGGCGTAATTACCGTAAATATCGGTCACCAGTTCTACAGACACACTGCCCATGAATAAATAATCAGCAGGTAAATATTTATTACTGAATTTACCAAAAAAATGATGTAACCGTGATTGCTTTATAGGCCGGCCTCCTAATTTATTAATAGCCTGACCAAACATTTCCTGGTGCCTGAACTCTTCTATCAGTTCTCTCAGCAGGAAGCGGTGTTCCACATTATCGAGCGGCAGTGTTAGTATATGCCTTGTCATAAAAAGGCAGAACAAACACTCGCCCCATGCATACGATGCAATCACCTGTACCAATTCGTGCCGGCCAAGTTCTAATTTTTGAACAGGTGTGAGGGTATCGTAAATTTCAAGTCCGTGCAATGAAGTAAGGGCCTCGGGCATGAAAATATCACTATCCATAGGCTCTTGCTGCCAGGGAATATACGTCTCAGGCATCAGGGGATGTTCCTTGCTGATCTTAATTAAACGCTCAATTTCCTGTAGTTCCATATATTTTTAACGGATAATATCATACTAAAGTAAAAACGCTGTTACGTAAAACTACTTAACAAGCAATTGCGTTATTAGTTCGTGATAAGGTTTAGGTTAGCATGCCCTTGATAAAGGCATGCTGAGCCCCCCGCCGCCAGGTAGGGGGCTTTTTTATGTCAGGACGTACGTTTATGTTGAATGGTTGCCTAACTAAGCAGGTATTTAACCAGTCTGTATACCGGATAGATAATCATTGGGGCTGCTATCACATCAATCGTGTAATGCACATGCTGCACCAGTAGTAAGCAAGCTACCATAAGGGTGCCGGTAAGTGCCAGGATTTTATCCCATTTTTTCTCCAGGCAAAGAAATGCGAGAAAAAGGATTGAGGTATGGCCGGAAAAAAACAGGTCTTTGGTGATCGTACTTCTTCCGTAAAAAACTGCAGTAAGCGGGTCAGTTAAAACGATGAGCCCTGGAGGAGGATCAAGGGGAACCAAGCTAATAGCTAATACACGAAGTATGGTAACAAATATAAACGTCCAGAGATAGTTTATATAAATTGCCGGCTTTTCTATTCCGCGCCATAGCGCATAAAATCCAATACCCCATATTAGCGTGAAAATAGCCCATGAAACATTATGCGAAGGTATTGCAGACAACACCCAATCATTTAGTACAGGTCCATCCCTTTTTTGAATAAGATTGAAAAAAGATGGAAGCATGCAGGAAATAAGGAACATCAATATGGAGCCAATGATCAACTGCGCCCTTTGCAGAGATGAGCTCCAGGTCTGTTTCCAGTTGTTTCTTAATGCAATAGTAATTGGTCGGGCCACTTTGTTTCTATAAACCTTTATCGGGCTGCAAAATTAGCAAGATAAACGATATGTTAAATTTTCTTTAAGCTTTAATTCATCCATTGGACGTAAAAGAAAAAAAATAGTTACATGGGTGAACATGTTAAATTCGCCTGATCCGGGTTATAAATACATAAAAACAACCTACCAATAGTACAGCCAACGAGTTGGTTGAGGGCGAATCGGCTTGCCTTCGGACAGCGAATAAGCGGGGATATTTAACAGAGTGATATCAAGAGCAGTTATAACATACCGAACTGTCGTATGGGCAGTGCATAACCGCCTTGAAGTTGTCATAATGCGCGGATAATGCGGTCAGCTAAAAAACAGACGAATATTAATTAATAATCCAGCAACTGGCAATTAAAACCGGCGGTATGTAAAAGTGATTCCACCGAGCCGGGATGCAGATCGGTAGCTACAATACGCAATACTTTATCACAATCATCCAGATCGAAATTCCATTGCTGAATAGTTGGAAAAGAAGTCAGTAAGGCGCTAACCTTACTGACCTTTTTCTTACTGGTTACATTGGTTTTAAAAACTAATATTTCCATTACTTTATATTTTTACAACCTGATAACTATCGAATAAGTCCAAATTGGACATATTTTTAATATTTTTTATTCTACAGGTTTTGAAGCATCTTCTGCCGGTTTTGAAGTATTTACTTCTGGCTGATCCCAATCAAAACCACCGCGATGCCTGCCCCATTTGCCGCAGCGTGAACGCATTTCTTCTCTGAAACGTTGTTGTTCTTCAGGGCTCATGTTCTTGAATTTTTCCATGCGGTGCCGCATCCATGGAGCTCCGCCGCGGCCCCCGCGGCCGCCAAAACCGAACAATATTTTGGCTAAGATAAATAAGCCCATGGCCTGCCAAAAATCAATGGTTCCCGTGTGCAGTATATCCGGAAGCAAATGGTTCCATAACTCCATGACTATATAGCTGACCAGGGCCAAAGCGCCGGCAACTAAAAACGGTATAAAAATGAATTTCTTTCTGAAGCCAAACTGATGTCTGTAAGCTGAGTTTTCAAAATTTGTATCTCTCATGTCTTTAATTTTTAATATTCTGTGATTTCTTCATACAACTGTCTCAGCCGTTTACGCAGATGAAGCACTGCATAACGCTTTCTGGACACAAGCGTTTGTATATTTTCACCTGTGCGTTGTGCTATTTTATTAAAAGGAATATTATCGAGTTCCTGCCATATAAAAACCTGTTTTTGTTCTTCAGGCAATTCATCCAGCGCAAAAAATAACTGCTCCCAAAAAAGGTTGCGTATATATTCGGTTTCGGGGGTAGTGCCTTCCGTCAAAAGGATCGCCCTGAAATCCGGGCCTTCGTCGTCATCCAGTTCGTCGGGCAGATTCAGGTCAAACAATTCTTCCGATTTTTTCCGGTTCTTATCAATGATCTTGTTAGTGGCCACTCTGTATAGCCAGGCGCCCGTCTGTTCAATAGGCTCTGCGTTAACAACGGCGCTTAGCTGGTACCAAACATCCTGCAGAATGTCTTCGGCGTCGGCGTCGTTTTTAACTCTCCGGCGGATAAAGCCCAACAAGCCCTTACCATACGCCTTTATTGCTTGTATGATGTGGGTATTTTTTTCTTCGGGCATTACGGCGGTGATCAATTTGTTTCTCCTTTAAAGGTAGAGACGATTGGCATTAGAAAACATTTTAAAAAAAATAAAAATTGTTGACGATCGCCGGTATTACTGGTACAAACACTCCGTGTAATCAATCACGAGGATGAAAAAGAGTAAATTCCTCATGCCGGTTTGACTGAGCATTGTGGTATGGGTTGCTTTGTCACAATGATTTACAAAGCTCTCGTAGCTATTTCTGCGCAAATATTTAATTATAATAAGTTAACAATGTCTGTCAGCTTATCTGATTTTTGTTAAAAATGGGTGATAAAACGGTATGCATTAACTAAAAATAAATATTAGATTTGTTAAAAGACCCTAATTATTTAACTTTAATGCTAAAATTTTTTAATAATCCGGAGGCTGTTATCCTTCTAATTAATTAAAAAATAGTTAAAAGTTAATGGATTTTACCTAAGCGGACATCCAAAAGTTTTGCTGTTCAGAAATTCCAAGACCAGTATAAAAGTTTTAGTTTATGCTGCTTTTAAGTCTGGATGGTATATAAGATAAAGTTATGACCCGAACCTGGAGCAACCTTCTTTCATTTAAACGCCTGTCTATACAGCAGCGTCTGCCACTTTTGATATGTGCATTTTTGCTCTTCTCCATTGTAATATATGGTTTTGCAAACTATTACAGTTTGAGGAAAGCCACCTTAACGATAGGCAAGGATCGCCTCAATACGGTAACCAGCCAGATAAGTTCGATGCTTGGCCAATCGGCGCAATTTATGGTAATGACCACCCACACTGCAGCTACAAAAAATCCGGTAATACAATGTCTTAAATCAGCAGGAAAAGAATTCCGTAAAGAAACACTTGAGGAACTTGATAAGTTACATAGAGACAGTACCTGGGTTTTGATAGAATTACTGGATCAGAAGCTAATGCCTGTGCTCCGTTCTGCTAAATCAACAGTTGACCTGAAAGTAAATACAAAAGATGTATTGGCTTTCACACATGTTGATCCTGATTCAAGCAAAGTAGGTAAAATATATAGCGTGAGGGGTTCCATGTATTATCCCATCATTGCTGCCGTAACCGAGAAAAAACATATTCTCGGATATGTAATGTGCTGGCAGTTACTGCGTGCTACTCCCAAAGCAGTAGATCAGCTATCGCAGCTTATGGGGGCCGGAGCAATACTTTATATAGGAAATACTGATGGAAGCCTTTGGACAAATATGATCAAACCTGTTGTGGGGCCACCAATTAAAGTGAATCACCTAAATGATCTAACCGAATACAGTAAACCTGACGGAGGTGTAATGATTGCAAAAGCGCAACATGTTGTTCACACCGATTGGTTAACAGTGGTTGAATTTTCAGAGCAAAGGATGATGGAAGGTGTATCGGGTTTTATGAATTGGATAACGATTTTTGGTGTGGTACTAACATCCGTCGGCATTTTTGCCGCCTGGATCATGAGCCGTAACATTACAAGGCCGTTGAATCAACTAACGGCTGCAGCAACGGCTATATCACAAGGAAATTATTTACTGCCCATTTCTATTGATGTGGACCGTAATGACGAGTTAGCAGACCTGGCACATGCATTTAATATAATGACAGTGAATGTGCAGCAAACACAACAGGAACTGGAGGAGAAAGTGAGGGAACGCACACTGAAGCTTAGTGAAGAAATAAAACTCAGGAAAATGTCCGAGGAGGTTCTTCGGGTGTCCCGGCAGCGATATCTTCTGCTTGTTGAAGAGGTAAAGGACTATTCCATTATCATGCTCGATGCAAATGGCAGGGTTATACTTTGGAATAAGGGCGCTGAAAAGATAAAAGGGTACACCGAAGAGGAGATATTGGGAAAACCTTCGTCTTCTTTTTTCACAGAAGAAGATATAAAGAGCAACAAATCACAACAATTACTTGAAAAGGCGACAAAAGAAGGACGCGCGGAAGATGAAGGCTGGCGGGTTAGAAAGAACGGCTCAAAATTCTGGGCCGACGTCGTTTATACAGCAATTTATGATCAAGATAAGAAACTGATCGGTTTTGCCAAGATAACACGTGACATAACTGAACGGAAGAAACTGGAAGAAGAACAGCGTGTCATTAGTGCTGAGCTGGAAGAAAGGGTTAAAGAGGTTGCTATCCGAACGCTGCAACTGGAAACATCCAATAAAGAACTTGAGGCATTTTCATATTCGGTTTCGCATGATCTGAGAACACCCCTAAGGGCTATCAGTGGTTATTCCATTATGCTGAAAGAGGATTATGAGGCAAATCTTGATACCGAAGGAAACCGGATCATTCGCAACATCATTACAAACGCAAAAATGATGGGGAAGTTAATTGATGATCTGCTCTCTTTTTCGCGTCTCGGTAAAAAGGAACTGATACGTACAAAAGTTGATATGCAAGTGCTTGCGACAAACGTAGTCAATGAGTTGTTGCAAAATGAGCTTGATAAAGATTACCGGATCAATATTGATTTATTGTCGCCCGCGGAGGGTGATCAGGGCATGATCAAACAGGTTTTAATCAACCTGGTAAGTAATGCCATAAAATATTCATCAAAAAAAGAAAATCCCGAGATCGAAATCGGATCAAAGGATGAGCAAGCACAAACAATTTATTATGTAAAGGATAATGGGGTTGGTTTTGATATCGCTTATGCCGGGAAATTGTTTGGTGTGTTTGAGCGTCTGCATTCCCAGGAAGAATTTGAGGGAACCGGGGTGGGGCTGGCTTTGGTTAAGCGAATAATTGACAAACATAACGGAGGAATTTGGGCCGAAGGCTTAGAAAATATTGGCGCTACATTTTATTTCAGTTTACCTAAAAAATCAAATTATGAATGACAGCTACGTAGAAATTTTATTAGTTGAAGATAACCCTCATGATGCAGAAATGACCATAAGGGCTTTAAAAAAAGTAAATCTTGCTAACAGGCTCATCCATGTAAAAGATGGAGCGGAAGCACTTGATTTTATTTTTTCAAAAGGAACTTTTGCAAACCGGAGTAAAGAAAATAAGCCTAAAGTAATTCTGTTAGATATTAAAATGCCTAAAGTGGATGGTATTGAAGTGTTAAGGCAGATCAAATCAAACGAAGATACCAAGACGATACCGGTAGTGATTATGACATCGTCAAAAGAAGAACAGGATATTATCACAAGTTATAACCTTGGTGTTAATAGTTACGTAGTAAAACCGGTTGATTTTGAGGGTTTTGCAAAAGCCGTGTCTGAGCTGGGCTTTTATTGGTTAATTACCAATCAGGTTGCTGAATAATTTATACCGTATGATTACCTAATATGTCATGTCCCACAGTTTAAAAATATTACACATAGAGGATATTAAAAGCGATGCGGAACTGGTAGAAAGAACTTTAGAAAAATCAGGAATAGCATTTGAAAAGCGTATTGTTGACACCAAAGCAGACTTTACAAAAGCACTTGCAGAATTTGATCCTGATATTATTCTTTCCGATCATTCGCTTCCAAGTTTTAATTCACTTGAGGCCTTGGATATCTTAAAGCAAAGCGGGAAGAATATTCCGTTCATCCTGATTACCGCTACCGTATCAGAAGAATTCGCGGTAAATGTGATGCAGGAAGGTGCATCGGATTATATATTAAAGGACAGGCTTCAGCGTTTACCCAGCGCGATTGTTAAAGCTGTTGAAAAACATCAGTCGGATATTGAGCGCCAGGCTTATTTAAATAAAATATTTGCCAGCGAGACGCTGTTTACAAAGGCCGAATTATTGGCTGAGTTTGGCACCTGGAGAATTGACCTGGTTACCGATACGACAAACTGGTCTGCAGGAACTTATGAACTTCTGGGATATAAACAGGGCGAAATAGAACCTTCTTATGAAAATTTTATAAGAAATATCCATCCTGACGATGTTAAAGAAATTGAAAACAATTTTAAAAATGCGGTTGATAACACTCAACCTGCTGAAGCGGATTTCAGGATAATAAATAAAGACGGTACAACCAGGTATTTACATGCACAGTTTGAGTTTGAGCTGAACGAAAAAAACGAACGGGTACATATTATAGGGTTTACCCAGGATATTACCCGCTCAAAGCTGGCCCAAAGAGAAATACAGGAGAATATTGAAGAGCTGAAAGCGGCAAGCGACCGGCAATCGGATATTTTGAATGCTTTACCCGCCAATATGGTACTGCTTAACGAAGCCGGTAAGATTGTCGCGGTAAACGAATCCTGGAAGAAATTTACGCTTGCAAATAACCTTGGAGTTCCCAGATATGGCATTGGCTATAGTTATGTAGCTATTTCAGAGAAAGCTACAGGAGTCGATGCATTATCGGGAAAAAAGATTGCAAAAGGAATCAATGAAGTAATAGCAGGATTAAGGGACGAATTTTCGATGGAGTACTCGTACTATTCCCAGAATAAAAAAGTTTGGTTCCAGTTAATTGTAGCCCCTTTGACAGACAGAACCAAAAAAGGGGCAGTAATATTGCACATTGATATTACTGACAGGAAATTAGCTGAAGAACTTCTGCTGCAATCTAAAGCTAACCTGCAAACTATTTTTGAAAATACCGATATAGCTTATGCGCTGTGTGATGCTGAACATAAAATAGTTTCATTTAATACCAAAGCAAATGAGCTTTGCCTGGAGCAATTCAATAAGAAACTAAAAGTTGGTGCTTATGCATTTGCCTATTTCCCCAAAAGTAAAATACCCAACTTTAAGGAAGCGATCCCAAAAATAACACGCAACGAAATGGTTAGTTATGAAACCAGCTATGATCTTAACGATGGATCTGTTAAATGGTACGAGGTGAGATGGGCAGGCATCGCTAATGAACAAAAGGAAAACATGGGCTTTATACTTGCATTTAAGGATATTACGGAAAGGAAAGTTTCAGATATGGAAAGAGACAGAATGACATCCGACCTGGTTCAGCGTAATAGGGACCTGGAGCAATTCACCTATATCGTTTCGCACAATTTAAGAGCGCCGGTAGCTAACATAATGGGACTTTCAAACATGCTCAACGGTTTTGATTTTGATTTAAATGAGAACCGGGAAGTAAAAACAGCACTTGCAACTTCAATTAATGTTCTGGATAACATGATATTAGATCTGAACCATATTTTGCAGGTGAGCAACCGGGTAAATGAACGCAGCGAAGTAGTATCGTTTCCGAAACTTGTTGAGGATATTGTGTTGAGTCTCCGCCATTTAATTAACAATGAAAATGCGGTTGTAAATTATAATTTTAAAGCGGCCGATAAGATGATAGCTATTAAAAGTTATATGCACAGCATATTTTATAACCTGATATTAAACGGCATAAAATATAAACGTCCCCATGTTGAACCGGTTATTTCAATATTTACCAGGAAAAATGAGGGTAAGCTGGAAATATTGTTCAGAGATAATGGTAAGGGTATAGAAGAAAAGAATTTAAAAAACATGTTTGGATTATATAAACGGTTTGATACCAGTGTTGAAGGTAAGGGAATGGGTCTTTTTATGGTTAAAATACAGGTTGAAAGCATGGAAGGAAAAATAAGCGCAGAAAGTGTATATGGCGAAGGAACAAGATTTAAATTGGAATTCCCTGATGTAAGGGGCCAACTTTGATCACCTGATTTTAATTTTTAATATTGGTCTATTTAATAAAATCGAATCATGATGAAATCCAGCCAAAAGGTTAAATTAACTCTATCCTGTTTCCTGTTTTTTTCTGCTTTGACAATGCAGGTTAAAGCGCAGCAAGGCGCGGACGCTCATTCAAAAGAAGCTGCGATTATTTCGGCAATGAAAAATTCTGAAAATGACTGGAACAAAGGAGACCTCGATAGTTTTATGAAAATGTATACCAGTTCATCTACCATGATGATGCCGACAGGCCCCGTGGGATTAAGTGCGATAAAAGATCTGTATGGGAAGAAGTATTTTAACGGGAAAATGCCCAAACAAAATTTGCATTATGATGAGCTTAAGGTAACCTTGTTAGGAGCCAATTATGCACTTTTAACCGGCAAATTTACCTTATCCGGCAATAACCTGGCGGAACGTTCGGGCCGTTATTCGCTGGTTATGATCTATACAAAAGATGGCTGGAAAATTTTGCATGATCATTCGGGTTGAATAAATCCAATTTACAGAGGCTATGCATCGCCTCTGTAAATGCGTCTCTAAATATCTTTTGCAAGTGGAAAATCTATCGGAATTTGGGTCAGGCGATAAGTATAATTGGTAAAGCTCATTACATTGATGAGTACCATCAGATCAATTATTGCAGCTTCATGATAGCCCAAAGCATAAAACTCATCCAGCAATTCATCGCTTACCTTGCCCTTTTGTTCAATTATGGAACGGATAACGCGGTAGATCACCTGCCATTTCTGTTCAGGATGGGTGCCTGCGCGTAATAAAAGGGTTTCCTCTTCCTTCCAGCCATTTTTGATGGCCGATTGTGTATGTGAGGCCAGGCAATATTCACAGCCGTTGAATTGCGATACGATCAGGTAAATAGCTTCCCGGTCTTTCGCATGGAAAGTTCCGCGGGCCTGCTCGCTCACATAATGTAAATAGGAGTTCAGCGCATTGGCTGAATAGCCGATTGTGGCATACAGATTGGGCATTTTTCCGGTCAATCTCTTAAACTGGTCAAATGCAGGACGGGCATCTGCTGGTGCCTGCTCGTAGGTGGGCACTGGGAAGGGTTTCATGTTATATTGATTAAGAATGTAAATTTAAGGAAATTAAATTTTCTGAGTCAAGCAGTATTCATCATCCAAAATCCCCTTGCATTGTCCACTCATTCATCTAATAGTGGTTTGGCGGAATACGCGGCCAAGTGAAATCAATTGGCGACACTATTTTCCGTACTTGCGAAAAATTAAATAGCTGGTCATTAAATATTTACGGGTGTTCAAGATGTTCATCGCGCAAAAGCCAGAACAGCTGTACTTTTATTTCTTTGATGATTTCGCTTTCGGGTTATAATCTAATGCAAGCTTTACCCAGTAATCAAAGTCCTTCTTGTTACGGAAACGTTCTGCGCTGATGTAAATAAAACCTTTCATGTGCCTGCCACCGTGGATCATGGGTCTGGTGCCGTTTTCCTCAGCGAGCTGCCCGGTCATTTCCGGGTCGAGGCGAAGCATTAATTCATCGCCGCTAACGCTGATGCACATTTTATCGTTCACCATAAAGGTAACGCCGCGAAACATTTTCTTTTCTTCCACATTGGGCGTATCTGCAAGGGCTTCGCGCACACGGTCGGCCAGCTTTATATCGTATGCCATAGATCTGTCTGACGGGGATGTTAAATTAAGTATTTTTTACTTTATCCAATTTATTGATCTTATCCTTTATTACTTTTTTATCGGCCGCTGACCGGGCAAGTTTTAAGGCAGATTCCAAATGTTGTATTGCCTTAGTATAATCTATTGTTGTATATAATTCACCTAATAAAGTATGGTATAAATGGTTATTATCAAGCCTCAGTTTTTCAGCTTCTTGAATGGCCTTTTTATTGTTATATACTTTCGATAATGCATAAGTCCTGTTCAATGCTGTGATAGGAGAATATTCAACCATAAGGAGCTGATTGTACAGGCTAAGTATCTTTTCCCATTTTTGGGTGTCATTATCTGTGATGGTATGCCAGTAGCCTATGGCTGCTTCCAGGTGGTATTTTGACAATAGATTTCCAGTAGCAGCTTTGTTTAAGTAATATTCTCCCTGGGTAATTAATTCTCTGTTCCATAAGGAAGTATTTTGCTCCTGATAAAGTATAAGTTCGCCTTCTGGGTTTGTCCGAGCCTCAAACCTTGAGGCGTGAAAACACATCAAAGCAAGCAAAGCATTTACAAAGGGTTTATTGGTACTTTCATTTTCGGTAAGCATGTGGGTCAGGCGCATGGCTTCCAGACAAAGGTCCATCCGTAATACAACATTCCGGTTCGAAGAATAGTAGCCCTCGTTAAACAGAAGGTAAAGTGTGGTCAGTACATTTTCTATTCTTTTATCGATGCCGGCATCAGACGGTAACTCGATCTTTACTTTAACGTGTTTCAGTTTTTCCTTTGCGCGATACAGCCTTTTATTAATGGTTTCTTTATTGGTCAAAAAGGCATGGGCTATTTCATCAATGCTGAAGCCGCAAAGTATCCTCAGGGATAAACCAATTTGAGCTTCAGGTGGTATAGCGGGATGGCAAATGGCAAACATCATCTGCAACTGGCTGTCTTGAATATTTTGCGCAGACAGGTCGAGGTCCGTTTCATTTGAGGCGGAGTTTGACAGTATTATTTCAGCCGAGATCTTTTGGGTGAAGAGTGTCTCCCGCTTTAAAAAGTCTTTTGCTTTGTTCTTAGCTACGACATAAAGCCATGCAGCAGGATTGTTTGGCACACCTTTTAAACCCCATGTTTCGGCAGCTAATAAAAACGTATCACTTACCACATCCTCTGCTACAGAAATATGCTCTATACCAAACGACCTGCATAATACGGTAGTTATCTTTCTAAATTCGGAACGATATAAATGCGGTATCAGTTCTTTTTCCTGCATAAATTTAAAAAGGCTTCTGTCCCGGTAAATATAGGGAACAGAAGCCTTTAAAATTAGCCGTTCATCGGAATCTGTGTTCTCAGCTCGACATTTCCGCCTACGTTAAGTATGGGACAGCCCTTGCCTATTTCTGCAGCTTCCTCCAGCGATTCTGCCCTTACAATGATATAGCCGCCTACAATTTCCTTAATTTCAGCATAAGGGCCGTTGATGATCACATTACCGGGTTTGATTGTCAAACCCTCGGTGCCTAAACGGCTGCCGCTATTAGCGAGCTTGTTTTGTGCTGCTATTCCGCCCATCCAGTTTTCCCATTGTTTCATAATAGCCTGCATTTCATCAGGGGAATACTTTGCTTCCGGCAGTGCATTGTTCCTGAAGATCATTAAAAATTCTTTCATGGTTTTTAATTTTAAAGTTTTTTAACTCGATGACGATCGGCCCGGACAATATTGGACAAACCTTTTATTTTTTTTTACTGTTATCAACTTAATGCGATTAATTTATACTTTTATTTTTTAAACCTGTTCTATCGTGAAAAAGTTCCTTCTTGTTTTTTTACTTGCAGCACTCAATCTGCAAGCCGTATATGCCAAGAAAAAAGTAACACCGGATTCCGTATTAAAAATAATGGATAGAGTTGCCAGCTGGCAATTACGGGCCTGGCAGATGCATGGCCGAAAACATCCCAGTTGGCATTGGACAATGGGCGCTTGCTATGCCGGGTATGTTGCACTTTACAAGGTTAGCCATAATGCCATTTACCTTGACGATATGCACAGTATCGGTGACAGCCTCAAATGGAATACCGGCCCCAACCGCAATATGGCTGATGATTATTGCGTGGCCCAAATGTATTCTCAATTGTATCTTATTAATAAACAACCAGCAATGATCGCCCATTTTAAAGCTTTGGCCGATAGTATTATAGACCGGCCACATGCCGAATCGCTTGAATGGAAGAACAACATAGCTAACAGGGAATGGGCCTGGTGTGATGCCTTGTTTATGGGGCCGCCTGCTTTTGCTTACCTGTCATCTGCCACAGGCGAAAAAAAATATCTTGATTTTGCCAGTAAGATGTGGTTCAAAACAACCGATTACCTGTTTGATAAAGACGAAAATCTATACTACAGGGACAGCCGATTTTTTACCCAAAAAGAGGCTAACGGGAAAAAAGTATTTTGGTCGCGGGGAAACGGCTGGGTAATGGCGGGACTGGTCAGGATGCTGGATAATATGCCTGCACACTATCCCGAGCGTGCCCATTTTGAAGAACTATATCGAAAAATGGCCGAAAAAATCGCCAAGCTCCAACATAAGGATGGCACCTGGCACGCAGCTTTACTTGACCCTAAGAGCTATCCGGTCAAGGAAACCAGCGGCACCGGATTTTATTGCTATGCATTGGCTTATGGCATCAACAATGGTTTGCTGCCTTATGATAAATATCATAAAGTGGTGCACAAGGCATGGAAAGCTTTAACGGTATCCGTGCATCGCGACGGTAAACTGGGATATGTACAACAGATAGGCGAAAAACCAGAAACAGTAAGCCAGCAGGATACGGAAGTATACGGCACCGGTGCTTTTTTGTTAGCCGGTTCAGAGATGTATAAGCTGATCTTAAAACACTCTTGAACTGATTGACATCTTGTAACAATCAGCACTAATCAAACATTAAATTTCATATCTAATCAAACATCAAATTGAAAATAGGTATTTTAACATTTACCGTGCTCTCATTATGCTTTAAATTCAGCATCGGTCAAAACAAGTCCCGCGGATTTAATACGAAAGAAAACGGCATATCATTTTATCAAAAAAGATTACAGGATTCAGATGCAGTCTACTTTACACCAGATAAATACCCGGTTAAAGCGGATGGTTCGGCTGATGTTTCCGATGTTCTTCAGCAAGCCATCAATGAGCTCAAAAGTCAGCATAATTTTGGGATACTTTTCATTCCGGAGGGTACTTATCTCATCAGCAAAACCATCTACGTTCCGCAGGCCGTGCGTTTAATAGGCTATGGTAAAAAGAGACCGGTTATTGTCCTGATCAAAAATTCGCCAGGTTTTCAAACGCCTGACAGTACCGATAAAGGCAAAGCAAAATATATGATCTGGTTTACCAGCAGTCTTACGCAGCCGGGTAAAAAAGTAAATGATGCAGGCGCCGGTACTTTTTACAGTGCAATATCAAACATCAACCTGCAAATTCAGGATGGCAATCCTTATGCAGTTGCCCTGCGCACACATTATGCCCAGCACAGCTTTATTTCACATGTGGATATTAATATCGGTAATGGCAAAGCCGGGATGTTTGATGTAGGTAATGAGATGCATGATGTTCGTTTTTTTGGCGGCCAGTACGGCATCTACACCACCAAACCATCACCGGGGTGGCAGTTTATGACGATAGATACCTATTTTGAAGGACAGCGTAAGGCAGCCATACTGACGCGGGAGGCAGGCCTGACTATGGTGCGTATGCGGGTGAAAAATGATCCGGAAGTGATCGATATAGAATCCAACTATACCGAAAAACTGTTTATGGAAGATTGCCGGTTTGAAAATATTTCAGGCCCGGCGATAACAGTGAGCGAACAGGAGAACGCCGGGAACCAAATTAGCCTTAGAAATATCATCTGCCGTGATGTACCTGTATTTGTACACTATAAACAGAGCGGAACGCGAGTCACGGTTGCTGGCAATATTTACCGGGTAAACAATTATATGCATGGCCTGCAGATGGACAGCTTGCATGCAGACCCTGTGATTAATACCATACAGGATATCGAGCCGTTAAAAAATCTGCCTGAACCTGCCAAAAGTGATATTCCGGATTTCCCAGCTATAGATACCTGGGTAAATCTTAAATCATTAGGTGCAACAGGCGACGGAATCACTGACGATACAAAGGTCATACAGGATGCTATTGATAAATATCCGACCATTTATGTACCCACTGGCTGGTATCGCGTAAGCCAAACCATCAAACTAAAACCTAACACCGTATTGATAGGACTGAGCCCCATGGCAACCCAATTTATACTGGCTAATAATACGGAATCATTCGGGAGCTTCGGGTCTCCAAAAGCATTGCTGGAAACAGCTAAGGGGGGGCGAAATATTGTTACCGGCATAGGACTGTCAACTGGGGCTGACAATCCGCGTGCAGTTGCCTGCAAATGGACAGCCGGAGAGGGTTCTTATCTCAATGATGTAAAATTTGTTGGCGGTCACGGCGGCATGGAGCGTATATGGAAACAACCGCCGACTGATAAAACAAAAGACAACAGGCTAAACCGTGGAAATGGTTCCGACCCCTCATGGGATACACAATACTGGAGCCTTTGGATAACCGAGGGCGGAGGCGGAACATTTGAAAATATATGGTCGGCAAGTACTTATGCTGCTGCCGGTGCATACGTATCCAATACGAGTACACCCAGTCATATTTATGCGATGTCGATAGAGCACCATGTCCGTAACGAGGTGCGGTTTAATAACGTGGCCAATTTCAGGGTTTATGCCATGCAACTGGAGGAAGAAAGCCGTGAGAGTACTGAATGCCAGCCGATGGAGCTGGAAAACTGTCATGATCTGGTGTTTGCCAACCTGTATATGTTCAGGGTGATCCGTGTCATTAAGCCTTACCCTTATTCAATCCGAAATTGGGGATCATCCGGTATCGAATTTCTGAATGTACATAATTACAGCCAGATTAAATATACCACCAATGTGCCTTTATATGATGTCAACAGTAATACCACCGTTCGCCCCTGGGAATTTAACAGGCTTTATATCGATAAGGCCACTGAAGCGATGATATGGCAATCAAAAAATGTAATGCAAAAACTTGCTACTGGTTTTGAATTTGCTCAAGGCATTTGCAGCGACAGTAAGGGCAATATTTATTTCTGCGATTCACGCCTGCGCAGGATATATAAATATTCAGCGGAAAACAGAAGTACCAGTTTGCTCGCCGATTACCCATGGGAGCCTTTATCGCTGGCCTGCGACAAAATGGATAACCTGTTGGTCGTATTTAAATATGTACCCAAACCTGGCTACCTGATTAATGGTAAACCCGAGGTGTTTACCAATCCGCCTGATGCAGCGGGCACCTCGTTCAGCGGATGGGGAAATTCGGGCTTTGGCACGCTTGTTTATTCTGTAAATCCGGCAAACCCTGATGAAAGTATCCGTTTACTGGATAAAGCGCCGATGGGAAGCATAAAACAGGTTTACAAAACCCTTTACCCCGGACATCGCTGGCGTGATTATCATGATTTTAACACCGTCACTGTCAATAAAGCCACTGAATGCTTTGTAGCGCCGGACGGGGTAACTATTGTCCCCCTTGTATATGACCTGGCAAGGTCAACCTGCCTGTCGCAGGGGTTTCCGGGTAAGCCGATGCAGGTGGCTGATGAGTATGACAAAAGAACAGTAAAAGTGAACGTTAGCCCCGGAGGCTATCTTTCCGATCTGAAATATTTTGCAGAAAAAGGAGAGTTCGGTTCGGCAGTCGACAGCAACGGGAATGTTTATATCGCTGATGGAGAGATCTATGTTTTTGACCTATCGGGCAAGCAGACCGGCATGATCAAAGTGCCCGAAAGGCCGGGATCGTTGATTTTTGGCGGAAAAGATAATAAAACCCTTTTTATTACCGGAGAAACTTCCCTTTATAGCGTTAAAACTGAATAATTATTAAAAATTTATGCTCATTATTTACATTATGGGGATATGGGAAAGCCCAGGTTTTATCGGGCTCACGTCCACATTTACCCGTCTGTGGTATGTGCTGGGGCCGGGATATTGCTGAGTGTTATCGTTTACTCCGGTTTTCTAATTATTGGAAATCATTTTCTGCTACTTCAGTTCAGGCCAAGTCACTGCCCCTGGTATCGCTAGAGCAATTGCTTGCTGCATTAAAGCGGCTGGTATAAAATCAGCTCCCGGCAGGCCAATCGGATCGCTGAAGTTCAAAATGTCAGCAAAATAAAATATTCTTTTCAGCTGCAATAAAAAGCGCCCAACAGCGGCCCCAATTCCATAAGGCCGAAGCCAAATCCGCGTTTTTAAATTATAAATACCTCTTTTTAAGCTAATTAAATAAAAAATTACGCTCGTTCGTTTTTCTTTTATAAATGAGCATCCTACTTTAAGTTAATGATTTTGTTATTATCTGACAATAAATCTAATTACAGATTAAGATATTCCAGTACTTATTTAAAATAATAACCGGGGATTAATATAATATTTATAAACAATTATGTTTCAGATAGTTAAAAAAAGTATTTAATTTAGATGTTCGCACTTTTATATATGGTACACACAATTTAACCTTAATTAATTCTTGAACCTTTTAATTTAAAAGCTATGAAACCTTACAAATTACTTCTATCCGCCATGCTAACGGCTGGCGTTTTGACCTTGTTATTTTTTGGCTGCCAAAAAGAGACGAAAAAATTGCCATCTGTAACAAGCGATGCCAAAGGCGGCAGCCAAAGCACAAATGTTTATGACACCCTTAAATTATCTTGTGCCGGCAGTAATACACAAGCATCTATTGCATTAACTGTCACTGCAGGTGCCTCCGGTGCGCCAGCGGGTTTTTCAATTCAATGGATGACAAAGGCTGCTTTTGATGCTATTGGTCATGTATGGCCTGCAGATACATCTTCCACAACCTATTGTAAAGCTTCTTTTTCAGGCGTGCCATATGGTGCAAAAAATACTGTTCAGGCAGGTATCAATTCCTATAATTTGGGAGCCAACGGAAGTGTAACCGTATATATAGGCGATCTGTTGAATGATGAATTAAATCAGCAATTGGGCCTTTCAACTACCGTATGTAACGACGGTGTTTTAGTATGCGGAACACAATATGTGTTCAGAGCATTTGCACATGGTAACAGTACTAAGAGCAGAAGCGCTTTTTCGTTTTTGACCGATCCATGTGCTAAAACAAACCCTTGTAATGATTGTGGGGTTAATGGTGGGCATCATGGTTT
The DNA here is from genome assembly GCA_028287895.1 of Mucilaginibacter sp. Classification (GTDB taxonomy): domain Bacteria; phylum Bacteroidota; class Bacteroidia; order Sphingobacteriales; family Sphingobacteriaceae; genus Mucilaginibacter. The sequence goes on along the minus strand of JAQBOV010000017.1, from coordinate 43,915 downwards.
TGGCTATTGGAAGAACACCGATACTACCAGTTGGCCGGTGAATGGTCTTACTATAGGAGGAAAATTCTATACCAACACACAGCTTCTTTCTATTTTAAAGCAAACACCTAACGGCAACGGATTGCTAACCTTAGGACATCAATTAATAACTGCTGAGTTAAATGGCTTGTGTTCAAATTTAACCGGCCCTGCTGATGCTATATTTAGCGGCAAAACCATCCCCCCGGTTGGCACCTCGAGTGTAACAACTGCTTCGGTTGCGGGACTGGTTTCTACTTTACATAAACATAATAATGATTGTTTAGATTGTCCTGCTATCGCTATCACTAATTGATCTTTTAAACAATAATTGTCCGCGATGAAAAAGCCAGGCCTTCAGAAAAAAGGCCTGGCTTTTTCATAAGATTAATCTTTTTAAGCGATTCCCGGGAAATAAATCATCAGAACCGTTACCCAGGGGCAGCAACAAAGATTTTGCTTATTTCTATTATTAAGCTATTTTTATAAAGAATAAAAATCATTTTGGCCAGAAATTTAATTCTTTGTTTGTTAATTTCTTTCTCATTCGTTTTTAGCGCGTGTAAAAAAGAATCGGTTGGAGGCGTTTTTGATTATCGGACTCTTGGCACTTCTGCCAATGATCTGTTATCCTCATACCGTTATCATTCATTGCAGATTGAAATACAATACATGCCGGGTTATGCGCCGGATGCTACAGCTTTAAATAACCTGGTTGCTTTTTTAAAAACACGGATTGATAAACCCAACGGTATTACGATAATACAGGAAGAAATAGGCGCAAGCAGTTTATCTGTGGCATCATTATTTAATATAGTAAGTATAGAAAGAAGCTACCGCAGGTATTTTACCGGTAATGATGTAGTTAGTGTGTATGTTTTGATCACGAATGGCTATTCAAATGCTGATATTTTAGCCACTTCCTATTGGAACACTTCTTTCTGCATATTTGGCAAATCCCTAAATGATAACTCCGGCCAATCCGGACAGGTTAGTAAATCAATATTGATGACTACATTGCTGGAGCATGAATTTGGGCATTTAATGGGTTTGGTAGATCAGGGCTCGCCAATGCAGATCAATCATAAAGGCGCAGGCAATGGTGCTCATTGCGATAATCCGGTCTGTTTGATGTATTATGATGTAGAAGCAGGGTTCACCGGCGCATTAAGTGCGGTTCCATCTCTTGATGCAAATTGTATCGCAGACTTAAAAGCCAATGGCGGAAAGTAAGAATGATAAGGTTCCAATGCTTTTAAAAGTTAATCGCCTTATCAATGAAGATGAGAATGCTATCCATGCAAAACATTAATTTTTATTTTTACCTTTCCAATTATTCAACTATTCCATCCATTTTTATTATGACCAGGATCAATAAAATTACAGTGCAAGTAATTGTGTTGTGCGTACTATCTTTTAGTTTTTCAAACGATTTCGCACAAAGTGCCAAGCCCGGATTTCATGTTATCGCCTTTTTTACTGCGCGCAATGACCAGGCGCATATCAGCTTCGTGCACGAGGCGAACAAGTGGTTTGCGCAGATGGCCAAAGAGTATAACTTTACTTATGATTCCACCAAAGACTGGAGTAAACTGAACGCGGAATTTTTGGCTAAATACCAGGCAGTTATTTTCTTAGATACGCGTCCTGATGATCCCGCACAGAGGACAGCATTTGAAAAATACGTAAAAAACGGGGGAGGATGGCTGGGATTTCATTTTTCGGCTTTCGCCTTAACACCGTCTGATTTTAATGCGGACTGGGATTGGTATCATAATGAATTTTTAGGTTCCGGCCAATATGTAAGCAATACATGGCGGCCAACGTCTGCTATTTTAAGAGTAGAGGATCATAAACATCCCGCTACAAAGGGTCTGCCAGAAACTATTAGGGCATCGCCCAGTGAATGGTACAGCTGGAGCAACGATCTGAAGAAAAATCCCGATATCAGGATACTTTTATCTGTTGACTCGACAAGTTTCCCGCTTGGCACAGGACCTAAACAGTCAGAAATATGGCACAGCGGTTATTATCCTATCGTGTGGACCAACAAAAACTATAAAATGGTCTACTTTAATATGGGTCATAATGATGTAGATTATGAACACCATACCAATAAAGACCTTTCACACACATTTAATAATCCCGATGAGGATAAACTGATCATCAATTCACTGATATGGGTGGCAACCGGTAAAAAAGTAAAATGACAGGATCCGTAAGTGTCAATGAAACACTTTTTTTACAATTGACATGGTAAATTCTGAAAATCAAACTTTAACTTGGTAAATTAGTTTTTACTTCAACAAACCAACCAGTTTACTAAATTATGGAAGACCAGAACATTTCCCGTCGCCGGTTCATCGGCAGTACAGTACTTGCTGCAGCAGGCGTGGCTTTAGCCTCTAAATCAGTTTTTGCCGCAAGTCCGCTTTTTCAATCAAAACCCGATTCGGTTATTAACGGGGTGCAGATCGGTGTGATCACTTACTCGTTCAGAAGTATGCCGGGTAGCGCCGAGCAGTTGCTGCAATATTGCCTTCAATGCAATATCAGCGCTATTGAACTGATGGGCGATGCAGCCGAAGCTTTTGCCGGGAAACCGCAACGCAACAGCGCAGAGGAGGGGCCAGTTTATTTTAAACGCGTGGCTGACTGGCGCGCAGGCGTTTCTATGGATAAGTTCAGGGAATTGAGAAAACTGTATAATGATGCGGGTGTAAAAATATACGCCTGGAAACCCAATGCATTAGGCGCAAAAAACACCGATGCAGAAATTGATTATGCCTTTAATGCCGGAAAAGCGCTGGGTGTAACACACGTTACTGTGGAGCTACCGGCCGATGACGTCCAGACAAAACGTTTAGGCGATTTTGCAGCCAAGCATAAAATTTACGTGGGCTATCATGCACATCTCCAGGCTACGCCGACTTTATGGGACACCGCTTTGAGCCAGTCAAAATACAATGCTATTAACCTCGATATTGGGCACTACACCGCCGGGACCAGCAGCAGCCCGGTACCGTTTATCCTGAAAAACCATGACCGGATAATGAGCATGCACATGAAAGACAGAAAGTTTCATGAGGGCCCGAATATGCCATGGGGGCAGGGCGATACACCGATTGCAGAGGTGTTGCAACTGATCAAAAAGAACAAATATAAATTCCCGGCAACGATTGAGCTGGAATATAATATTCCGGCAGGTTCAGACGCTGTAAAAGAGGTGATTAAATGCAGGGATTTTGCTGTAAAGGCATTGAGTTAATTTGCAGTGGGCAGTTAAGTACTTATATTTAATTTCAAATTGATGTAAACTGCCAACTAAAATATCATAAACATTAAGATCTAAAAAAATAACCATGTCAACTAACACATACGACGCAATTGTCATAGGCTCGGGAATATCGGGTGGCTGGGCCGCCAAAGAGTTAACAGAAAAAGGACTCAAAACTATTATGCTGGAGCGAGGCCGTAATATTGAGCACATTAAAGATTACGTGAACGCCACTAAAGCACCCTGGGAATTTCCGCACAGAGGAGGACGTACCCAGGAAATGATCAAAGATTATCCCGTATTGAAAAGAGATTATCCGCTAAATGAAACCAACCTGGACTATTGGGTGAACGAGAAAGAAAGCCCTTATGTGGAGGTAAAGAGATTTGATTGGTTCAGGGGGTATCAGGTAGGTGGCCGCTCACTGATGTGGGGCAGGCAAAGTTACCGCTGGGCGGATATTGATTTTGAAGCCAATTTGAAAGATGGTATTGCAGTCGACTGGCCTGTAAGATATAAAGACCTGGCGCCGTGGTATAGCTACGCGGAAAAATTTGCAGGTATATCTGGCAACCGGGATGGCTTGTCTATTTTGCCTGATGGCGATTTTATGCCGCCAATGGAAATGAACTGCGTGGAGAAGGATGTATCGGCAAGATTTAATACCCATTATAAGGGTTTAAGGCATATGGTAATTGGCCGTACAGCCAATATCACTGAACCGCTTAAAGGTCGTACAAGCTGCCAGTATCGGAACAAATGTTGGTTGGGTTGCCCTTTTGGAGCTTACTTTAGCACACAGTCGTCTACCTTACCGGCAGCGGTGGCAACGGGTAACCTGACGGTAAGGCCATGGTCAATAGTAACCAAAATATTATATGATAAGGATACCAAAAAAGCCAAAGGGGTAGAGGTACTGGATGCCGAAACAAACAAGACCTATGAATTTTACGCGAAAGTGATCTTCCTGAATGCTTCGACATTGAACTCGGCCTGGGTATTAATGAATTCTGCCACTGATATCTGGCCCGGTGGCTTAGGCAGCAGTAGCGGCGAACTCGGACATAACCTGATGGATCACCATTTGGGCGTGGGTGCAAGCGGCAATATGGAGGGATATGAGGACAAATACTATTTCGGCAGGAGGGCAAATGGTATTTATATACCAAGATACCGCAATCTAAATGGCGAAAAACGTGATTACATCCGTGGCTTTGGTTATCAGGGACGTGCATCACGTGAAGCATGGAGCAGGAATATTCCAGAATACAGCATAGGCGGTGACTTTAAAGATGCCCTGAGCGAACCGGGAAACTGGACCATGAACATCGGCGGATTTGGAGAAACATTACCTTATCACGATAATAAAGTTACCCTCGATAAAAATAAGAAAGACAAGTGGGGCCTGCCAGTTCTTGCCATTGATGCCATCATCCGTGATAATGAAAATAAAATGCGCGTCGATATGATCAACGATGCCAAAGAAATGCTGGAAACCGCCGGAGTAAAGGGTGTAAAAACCCATATAATGGAAGGCGTACTGGGGCGTGGCATTCACGAGATGGGCACAGCACGTATGGGCCGCGATCCAAAGACTTCGGTACTGAATGAATGGAATCAGGTTTGGGACGCTAAAAATGTTTTTGTAACCGATGGCGCTGCAATGACATCATCGGCCTGCCAAAATCCATCGTTAACTTACATGGCACTAACGGCACGAGCTGCAGATTATGCGGTTAAAGAGTTGAAGAAGGGGAATGTATAGGTTGGCAAACAGTTAATTAGTAATCAGAAGCCTTTGCAGATAAATTCTGTGGAGGCTTTTATAATTAATATCACTTTATGGAGGCGGATCAGGCGCTATTTATCATTAATTCCCCCATGCAGTAACAATCAAAGTTCTTGAGCCGCCATTGTTACGGTGTTCGCACAGGTAAACGCCCTGCCATGTACCTAGAGCCAGCCGGCCGTTATGCACAGGTATAGAAACCGAGCTGCCCAGCAGTGCTGCTTTAAGATGTGCCGGCATATCATCGGGCCCTTCAGCGTCATGCTGATAATCCGGGTCATTTTCAGGTACCGCTTTGTTAAAATAGGTTTCAAAATCTTCCCTTACGGTCGGATCGGCATTTTCATTGATACCTAGCGAAGCCGATGTATGCTGTATAAATATCTGGCAGATACCTGTTGCTATTTCACTCATCTCGGGGAGTGCGCGTATGATCTCTCCGGTTATAAGGTGAAAGCCTCTTTTTCTTTCTCTCAAATGCACTACCTGCTGATATATTTTCATAGTGTAAATTTAAATGAATTGATAAATAAACGCTGAATATGTTTTTTAGTTAGAATTTAATACAAATTATGCGGCACAATTTCGACCGTTTGGTTGTTATCCTAATGCTAACAACTAAAAGATCGACTATGAAAACGCAGCAAAATTTAAAAAGCAGTCCCAAAGGTCAGGGAAGACCAACATCTGATCGCTCTTTTACTGACCACAAAGAGGATATGAAGCAAAAAGGCATCAGTAATGGGGGTGGCCAACGTTCTGATCAAACCTCAAACCGGGACAATGAGCGTAAATGGGCAAATAAAAAGTAGTATCAACCTTTGGGCCTCAACACAGGCCCTTTTTCTTTGGTCAGGCTATCGCAGAACTAATTTCAAATTTTTATTTTCTGGTATTATGAACATTGGTAATCTATGCGTTTGTTTTATCAATGCTAAATAACTGTTTTTTTAATGATTTGCTAAGATCGAATGATGGCGCAAATTCAACCATTTAAAGCTTTACGGCCCAATCCATTTTATGCAGACCAATTGGTTTTTACTGCACCACAGGCGGAATCGGTATCTGGCGATGAAACCAAAGAGGGTACTTTAGCGCCTTTAAAGATGTTGCTTGAAACAGGCGCAAGAAAACGGCCTGAAACACCGCAAGGACAGCTCAGGGCCTTTCAGGATATAAAAGACACCTTGAAAGATTTGCTGGAAAAGGATCAGTTATGGCATGAACAAACACCGGGCCTGTACGTATACGAGGTAGTGTGCAAAACTTACCGGCAAACGGGTATATGGGCATTAACCTCGCTGGATGATTACAAAAAAGGCGCCATCCGGGTACATGAACTAACCTTTGCCGATAGTATACGCCGCTTAACAAATTATCGCAGAAATACCGGCCTGGAGGGAAGTCCCATTTTGTTGACCTACCCACCGGATATAACAGTTAATCGCATTATCGCCGAAACAAGAACTAATAATCACAAGATTACGCTGGGCAACCAGCATGGCTTGCACAGGCTTTGGAAGATCGAAGATATGGGAGTGCAGCAGCAACTCATTGATGTGTTTGCACATGTTCCGACCTCTTACCTTGCAGACGGGCACCATCGTATTGAATCTTCGGCAATATTGGCTGAAGAACAACGGTCAAAAGGCTTGCCGGTATTCGATATGATATCGTCCCTGTACATGGCGACCGACCAGTTGCGTATTGAAGAATACGACAGGGTGGTTATACCCTCTTGGCAGGTTGAAAAAGCTGAATTGTTTGAGCAACTGAAGCTACATTTTGAGATTCACCCATCAAGGCAGCCTGTACAACCAGCGGCAACACACTGTATCGGGCTTTGTTTTTCGGGGAAATGGTACGATCTGATTGCCAAAACACATACTTACATCAACAAAGGAGCCGCGGCCATCCTGGATGCATCCATTCTACAGGAAACGGTACTGGCTCCTTTTTTTGGGATAAATGACCCCCAAACTGATCCCCGTTTAAAATGTGCAGGAGGCGAAAAGGCAATGGAAGAAATAGAAATGATCATCAATGAATACCCAAACGCTGTTGCTTTTACTATTTGTCCGCTTACTGTAGAGCAATTGATAGCGGTGGCCGATGCAGGGGAGATACTGCCGCCAAAATCGACCTGGATCATCCCGAAAATACCTTATGCTTTATTGCTCTATTATCATTTAACTGATCAGCTTAACCTTAAAAAGTGATTTATGAAAACGGTATCGTATTTAAATGCAGGTCTAAAACTATTATACCGTTAACCAGCTTATTTTTTAACTTTATTTGGAGCCGTCGTTTTAACTGCCTCTGCTTTTGATGCAAGGGATTTCGGTTGCGCCGCCGCCTTAATCTCTGGCTTTTTGACATCAGATATCGACCGCTTAATAACTGGCTGAACGTTATTGCCTGCTTTTACAGGTTGCGCAATGCCGTTTGCTGAAGGTTTTACCTCGTCAATTTTCTTACCTGGCTTTAAACCTTTAGTGATCTTTTTAGCCAGTTTTTTTGCTTCCTTGTCAATATCCAAAGCTTCTTGTCCTAATTCACTTGCGATGGCTTTTAGCAGCTTACCTACACGTATCTCAATAGCCTTCCTGGCTTTTTTCCTTGCGGCTTTTAGCGGCGACTCTTCTTTGCTCTTTTTCATAAGTTTAATTTAACGTCAAATGTAGATGATGTAAACGTAAATTTAATATTATCTTTATGTTAAGCAAGTTAAAAGGAACTCAATGAAAGGAAAAGTAAAGATAATGACATCTTTGGCGATTTACTGATGCCGGATCAAAATTTGCACAATGATGATGATTTACGTTGCAGCGTATAAAAACATTATTCACTCTTCATTCCATATCCTATAAAAATATACCAGGCCTTTAGCGAGGAATTATCTCCTTACGAAATACATAAATCCAATATCAAGTTTCCACTGGACAAGCCTTTTGCGCTTAATCTGCTGAGCAAGATGGCAAAGTTCAGGTTAAAGGAAAACCTGGAAAAAGGAGTGCAGAAGAAAGAATAACGGATTTGCCTAAAAGTTGTCAACAAGAAGCCTCCATAATCGCCAACCAGCTACTTTTGTCGGGCGTTTTTCGGTAGCTATCAGTGGGAACACCTGAGATAACCTCTTGATAATTTCCCCAACTTCTATATTTAGAGTCCTAAAAGATTGACATTTATTTATTTTTTTTGAGATTATGTTAAATTTTGGCAAGATATATTCTTGTTTTTTGCAAATAAAATATAAATCCTATAGATTTAGTAGATTATTGATTTGTTTATATATTTGTGATGTAAAAACAAATGCAATGAAAGCTTTTTTACATCCTTATAAAAGATCAGTTGAACTGGTTGCTATGCTTTGCGGCCGCCAGATGTGCTGTTGTTGCTGATTGGTTTCACTCAGCTCTATCCTTTGTATGTAGCAGATAATCAAGTCAGGCTACCTTTTATTCACTGTTTTTTACTGTTCCGCCTACTTAATTACCCAATCAATATGAAATAAAAATTTACGCCTTAAAATTAAACCGGCAAGGAAGCCTTGCCGGTCAATTACATGATAGATCAAACCAGGACTGCGAATCACTAATTGATCTTCACAAAGTTTTACTAACGAGTTAATCATTAACATAAAACCAGTTAAATATATGCAAATATATATTCGTTCCGTGCGATACGGGATACCAAAATATTTAAAATATTCATTTTATTTATTCAGCCTTTTCCTAACGATCAGTAATACAGCCCAATCAAAAAGTACTGGAAAACTTAATAATAATAAAGTTACAGATAGAACGGGGCGGTATTTGCAGGCAGATTCTGTCGGTGATGAAAACAGGACAATCTCAGGTATAGTACTTGATGAAAATGGGTCAGCACTGCCAGGCGCCACCATAAAAATAAAAGAAACAGGGACCGCTGTAACGACCGATGGTCAGGGGAAATTTCAGCTGCCCGGCTCCGAGGGTAATATAAGTATACTAATTTCATTTGTAGGATACAGAACCCGGGAGTTTCCGATTAAGGCGCGCCGAAACGTGGTTATAAGGCTTGAGCCGGATCACAATAATTTAAATGAGATTGTTATAGTAGGTTATGGTACTCAAAAGAAAAGTGATGTTACAGGTTCCGTTGCATCTGTGTCAAAAAACTTACTTAATCAACCTGTGGCATCATTTGATAATCTTTTGCAAGGTTCTGTATCCGGTGTATCTGTAACCCAAAGCTCGAGCCAGCCCGGCGGTACAGCCACAATCAGGATCAGAGGAGGTAATTCTATTTCGTTTGGCAATGCTCCTTTATATGTAATTGATGGTTTTATAGTGTATAATAATAATGATTATACCAATACCGGCGCTTCGAATGGGGCGAGTGTAAATGCATTGTCAAGCATTAATCCCAGCGATATAGAATCTATTGAGGTACTGAAAGACGCCTCAGCTACGGCGATATATGGCTCTCATGGCGCTAACGGTGTAGTTATTATCACAACGAAAAAAGGTAAAAAAGGCACTAATGATATAAAATATACTACTTATTACGGCACCCAGCGGGTTGCCAAAAAGCTTAATCTGTTAAATGCATCGCAATGGGCATCGCTGGTGAATGATATTAACGTAAGCGATGGCAGCCCCAAAACGTATAGCGATGCTGTGATCACTGCTTTTGGTACAGGCTCAGATTGGCAAAGCTCGGCCCTTGGCAGTGCACCGATATCGGATAATGAATTATCGATTTCAGGAGGCGATGAAAAATCGCGGTATCTTATTTCCGGAAATTATTTTGATCAGGAGGGGACCGTCTTAAATACAGGTTTTAAAAGGTACTCAGCCCATGTTAATTATGAAAAAAACATTTCTGAAAGATTTAAAATATCGGCAAATGTTTTTGGGAGCCAGTCAACAGAAAACAAGTTGTATGGAAGTGCTTATAACAGTATCAATTTTAGCAGTGCTTATTCTACTTTATTATCAACATCACCCATTGCTCCAATAAAAAATGCTGATGGAAGCTATAATACTGCAAATCCTTTTAATACCACGCCTACTAATCCATTGCAGGATATTTCAGCAACAACCAACAAAACCGACCTGACACGTATATTGGCAAACGCGGCAGTCGAATACAAATTGCTGAAAGAATTAACCCTGAAGGTTTATGCTGGCGCCGATATACTGGATATCCACCAATATTATTACGCCCCATCATTTACCGGATCCCCCGCTGGTAGCTCAACAGGGTATTCGGCAGGCGGATATGCATCAGTAGGTGCCGGAAATGCGGTTAATTGGCTTAATGAGAATACCATCACTTATGATCATGCATTCAACAATACTCATTTTTTAAATGTGCTGGCAGGATACACAACACAATTTGAAAAAGATGCAGCAGTGGTGGCAACGGCACAAAAATTCCCCAATGACCTTACAAGCGATAATAACCTGGCTTATGCGGGCATTGCCAATTTACCAACCTCTAATGCGCATAGTTCAACATTAAATTCATACCTGGCAAGAATCAATTATTCATACCTGCATAAGTACAACCTGACCATTTCTGAACGGGTGGATGGTTCATCAAAATTGGGTGCCAATAACAAATGGGGATATTTTCCTTCCATCGGTTTTTCATGGAATGCAGCTCAGGAGGATTTTTTCAAGCCGCATAATCAGGCGATCAGTAACTTAAAGGTAAGATTAAGTGCAGGGCAAACCGGTAATTCCGAAGTGCCACCCTACAGTTCCCTGGCAACATTGGCACCAACCAATTACTATTTTAACAGTACGCTGGTAACTGGCGTGGCCCCAAACCAGTTAGCTAATCCTGATTTGAAATGGGAAACTACGAACCAGTATGATGGCGGGATCGATCTGGGCTTTTTTGATAACCGTATAAACCTTGTTTTTGATGCTTATTATAAAAAAACAACCAATTTACTGCTTAATGTGCCATTGCCACTTTATACCGGGTATGCCAGCGAACTTGAAAATGTCGGTAGTGTAGAAAACAAAGGTATCGAGCTCAGTTTAAATACGGAAAATATTAAAACCGGTAGCTTTTCATGGAAGTCAAATATTGCATTTGCGATAAACAGGAATAAAGTATTGAACCTGGGACAGGGAATAAGCAGCTTTTTCCCGCAGGCACCTATAGGCCGGGTATCTCCGGTAATTGTTAAAGTAGGTCTTCCGGTAGGGACATTTTGGGGATATTCAACCAGTGGACTTTTAACTGCTAATGATCTAGCCAAAGGAGTACCTGTTTTAGCGGGTGTACCGCAGCAGGCAGGCGACACCAAATATGTTGACCAAAACGGAGATGGGAAAATTACGACGGCCGATAATCATAACCTGGGCAGCGCTCAGCCAAAATTTACAGGTAGTTTCAGTAATACCTTCACATACGGAAGATTTGACCTTTCCATATTCCTGGCAGGTTCCTACGGTAATAAAATATTTAATCTCTTGCAACAGCAATTGGAAAAACCTACCCTTACCCTGAATGCCTCAGCTACTTTATTGAACAGGTGGAGTACAACTAATCCTAACGGTACAGTCGCCAGGGCTACAAACTCGCCGGTTCCGCAGGTAACAGACAGATATATTGAGGATGGTTCTTATTTAAAACTAAAAAACCTTTCGTTGGGATATACTTTCACCAGTGGCGTTCTTTCAAAACTTTATGCCAAGCAATTAAGACTGTATGTTGCTGCACAGAACCTGTTGACCTGGACTAAATATACCGGACAGGATCCCGAAGTAAATTTTTATGATAATGATAATACCAAGCAGGGGATTGATTATGGCGCTTATCCGCCTAACAGGACTTTCCTGGCGGGGTTAAGTGTTACTTTTTAACAGATATAAATAATAAGGTAATGAAAACATTAGCAATACTAAAAATAACAATCATACTGGCAGCAGCTGGTGTTATATTGATTTCGTGCAATAAGCTTACAGAAAATCCTGGTTCGGTTATTGTATCATCACAATTTTATAAAACGTCATCCGATGCTGTGACTGCTGTTAACGCAATCTATGCAACATTAAACAGTGATCCGGCTGGTGATTTCCCGATCTATGGACGTCAACTCAACCTGCTGGTTGAAAACGGAAGCGATAACCAGATTTATAGTCCAAGCAATACCAATCCCGATGTACGGGCCTTAGGTACTGAAACTTACGTATCGGCTAACAGCAGGGTTCAAAAAATATGGCAGCAACATTATTATGGCATCAACCGGGCAAATATAGCTATTGATAATATCCCGTCTATTCAGTTTGATACCACCCTGCGGTTGCGCCTGGTTAGGGAATCAAAATTTATAAGAGCTTTATTATACTTCAATCTGGTGCGTTTATTTGGCGATGTCCCTCTGGTGCTGCATAACCCTGCTAGCATTGATGTAAGCAGTCTTAAAATTGGACGGACAGCTGCCGAGCTTGTATATTCACAAATTGTCGCTGACCTTAAGGATGCCACCAATTTACCCAAATTATACACCGGCTCTGATAAAGGCCGGGCCACTGGTGGTGCAGCTCATGCTTTATTGGCCAAAGTGTATGTGACACGAGGAGATTGGGCAAACGCTCTTACTGAACTTAACATCGTAATTAACGGCGGTTACGGTTACGCCCTTTTCCCTAGCTATAAAGACGTTTTTCAAAAAGCTACTAAAAACGGGCAAGAGCACATTTTTTCGGTACAGTATGAAACAAATCTTGGAGAAGTAAATAGTGAACAATATTTAAGCCTTAGTTTCACCTCGTTTAATCCGGCCACCTGGGCTATTGATATTCCTGCTGACAGCAGCGTATATAAACTTTTCAGCGCCAATGATGCCCGCCGGGCTGTTACATTTTATAGTACACAATATAACGCTGCAACGGGGAAAACAGCGGTATACAGCATACCCAATTTTAATAAGTTCGTTGATTACAGTTTATCGCCCCTTACCACCCAGCCACAAAGCGGCATTAATTATCCTGTCATACGCTATGCAGATATATTGCTGCTGTATGCCGAGGCATTAAATGAAACAAATGGTGCACCGGGCGTTAATGCTTATGCTGCTATTAACCAGGTCAGGGCCAGGGCAAATGTGGCGAATTTGACACCGTCTTTAAATCAATCGGATTTCAGGGATTCTATCTTTTTGGAAAGAAGAAAAGAGTTTATACAGGAGGGGCATCGCTGGTTTGACCTGGTGCGCCGGGGCGGTACAACACTTGTTGATGCATTACATAAACTACCGGCTAAATCCGCAGCAAGTGCCAAGAATACATTGTTTCCAATCCCTTTGGTAGAAATTCAACTCAATTCCAAGCTCACTCAAAATCCCGGATACTAATCAAATTGTAATCATAAAACCACATCATATGACATTATCAGACGTATCACTTATAGGAAAAAAGATACTGGTAGGCATAATAGTGACTATTATCCCCTTTACCATTATTGTTGGCGGGCTATGGCTTACCCAACACCTGCTTAGCCGCCATCCGGCGGAAAAACCATTCATTCAAAACACTTTAAAACCAGAAGCTCATGAAAATGCAAAAAGAAACTAAAGAACAGATCGTAAGGAACGTGCTCCTGAGCCTGTTGATCTATCTGCTGCCTATAGCGCTGATGTTTATCACCTTTTTGATCACAGGTGAGCGGCCATGGGAAAACAAGACGCCTGAAAAACAAAACGTAAAATCATTAACTAATAAAAACAATTTGAACAATGGAAGCAACGATTGAATTCATCAAAAAAGTGGTGGAAAATCTGAACGGGTTCGGATTTCCGTTTTTAGTATTCTTTTTGGGAATACTTGAATTTTCATTCGGGCTGTATAAAGGGAAATGGCCCAAAAATGAACGTTATGTGGATATCGCCTGTTTTACATTGCCAAAGTTGGTCGTGCAACCTGCAGTTGCTTATTATAGCTTGCACTTCTTACCCTTTATACTCTCTGATGCCAAAAATGCATTCACCTGGGTGCCTTTCTTCTGGGGATTTATCATTATCGCGGTAGCAGACGACCTGACGCAATATTGGTATCACCGCCTGCATCATCAGGTGCCATGGTTGTGGCGGTTTCACCGTACACACCATTCTGCCTCTTATATGGGCATGGCTATGGCCAGCAGGCAAAATGTAATTTATACCATCTTTTTTTCGCAGATATACCTTACGGCAGCACTGGTTTATCTGGGTTTAGGCATACCGGCTATAGCGGTAAGGATCATCAAATCAACCATCACCACTCTTGCCCATTCCAGCATACCCTGGGATAAACCCTTGTATAAATACAGGGTGCTGCATCCCATAGCCTGGGTGCTTGAACGGTTAATCTCGACGCCGGCAACACACCATGCTCACCATGCTGCTACCACTGATGACGGTGTTGGACACTACAAAGGAAATTTCGGTAATATGTTCTTTTTATGGGACATCATTTTCGCTACCGCGCTCATATCACGCCAATATCCGAAAGCCTACGGAATATCGCATTATGAAGGTGATCAATGGCAGGCACAACTCCTTTGGCCCATATTTAAATCCAAGGTTGAAGGCAGTGAACTTGCCCCTGACGGGCCAATGGTGCGTGTTGCGATAGATCAGGAAGCCTTAACCTTGCGGGATAAGGGTAAAGCTAAAGTTTATCCCCAAAAATAGATGTAACGCCATTATTTTCTAACAACTAAATAATCTAAATAAAAATGAACCATTCGAACATATTTAAAACCCTGCCTATTACGATACTGTCGGGGTTATTTATTATTCATTCTGCCCGGGCACAAAATTTTACGCAACAGCAGCAACCTTTCCAGGGTGTTGTGGGCAGAACGCTTGCAGATTCCAAGGAAGCATGGATAGCGCCTGTTAAACCGCCAAAAGGTTCGCCCAATGTACTATGGATATTGCTGGATGATGTCGGTTTTGGAGCAACAAGCACTTTTGGCGGCCTAATAAATACCCCGGCATTTGACAGTCTGGCCGCCAATGGACTGCGTTATACCAATTTTCATACCTGTGCTATTTGCGCACCAACGCGTGCGGCTTTGCTTACCGGACGCAACGCGCATTATGTGCACATGGGCGGGTTTGCACATACTGTTTTATCAGCGGGCTTTCCCGGTTATGATGGCCGTATCCCCTCTGATAAGGGCACCGTTGCCGAGATCCTGCGAGAGAATGGTTACAACACTTTTGGTGTTGGTAAATATGGTGTTACACCGGACGAGGATGCTACAGATGCCGGCCCGTTTGACCGCTGGCCAAGTGGTAAAGGTTTCGATCATTATTTTGGTTTTCTCGGTTCGCAAACGGATCAGTATAAACCTGACCTGATAGAAGACAATGCCCATGTAACGCCAGATGGGCGTCATTTGAGCGAACAAATTACTGATAAAGCCATCTTTTACCTGACCCGTCAGCAAAAAGCAGCACCGGATAAGCCATTTTTCCTGTACTATGCCCCCGGGGCGACACACGCGCCTCACCAGGTAGCTAAACAATGGAGTGACCTGTACAAAGGTAAGTTTGATGGCGGTTGGGATGTATTCAGAGAACAGGTTTTCGAAAGACAAAAAAAGCTGGGTATTATTCCACCAGATGCCGTGCTGCCGCCACGTAACTCGAACATAAAAGCATGGAACACTTTATCAGCTGACGAGAAAAAACTCTATGCGCGCTTTATGGAGGTTTACGCCGGATACCTAACTTACACCGATCACGAAGTTAATCGTTTGGTAAGCTATTTAAAACAAAGTGGACAGTTGGACAACACCTTGATTTTTGTGATCCTGGGCGATAATGGTGCAAGTAAAGAGGGCAGCCTTAACGGCGATATTGACAAGCGACTTTTTGGCAAGCCACTTGCTGAGCAGGAAAATATAAAATATAACCTGGACAAAATAGGAGAGATAGGTACACCTGAGGCAGTTGAGGGTAACTACCCGTTAGGCTGGGCGCAAGCGGCAAATACTCCTTTTAAATATTGGAAACAGGATGCAAATGCCGAAGGCGGCACCCGCAACCCTTTAATTGTTTTTTACCCCAAAGGGATTAAAGACAAGGGCGGCTTACGCACTCAATACGGCCATGTGAATGACCTGTTACCCACCACCTTACAATTTCTGGGTATCAAGCTACCTGAATACATCAGGGGTATTAAACAGGACACCTTACAAGGCACCTCTTTGGCTTATTCATTTGATCATGCTGAGGCACCTTCGCAGCACCATGTGCAATACTATTACATTTTTGGATCGAGGTCTGTTTACAAAGACGGCTGGAAGGCCGCAGTTTATCATCACCCTGATTTTTTTGATACTTCAAATAACAACGGTGCGCCAGCAGCCGCTCCTTCAAGTGGTTTCAATAATGAAGTTTGGGAACTATATGATCTGAAAAATGATTTTAATGAGCGTATTGATCTATCTAAAAAATATCCCGAAAAGTTAAAAGAGTTGCAGGCTCTGTTTGACGAACAAGCTAAAATAAACAATATCTATCCGTTTATTGATTGGGATGATGTGCTTAAACGCAGAATACATGTAACACCCGTGGCTCCGCAAACATTAATTATAGGTCCTCCCGCGGCACCTAAAAGCAAGTAATTAAATATGAAAAAAAAATAAGAATGGTATACCTGCTGCTGGCTGTTATGGCCCAGCCGCAGGTCATCGGCTCAATAAAAAAACATGAAAAGCTTAATTCGATTGTTATGATCTATCTTATGATCCTGTGCATGCAGGCAAAGGGGCAGCAAAATCAGATTAAACCATGTATTGATGAGACGGAAGCCGGGGTAAATCAATCGAAACAGCCGCAAATTATTGATGCACGCTCACCTGACGAGTTTGCGCAAATTCCTAAAAAATGCTATCGTCTTAAGCACAGATTCCGGAGTTCGTTTATATTTATAAAAAGCAAAGTCCTAATAATTTGATTATTAGGACTTTTTATTTGCTTTTCGGTACCCAGAGCCGGGGTCGAACCGGCACAACCGTGAAGTTATTGGTGTTTGAGACCAACGCGTCTACCGATTCCGCCATCTGGGCGTTTTAATTGAACGGTGGATTAGTTCGTTCAAAACCGGGTTGCAAATGTATTTAAACTCTCTTTAATCCGCAACAAATATTTTTGTCTATAGTAAATATCTAAAATTTCATTCAGCCGGCTTTCTTTTGCTGTATCATCCAGTTGAGAGTAACCTACAGTTAATTTATGCAGTTTATGGCTGATATCATCATCGATAGCGAGCACTTCTGCATTAATTTCAGCCAACTGGTCTGCATCGTCAATTTCCATTAAGCGCTCGTTAATGTCCATCATCTCCATCAAAAAACCTCCAGGAAGGGCAGGTTTGGCGCCATCGACCAGCAATTCACGCTGGCGTAGAATATATTCAAGGCGTTTGGCGGGGTCGCTCAACGTTTGCCAGGCTTTATTGTTGATAGTAGACAGTTCCAGAATTTCCTGTTGCTTTTCGTCTGCCTCGTTAGCATAAAAATCGGGGTGGTATTGCTTGCTCAGCTCATAGAAATTTTTTTTCAGCAATGCAACATCAGGATGAAATGATTCGGGTATCCCATAAAACTCGAAGTAATTGATCATGGGAGCAAAGTTAGGAAAAAGCCTCCTTGAAATCTCCACAGCAGGCGGAGACTTTATTTTTATAGAAATTTTTTATAAAAAAGCCCCGCTGTACCGGAGAGGCGTTGGGGTGAGGCTAAAAAATTGCATCTTTGTGCATGAGTTTGTTTGATCAAATACGGCAGAAGCCGTTCTTTATATTGGGCCCCTGTGTAATGGAAAATCAGGAGTTGCTTTATACAGTTGCCGAAAAGGTCGCCGAAATTGGCCAGAAATACCCTGTAACCGTGGTTTTTAAATCATCGTTTGATAAGGCTAACCGTACCTCTATCCATTCCTACCGGGGACCGGGTATTGAAAAGGGAATGGAAATGCTGCAAAAAGTAAAGGAGCGTTTCGGATTGCCCGTCACTACAGACATTCATGAGCCATACCAGGCGGCAATTGCAGCCCAGGTGGTTGATATTCTACAGATACCTGCTTTTTTATGCCGTCAAACAGACTTGCTGGTTGCTGCGGCAAAAACGGGAAAAGTTGTGAACGTGAAAAAGGCGCAATTTCTTTCGGGGCAAGATATGTTTTACCCTGCACAAAAGATAGTTGAAGCCGGTAACGAGCAAGTGGTTCTGACCGAGCGCGGTAATACGTATGGTTATAATAACCTGGCAGTGGATTTCAGGAATATTTATGATATGAAGAAGTTTGGCTACCCGGTTTGTATGGATTGTACCCATTCTGTACAGCGCCCGGGCGGAGCAGGCGGCAAAACCGGTGGCGACCGTACCTTTGTGCCGATGATGGCGCTGGCAGCTAAAGCTTTTGGCGCTGATGGTTACTTTATGGAAGCACACCCAGATCCTGACCACGCTTTAAGCGATGGGCCAAATATGGTCAGGCTGCATGAGTTGGAAGAGATGATTAAACCTTTATTAGCCTAACAGGTTTTACGTGTGACGTTTTACGTTGTACGTATAAAAATGCATTAAACGTATTGCGTATAACTTACAACCTGATGAATGAGATAGCCAAAAGAGTATTTGATATTGAAATTGGGGCGCTTAAGGAAGTAGCTGGCGCCATTGGCAACGAATTTACAGCCGCCATAGAGGCAATATTAAGCTCAAAAGGCAAATTAATTATTGCCGGCGTTGGTAAGTCGGGCCTTATCGGCAGAAAAATC
Source organism: Mucilaginibacter sp. (assembly GCA_028287895.1). GTDB lineage: Bacteria > Bacteroidota > Bacteroidia > Sphingobacteriales > Sphingobacteriaceae > Mucilaginibacter. The sequence continues at coordinate 25,050 of JAQBOV010000017.1, read as the reverse complement.
GCGGCCACACTTGCAAGTACCGGTACGCCCAGCTTTTTCCTGCATCCAGGTGAGGCTTTTCATGGCGATCTGGGTATGGTTGAACCGAATGACCTCGTTATCCTTATCTCTTATTCAGGTGAAACTGATGAGGTACTTAAGATCATTCCATTTTTAAAATGGAACAAAAACAGCATCATCAGTATTACCGGCAGTCCCGATTCCACAATCGCCAAAAATAGTGACCACCATCTGAATGTTTGTATTACCCGCGAAGCTTGTCCGCTGGAATTGGCACCCACTTCATCAACCACCGCTACCTTGGTGATGGGTGATGCTTTGGCAGTTGCCCTGATGGAAGCCAGACAATTTCAGCAGGAGGATTTTGCAAGGTTTCACCCCGGTGGAAGCCTTGGCCGCAAGCTGCTGGTGAAGGTTAAAGACCTGATGCGCAAAGACAATTTGCCTTATATTGATAAGAATGCATCGTTTACTGAGATGCTGTTGTGTATGTCGGAAGGGAAACTGGGCCTGGTTATAGTTGGCAGCGCCGATAGCATAGAAGGTGTTATAACTGACGGTGACCTGCGCAGGGCGCTGGTACGTAACCCGGACACATCACAATTGGTGATCAGTGAAATGATGACTGCCGATCCCGTAATCGTCGACCCGGATGAATATATCAGTCAGGCTGAACAATTAATGATAGACAAAAAAATAGCGACTGTTTTGGTTGGATCTGCGGTAAAAAGAAATATCGATGGAGTTTACCAAATCTATAATTGATCAGACCGTCAAAATATTTCTTTTGGTACATGCCGGAAATTTAACGTTTAATACCTACGATGATGTGGTTAAAATTAGTTGAAGAATCAGTTGATAATCACTTCAAGATTTAAATAGGCATAAATTTTCTTCAGCAGGCCGATATCGAAAACATGGTGGTGCAAACAACGGTTATTGATGTTGTTTAAACAGCGTGCCGGGAATTGGTCTTTCTCAATCAAGCCGGCATCCATATCCCTGTCATGCAGTGAAAGTATTTCCTCAACATGGGTCAAATCATCTTCCATGATACCTATTTTGATAATCATCCAGCAGATGTTCAAAGGTGGTTACCGGTTTCTATGATCAAAAGTGTATATTTTATCGGGCAGGATTGCTGATGATACCACCTTTTTTAGTATTCTGAGCCATTCCTTCATGGCTTTTATGGGGTTAGCTATATGCTCCAGGCTATGGCTTGATAATACAAAATCATAGATGCCATCCGCAATCGAGTCCAAATGGGTCCCTTCTTTGATGTACTGATGTCCGGGACAGCGTTTGCTGTCATAATAACGTTTGCTGTCATAATAATAAGTCGGTCCTTCAAGGATGGTGTTCTCCCAAATGGTATTTGTACTGAAGTTTACCCCGTCCAGTCGTTTTATCAAAGGGTATACCGGTATATATTTTTTCCCGGCAAAAATGGCACTCGGGCCGCCGATTTCAATACCATTTTTGTTTTTAAAGAACTTTTTGGTTTTATAAAAACCTTTAATTCTTGGAGGGAAAAATTTCGTAAAAAGGCGCATAGGTTTAATTGATTTGTTATAAAAATATTGTTATTGGTTTCATATCCGCTTTCTTATTTGTACAATATACATTTAATAGGATTAAAATTAAGAATAACGACTCATCCTGTTTATAACATATCTGTTTCATCATATCTCTATGATGAGAAAAAATAATGCAGTCGCCTTGGAATATTTACACCTGCAGACAACGATTCAGAGAAAGGCGGCGTAGTGCAATAAGATACCCTATGATATTTATGTTTGCGAAATCCTTTAAAAGATTATTCGATATTCTTTTTTCATTATTCATCATTGTGTTCGTTTTTAGCTGGCTGTACCCCATACTAGCCTTGCTGATAAAACTAGAATCCAAAGGGCCGGTATTTTTTGCACAAATACGTACCGGGCGGAATGACACGCACTTTAAGTGTTATAAATTCAGGAGTATGAGAGTTAATGACGATGCTGATAAAAAGCAGGCCACGCGGGATGACTATCGCATTACAAGAATCGGGGCCTTTATGCGTAAAACCAGTTTGGACGAATTGCCGCAATTTTTTAATGTGCTAATCGGCAACATGTCTATTGTAGGGCCCAGGCCGCATATGTTAAGCCATACCGAAGAATATTCACAGTTAACTGAAAAGTTTAAAGCAAGACATTTGCTGAGGCCGGGAATTACCGGCTGGGCGCAAATACGCGGTCTGCGCGGCGAGGTGAAAACTGCTGAAGCAATGCTGAAACGTGTGGACGCTGATGTTTGGTATCTGAAAAACTGGTCGTTCCTGCTCGATCTTAAAATTATTTTTCTTACCTTTTGGATCACGCTAAAAGGAGATAAGAACGCGTATTAATACCGTATGCCAGTATATCAAGACCAAATGAATCGCTCCGTGGAAGTGCTATCCACGCCAAAAAGAATTATATCCTTAGTACCCTCACAAACCGAATTATTATTTGACCTTGGATTATATAACGAGATCATTGGTATAACCAAATTCTGTATTCATCCTTTTGATAAGGTTAAATTAAAATCGAAGATTGGTGGAACCAAGGCATTAAATATCAATTTAATAAAAGAATTAATGCCCGACCTGATCATCGGCAACAAGGAGGAGAACGAACGCAGCCAGGTGGAAGAGCTGATGGAACTATTTCCGGTTTGGATGAGCAACATTGCCGACCTTGATGGGGCGACCGAAATGATAAAGCGGGTAGGGGAACTGATTGGAAAAAATACGGAAGCTGAAAAATTAATTCGATCTGTCCGTTTTGGTTTTGATGCGCTTAACATAAAATCAAAAGGTTTGCGGGTTGCTTATTTAATTTGGCGCAAACCCTATATTACAGCGGCTAGGGGTACTTTTATTGACGATATGCTTCAAAAATGTGGTTTTACCAATGTTTTTGATGCAGCAAGATATCCCGAAGTAACCGCTGAACAATTAATCTCTGTTAAGCCTGAGCTGGTATTACTCTCCTCAGAGCCTTATCCCTTCAAAGAAAAGCATATCGCGGAATTTAAAGCCATTTTGCCCGAGAGTATTATCAAACTGGTTGATGGTGAGCTGTTTTCATGGTATGGCAGCAGATTACTACATGCGCCGTCTTACTTTGAGAAACTCCAAAATGAACTTCAATCGCTGAAATCACAAAAATAATCTGTGAAATCCGTATAAATAATTATCTTTGCCGACTCTTAAAATCCTAACTGCGGAAGTGGCGTAATTGGTAGCCGCACCAGACTTAGGATCTGGCGCCGCGAGGCGTGGGGGTTCGAGTCCCTTCTTCCGCACATAACCCCCGTATGTAACAATTCGGGGGTTTTTTAGTTAAAGGGATACAGTGAATAAATTCGATTTTACTAAGCCACAAATAAATATAGGCAAGGACGGTGCCGATCATATTGCCCATATTTTCTGGTTTGCCGTGCAAAAGCAGATAGTCTTCTTTTTTCGGTAATAGCCCAAATGAGTGTATGGGTATCCAAGCAAGTAATTCATAATCCTAAAAATTCTTCGTCGGTCATTTTGAAATCCGGGTGAAAAACAACCGATGCCTTTCCCTCCAGGATGCCTGGTTTGCCTTTGGTATTTGGTTAAGGAATTTCCGGAAGAAAATAGCCTATCATCTCTTTTTTTTTGCCAAAAGTTACAGCTATTGTTTCGCCCGATTTTATCTGTTCAATTACATCAGAAAAATGAGTTTTAAACTCACCAACTGTCATTTTTTTCATTGTCTTGAAATTTCTTTATTATATTCAAAGATAATTTGTCAGAAAGTTTAAGGAAGCAGAATAATGACCAAATCACTGAAAGATATTTTAATACGAAATGTTCGCATAAAGGTTAACGGCAGTTTATGGCTTGAATCTGATAATGGCCGTTTCTTTGGGCCCGGGCCGGTAGAATTACTTGAACGCATTGCTGAAACGGGGTCAATAAGCATGGCTGCAAAAGAAATGGGGATGTCTTATAAGAAGGCCTGGGGATTGATTAATGAATTGAATTCACAAACAGCTAACCCGGTTGTCTTACCACAAGCCGGTGGTGAAAAGGGCGGCGGTTCGGCCATTACTCCGCAAGCGATGGAACTGATAAAATATCATCGCCTTTTACGGAAAAGATTTGCCGAGTTTTTAGAAAAAGAAACTAAACGATTGAAAATTTAAAAATACCAGTCCATTTTTTTTTGCCAATCGTTATATCTTTAAAGATATAACGATTATCTTGCAACAATTTTTAAACGACTCCAAGATCATGAAAAAACCGCTACGCTTAAGTAGAAAAGGAATGGCAGACGGTCATATCCTGAAATGCATTTTAATGGTAATTATCATTGCCGCCTTATTAGCTCCACGAAATCTGTACGCCCAAAAAACACAGTCAGTTTCATTTGATTCGACCAAAGTGCAGGGAACTGTTACTCCAATAACAACCGTGAAAACAAGCTATCCTAAAGTGGTTGGTTATTTAAGTTTTATCGTACCAATCGTTACGTTTAACAAAGACGCAACGACTTTTAATTTCAACGGCACTACAAGTATTGGCTTCCCGGTAGGGGTGAACGTCTTGTACAGCGACAAATTTGGGTTTAGCTATGAATTCACACCTACCATTAAATCGGGGAACGGAACCAGTAAAATGAGTAATTTATTGTTTGATCCGGGTACAATGTTCCGCTTTGAACATGGGTTTACCATCATTACCCGCCTGGCGTTTGAAACTTCAGGACGCTACGGCTTCACGCCGGTATTTAACCAGGTATATGCACGTTCAAAGTATGTAAACTATTTTGTAGCGTTGTCTTCCCCTGTCCGGTTTGGAAACAATGATCTTCCTTCGCTGGGGTTAAATGTACAGTTTGGCTTTACTTTCAATTGATTTTTACTATTGAGGGGTAATAACAATGGCCATCCAATAAGAATAGCCATTGTTTCAAAATGAACTATTTCCAAATCACGAAAAGAATCCTTCCTTCCCTGGTTCTGTACTTGCCTGATAATTAATATTATTTTCAGCTATTTGAGTGAGCAAGGCATCAGCTTCTTTTTCTTCTGTTAAAGTTTGACTAAGAATATCTGCGGCATCCTCGTAACCCAGGGTCTTGGCTAAGGTCACCATCCCGCCATAAGTGGCAATTTCATAATGCTCGGCTTTCTGTCCGGCAAATATTAAACCCACATCACGCTGGGCGGTTCCTTCATCTGTATCATCAATAATGTCTTCACCTTCATCAACAATTCCAGCCATAGCGGGGCATTTGGAGGTATCCACCTCTTTACCAACAATTCCAAATACCTGCTCCAGCCGGCTAACATGATTTTGGGTTTGCGACAGGTGATTGCTGAAAGCATCCCTCAGTTGAGGCGAGGTGGCAGCTTCCTGCATTTTTGGAAGGGTTTTTACCAGTTTCCTTTCGGCCCACAAAAGGTCTTCCAACTGATCGACAAAAAATTCCTTTAGTTTGGAATCTGCTCTGTTTTGAATTTGCGTTTCCATAATTTATTGGTTTTAATATTTAAATAGTAGTTAATTTGATTAACAGGCCATTTGAGCCTTTGTTTATCGAAAAAAAGATTTTTATGGCGTTTTTTTATACAAATGTGGACAATTAGTAAAATAGAAGACGGCTTTTAAAGCTTATGAGTCTTTATGTGTTTTCCTTCTAATTAAAATTGTGGATGATTTTTAAAAAAAAAGTATATGGAAACTGCAGCTAAAAAATTAAAAAAAACAAAATTGCCAGCCGGGCATAAAGGCCGGAAATGGCCCCCCGGGCCTGAATAAAGATACCTATAAGACCACCGGAAAATTGAATCGGCAAAGTAGCTGTAGTGACAGGGGAGAAGATCGAACATTTTGGCAGCGAAACAGCTGTGAAATGAGCGGGCAACCCTCTGAATTAGGGCCGGCTTATGTTTTCCTGGCTTCTGATCACGCTTGTTTATCACCGGGCAGGTTATCCACATAAATGGAGGTGAAGTGGTTAATGGATAATATTACGCTGCGCTTCAAACCGGATAAGTAATTTGTTGTTCTTAAAGGAAATCAGGATATATGCCTTCAAACCAGATCGTGCGATGCAGCCAACTAATGAAAACCCTTGGATTGACCATTGCCTTTGCAGAAAGCGCCACAGCCGGCCGGCTATCTGCTGAATTCTCACTTGTACCCGATTGCGGAGAAATATTAAAAGGAGGAATAGTCTGTTATGATGCCTGCATTAAACAGGATATTTTGGGGGTGCCGGAAAGCCTGGTTAAAAAATACACCCCTGAATCGGCTGAAGTAACGGCGGCAATGACACAATCCTTAAGCAAAATGGTTCCGGCTGATATTTATATATCCGTTACCGGTTTAACTATGCCAGGCGGCAGCGAAACAAAAGAAAAACCGGTGGGAACCATGTTTGTGCATACCTTAATTAAGGGCAAGGCTTCAGAACGCCGCTTTCAGTTTAACGGATTACCTGAAAGCATTGTGTTGCAAACCATTGATTGCATTGCTGAATTGCTGATCGATGAATTATCCTCAGTTAAATAATTCCTGTTCATCAGTGTAATAGGTGTTGCGTGATGAAAGTTCCTTTTGATGAATGGCAGTTCCGGCAGATGTTTGCTTTTTTTTAGGATTATGCACTTCCATAAAATCCCTTATCTCGCCGCTGATGATATCTGGCTTGGCTGTTAGTATCTGCTCTTCAGCATGTTCAAGTACTTTTTTTATTGATCTGGCCAATACTTTTACTTTATCCTTTGGGATTTTATTGGCGGCCGAAAAAGGTGAGATCCGGGCATTCCATAGAATCTCATCAGCATAAGCATTTCCTATACCACGGATGATCTTTTGATCCATAATAACCGTTTTAACCGGAGTTTTTGTTTTGCTGAATTTTTCCGAGAGATATTTTTCATCTGCATCCAGGGCATCCGGCACATTGCTTGTTTTGGGATCTAAAGTCGGTGTTGCTGCTTTCTGGAAATCCGTTAGCGCCAGGTTAGTCCCATCATGAAACAGAAGATTGATGATCTGGTTTTTTGGAGGCGTATTCCCATCTTTAAATACTGCTAACTGACCATGCAGCATCAAGTGTAAGCCTAATGCGTGACCTCCCTTAAATAACAGGTGAAGTTCTTTGCCTTCTCGCTTAAATTTTTCCACCTCGAGGCCGCTTAAGGTTTGCTGTAGCTCTTTAATGGGTACGTTCAACTTCCTGTCAACGATCACTTCAATCTTATCCAATTTCTTCCCTTTGAATATTTTGTTAAGATTATGGCTGAAAGCCTGCAGGTCGGGTAGCTCGGGCATAATGATGAAATTTATTATTCAAAATAAAGAAATATTTCATTACCGATAGCATCAATTAATCCCTGTTCAACCCTGTCCATTTTCCATCCGCTTTTAGCGCAGCGGATAATACCCAGGTTTTCATCATTCAACGTAATATCTACCTCATAGCAAACATCGGCTGTACAGGTTTCTGAAATAGGGATGCCCTCACCTTTATACGCCTTGCCTTCATACTCAAATTCCAATGGTATAGGTTCTTTTTCCAGTTGGGCGATGAAATCTTTTAAAAACTGCACCAGATGTTTGCGCTGGGTGGGGGCTTTGGCATTCCAGGCATCTTTATCGGCGCGCTTGTGGGCCAGCTTGAACTTTAAACCAGTCATTTCAGTAGCGTAATCGTTCGCATTCAATTTTTTAACATGCTGATGCGAAATGATGTACCATTGATATTCTGTACCAACAGGTACCCCGGAATTTTCGGGAGCATGACCGACACGACGTTTGTTTACTGCATACGAGATTTCCCACAGGTCGGGCGTAATCTTAGTTTCCTTCCAATCACCTTCGTCATAATGCCAGTGATGTCCACGACCTATCTGCATACCGGTATACTGCGTTTTACCGAATTTTTTGTAACGGTTATAACCGGCGGCCAAGTCCTTCTTTGCCATTTTGATTGTTACAGGTGCTTTAGTTTTTTTTTCCTTTATAGCCGTAATTGCCATGATGATATTGTTTTATTTATCAACCGCTGGTATCAAATTTTGGTTTTAATTATGTTTAAGATTGGGATTAAAGTCGGTTTCTGTATAGGTAATAATCATGTCAATTTTATCTATAGGGTTCTGTAGGATTTTGATGATGTTTATATTTGTTCCATAAATCCCCGGTGCCTCAAAACTTTCTGCCGGGAGAATAGTCTTATCCTTAACAACAACTCACTCTAATGAAAACCAACATTGGCATTACCGAAGCAAACAGCAAGGCTGTTTCCATTCAACTTTCCAAATTATTAGCCGACGAATTTGTATTATACACTAAAACACGCAATGCTCACTGGAATGTTGAAGGGCCTGACTTTCATTCCATGCACTTGTTCTTCGAGTCGCAATATGAGCAATTGGATGAGATCATGGATAGCGTTGCCGAGCGTATACGCACTTTAGGGCATTACGCGCCGGCGACATTGAAAAACTTTTTGCAGCTTACTCATCTGGCGGAATTGACTGAAAGGACAAATGACAGCCTGGGCTTTATCCGGGAGCTATTGGAAGACCACGAAAGTATTATTGAATTTATAAGAGGCAATATTAATCCCTTTGCCAATGATTACCACGACCTTGGTACCAGCGACTTTGTTACCGGCCTGATGGAGGATCACGAGAAAATGGCCTGGATGCTGCGTTCGCATCTTAAATAAATAACAGATCGGCAAACCAATCTGCAAACAATCTAAAAGGCGGATAGCATGTCGGGCTACCCGCCTTTTGTACAACCTGTCTAATTAAATTTATCTTAGCATACTTCTTAAAAACGATCCAATCAAATATGAAAATCATCCGCTGGGGCATTTTAGGTACAGGACGAATTGCCCGTAAATTTGCCTCAGATCTGCAATTGGCAGAAGACGCCATATTAATAGCAGTTGGTTCGCGCAGCCAGCAATCAGCTGATGAGTTTAACAAAGAATTCCCGGTACAATATTGCCATTATAGCTATCTGGCCCTGGCTCAAAATCCAGAAGTAGATGTCATTTATATTGCTACACCCCATAATCTGCACTACCAAAATACTTTACTGTGTTTACAGCATAATAAATCGGTATTATGCGAAAAACCTTTCGCTATCAATAGCAGGCAGGCTATCGAAATGATCAATATAGCGAAGGAAAAGAAACTTTTTTTAATGGAGGCTTTGTGGACTAAATTTCATCCCCATTATATTAAGATGCAGGAAATGATCCGGCAAGGTTTGTTGGGTGAAATTAAAGCTGTATTGGTAAATTTCGGGTTTAGACCAACGCCTCCGGTTCCTGCAAGATTATTTGATCCTGCATTAGGCGGCGGAACTGTGATGGATATTGGCATTTATAATGTTTTTATCGCAATGAGCGTGCTTGGTAAACCAGACTATATAGATGCTATAATGACTCCTGCATCGACAGGTGTCGATGAACAGTGTGCTATTCTATTTCGTTATAAAAATGGTGCCCTGGCCCAATTGTTTTCTACTTTTTCTTCCAACCTGGCCACAGAAGCAGATATTTGTGGTACAGAAGGAAGAATAAGGCTTACCTCAAGATTTTATGAGCCGTCATCTACAATCGAGTTTTATAAAGAAAAGGCAGACAAAAAGCAGATCATTCCTGTAACTAAAGAACCGGGTTTTGGTTATCAATACGAAACCCGGCATGTAAATGATTGTCTAAGACAGGGATTAACTGAAAGTAATATGGTATCATTTGCTGATACCCTTTTATTAATAGAAACCCTGGATAAAATAAGAAAGGCAGCTGGTATTCATTATCCTGATGATGTGGGTTAGCAGACCGTTTATTAAGAAATTCTTATTCATTATCCGTAAATGTTATGAAAATTTTAGGACTAATCGGTGGTATCAGCTGGGTATCCACTATTGATTATTACCGGCTAATCAACCAGGGGATCAATGAAAAACTTGGTGATTTAAACTTTGCAGAGTGTATTATTCATTCTTTTAATTATGCTGATATTAAACGAAATAATGATGCCGAAGATTGGAATGCTACCCTGCGTATGTTGACGTCAGCCGGACAAAATCTTAAAAACAGCGGAGCAAAGGCAATTGTGCTTTGTGCCAATACGATGCATATGGTTGCCGATCAGCTGGAGAAAAATTTGCAGTTACCGGTGATCCATATTGCTAGGGCTACCGCAAATACCATTAAAAGCGGCGGATATAAAAAAGTAGGACTGCTGGGTACCAAATTTACTATGGAACGCCCATTTTTCAGAGAAAAGCTTGCACAAAGGGGTATTGAAGTGATCATACCCGGAAGTAATGAACGCGATTTTATCCATTACACGATATTTGAAGAACTTGGCAGAGGCATTCTTAAGCCTGAAACCAAAAACTTTTATTTAGAGGTGATGCATAAACTGGCCGGGCAGGGGGCAGAAGGTATCATATTGGGTTGTACAGAGATACCCTTGCTTATCAGTCCGCAGGATACCGGCATTCCCCTGTTTGATACTGCGCAGATCCATTCAAATGCGGCTGTTGAGTTTGCTTTGGGCTGAGAGCATCATTGACCATGTACTTCCTGTACTTTGTTGTATTTAGGTGGGATGGATTGTAAATAAGCATAAATGGCATCAACTTCCTGGTCTTTTAACTTCCTGAATTCCGGCATTGGCGGATGCAGTTTGCCGTCTGGCGCTTGACCTTCTTTTACTGCTTTCCGGAATTGCAGCTTAGTAAAATTTCCTATTCCCGTTTGCTTATCGGGGGTCAGGTTTGAAGCATATATTTTATTCCCTTGCAGATCTTTAAATTTTAATCCACCTGCCATATAGCCTTTGGATTGCTCCGGATTAAGATAATTTAATGAAGTAAAACTATGAGAATGACAATGGAAGCAACCGATATTATCAATAAGATAACGGCCCGTCGCAATTGAATCAGTTTCAGGGGGTCTTTTAATACCGGGCTTGTAAGGCAGTGGCCTGGCCATCATATTCATGACCATTTTACCAATCAGTGTAAAGTGAGTAATACCAATGGTGGTATCAGCTGCGGCAACGGCCCTTTCATCAGAGCGAAGATAAACTATGATATCGTTCAGATCCTCATCAGCCATATTCGGGCGCAGCATATAGGAAATAAAACGTCCATCTCTTGCTATTCCTGTTTTTAGCAGATATTTAAGCTCAGCGTCCGAATAATGAGGGGGGATTCCATGTGATTTGGAATTAGTGAGATTGGCAGCATATACTTTCCCTACAAATCCAGGCACTTCATGTATTGGTGTTCCAATAAATTTATTAGCAGATGAATTATAATGACATCCACCACAAATGCTATAAACCAAAACTTTGCCTCTTTCAAAAGCTTCAGAAGATTTACTGGCTTTATAGGTCGTTTTTGTGGTGTTGAACCGTGTTTTGCAACTGACAATAATAATGACAGCCACCATTACGCATATTGCAGTCAGCCATTTATATTTCCGCATATTCGTTGAGATATCTCACTCATTAATACATAATTGCGGGTGTAATGTTTTATCAGTATTGGCAAATAGCCCTCAACGGAAGTACTACCACCACTTTAACGGGAATTTGATTTTATCAACCGAGCTTACCACCATGTCGGGCTTAAAGGCATAATGGCTAAGGGTATCCTTATTTGCTATTCCTGAGAGCACCAAAATAGTTTTGTACCCCATTTGCACGCCGCCCTGTATATCGGTTTCCATCGTATCGCCGACAACAGTTGTCTCGGCCGTTTCCAAACCAAGGTATTTCCTTGCCGAACGCATCATTACAGGGCTTGGCTTGCCGGTAACAAAAGCTTTTCGGCCGGTTGCTTCTTCTATCATGGCTGTAGTGGCTGCAATGCCAAGGTTGTTCCAGCCGGGTTTTTTAGGTGATGGGTCGCGGTTGGTAGTGATAAATTTGGCACCTGCAAGTATCATGTCTACCGCGCGTTGTACCATTTCCAGTGTAAAATTCCGCCCTTCGCCAAGAACAACAAATTCAGGATCACTATCTACCAGTGTGATGCCGTTTTCATGCAAGCTGGTCAATAAGCCGCCTTCTCCAAGTACATAGGCCGTTGTTCCGCCCGAACTTTGGTCGCCCAGGAATTTGCCGGTAGCCATGGCACTTGTGTATACATGGTCCTCTGTAACTTCAATGCCGAGCCGCTTTAGCTTACGAACTGTTTCGAGCCTTGTGCGCTGGCTGTTATTGGTCATAAAAGTGAAAGGTATATTGTTTTTAAGTAAATTACTTATAAATACATCTGCGCCTTCTATCAAATCTTCGCCGCTGTAGATGACGCCATCCATATCGATCAAAAGTCCGTGTTTCATAGTAAGTATTTTTATTTCAACGGCAAACCGAATTCAGCCTGCTCTATCACAAAGATAAGCATCTTAAAATGGGGAATGCATTGTTATTAGCAATAATGTATTAAAATTGACTGTACGTTAATACTATTGTTATGAAATTGTTAATTTGTTGATAAGTTGATAATAAATGCTAATTCGCGGAATGCTGTCATCGCTGTTGTTTTTCTCATCCTCTAAAAATTATATACTTTTAGCTTTCAATGGAAGCTAAAAATAATAAAAAAACCATCCGGGCATGGGCCTTTTTTGATTGGGCTAACTCGGCCTATAACCTGGTAATCACCTCTACAATTTTTCCGGCGTATTATGTGGCTATTACTGCTAACGATGAAAACGGAGGTATGGTTACGTTTTTCGGGCATAATTTTGTCAATACTGCCTTGTCTGACTATACCCTGGCTGCTGCTTATCTCATCATCGCAATGCTGCTGCCTATTCTTAGTTCTATAGCTGATTATCGTGGCAACAAAAAAATATTTATGCAGTTTTTTACCTGGCTGGGGGCGATATCCTGCGGTATGCTCTATTTTTTTAAATTCGACACCCTTGAGATCAGTATGATATTTTTCGGTCTGGCGGCGATAGGGTATAGCGGGGGATTTGTATTTTACAATTCCTACCTGCCGGAAATTGCGACTCTGGATATGCAGGACAGGGTAAGTGCCAAGGGATTTACCTACGGCTATATCGGCAGCGTATTGCTGCAACTGATCTGCTTTGCCTTTGTACTTAAACCCCATTGGTTTGGGATTACGGATGCCTCGTTGCCGGCACGCTTATCGTTCCTGCTGGTGGGCATCTGGTGGATAGGATTTGCTTATATCCCTTTTACCATCTTGCCCAAAGGCAGCCCAAATGCAAGAACACACCACCACAATCTGATACGCGGCGGCTTTATAGAATTGGGCAAGGTATGGCAGCAAGTGAAGCATATGCCTGTACTGAAACGCTTTCTGCCGGCATTTTTTTTCTATTCAATGGGCGTACAAACCATTATGCTGGTAGCTACCAGTTTCGGGGCCAAGGAACTGAAAATGGAAACCAGTTCGCTGATACAGATCATCCTCATTATTCAATTGGTAGCCATAGGCGGTGCCACGCTGATGTCGCGCTTATCTGACAAGTATGGTAATGTTAAAGTGTTAACTTATGTAGTAATGATCTGGATCGGTGTTTGTATAGCCGCTTATTTCACTACTTCATCTAACCAATTTTATATCCTGGCTGTCGTTGTCGGGCTGGTGATGGGCGGTATACAATCGCTTTCGCGTTCTACCTATTCCAAATTCATACCGCAGGACATACCCGATTCAGCTTCGTTCTTCAGTTTTTATGATGTGACAGAAAAGCTGGCCATTGTAGGGGGGATGTTCAGTTTTGGGTTGGTGGATGATATTACAAACAGTATGCGCAACTCGGCCTTGGTGCTGTGTGTTTATTTTATAGCCGGATTAATTTTATTAATCTCACTGCTGGCGTATCAGAAGAAAAGCCATGCTTAATGTATTTGCAAAAGGAAACTTTTTTATAAGTTAAACAACTTCAATTTTGTATATCTTGTCATCTTGATAGCTACCGTCTTAAGCCTGATTTTTGCAATGAAAAAGATCTTTGTAATGGTTATGCTGATAACGACATCAGCATTGGTATTCGCTCAGCATTCATATAAAATAACTTACAATGACCTGAAAGAATTTGAAGGTGTTTATCAGTATATTAATCATACCACGCTTAAAATTGCGGTTTCGCCCAAGGACACCATTTTATATGCCATTGTCAATCAAAGCAGGTATCCATTGAAACCTGCTTCAAGGGATGTTTTTTTAAATACCTACAAAGTACCTGTTGAATTTTTAAGAAACAAATCAAACACCGTTGTCGGTTATGTAACACGTAAGGACACCTTCAGGCTGATTACAAAAAATGTTTTCTTCCCCAAACAAATGTGGTACCCAAGAATGGCTGCTAATGCCGAAAATTACCACTATCAATATACTGTTCCGGCCAATTTCCATGATGGTTTGAAGACCAGCGGGATTGTCAAAACGGGTTTGGATAGCACCTTGCTAAATGATATGATGAATAAAATTGTTGCCGGCGATTATCCTAATGTTCATAGTGTTTTAATTATAAAGGGCGATAAACTTGTATTTGAGGAATACTTTTATGAATACGGCCGCGATAGTTTGCAGGAGCAGCGCTCGGCTACAAAAAGTATGGTTTCGGCCCTTACAGGTATCGCCCTGCATCAGAAACTGATCAAAAGTATAAAAGAACTCGTACTGCCTTATTTCCCGGAATATAAACTGGCAAATTACTCCGATCTTAAGAGCCGGATCACGATTGAGGACCTGATAACTAATCAAAGCGGGTTGAATTACGATGCAGCCTATGATAAATCTGTGGGTAATGAAACAGCTATGAATTATTCTGATGATTGGGTAAAGTATACTTTAGACCTACCGATGATTGATACACCTGGCAGAAAGGGACGGTATGACTCAGGAAACCCTATCACGATGGGGCGCATTATAGAGAAGGCATCCGGCCAGAACCTGCCCGCTTTTGCAATAAAAAATCTATTGACCCCGATGGGCATTACCTATTTTAAGTGGAACTTTAAACCTGACAAATCAAATGCAGAAGACTTTTGCCAGATTTACCTCAGGCCGAGAGACATGGCGAAATTTGGGATGTTATATTTAAACAATGGCGTATACAATAACCGGCAATTGATACCTGCCGAATGGGTTAGACAATCGTTATCAAAACACTCGACAGTGCAGGGTGTAGATTACGGCTACTTGTGGTGGCTTAAATACCTGGATGCTAATGGTGTCCGTTATTACGGCAAAGCAGCGCAGGGCAACGGTGGACAGAAAATATATGTTTTTCAAGAGCAACAACTGGTTATTGTTATAACCGGGGGAAATTATAATAGCCAATCCCCTTCGGATGAATTGATCAAAACGTACATTTTGCCCGCTTTTAATAAAAAGTAAGCGCCGACAACAAAATTTTTTTATTTTTAGCGCTCGATGAACGCTAAAAACGACAAAAGAACGATCTGGGCATGGTGCATGTTCGATTGGGCCAACCAGGCCTACAACATGGTGATCACTACTACCATTTTCCCGGCTTATTATGTATTTATTACGTATAATGAGAAAACGCACTATGATAAAGTCAGCTTTTTTGGGCACACTTATATCAATACCGTCTTGTCGAACTATATTTTAGGGCTTTCGTACCTCGTTGTAGTAGCGATATTACCTATCCTGACCTCTTTAGCCGATTACCGTGGCAATAAAAAGGTGTACCTCCAGGCATTTACCTGGTTGGGGAGCCTGTCCTGTGCGGGTTTATTCTTTTTAAAGCCAGGGGCCCCAATTGAAGTTGGTATGATCTGCTTTGGTTTAGCCTGTATTGGTTATTGCGGCGGCTTTGTGTTTTATAATTCCTATCTGCCGCAAATAGCCACGCTCGATGAGCAGGATAGCGTGAGCGCCAAAGGATTTATATATGGTTATGTGGGCAGCATTGTCGTGCAGCTGGTTTGCTTTGTGGTAGTGCTGGCCCCCCAGCTATTTGGCATGAAGGATGATGATCTGCCTGCACGTGTATCTTTTATCATTGTTTTTGTATGGTGGATTGGCTTCTCAATTATACCTTTCAGGCTGCTGCCCAAAGGAGAACCTAACGCAGGGTCGCATCAATTTAATGTATGGACGGGTGGTTTTAAGGAACTGGCAAAAGTGTTCCGTAAGGTGAGGACTATGCCTTTGGTGAAACGGTTTTTGCCGGCTTTCTTCTTCTACTCGGTAGGTGTGCAAACCATTATGCTGGTGGCCGCCAATTTTGCCGCCAAGGAATTAAACATGCCCGAAGACTCGCTGATCACCATTATCCTTATTATACAGGTGCTGGCCGTAATAGGCGCATGGCTCACTTCCAAATCATCGGCTAAATATGGCAATACCCGTACTCTTATTGTATTGGTAATTATATGGACCGCGATATGCATGTGCGTTTATTTTGTAGCAAATGCCATGCAATTCTATTTTGCCGCCGCGGTGGTTGGTCTGGTGATGGGAGGGGTGCAATCCTTGTCTCGCTCCACTTATTCCAAACTGCTGCCGCCAAATATCCCAGATACTGCTTCATATTTCAGCTTTTATGATGTAACGGAAAAGTTAGCTATTGTGGTGGGCCTGTTCACATTTGCTTCGGTAGAAGCCTTTACCCACGAAATGCGCGATTCTGCACTGGTATTGGATGGATTTTTTGTAGTGGGATTGCTGTTGTTGTTTGTGCTTCATTTTGCTGAAAGGCAAAGTGTCAGGTTGGCGCCGGTTACAGTTAAAGCGTAAGCAAATATAAATAACCCACGCTCTGTCGGAAACGGGGTTAGTGGAAAGCCTTGCAATTCATTTTTTCATGATCGGTTTGCCGTCATAGGTTGCTGAACTTAATATTTTCTCGGCAACTGCAACAGCCGACTTGGAAAGCGGCGCATAATTTAACGACTCGCAACTGCTTTGGCCATTATGGGTGACCCACCAGAACAGATCGAGCAACTGAGTTGCTTTTGCCTGTGAATGGCCTGCATAATCTTGTTCCTTATAAAGGAGCGCCCAGGTAAAGCTGCTGATTGGATAGCCCTCTGCGTTCGCGGTGTTGGTTAAGGATACTTTGGCATCTGCAGGCAGGCTCACATTGCTTGCCGCCGTAATGGACGACAGGTTGGGCGCTATAAATTTGCCTGATGAGTTTTGCACCTGTGCCACAGGCATTTTATTTTGCAGGGCATAGGCCAACTCAACATACCCAATGGCGCCGGGTGTTTGCTTCACCAGGCCTGATACGCCCTCGTTACCCTTGCCGCCCAAGCCGGTTGGCCATTTTATTGCTGAACCTTTGCCCACCTTTTGCGCCCATTCAGGACTCACTTTTGTTAAATAATCTGTCCAGATATAGGTCGTACCACTGCCGTCAGCACGGTGAACAACCGCTATGGATAAATCCGGTAGCTTAACGCCCCTGTTACCTGCGGCGATCGCGGCATCGTTCCACCTGGTTATTTTACCCAGGTAAATATCTGCGATGATCTTTGGAGTCATTTTAAGGGAAGCGGTAACACCGGGTATATGATAAGTGATCACATCTGCACCCGAAGCAATGGGGATATGCAATACTGCAGCACCCATTTTTTTGGTTTGCTCATCGTTCAGCGGAGCGTCGGATGCACCGAAATCGACGGTCTTATTGGTCAATTGCAATATACCACCACCAGAGCCGATAGATTGGTAATTCACCTTCAGCGTATGGCTTACGCCATACTCGGCAAACATTTTGGAGAACAGCGGGTACACAAAAGTACTGCCTGCGCCCAGCAGCGTATTGTCATTGCCGGTGGTGTTATTCGAAGCTGTGCTATCATTGCCTTTATTGCCGCCACTGCCCTTACAGCCAAATATTAAACTGCCGCTTAAGGCCAGCACCAGACCGGTGATTAATAATCTTATATTGATTTTCATGTAAAAACGAATTGCTTTGATATTTAACCCCAAAGTAGTACGAAAGTTTTAAGGAAGCCTGAGCTCATCGTTACGCTATCAGTATTCATAACCCGAAAGAGCATCATATGGCCCGGCCGGCCAAAACGCTCCACTAAACTATTCAGGAATACCTGGACGATCTGACCAACGTTTTCTCATTCACTGAAAATATCTTCAAAGCATTAAAAGACGACGAATTAGAACAATTTGACGATTCATCAAAGATAAAATCAGGCTGGGGACAGGTATACGACATCGAGCAAATGACCGAACATGCTATGGTACCTATTCTTCTGCACAGGCGGCAAATTGAGCGGTTTAAAGTATCGGTATGAAGGGGTGGAAATAAGTAAACACTTTATACTAAAGACTCAGAAAAGCCAGAACTTTTTCTCAAATTAGCGCCCGATGAAGATAGAGTTGTTTATTCCTTGTTTTGTTGACCAGCTTTACCCGGATACTGCCTGGAATACCGTTAAAGTATTGGAAAAGGCGGGCTGTACGGTGAGTTACAACCCGGAGCAAACCTGTTGCGGTCAGCCGGCGTTTAACGCGGGTTTCTGGGATGAGGCTAAAACAGTGGGCAATAAATTTCTGAAGGGTTTCTCGGAAGAGAGTATCATCATTACGCCATCTGCCTCCTGCACGGGGATGGTGAAGAATTATTATAACGACTTGTTTACCAATACCACGCTGCATAATAAATGCCGGGCGGTGCAGGGGAATATTTATGAACTATCGGACTTTTTGGTGAATGTCCTGCAGTTTGATTATTTCGGCGCCGAACTGGAGGGCTGTGCGGTGTACCATGATAGCTGCAGCGCCTTGCGCGAGTGTAAAATAAAAGAAGAACCCCGTCAGTTACTTTCAAAAGTGCTTGGCCTTGAACTGGTTGACCTGAAAGATAATGAGACTTGCTGCGGTTTCGGCGGCACGTTTGCCGTAAAGTTCGATGCCATATCAACCGCTATGGCGCAACAGAAAGTAGATAATGCGATGGCTGCCGGAGCTGATTACATCATCTCGACCGACGCCTCTTGTTTATTGCACCTGCAAGGCTACATCGATAAAAATAATCTGCCTGTTAAAACCATGCATCTGGCCGATGTGCTGGCGCATGGGTGGGGGAATGTATGATTTTTGATTTCGAAATTAGGAATTTCGATTTCGGATTTTTTTGATTAAAGAATCAGCATAATCAAAAAATCATTTCAATCAACGGCTCCAATAAAAAAAATCCTTAAATTCGCACTTCAAAATAAGATCACTTAGTAGGTGATCGAATAAGAAATTATAAATTTTAACCGGACTTCAACAAAGTCCCTCTCCCCCGGAGAGGGATTTAGGGTGAGGCCAAATCATAGTTGTAGATGATTAATATTACACTTCCTGACGGTTCCGTTCGTCAATATGACAAAGGAATTTCGTCCATGCAGATCGCAATATCGATCTCCGAAGGTTTAGCAAGAAACGTATTAGCGGCCGAAGTAGACGGCCAGGTTTGGGATGCCAGCAGGCCCATCGAACAGGATGCGAAGATAAAATTATTAACCTGGAACGATACATTGGGCAAAAACACTTTCTGGCACTCATCGGCCCACCTAATGGCCGAGGCGCTGGAGGCTTTGTATCCCGGCACAAAATTCGGTATTGGGCCGCCTCTGAAAGAACAACCCGGTTTCTATTATGATGTGGATTTTGGCGACCGTGATTTTTCTTCGGATGATTTTAAGCAGATCGAAGATAAGGTGCTGGAATTGGCAAAGGCCAAAAGCGAGTATATTCGCAAGCCGGTTTCTAAAGCTAATGCGATTGAATACTTTACCGAAAAAGGGGATGAGTATAAATTGGATCTGATCAAGGACCTGCCGGATGGCTCCATTACTTTTTACACCCAGGGCAATTTTACTGACCTTTGCCGTGGTCCGCATATTCCCAATACAGGATTTATAAAAGCCGTTAAGCTAACGAGCGTCGCCGGAGCCTATTGGCGCGGAGACGAAACACGCAAGCAGCTGACACGTATTTATGCAGTTACTTTCCCAAAACAAAGTGAACTGACCGATTACCTGCAACTGATAGAAGAAGCTAAGAAACGCGATCATCGCAAATTGGGTAAGGAGTTGGAACTATTTGCTTTCTCTGAAAAGGTGGGTATGGGTTTACCTTTATGGTTACCCAAGGGCGCTGCTCTGCGCGAACGTTTGGTACGTTTTATGCAAACTGCACAAGTAAAAGCCGGGTACGAGCAGGTGATTACCCCGCATATCGGCCATAAAAACCTGTATGTAACATCTGGTCATTATGAAAAATATGGTAAGGATAGTTTCCAGCCGATCCAAACACCGCAGGAAGGTGAGGAGTTTTTTTTAAAACCGATGAACTGTCCGCACCACTGCGAGATATATAAAACCAAACCACGTTCCTATAAAGACCTGCCGGTTCGTTATGCGGAGTTCGGTACGGTTTACCGCTATGAACAAAGTGGAGAACTGCATGGGTTAACCCGTGTGCGCGGTTTTACCCAGGATGATGCGCATCTTTTTTGCCGCCCAGACCAGGTGAAGGATGAGTTTAAAAAGGTGATCGACCTGGTGTTGTATGTGTTTTCAGCCTTAGGTTTTGAGGATTATACGGCGCAAATATCCTTGCGTGATCCTGAAAACAAAGCAAAATATATAGGATCTGATGAAAATTGGGCGTTAGCCGAGCAGTCCATTATTGAAGCCGCTGCCGAGAAAGGCCTGCGCACAGTTGTAGAATTAGGCGAGGCTGCTTTTTATGGCCCTAAGCTTGATTTTATGGTGAAAGATGCCCTGGGCCGTAAATGGCAACTGGGAACTATACAGGTTGACTATAATTTGCCTGAACGTTTTGAACTGGAATATACCGGCAGCGATAACCAAAAACACCGCCCGGTAATGATCCACAGGGCTCCGTTTGGCTCATTAGAGCGTTTTGTGGCCGTATTGATCGAACATTGTGCCGGTAATTTTCCGTTGTGGCTGTCGCCTGAGCAATTTACAATTCTGCCGATATCCGAAAAATATGAAGAATATGCAAAAAAACTTTCTGATATATTAAAAGATTCCGATATTTGCGGGCTGATTGATTTCAGAGATGAGAAGATAGGGCGTAAGATACGCGATGCTGAAGTCAAAAAAATCCCTTATATGCTGATTGTGGGCGAAAAAGAAACAGCCGAAGGCTTAGTTTCTGTTCGTAAGCATGGGCAGGGTGATTTGGGCAGTATGACTATTGAAGAGTTTAAACAACGAATAATAAAAGAAATAACCGTATAACTTGGCATTAAACAAACCCAATTTTAACAGAGGACCAAGGCCTCCCTTTAAGAAAAAGGAAGCCGAACATAATATTAATCAGTTCATCAAAGCTCCCGAAGTACGCTTAACGGGTGACAATGTAGAGCAAGGTATCTATAGTTTAAGAGATGCCCTAGCTATTGCACAGGAGCAGGAACTGGACCTGGTTGAAATTTCACCTAATGCGGTTCCGCCTGTTTGTAAGGTGATAGACTACAACAAGTTTATCTACGAACAGAAAAAGAAGCTGAAGGAGATAAAAAGTAACGCCAAACAAACCGTTATTAAGGAGATCCGTTTCGGACCGAACACGGACGACCATGATTTTGAGTTTAAACTCAAGCATGCCATCAAATTCCTTGAATCGGGTGAGAAAGTGCGGGCTTACGTGCATTTTAAAGGTCGCGCTATAGTTTATAAAGAGCAGGGCGAGATACTTTTATTGCGTTTTGCACAGGCTTTAGAGGATGTTGGTAAAGTGGAGCAGTTGCCCAAATTAGAAGGTAAACGGATGTTTTTGACCGTAGCCTCAAAGGGAGCGAAGAAATAATTTAAATGTGCAGATGCAATACGCATATCTGTAAATAAAAATAAAACGTTGAGAAACGTGAATATCTAAAAACAAATAAATAGAGTTATGCCAAAAATGAAAACCAATTCCAGTGCAAAAAAGCGTTTTAAGCTTACTGGAACCGGTAAAATTGCAAGAAAGAACGCATACAAAAGCCACATCTTAACCAAGATGTCGACAAAACGTAAGCGTAACCTTACTCACACCAGCTTAGTGTCTGATGCGGATATGGGTAACGTAAAACGTATGCTTTGTATCGGGAAGTAATTAACAAATTTTCAAACCAGGTATTAGAGTTTACAAGATCCGGGAACGGACACTCACTACCAAAAAGACAAAAAAATGCCACGTTCAGTTAATGCAGTCGCGTCGAGAAGACGCCGGAAAAAGGTAATGGACCTTGCCAAAGGTTATTATGGTTCACGCAGCAAGGTTTATACTGTTGCAAAAAACACAGTTGAAAAAGGTTTACAGTACGCTTACCGCGACCGTAAAACCAAGAAAAGAGAATTCAGGGCTTTATGGATACAACGTATCAACGCAGGTGCCCGCCAGCATGGAATTTCTTACTCACAATTAATTGGTAAGTTAGCCACTAAGCAAATTGGTTTGAACCGTAAGGTTTTAGCTGATCTGGCGATGAATCACCCGGATGCATTTAAAGCAGTTATTGACGCTGTAAAATAAAGACACCAATCAAATATTGAAAAAGACCTGCATTTATGCGGGTCTTTTTGCTTATATCAGCCAAAGCAGATATCCTGTAACCGATCCCCCAAGCACTACAAAAGCGCTGTTCAGCTTTTTATATTTTAATGAAATAGCCAGACCTGCTACTGCTATCAATATGGTTTTCCAGTTGGTAAGGGATGATTTGCCCATTCCGACACAAACAGCTAATATTAAGGCAATTGAAGCCATATTGACCGTGTCTAAGAATACCGACATCACCATGGACTTCCTGAGCCTGGAAACAAGCGGGTTTAAAAAAGCAACAAGTACAAACGAAGGTAAAAAAATGCCGGCGGTTGCCGCAAGTGCGCCATTTAAGCCACCCATTTGCCAGCCAATGAACGTCGCTGATGAAAATACGGGCCCGGGTGTACATTGTCCAACGGCTATGGCATCGATTAATACTTTATCAGAAAGCATGCCCGGTCTTACCAGTTCGGTATCCAGGAAAGCAAAAAGCACATAGCCACTCCCGTATAAAATCGAACCGACTTTCAGAAATATCCAGAATATTTTCGATTGTGAAGTGAGCCGTACCTCTGTCAACAACAGCAATGAAAGAGGTAAAACACCGTTAAGGGCCGCTGCTTTTTGCCTGATCAGATATATGAGTATGCCCACGAGCCCTGCTCCAAACAAAACATAAATTTCATTTACTCCATACAAAGCTAAGAGCACACCTATGACGCCTATCATTCCAAGTTCCACACTCTTTAAGGCCTTTTTGCCTAAGGTTATCACCAGCGATATAATAACCCCAATAATGGCAGGCTTAATACCATAGATGAATTGTGCTACTTGGGGGAGGCTGCCATATTGCTGATAAGCCCAAGCCAGTATAGCTGTGATAATTACCGCCGGTAGAATAAAACAGGCGCCTGCCACTATAAGTCCTTTCCATCCGGCTCTTTCATGACCGCAATGGAGTGCCATTTCCGTTGAATTGGGGCCGGGTATCAGGTTGGTCGCGCCGATAAGGTCAATAAAATGCTCGTGTGACATCCATTGGCGTTTCCTAACTATTTCTTCTTCCATCATAGCGATATGCACCGCCGGGCCGCCAAATCCGATAAGGCCAAGCTTTAAAAAAACTTTAGCAACCTCAGCTAATTTTGATTTCTCGTTTGTCAATAGAAGATTATCTTTAAGGGCTAAAGTATTAAATCTTTTATTATCAAATTAACAACAATAAGTTATTACGATATCTTTGGTGTGAATTGGGCAAGGTCATAAATGCCTAATGACCTTTCAATATCAGCAACTTTGCCTACCATCGTTTCAAAACCATCTTTTCCAAAAAGTTTGTGTTCATTATTCTCAAATTCTTCGCCTAACGCGTCATACTCATGCTTGGAAACCAGTTTTCTGAACGCCGGAAATAATACAGTATCCTCTCTTGCCTCATGCGGCCGGTACATGGAATTAAAATCGGTGAGTAACTGAACCAGTTTTTGAGCTTCGGTATCTGTTCTGGCTGAAGATTTAGAAAGCTGCATGACCTGGTCGGTTAAAGCACGGCCTGCATTGTGCTGCTTTAATAATACCTGCACCAAATCTGTAAGCTGGTTGGCTTTTTGAAATCGAGGAAACAAATAGTTTTCTTCCTGCTTTTCATGATAATTTTCTACAAAGGTTCGGATTATCCCGGCGGCATTAGATAATGCTTCTATTGGAAAGGCTTGTTTGTGAATGAGATGTGCCTTACAAGTATCATAAATAAGCAATACCCTGTTAAGCAATCCGTGTTCCTGCATCAGGTCTTCCGGAGGTGATACCTTTTGTTCATCATCCCCTTGATCCTTACATCCTGGTAGTACGGTTGCGCTGGCAATACCGGTTATCACGGTGAACTTTAAAGTTTTTTCGATAAAGTTACGGCGGCTATTATAAATGCTGCTGCTTTGCATATCTCGCTTCCTTTTATGATCATGATTTCAGTCTGAACATTTTAAAATCAATTGAGTTTTTACCAGCGCCATATTTAAGCAGGAGAATTAAAAGAAGTGTTACAGCAAAGTCGGTACGATATTCATGGGCAAAAAGACCAAAATCCTTTGTCCACCAACATCGGTAGTTTAGTGGCGATCAAAGCAACAGCCATGATGATAAGTAATAGAATGGATGCAGGCCGGTTAAAAATCCAATCAGGATCAATAAGCCGCAAACTATTTTGAAGGAGCCTGTAAAGTATGCCCAAAAAGCAGGGTTACTGATTCCAATCTTGGCAAACCGACCCGTGCCAGCCTCATCAGGCCGGATATATTTCTGTAATCCTTCCGAAAAGAAGATCAATCCGATCGCCAGCCGTGGTATGAGCATGGGAGCAGCAGATGTTTTTAACAGCCGGTTCATAAAAACAAGGTTATTTAAACAACTATAACATTAAACGTCAGTAACTGAATTTAAATTTCTTCAGATCGGGCTTA
>JAQBOV010000092.1 GCA_028287895.1 Mucilaginibacter sp. | reverse complement strand
CAGTTTTCAAGACTGCCGCAATCGACCACTCTGCCAACTCTCCGGGGGCAAAAGTACAAAACCGGGCCGAAATGGCAAATATGATGTTAAGTTTTTTTAAATAAAACGAAAACTTACTACAAGCACTTGATTACAAACGTATTACTTATACTATTTTTCTTATTTATTAGATCGAAAGGAGTTAAAACGCGGTTTAACGATCTTGATACTGCGTTTGGAAAGTTCAATACTTGCGTTTAATTCGAAACCGATAAGGATGATTAAGGAATTTAGATATAGCCATATCATTATTACAATAAGGGTGCCGATGGAGCCATATAAACTGTTATAGGATGAAAAATTATTGATATAAAAAGTAAAGCCCAATGAGGTTAATACCGCCAGGGCAGTCGCTAAAATTGAGCCGGGACTTAAAAATTTCCATTTTTGTTTATGTGCCGGGCCATAACGGTAGAGCAATGAGACCGTTACAAAAAAAATTACAATTACAATGATCCAACGTAACAAGGCGATAACCAAAAACCAGACATGGGCTTTGCTATAGATATGATTTTGCAAAAAATCAAGTATCTTATGTCCCACTATCATAATAATTACTGCAACTAAAAGCGAGAAGCTGATCACCACGGTTAACACCAGGGCAATCCAGCGCCTGCGCAGGTAACTCCTGGTTTCATGTATTAATGATGATTTGTTAAAAGCTTGCATCAGTCTGTCGACGCCGTTTGTGGCAAAAAATAAAGTGGTTAGAAAACCAAAAGAGAATAGGCCTCCATTCTGTTTTTTGATGATCTCTATAATTGTTTTTTCAAAAACCCTGTATGCATCATGGGGCATTATCTGTGCTAACATAATCAGTAACTGATCCTGAAAATGCTTTATTGGTATATAAGGTATCAGCGTAAACAAAAATATGGTGGCGGGGAACAATGCCAGCATAAAATTATAAGCCAATGAAGAGGCTTTATTGGCCAGCGTACCTCGCTTTATCTCGTTAAAAAAGAAAACGGCTACGGTATACAGTGGCAGGGGTCTGAAACCTGGTAGAATAACATATTTTGTCCACTCGATGATGTACTGGTAAAACTTAAACCGGAGGAGAATACGGTGCATCCATTCCATGTAAACCAAATTTACTGAAAAAAGGGCTTTAACTTATCAATAAATTCCTGGGATGGGAGACAAGGACGGTTAGTTTTCATATTTACAAAAGCCAGTAACGTTTCGCCTATATTGATCAGTTCATCATTGTGGTTATAAAGCTCATACCTGAAATGAATTTTTACACCGGGCATTTTGGCCATGATTACTTTGATGCTTATTTCTTCGTCATACAATGCCGGTTTTAAATATTTGCAATTCAATTCCAACACCGGCATCATAATACCCGATGCTTCCATGCCGCTATAGGTCATGCCCATGCTGCGCAACATCTCAACCCTTCCAACTTCATAAAATTCGGCGTAATTGCCATAGTACATAAATCCCATCTGGTCGGTTTCGCCGTATCTTACGCGTATTTTGGTGGTATGTTCAAACATTATTTCTTGATATTTCTTTCGTTAAGTGCTCGTTGAAATTTATGCGCATTAACTAAATGGTCGGCCATATTGGTAGCAAAATTATGGTAGCCCGAAAAATCTTCCTTGGCACACATATAGATATATTCACTCTTCTTATAATTAAGCACTGAAAGTATCGCCCTTTCTGACGGCATCATGATAGGGCCGGGGGGCAAACCGGTATGCAGATAGGTATTATAAGGCGAATTATAAGAAAGATATTTATTCAATACCCGTTTTATTTTAAAATCATTTTTTGCAAAAATAATAGTGGGATCAGACTCTAACTTCATGCCTTTTCTGATACGATTCAAATACAAACCTGCTATAGTTGGCATTTCATCATCATGCAAAGCTTCGGCATCAACAATTGATGCTAAAACGGACACCTGGACAGGCGAAAGGTCAATAGCAGCGGCTTGTTGTTTCCGTTCGGGTGTCCAGAATTTTTCATAATTTGCGTACATCCGCTTAAAAAACTTTTCGGGCGAGGTATTCCAATATAGTTGGTAGGTATTTGGAATAAACATTGAATATACATTATCTGTAGTAAAACCATATTGCTCCACAAATTTTGAGGAATCGAGCAAGCCAACAATCGCAGCCGAATCAGGTTCTATTTTTTTGGACACAAAACCGGCAAACTCTCCTTTAAGTCTTAAATTATGAAATGATAATGTAACCGGTTCCTGCGCCCCAGATGCCAGCATATTGATCAGCCGACGGTTGCTCATACCGCTTTTTAAATGGTACCTGCCTGGTTTTACCCGGCTTTTGTACTTCATATTCTCGGCGGCCCAGTTAAAGGTAGTGGTATCTTTTACTATTTGTTCGTCCTTTATGGTTTTGTAAACATCCTGGTAAGTGGCACCGGTGTGTATGTACAGATATTCCTTTTTATCTGTTACGTTAGGGCCAAAATATCGGAGATAATAAAATACCCCTGTAAGTCCCAGGGAGATGATAATAATAAGCACAAGGGCTATGATAAACTTTTTTTTGAATGTACCCGATGATGTTTTTGTCTGATCCATTGTATAAGGGAATATTATTTTTGTTGATTTTTCTGAAAAGCGATCAATCCGCCGGTTAAATTTCTGATGTTTTTATAACCATTCAATTTTAAAATTGATTTAGCTGCAGCACTTCTGAAACCCGCTGTGCAAATAACGATGATCTCGTCGATTTTATTCCAGTCCAGCTCATCTAAATTATCTTTTAAATTGGGTAATGGGAGATTCTTTCCGCCAATGTTAAAGGTATGATATTCCATTGCTCCGCGTACATCAAGCAGGTTTAACTGTTCACCATTCTGCAGGCGAACAAACACTTCATCGGCATTAATGTCGGTCATGGTGTTTTCTTGCCCTGTGTAACCGTCAGGTTGATGCGTGAGCCTATACTTACCTTACTCGTAGAATCTGTTTTCATAGGGGATTGCGACACTACTACCAGGTTTGTAGAGTCGGTAATTGTTCCTTCATAGGTAAGGGTTCCTAAGGTTAATTTACCGCCCCTTATTGCAAATTTAGCGCCATCCAGATCTAAATTAACTACATCGGGAATTTCAACTTCGCTTGCTCCAAAACCATCGCCAAGTACAAGGTCGAGTTTAGACCCTTTCGGGAGCTTTGTGCCCGGTTGTATTGGCTGACCGGCGAATTTCACTTCAAGCACTTTATCACGCGCAATATCCGATCTGTAAGTGGTATCTCCCACTTTTAATCCATAGTTGGAGATGGTAGAAACTGCCGATATATAAGGCGCATCCAAAAGATCAGGAAGAGCTACATTTGGCGCCTGATTTTTAACAATCTTTAAATAGATCACCCTGCCTTCTTTAACATTTGTTCCGGCATCAGGATCTTGTTCAATTACAGTTCCCGGTGCCTGGTCAAGCACGTACACCGAATCGATGTTGACATCAAAACTTTGGTCTTTTAAAATACCTATGGCCCTGTCGACCTGTATACCTGTGACCTTTGGGACGGGTATACCCGAACCGTGACGCGTATAATTCCCTAAACTATAAAAGGCTATTAAAACAACCACTATTACAGCGCCAATGGCTAAAAGAATAGTATTACGGAATGATTTAGTTCTTAAGTAAGCTCCAAATTTACTCATTTGAATTTATCAGGGTATTCAATACGTGTTCAGCAAACATAGGTCATTATTTCGAATTTCGGAATTTCGATTTCGGATTTGCCTGATTTACTTAGGCAAATAATTATTTTTTATTTGCCTAAATTTAACGTTTTAATGCATACCAGCTAAATTCGAAATGCAAATTCCCAAACGTGGAAGCCTTCTTGCTCACGATTGAAACAAAATAGTGAAAAATCCGAAATCAAAAAAATATCTTTGACGACTATGTCACGAAAAAATATAGCTCTTTTAGCCGGAGGATTTACCGGGGAATACGATGTATCTGTCGGCAGCGCAAAAAATATAGCTGCGAACCTTGATGCTGAACAGTTTAACGTTTATACTATATTCATTACCCGCGACAGCTGGTTTTATGAATCGGACAAGGGGAATATAACGATTGATAAGAATGATTTCAGCCTGACAATAGACACTCAGAAAATAAAATTTGATTTTGCTTTTATTACCGTTCATGGTTCTCCGGGTGAAGACGGTAAGCTACAGGGTTATTTTGATATGCTGGGTATCCCATATAATACCTGCGATGCTACCACATCGGCTATTACCATGAATAAGGCTTATACCAAAGCTATTGTGCATGGCATACATGGATTGAACACTGCCCGCTCGATGCAATTATTCAGTAACGGTATGCATGATGCCTCCACTGTTGCGGCAACTTTGAAATTTCCGCTTTTTATTAAGCCGAATAACGGAGGAAGCAGCGTGGGCATGAGCAAGGTATATAATGGGGCAGGACTGGCTGCAGCCTTTGAAAATGCTTTCAAAGAGGATGACCAGGTATTAGTTGAAGAATTTATTAAAGGACGCGAGTTCAGTATAGGCATAGTCAGACTTCAGGGAAAAATAAAAGTATTGCCTGCCACCGAGATCATCAGTTCCAAAGATTTTTTTGATTACGAAGCTAAATACACACCCGGCGTATCGGAAGAGATAACGCCTGCAGATCTGAGCGCCGAACAGAATGAAAAAATTACAGAAATTGTAACCGAAGTATACCTTAGGCTCAATTGCCGGGGAATGGTAAGGGTTGATTTTATTTTGCTGGAAAACACCGGTGAATTTTACTTTATCGAGATCAATACCACACCGGGGCAATCAGCAAACAGCCTGATACCGCAGCAGGTGAGGGCAGCGGGGATGAATTTGAAGGATTTTTATGGAGATTTGATTCGGCGGTGAGCGGATCGATCGTCAGCGGCGCTTAAAAAATTGGAAGCCATTATTTATCGATGGTCATTCACTAATCACCATTAACTAATCACACCAAATATTGCGCAATAATATCCTGCGGAATTTTAGCAGCCCTGCCGGTTTGCATATCGATCATGGTGTAATCAAACCAGCCGTCGCAGCAAACTTTGCCGGTCGCTTTGTTAGTGATCACGAATTTAACACGGCAGCCTTTCTCGTCGATGGTTTCGATACCAGTTTTTACTATAAAATAATCAGCTAGTATTAAGGCACGTTTATAATCTACATGAGCGGTACGAACAACCCAGCCGAAACCCCTTTCCATAAATTTTTCCATTGGCATGCCGTAGCAGCGTTCCATCTGGTCATACCGGGCAGCCAGCACATAATCAAAATATTTACTGTTGTGCACGTGCTGAAACATGTCTATATCATCCGGGCGTACACGGAATTCTGTTTCGAAGGTGGAATATTGCTGGTTTGCCATGGTTGAAAAGTCGGAATGTTGTAAGGTTGGAAAGTTAATTAGTTTTGATCGAAAAAAGAGGGCTTCCGCACCTTAAAAATAACCTTACAGCTTTTCAGCTTTAAAACATTCAAACCTATTGCATTTGTGCAATATTACCATTACCTTTGCACCTCAATTAACAGAATTTATAAACGCTTTAATATTATTCAGGTAATGTATTTAAGTAAAGAAGCAAAAACAGAGATTTTTGCAAAACATGGCAAAAGCGCCACCGATACAGGATCGGCAGAAGGACAAGTAGCTTTATTCACCACACGTATCGCGCATTTGACCGGACATTTGAAAAAGAATAAAAAGGATTTTTCAACCCAGCTTTCGCTTCAAAAATTAGTAGGTAAACGCCGTGCATTACTGGCTTACCTTTATAAAAAAGACATTCAAAGATATCGTGCTATCATCAAGGCTTTACAGCTGAGAGATATTATCAAGTAAATCTTTTCAGTTTTTTGTAAAAGCCATCCGCCAAAGTCGGATGGCTTTTTTACTTTTGCAAATAATATACACAAAATAAAAACCGGTGTGTTCTAAAAGATGAAAAACACGCTACAACGAAAAAAAGATGAGTTTAAATGTAATTAAAAAGGTAATCGATTTAGGTGACGGCCGCACCATTGAGATCGAAACCGGCAAACTGGCCAAACAAGCCGATGGCTCTGTGGTCATTAAAATGGGTGACACCATGTTACTGGCTACCGTAGTTTCGTCGCAAGAGGCAAAAGAAGGTGTTGATTTTTTACCATTATCTGTTGACTACCAGGAAAAATACGCTGCTACAGGCCGTATACCGGGTGGTTTTTTACGCCGCGAGGCAAGGTTATCAGACTACGAGGTTTTAATCTCCCGTTTGGTTGACCGTGCGTTGCGCCCAATGTTCCCCGAAGATTATCATGCGGATACACAAGTAATGATCTCGTTAATTTCTGCTGATAAAAACATCATGCCTGATTGTTTGGCAGGTTTGGCAGCATCAGCTGCTTTAGCCGTTTCCGACATTCCTTTTAACGGACCGATATCGGAAGTTCGTGTTGCTAAAATCGATGGCAAATTAGTGATCAATCCAACCTTAAGTCAATTAGAAACTGCTACGTTAGAATTTATCGTAGCCGGCTCAGAATTTGATATTAACATGGTTGAGGGTGAATCAAAAGAGATACAGGAAGCTGAATTGGTCGAAGCAATTAAATTTGCGCATGAGGCCATCAAAATACAATGTTTGATTCAAAAAGAACTGGCTATCGCTGTTGGTAAAACAGAAAAACGTGCTTACAGTCACGAAAATCATAACGAAGAACTGAAAAAAGCGATCTATGCTGCCACTTATGAGCAGGTATACGCTATTGCATCTTCTGCTTCAGCAAAAGATGAGCGTTCTGTCAAATTTAAGGAAGTTCGCGATGCTTATATAGAAACTTTAGGCGAAATTGATGATGTCACTAAGTTCCTCGCTAAAAAATACTATCATGATGTGGAATATGATGCCATACGTAACCTTGTATTAGACGAAGGAAAACGTTTAGACGGACGTACCACCACAGAAATACGCCCTATTTGGAGCGAAGTAGGTTACCTGCCATCTGCACACGGATCGGCTGTATTTACACGCGGCGAAACCCAATCATTGACTACGGTTACTTTAGGTGCTAAGGATGACGAGCAAATGATTGATGGCGCATTTATTAATGGCTATCAAAAATTCCTGCTTCATTACAATTTCCCTGGTTTCTCAACCGGCGAAGTTCGCCCTAACAGGGGAGCAGGCCGCAGAGAAATTGGTCACGGTAACCTGGCTATGCGTTCACTGAAACAAGTATTGCCATCTGACGATGAAAATCCTTACACGATTCGTATCGTGTCGGATATTTTGGAGTCAAATGGTTCATCATCTATGGCTACGGTTTGCGCCGGAACTTTAGCACTGATGGATGCAGGAATAAAAATCAAAGCGCCGGTAACAGGTATAGCAATGGGTTTGATCACCAATGAAATGGGAACCAAATATGCTATATTATCCGATATATTGGGCGATGAAGATCATTTAGGTGACATGGACTTTAAAGTTACCGGTACTGAAAACGGCATCGTAGCTTGCCAAATGGACTTGAAAATCAATGGCTTGTCGTACGAGGTATTAACAAAAGCTTTAGATCAGGCAAAAGAAGGCCGCCTGCATATCTTAAAGGAGATCAAGAAGACCCTTAGCGCTCCTCGTGAAGATTACAAGCCACATGCGCCACGCATTATTACCATTAGAATTGATAAGGAATACATCGGTGCCGTTATCGGGCCAGGTGGTAAGATTATCCAGGAAATGCAACGCGAAACAGGTGCTACTATCTCTATAGAGGAAGTCGGTAACCAGGGTGTTGTTCAGATATTTGCTGATAACAAGGAGTCGATTGATAAAGCAGTTACCCGTATTAAAAATATTGCGTCCAAACCGGAAGTTGGCGAGGTATACGAAGGTAAAGTAAAATCAATTATGCCGTTTGGCGCCTTTGTTGAAATTATGCCAGGTAAGGATGGTTTGTTACATATATCTGAGATTGACCACAAAAGGTTTGAGACCATGGATGGCATCTTCCAGGTTGGCGATGACGTAAGGGTTAAATTATTGGATATTGACAAGCAAGGTAAATTAAAGCTTTCA
Source organism: Mucilaginibacter sp. (assembly GCA_028287895.1). Classification (GTDB taxonomy): domain Bacteria; phylum Bacteroidota; class Bacteroidia; order Sphingobacteriales; family Sphingobacteriaceae; genus Mucilaginibacter. Next base: position 18,427 of record JAQBOV010000092.1, on the reverse strand, counting down.
AGGAAAGCCTTATTGCCAAAGCCTGAAAAAGCACAATAAAATAAACTTAATTTATAATGCAAAACCCTCTGACGATCGTTATCGCCAGAGGGTTTTGTTGTTTCGGAAAATATTTTTTTTTTGTAAAACAAAATCCACTTTTTAAAACTTTCAGATAGTGAATGCGTATTAAGCCTCCATCCGACTCGAGTGAAAAGATAACATCAGGCACGAATGATTCATTAAGTTTTCTTAACAATGAATCATCCGGAGCGCATACTAATCCCCAAACAGATCTGATACAGTTATTGCTGTACGAGATCATCCGTGTTAAAGAATTAATAAAATTTTACCAGTCCATCCCTAACAGTGGCGGCCTGCTTGGTGCATCTATTTTGAATGAACTGGTATTGGAGGCTTATGATTCACTGGTTAATTACGATATCGTACTGATGAAGAAGTACTACGATCTGTTACAGAATTGTGATTGATTTTTTTGCGGTAGTGATCAGTCAATCAGTAATTTGCTATAATTCTTAAAACGCAGATATGTTGATTAAAGACTTATCAGAATTCATCATCATCCCTTCTGTAATCTTCAATAACTTAATTACGGTTTTTTCAATGTCAAAACCAGTTATAGGATCAAGATTTCTGACGAATCTCCAATCACTAATTACTATATTCGAACCATGAACCACCTGATTGCCCCATCCATTTTAGCGGCTGATTTTGCTAACATGCAACGTGACATTGAAATGCTTAACCAAAGTGAAGCCGATTGGATACACGTTGATATCATGGACGGTGTATTTGTTCCGAACATCTCTTATGGCTTCCCGGTTTTGCAGGCCGTAAAAAAATACGCTGAAAAACCCCTGGACGTGCATTTAATGATCGTTGATCCAGACAGGTACCTTAAGGAATTTCAGCAGAAAGGCGCTGATGGCATAACCGTGCATTTTGAGGCTTGTACCCATTTACACCGTACCATACAGGGTATTAAGGAATTGGGCTGCAGGGCAGGGGTTGCCTTAAACCCGCATACACCGGTTGCATTTCTGGATGATATTATTGAAGACTTAGACCTTGTATTGATCATGTCCGTTAATCCCGGTTTTGGCGGGCAAAAATTCATTAACAATACCTATAAAAAACTGCACGATCTTAAAGCGTTAAGCGCAGCGCGCAACCCCAACCTTTTTATTGAGGTTGATGGGGGAGTTGGCGGGCAAAATGTAAAAGAACTGGTCAATGCAGGAGCAAATGTTTTGGTAGCAGGCAATTCGGTGTTTTCGGCAGGCGATCAAGCCTTAGCTATTAAAAATTTAAAAAATCCACAATAAATTATTACTATTATAAATCGCCGGGCCAATACGGGGTTAAAATTATTTTTTTAATATTCCATATTATTATGTTAGTTAAACTAACAATCCTGATAAAAAAATTGTAAATAATCTCTATAAATATTATCAAATTTATTAACTTCGGCCCAACCAAATATAAAGTTGGCAATTGCCAATTAGTTATTATAAACAAAAAATAATATGAAACACAATTTCGGTGCCGGACCAGGCATTTTACCGCACGAAGTATTAAAGCAAGCCGCTGAAGCAGTAATAAATTTCAATGGTACAGGACTATCATTACTCGAGATATCGCATCGTTCGCCTGAATTTGAAGCTGTTTTGGATGAGGCCTTAAAACTGGTAAGAGAGCTATTTGAAGTTCCCGAGGGCTATTCCATATTATTTTTACAAGGCGGAGCCAGCACCCAATTTGCTTTAGCTCCTTACAATTTATTGCCCGAAGGTGGTAAAGCTGCTTATCTTGAAACCGGTGTATGGGCAAATAAAGCGCTCAAAGAAGCGAAATACTTTGGTGAAACCATCGTGGTGGCTACTTCGAAAGAAAGCAATTTCAGCTATATCCCCAAGGACTTTGAAATACCTAAGGATGCCGCTTATTTTCACATCACCTCCAACAATACCATTTATGGTACGCAATTGCACAAATTTTTCAAATCGCCGATACCTGTAGTATGTGATATGTCGTCAGATATTTTCAGCCGTAAGGTTAATGTGGCGGATTTTGGATTGGTTTATGCCGGTGCACAAAAAAATATGGGACCGGCAGGCGTTACCTTGGTTATTGTCAAGGATGATCTGTTAGGCAAAACCAATCGCAAGATACCTTCTATGTTCAATTATCAAACACAAATTGAAGGTGGATCTATGTACAATACACCTCCGGTGTTTGCCATCTATGTGTCTATGCTAACATTAAACTGGCTTAAAGCTAAGGGCGGTGTTGAAGCCATTGAAAAAGAAAATGATGCCAAGGCTAAAGCCTTATATACCGAAATTGACCGCAATCCTTTATTTAAAGGCGTATGCGTACCTGAAGATCGCTCGCACATGAATGTTTGTTTTGTGGTTCAGAACCCGGAACATGAAAAACCATTCCTGAAATATTGCGATGAAAAAGGCATCGTCGGCTTAAAAGGGCACCGGAGCGTAGGCGGCTTCAGAGCGTCAATTTATAATGCTTTGCCAATTACCAGTGTGCATGTGTTGATCGATGCGATGCAGGAATTTCAGGAAAAAAACAAGTAGTGATCAGCGGTTAGTTATCGGAGGGATCAGGCCTAAATAGTTTAATCCCATTTAACTAATCATTAATTAACCAATCATTAAAAGACATGATCAAAATATTAGCTAACGATGGCATCGATCCGATAGGCAAAAAAATGCTGGAAGATGCCGGTTTCTTGGTAGATACCAATAATATACCACAGGATGAACTGCCTTTGAAACTGCAAAATTATGATGCCATTACGGTTCGTAGTGCAACTAAAGTGCGTAAAGCATTAATTGACGCCTGCCCGAACCTTAAATTAATAGGACGTGGCGGCGTTGGGATGGATAATATCGATGTGGATTATGCCAAGGAAAAAGGTATCGCTGTTTATAATACCCCTGCATCATCATCTTTATCTGTCGCTGAATTAGTATTTGCCCAACTATTTGGATGCGTTCGCTTTTTACACGACAGTAACCGCAAAATGCCGGTTGAAGGTCATGCCAAATTTAACGATCTTAAAAAAGCTTATGCTCAAGGCATTGAATTACGCGGAAAAACGTTGGGTATTTTAGGATTTGGCCGTATCGGTCGCGAAGTGGCTAAAATCGCTATTGGCGTTGGAATGGATGTATGGGCTTATGATCTTTTCCCTTTTAATCCGGAAGTTGAAGTCGTATTGGGTGGAGGCGCTACTGTTAAAGTAACTGTAAAGACCGCCACTCAGGAGGAAATCATCAAACAAGCCGATTTTATTACCCTGCATACTCCATTTGTTGATAAGGCTATATTAGGCGCTAGAGAATTGGCTCAAACCAAAAAAGGTGTCGGCCTGGTTAATATATCGCGGGGCGGTTTAATTGATGAACTGGCTTTAACAGATGCTTTGAATAGCGGACAAGTTTCATTTGCTGCATTGGATGTTTTTGACAATGAGCCAGCTCCGCGCGAAGAAATATTGCGGCATCCTAAAATATCATTAACCCCACACATTGGCGCTGCAACTAACGAAGCACAGGAAAGGATAGGAGTGGAACTGGCCAGTTTGATAATCGGGCACTTTAAGAAGAATTAATATTAAGGTGTGCAGGACCCCTTGTTCGATACCTATTAACCCGGTCAACTGGCCGGTTTTTTTTTAATAGGTTCCCTTCTGCCAAGCTTATTTTTAACCAATTAAAAACTTCAATTAGGAATCAGATTTTAACCATCACCAAGATATTCTGGGGTGATCTGACACGATCAGAATCAATGCCCGAATAGCCGATTGGTTAAAGTATATAACTAACGTCTTTTTCGGGAATCGATACAGGATAGCCTTCTTCATCCAATGCGTCTGCTAAAGCCTGCATGCTGGCATCTTCGCCATGTACCAGGAAAATGGTTCTGAGCTTTTCTTTATGCTGTATTCTTACAACATTCAATAGGTCTTCATGATCACCGTGTGCACTTAATACGTCAGTTTGTTTAATGGTAGCATATACCGATAGTTCGCGGTCCTTAATATGGACGATGGGATCGCCCCGAAGCAATCGATGCCCTAAAGTGCCTTTAGCGCAATAACCTATAAACAGGATGGTGCAGTAATAATTCTGGATATTATTGTATAGATGGTCCTGTATTCTACCACCCTCGAGCATACCAGCGGAGGAAATGATAATGCAGGGCTCAAAATAGTTGGAGACCTGCCGGCTTTCTTTCAGATTTTCCACATATTCCAGGTTGTCAAATTCAAATTCGTCGCCCTTTTTGCGATAAAAGTCCTGCGCTTCCTGATTTACCAGGCTATGATGTTTGCGGAAAACTTCTGTAGCACGGCTCGCCATGGGGCTATCCACGAAAACTTTAACAGGTGGGAGTAGGCCTTCAGTAAATATCTTGTTGAGTGAGTAAACCAGGGATTGTGTACGGCCTATACTAAATGCAGGGATGATCAGCCTGCCGGATTCCCTGATACAGGCTTTATCAATGGTTTCGATCAATGCCTGTTCAACCGTTTTATCTTTAGTATGCATACGGCCGCCGTATGTTGATTCACAAACCAGGTAATCCACTTGCGGTAGTTCTTCCGGGTCGTTCAGTACCGGATAGTTCTTACGGCCTATATCACCGGTAAAAGCGATCGTTTTCTCGGCGCCATGGTCGTTTATTTTCAAAACCGCTGCTGCTGCACCCAAAAGGTGACCAACAGGAATAAAAGTAAGCTCAATATCGCCGTTGATCCTGAATGGCCGGTTAAAACCAATAGTTACAAAGCGTTCCGTGGTATCCATCACGTGTTTTTGCAAATACAAAGGCTGCTGAACGTTATCATACCTTTTGCGATTATGCTTGCGGCTTTTGTTGATCTTGTTCATAAAAATGCTTACTGAATCCAGTAAAAGCAATTCGGTCAGATCGGCAGTAGCAGGAGTGCAGAGTATCTGGCCTTCAAAACCAAGGCGAACAAGTGTGGGCAAGTTTCCTGAATGATCGATATGCGCGTGAGTTAATACCACCACATCGATATCCGACGGATCAAACGGAAAATTTTCGTTGGATTGTATGCTGCGGTCTTTTTCATAATCAAGTCCGCAATCGATCAGTATTTTATATTGGTCAACCTCAAGCAAGTGCATGCTTCCGGTAACCTGCCGGGCCGCCCCGTGTATGGTTAATTTCATTCTTTATATTAGTCAATAGACCGTAGCCCTATTTATTTTTTCAATTTCTAATCATCTATGGACTACCGACCATAGACTATGGACTTTCTCAAACCTCAAACTGCAACTGGCTCAAATAACGATAAAGGCCTTTTTCATTGCCAAGCAGCTCTTCATGATTGCCGCTTTCAATCACTTTCCCTTTTTCTAAAACTATAATTTTATCTGCTTCACGGATAGTTGATAGTCGATGTGCAATAATAACAGATGTACGGTTCTTCATCAACTCTTCCAGCGCTTCCTGTACCAAACGTTCAGATTCCGAATCGAGCGATGAAGTGGCCTCATCAAGGATCAATATTGAAGGGTTTTTTAATAATGCCCTGGCAATAGCAACCCGCTGCCTTTGGCCTCCGGAAAGTTTGACTCCCCGTTCGCCGACCACCGTATCATAACCTTCTGGAAAGGACATAATAAATTGATGAGCATTGGCACGCTGCGAGGCCTGGATGATTTCCTCTTTCGATGCGCTCAGTTTGCCGTAGGCTATATTTTCCTGCACCGTTCCTCCAAAAAGCATCACATCCTGTGGTACAATGGCCACCTGGTTGCGGATATCCGTTAATGAATAGGCATCAGACGGTTTATTATCAAACAAAATCGTTCCGCTCTGAGGGTGGTAAAACTGTAACATCAATGCTGCCATCGTTGATTTGCCTGAGCCGCTTGGTCCGACAATAGCAATTTTCTGACCTGTCCGGGCCTGGAACGAAACACCTTTTAATACTTCAATTTCCGGACGTGACGGATAGTGGAAATGGACGTCATCAAAAGCAAGATTGCCTTCTATTTTTTGTGTTATGACATGATTAGATTCATTTATTGAAACCTCTTCGCTTTTTTCGCCCAATATTTCAAGCACGCGTTCGCTGGCGCCAACTGCTTTCTGTACGTTGGCATATAATTCAGGAAAACTACCCATTGCACTGCCAACAAACACCGCGTATAAGGCAAATTTAAATAACTGGCCAACCGTAAGCTCATTATGGCTGACCAATAGACAGCCGTAAGCAATTACGGTCACTATAGCCCCGAACATACCAAACACAATAAAGGAAGCGAACATTCCCCTGTATTTTGCACCATTTATAGCAATGCCAGCCACCTCTCTAATATTTTTACTGTATCTGCCTGCCTCAAAAGATTCATTTACAAATGCTTTTACATTGGCTATTCCTTGTAAAGTTTCTTCTACAATCGTATTGGATTCGGCGAGTTTATCCTGTGCCTTTCTCGAAAGCTTACGAATAAAGCGTCCAAAAAATACGGCAACCACAACCAGAACAGGCAACACGATTAACATCGCAAAGGTCAATTTTATGGAAACAATAGCCAAAAAGGCTATTCCGCCAACTAATAATACCAACTGCCTTATCATTTCGGCAATGGTCGTGGTCAAGGTATCTTGTATCTGTGAAAGATCTGCTGAAATACGGCTGTTTAGCTCTCCAACCCTGCGATTGGAAAAGAAGTTCATTGGCAAAGTGATCAGCTTGAAATAGGTATCTCTTCTTATATCAGCTAATGACCTTTCTGCAACTTGCACAAACCAAAGGATCCTGAAAAAAGAAACAAATGCCTGCGAAAGTAGCACAATTAAAGCCAGAAGACCTATGCCTTGTATAGAAGCGGGCAAGAGTTTGTTTGTGTTCTTCCCCTGTGCCGCATCGATCAAAGCACCTAAGAATGAGGGGAATGCAAGACCTACAAGGCTCGATATAAACAAAAACAATAAAGCAGCAGCAAATTTTCCGCCATAAGGCCCGACATAGGAAAGCAGCCTGGAAATATGTGTTAAAGTTTGTCGGTTTAATTTAGCTTTAGGTAGTTCCTCACCCTGTGTGTTACCACTATTCAATCTTCCTCTTGCCATGTTTTATTTGAGTGCGAAATTTTTACGGCAGCTAAATTAAACCTTAACAGCACGTTTTTTTAATAATAAGTATAAAATTGACCCCAACATGAGAACAAACAGCATGATAAAGATGCGCAGTATGCTTACCTGGTGCTCTTTCTCTTTTTGTGCTTCTTGTTTTAATTGATCGATTTGCTGCCTCAACCTGTTAATTGTATTCATAAAACCCAGGCTTACATTTTCTGTTTCCATCGAATGGCTTTGGACTTGCTGCTGCTCAAAAATGCGATAATCCATCAATATCTTAATTTCTTTAAAAAGATCGTCATCTGTTTTAACAATATCCATCAAAATCTCATTTGACCTGCGGATATCTTTCTTGGTCTGCAAACCAAAAATACCGGTGTGCCTGGTCAGGCTCTGATCATACCAGCCAAACTTTTGCTTTCTAAGGTCAAGCATCTGGTTGATCTTTGCACGCTGAAGCTGATAAGTCAATGAATCAGTATTTACCTTTTGAGCAAAAGTGTAGCAACACAATATACACAGCAAACAAACCGAAGAAAACTTTTTCATAAAAGGAATAGATTTATTCAAAATCAATGATCACACTATCGCCCAGGTTCAATCCCAGCAAACCGCTTGCATTGCCTTTATTAATAGCGATCTCCAAGTGGTCGCTTATACCAAATAAACACAATTTTTCACCTTCAGGCACTTCATTATAATGCCAGCTCAACTGATTTATTGTTTCGTTACGTTTAAAATACAACACAAAACGCCTGCCTTGCTGCACCTTATTAAAAAATTCCTTGGTAATATTTGTAATTACATTCTGAAAGGAATCAATATAAATTACGGCGCCTTTTATTACATTTTTTTCAATTACCGGCTGCAAATTCATTTTCTTTTCGATACTGGTGACCGGCAAACCAATTTTGCTCAGTTTACCGCCACTGGCTAAATGGCATGCAGCCTTAACAAAAATATCAGCTAATGGAAAGTGCAGAAATTTCAGGTCCTGCATAATGTTGATCTCCACGATCTCATCAGGATCAGCATCAAACATCAGCGAGAATATACCGTTATCAGAACCTACGAAATAATGATTTTTATAACTAACAGCCAGGTATTTGGTATCGGTATTGTAAACGGTATCAATACCAATTAAGTGAACAGTAGCGTCTGGAAAGTAATAAAAGCTGTTTTTTAATATAAACGCGGCCTGCTGTACATTAAATGCAGCCACACTATGCGTGATATCAACAATATTCACTTCAGGCAACAATTTTAAGATACTTCCTTTAAGGGCGGCCTGATAAATATCCCTGTCGCCCAAATCAGTAGTTAAAGTTATTATTGCCATTAATATTTCAAATATTTATTGCTAATCTTGTGGTAGCATTAGATGCTACAAATATTCAATTTTTAATTCATAAAAATTCTGCAACTATAAAATCATTTACTGTTGAACGAACTAAAAATATCTATAGATAACATCAACCCCGCTGTTTTGTGGGGACCCAATAATGATCATTTCGAGATCATAAAAAAACAATATCCCAAGCTTAAATTAGTTGCCAGGGGCAGCGAGCTTAAGGTTTTGGGCGACGATCAGGAACTGGCTATTTTTGATGAAAAGTTTAGCCATCTGCTTAACCATGTCGAAAAATTTGAGAATCTCAACATCACTGATCTGGAAAGGATACTCGGTTCAAAAGCTGCGTCAAGCACTACGGCAGAGCCATTAGCGGATAAATCAACTACAGGTGAGGTGCTGGTGTTCGGGCCAAATGGCATTCTGGTAAAGGCTCGTACAGCTAACCAACACCGAATGGTTGAGGGTATCAATAAAAACGACATTCTTTTCGCTATAGGCCCGGCAGGTACCGGCAAAACCTACACGGCCGTAGCATTGGCAGTGCGTGCATTGAAAAACAAGGAAATAAAACGCATTATTCTTACACGTCCGGCGGTGGAAGCAGGAGAGAACCTCGGATTTTTACCGGGCGACCTGAAGGAAAAGATAGACCCGTATCTTAGGCCCTTATATGATGCTTTGGATGATATGATACCGGCTGAAAAATTAAAGGTTTATCTTGAAAACCGTACCATTGAAATTGCCCCGTTGGCATTTATGCGCGGCCGTACCCTGGATAACTGTTTTGTAATACTGGATGAGGCCCAAAACGCTACCGATATGCAGTTAAAAATGTTTTTAACACGTATGGGACCATCGGCTAAGTTTATTGTTACCGGTGATGTTACACAGATAGACCTGCCTAAAAAACAGCAGTCAGGGCTGCATACTGCTTTACGTATATTAACTGACATCAAGGGTATTGAATTAATCTATTTAACAGGAGAGGACGTAGTGCGCCATAAGCTGGTTAGACGGATATTAGAAGCTTACGGGGATATTCAATAAGTCTTAACATGAACGCAATAAAAGAAACACATTTTCAATTTGCAAAACAAACCGGCTTCTATAAAGGCAAAGTACGGGATGTATATACAATAGATAATAAATACCTGGCAATGGTGGTGACTGACCGCATTTCAGCATTTGACGTGGTGCTACCTGAAGCTATCCCATATAAAGGACAAGTGTTAAACCAGATTGCAGCCAAGTTTTTACAAGCTACAAGTGATATCATACCAAACTGGGTGGTTACTGTGCCGGATCCAAGTGTGACCATAGGGCGTATTTGTGAGCCGTTTAAAGTAGAGATGGTCATACGCGGCTATTTAGCAGGGCATGCCTGGCGTGAATATAATTCGGGGAAAAGAGAAGTGTGCGGTGTTGGCTTACCCGATGGGTTAAAAGAAAACGATAAACTACCCGGGCCAATTATTACGCCTACTACCAAAGCTTCAGTGGGGCATGATGAAGATATATCAAAAGAACAAATACTGGCAAAGGGGATCGTATCCGCTGTTGAGTATGCAGAGTTAGAAAAATACACTTATGCTTTATACCAGCGGGGAACCGAGATAGCCGCTAAAAGGGGGCTGATATTGGTCGATACCAAATATGAGTTTGGAAAGGCTGATGGCAAAATATATTTAATTGATGAAATACATACCCCCGATTCATCCAGGTATTTTTACAAGGAGGGATACGAAGAACGTCAGAAAAATAATGAAGCCCAGAAGCAATTATCAAAAGAATTTGTAAGACAATGGCTGATAGAAAATGGCTTTCAGGGCAAACAGGGACAGTCTGTTCCGGCAATGACAAACAACATAGTCAATTCAATATCAGAACGTTACATAGAATTATTCGAACAAATTACCGGTGAAGATTTTATTAAACCTGCCAATGACGCAGTTTTGAACAGGGTAGAAGGCGCAATAAACAATGCGTTAACTACCTTGTAATTTTTTATTGTAGATAAAAAAATTATATCTTAGTAGCATAATTAACAAAAGATGAAATTTACTGTTGATAAGCACGAAAAATATGTCTTGTTGAAACTGAATGAATCAAAGCTAAATTCGTTGGTTACTCCGCAATTGAAATCCGAGTTGATACTGATCAATACCGAAGGGCAAAGAAATATCATCATGGATCTTTCACAGATAAAGTTTGCCGATTCATCAGGACTAAGTAGTTTACTGGTAGGGCACCGCTTATGCAAAAATGCAACCGGTGTATTTATACTTGCCGGGTTAAACGATGCTGTTGCACGTTTGATCGCTATATCTCAATTAGACAGCGTTCTTTCCATTGTTCCGACTACAGAAGAAGCAATTGACCTTGTTTTTATGGAAGAGGTAGAAAAGCAATTGAAGAAAGAAGCAAAATAAAACCCTTATTGTTTACCCGATATGAAATTTGAGGTAACAATACTTGGCAGCAGTTCCGCTACACCTATTTTTAACAGAAACCCTTCGGCCCAGGCGCTAAACATTAATGATCATTTGTATTTAGTTGATTGCGGTGAAGGCACGCAACTGCAAATGCTACGCTTTGATATTAAAGCCAGTCGCATTGACCATATATTCATTAGTCATCTTCATGGGGATCATTACCTTGGCCTGGTTGGACTGCTTTCGTCCATGCACCTGAACGGGCGCTCAAAAGCGCTCAGATTATTTGGCCCGCCTGAATTAAAAGAAATCATCGACCTCCAATTAAAATATTCTGATACTACGCTGCAGTATGCCGTTGATTTTATACCCACGCATACAGATAAGGCGGAAGTAATTTTAGAAAATCAGGATATTACCGTTGAAACTATACCGCTTGATCACCGCATTGCCTGTACCGGATTTTTATTCAGGGAAAAAAGAAGGTTAAGAAAAATAATAAAAGAAAAAATAGCAGAACTGGATATCCCTGTTGACTATTATTCCGCCATAAAAAAGGGGGCTGATTATGTTTCCTCCGATGGCAAGTTTTATAAAAATTCAGAAATCACCATTGCTCCCGAAGAACCCAAAGCTTATGCTTATTGTTCGGATACCTTATATAATGAAAATTACTTTGCCCAAATCAGTAATGCGGACCTACTGTATCATGAATCCACATTTTTGAATAATATGCTCGAAAGGGCCCAGAGCACTTATCATACCACGGCATTGCAAGCCGGGGATATCGCACTTAAAACACAAGCAAAAAAATTATTGATCGGACACTTCTCTGCCAGGTATAAAACTTTGAATGAACTGTTAGACGAAGCCCGCAGTGTTTTCCCCGATACTGAATTAGCCATTGAAGGAAAGACCTTTATCGTAGGCGATTAATATAAAAATTTGCACATACGCAGGCGCCGGAATGTGCAGGTCATTTGAAAAATCACGGAGATTTATTTGCACACCTGCATATCCTCACGGTTTGCACATCAGTTTAATTCTTCTTTCCCCCAAAAACCGAGAAGTTCACGTAACGTTTGGGGTGCGCTTTCAGATCAATAAATAAGTTATTGAGATTCAATGACGCATCGTTAAGGTTTTTATATAATTTATCGTCATTGAGCAGCAGGCTTAATGTACCGTTCCCGTCGTTCATTTTATTTATAGAAGCCTGGAGGTCAGTTACTGCTCTGTTGGCATTGTCCAATGTCTGTTTGATGTTTGAATGTGAAAGGTCACTGCTAAACGTTTCGAAACTGGTTGCTATCCCATTTAAATGGGAGGTGCTCGTTTTTAAATTATCCGAAACAGTTTCTGCATTGGCCATTATACCATTTATATGCCCGGTTTGTGAGCCAACCAGGTTGTCGATCTTTTTGGTGGTGCCCTCGAGTGTTTGCAGCGAGTTAGCGATACTTAAAAAACTGCGATCCACATTTCTTTGAAACTGCGGATTCATGATCTTATTGATCGCCGCAAGTGAGGAATCCAGTTTAGTAATAAGCAGTTCGGCTTTCTTTTGTATTGGCTGTAAACTTTCTGCCAGGCTTCCCTGTACATCGGCTTTCAGGGTATCCTGATCTTCGGCATAGGTTTTACTATTTCCCATTTCAAAAACAATGGCCTTGGTGCCTAAAAGATCAGTACTTACTAATTTTGCCAGTGTATTGTTCGGTATATTATATTTTGGATCGATCTTAAACTGAACAATGGTATGTCCATTGGGCTGTAATTCCATTTTTGATACCCGGCCAATAGGAAATCCGTTTACCAATACAGGTTTGGAGACGGATAAGCCTTCAACACTTTTGTATACCGCATAAAACTTATTTGACCCGGCAAATACATCATTACCCCGTAAATAACTATAACCTAATAATAAAATGGTTATAGCTATTGCAGTTAATACACCTATTTTTGTTTCGTTCGATATTTTCATAGTTTAGAATTGTATGTAAGTTATAAGTACTGAGTTGAAAGAATGAATTTGCGATTTGAGCATGTTGTTGGTAATACAGCGCTTTGTTTCACCTAATTTGTTTCACCTAATAGGTATATAAGAACTTACAGCCCTCATCACGCATTATTTACTACTCATTTTGATACCTGTTCTACTTCGTCCTTGTAATTTTTTAAAGCCCTTACAATAGAATCCACTATTTCATTCTGGCCGGTTTCTGAATTCAAATAATCTTCGTCTTTCGAGTTATTTATATAACCGGTTTCCACCAAAACAGAGGGCATGGCGGTATGGTCGAGCACAAAAAGCACCTGTTCCCTTACGCCGTCGCTTGGGCGGCCGTCTACTTGTGTGAATTCATTATTGATCAGATCAGCCAGGTGTATGCTTTGTTTTCGATATTTATTTTTAAACTCATCGAGCATGATAACCGACATCGGATCATCTTCTCTATGACTTTGCGTTTCCTGCTGATCGACGCCAATTTCGGCATTTTCCCTTAGCGCTTCAATTTGAGGGCCTATGCGCTTAGTACTGTAAACAAGCAATAAAACGCCTCTGCCTGAGCGGTCAGGAACACTGACAGTTCTATAAACTGGCTTGTGATGTTTATGACCCACTACCTCTCTGGAAGTCTTGTAAGGCAATGAATTGCAATGTATTGATATAAAAATATCCCCCCTGTTTGAATTAGCAATGTCTGAGCGTTTCTGGAAGGGAACATCGTCAGGAGTAGTCCGGGTCATCACTACTCTAATACTTGGTATCTCTTTTTCTATCGCTTTCTGCAATTTTAGTGCTATAGCAAGCGTTACATTTCTCTCTAAAGAATAGGAACCTTCCGAACCCGGCGAATAACGTGATGCCCCCGGAGGACGGTTTCCGTGCCCCGCGTCGACAATGATCGTTTTAATTTTAAAACCACTGTCTGCAACGGTATCTTTCTTTAGGGGATCTATTAATTTAAAAGAAAATAGGGGTAGGGAAATAAGAAATGCCAATAATCCGTAAATCAATCTTTTCAATGCCTTATTTTTCATTATTTTTGAACGCTTTTAACTATACCTGCAAAAATACTATTCATAATCGATTTTGAAATTCGTAAACCTGTTTTTTCTGCTAGTAATTATTTTAATGGTAAACGTGATAGCATCTGCAAAAGTTAGCAGTTTTAAAAGCTACAATAGGAGACCAGTTGCTGATACCATTATTAAGCTTGACTCTGTAAGAGACAGGAAACTCTTTAAAGGTAAAAAATCTGCGCCAAATAAGGGAACAAAAAATGCAACGGTTAACAATGACACGACCAAAAAGAAACAAAGTGGCTTAAAATCCATCGTGACTGCACATGCAGAAGATTCAACCCGTTATGATGACGTACATCAAATTTTGTATTTATATGGCCGTGCCAGGGTAACTTATGAAGATTTTGAACTTGACGCCGATTACATCCGGGTTGATGAAAAGAACAAAATTATATTCGCAAGCGGCCAGATTGACCCTTTGACTAAAAGATATATCGGAAGGCCAATATCCAAACAGGGCAAAGAAAAACCGGTAATATCCGACTCGCTGCGGTTTCATTACGAAACAAAAAAAGGTAAGATATATAATGCATCCTCTCAGCAGGAAGGAAATTATATCACGGGCGGACAGGTAAAAAAGCTAAACGAAACTGAAGCTGCCTATCGCAATATTATTTTCAGCACCTGCGACCTGCCTTATCCTGAAACCCATTTTGGAATAGTCATTACAAAAGGTATCGGTGAAAAAAACAGGATAATATCCGGACCCGCCTTTTTAGAAATTGAAGGAATACCACTTCCATTAGCGATTCCGTTTGGCTTTTTCCCAAAGCCTGAAACGCGCTCTTCGGGTATAATTATCCCCACATTTGGCGAGGATCAGAAATTAGGTTTTTACTTGCGAAACTTTGGATACTACATTGCTTTAAATGATTATATCGACCTGACCAATACGGCCACGCTGTATTCAAAAGGTTCATATGAAGTAAATACCTCAGCGCGTTATCTGAGCCGTTACAAGTATTCGGGTACCGTATCGTTAAGTTACAGCTCCACCAATTATGGTTTGCCGGGTGATCCTCCTTCAAAAGACTTTCACATTGACTGGTCACATAGCCAGAATCCCAATTCAAATCCGGGAACGACCTTTAGTGCTTCTGTAAATGCAGGCACATCAGGCTTTTTTCAACACAATCCGGCAACTGAAGGGTATAATCTTAATACACTAACGCAAAGCAGCCTGCGTTCAAGTATCGCTTATGGCAGGGTATGGGCAGGTTCTCCATTCAATCTTACTGTCAATTTATCCCATAGCCAGGATTTGGTTAACAAAACCGTCACCCTGGAGTTACCTACCTTTAGTTTCAATATGTCAACGATCAGTCCGTTTGACTCAAAGGAAAGGGTTGGCGTGCAAAAATGGTATCAAAAAATTACCGTAGGGTATAGCTTACAGGGAACAAACAAAATTAACAGCGTGCCAGAATCTGAATTATTTCAAAGCTCTACCTTGACAAAAAGACTGCAAAACGGGTTTGAACATCAAATACCTATAGGATTTAGTCAGACTATATTAAAATATTTCCAATTTAGCCTGAGTGCTAATTATACCGAACGATGGTATTTCCAAACTATTCATGAAAGATTTGCAAGGGGGAGTGTACCAGGCAGAGATTCCTTAGTGTTTGATACAATCGGCGGCTTTAAACGAGCCGGAGAATACACGCTTGGGGGATCTTTATCAACAAAAATATACAGCACACTTAACTTTAAGAACAGCTCGGTACAAGCGATCAGATATGTGGCGACTCCAATGCTAAGCTTTAGCTACCATCCTGATTTTTCGAACCCAAGCTATGGTTATTACCAAACCGCATACAGTAATGCGACTATTCCCTACCAGATAAGCTATCAGCGGTATTCTATTTTCCAGAATGCGGTTTATGGGGGGCCGTCTCAAGGTAAAACAGCGGGGGTGGGATTAAGTATAGATAACAATATAGAGGCTAAAGTGAGGCGAAAAAGCACGGATACGGCTTCTGATGATAAAAAAATCAAAATCCTGGAAGGCTTTAATGTCTCCACTTTTTACAACTTTGCTGCCGATTCATTTAAACTCTCGGCTATCTCATTTTCTGGACATACCGCTTTGTTTAAGGAGAAGTTAAATGTCAGTTTTGGCGGAAGCTTTGACCCTTATGTTACCCAGATACGTGATTCGATTACAAACGGACAGATATTTAAGTATAAGATGCCTATCAATCGTTACACCATACAGGATGGCAAATTGCCGACACTAACTTCATTTAACGTTTCGGCAAGCGCGAGCTTAAACCCGGCAGTATTTAAACCCCACAACACAACGCCCGCGCAGCAGGGTAATACCCTACAAACAATGAACCCCGAACAAGCTGCAAAACTAGCTCTGCTTAATAGCGACCCGAGCGCCTATGTTGATTTTAATGTTCCCTGGAACTTATCGATCAATTACAGTTTTAATTATAATAACAGCTATATAGCTACCTCTGTAACCAATACCGTACAGTTAAGCGGCGATGTCAACGTTAGCCCTAAATGGAAAGTGCAGTATACGACCAACTACGATTTACGGGCAAACAAGCTAAGCAGTGCAACTTCCTTTGGTATTTACCGCGACCTGCATTGTTGGGACCTGTCGATGCAATGGCTGCCTTTTGGTTATTATAAATCATACAATGTTACACTGAGAGTAAAAGCTGCTATATTACAGGATCTGAAACTGACCAAAAGGAGTGATTATACCAGTAATCAATACTATAATCCGAACCAATAAACATGCTTATTGTATAAAATGTTAGCAGAAATCATAACCATAGGCGATGAAATATTAATAGGCCAGATAGTCGATACCAATTCAGCCTGGATTGCTCAAAAACTGAATACTATTGGACTTAGGGTAAAACAGATATCGTCAGTTTCTGATGACCGGGAACATATTTTAACGGCCCTGGCCGAAGCACATCAGCGGGCTGATGTTATTTTGATAACCGGCGGACTTGGCCCGACAAAAGATGACATCACCAAAAAGACGCTTGCTGAATATTTTGGCGTAGGTTTGGTTGAGAACAAGGAAGCGCTGGAAAATGTGGAAAGAATATTCAGGCGTTTAAGAGGTACCCTTACGGAACTGCTTGATGTAAATAAACAACAAGCCCTTGTGCCTGAAAATTGCCAGGTGATCATTAACAAAAACGGGACCGCGCCGGGCATGTGGTTTAATAATGATGGCAGAATATATGTATCTATGCCGGGAGTGCCGCATGAGATGATGTATATGGTGGAAGAATCGGTGATACCTAAGATAAAAGGTGCATTAAAACTTCCGTTTATTGTTCATAAAACCATTTTGACGGCAGGCGAGGGAGAATCTTACCTGGCTGAAAAAATAGCTGATATTGAGGACTCGCTGCCGCCTTTTATAAAACTTGCCTATTTACCCAAACTCGGACAGGTTCGTTTGCGTTTAAGTGCCTATGGTGATAACGAATCACTTTTGAATAATGAGGTGAATGAATATGTCGCCAAAATTGTTGAACGCGTTGGTAACGCCGTAGTTTCCGAGGAAGATATAACGCTTGAAAAGGCGATATTGAATCATATGACAGAAAATGAGCTTACCCTGTCAACGGCCGAAAGTTGTACTGGTGGCTATATAGCACATTTGATTACCCAACACGCCGGATCATCAAAAGTATATTTTGGCGGAGCAGTGTCTTACTCTTACGAGCTGAAGGAGAGTATATTAGGAGTAAATAATGAAACGCTGTGGCAATACGGAGCGGTAAGTAAAGAAACCGTAACTGAAATGGTCGAAGGTGCTTTACTGAACTTTAAATCAGATTATGCTATTGCTGTTACCGGCATAGCAGGGCCTGACGGAGGAACACCTGATAAACCTGTCGGCACGGTGTGGATCGGGGTAGCAAACGGGGAAAAAACAATTACAAAGAAATTTTTATTCGGCAATAAACGGCAGCAGAATATAGAAAGATCGGCAATAGCCGCACTGAACATGCTAAATATATTGTTAAAGGAATATAAAAACTAATAAGTAATTTTGACGCCTAATATATAGATCTATATGGCCAAATATCAACTATTACTGCCAAAAATGGGGGAAAGCGTTGCTGAGGCAACAATAATTAAATGGAATAAAAATCCGGGTGATTATATTGAAGCTGACGATGCAGTAATGGAAATTGCTACCGATAAAGTTGACTCTGAAGTTCCATCACCCGTTTCGGGGAAATTGGTGGAACAGCTTTGCAGCGAAAATGATGTGGTGCAGGTAGGCTCGGTTATTGCCGTTATCGAAACTGAACAAGAAGAAGAAAATATTAAAGATCCACAGGCTGCTGAACAGCCTGAGATAAATATACCCCAGGCGCCGGAGGAAGAACCTTTTACAGGTGAACCCCTTCCTGCCAGG
>JAQBOV010000086.1 GCA_028287895.1 Mucilaginibacter sp. | reverse complement strand
CCGTAGATAGCTGCAGTTTTTTTCTGACGCGGTACCTGCTGATCTCGACACCCTTAAGCGAGATGTTCAATAATTGGGCAATTTCCTTGGAGCTTAAGTTAAGCCGGAGATAGGCGCAGAGTTTCAGATCTGTAGAGCTGAGGCAGGGAAACCTGGCCTTCATGGTGGACAGGAAGTTATTATGCACCTGGTCAAAGTATACGGAGAAGTTCTTCCAGTCATCATCGTTTTTTTCGGTATCGCTTAATAGCTTAAAAACACTCCTGAACTGGTAAGTCAGGTCAGGAGTGTTTAATTTCCTTATCTGGCTAT
This sequence comes from Mucilaginibacter sp., assembly GCA_028287895.1. Classification (GTDB taxonomy): domain Bacteria; phylum Bacteroidota; class Bacteroidia; order Sphingobacteriales; family Sphingobacteriaceae; genus Mucilaginibacter. Next base: position 55,910 of record JAQBOV010000086.1, on the reverse strand, counting down.
TCAGTTCCTCTTTAATATTTAACAGCAGGCGGCCACGGTCAACCAAATGCATCGTCATGGTAGCCAGTTCCTTGTTTTTATAATTCAATTCAGATTCAAGGTTCTCATTTCTTAATGATATGATCTCTTTCTCGTTCCGGTCAAGCTCCAGGCCGTGTAAATAGTTTAGTCTTTCCTGTTCTTGCTCATGCTTTTTTTGCTGAAGCGCTAACCTTTTTTGCTGCATCTTTGAAGCATAAAAAATCACAAAGCAGGCTAGTGATAAATAAAGTAAATAAGCCAGAACGCTTTGATACCAAGCAGGCTTCACTATAAAAGTATAATTAACGGGTGCAGAAGCATGGCCCAGGTTGTTGCGGGCCTTTACTGAAAAGGTGTACCAGCCATAAGGTAAGTTTGTGTAATCCTTTTCTGTTTTTACTGACCATTTTGACCAGGTGTGATCAAAGCCGATGAGTTTATGGGAAAACTCTTCGTTGCTTTTTTCGGCATACGAAGCCGAAGAATATTCAAAATGAAACGAGTTCCAATGGTTGGCCAGTGTAATGATCTGTCCGATATCCTGCTCGGGTGACAGATGATTATTTTTCATAAAAAAGCCGCCATAGATCAGGCTGTCCTTTTCTGCAATGGCTTTTACTGATGATAATAGTACATTCTGCTTATTTGCTGCCTGAACATATTGGCGATAGTTTAAATGAAACACACCATTATTTGAACCTATAAATATGTTTTCCATATTATATGGATAAATATATTCAGCTCCCTTTACCGTTTGGCCGGCCAGTTCAGGAAAATAGATAACGCTGAACGGGGCACGGGCTGTTGGTTTGCCAAAGTCGATCACGCCAACGCGCTGGTCACTGATAAACCAGATATTACCCAGAGCATCTTCCGTTAAATATTCAATAGCCGCGTTTGCGAAGATTGGTTTATAAAAGGCTGATGGATCAAATTTATTTTTGGCGGCATCGTACTCGTATACCCCTTTTTCGGTAGCAACGGTAAGTTTATCTTTGATGAAGTAAACATGATTGTTTAATATGGACGGCAGCCCACTTTTTTCGGTGTATTGACTGCAGCTGGTGATTTTTTTTCTATCCGCTGATAGTCGCATTTTATATACCCCCCGGTAAGGGTGCGTCGCCCAAATAAAATTATTATTATCCCTTGCCAGGTTCCCAAGGGATTCATATATCCCATCGATCATCCCGTCGTTTTTAAAATCGCCCCGCTCATACCTCAGAAGCTGCAACCCGGTATAAGTTCCGGCAATAATATCCCCGGACGGTGGTATGGTTTTTATTATCCATACCCCTTGGCCGGTGGTTAAAGATTTTAACTGGTTACCATGCACTACCATTGCGCCGTCCTGGTGCCCTATTAAAAGCTGGCCGTTTATTTCGCTTAAGCTCAAAACCTGCCCTTTGGTATTTTTAACATCGGTAAATACCCCCTTATTGGTACTTATATCTTTTTGCCGGGGATCGAGCGGAACACTGTATAAACCATTTGAAGTCCCCAAGTATAATTTGTTATTGAATATGCTTACCGCATTGCCCTTTACCTGGTTATCTTTACAAGGATAAATATGTTTTATCGAGGTATTATAGTTGATAAAGCCCAGTCCGTTTTCCAGGCCGATCCATAAATTTTTATCGCCATCACTCAGTATTGCATGTACATTGTTATTCTGCAACCCATCATTATTTGAGAACTGTTCGATCAGCTTTCCCTTGCCATTTAATAAAAGCAAGCCATTTGCAGAGGTACCAATAGCATACCGGTCCTCGCCAATTTTTTTTGTGCAGCTGATCATATCATTATATAAAATAGCATCAACTGCAGTCGGTTTTTTTATCAGGGCTGATCCCTTAAGAAAAAATAAGCCTTTCTTTAGGGTAGTAACAAGCAGGGTGTCGTTTTTATAATCCATAATACCCGTTATGTGCAGGTCTGCGGTTTGTTGTTTGCCACCACAGCAAGGCTGCCATTGCCCGCCTTTAAAAACCATCAGGCCTTCGTCTTTATCCTCAGCATACAATTGAGCGCCTGTCCTGGTTAACAAGCGCCATCCCCCGTATGCGTCAAATGTTTTTATCTCATTTTTCCGGTATTCAAACAGACATTCAAAGGTGCGGAAGAACACCTCATTGTTAAACAGAACGACATTCCATATATCTGCAAATTGCCTTGCTTTTAGCGGCATGAGGTGTTTTAATGAATGGAATTTTAATATACCGGTCTTGTCCGGGAAGAAATACCCGATTTCGTCCTGCCCGCCAACGAAGATTTTTCCCGATGGATCGATTGCCAATGATTTAACGGCTGCTTTATTAGGCAGGGCGTAAATTTTCCAGTAACTCCCGTCAAAAGTTAACAGTCCGTCGTTATTGGCAAAATAAAGGATGCCGCTTTTATCCTGGTTAACATCCCATATCTCAATGCTTGCATTATAGTCGGCATGCGTATAATTTTTAATAGCGGGTAAGCCAATACTGGGTTGGCTATTGGCTGCCGGTCGTAAAGCGCAGTAAATAAGAATTAATAAAATGCTTTTTTTCATTAACAAAATCCCATTGCGAGTTAAATAAACACTTTATAAAACAGGTTAACTGTTGCAGCAAACTCAAAATCAAGAGCGTAATTTAATGAAAATATTACAAAAGATTCAATACTTTATTGGGGATTTTAAAAAGTCTGATAGTTGCATCAACTATGCCGTTTATTCGGCCATAGGTTGTGATCTATTTCCTTACCGCCCAGAATATCGCATTTCTTAAAAGAGTAGTATATGTGCTGTCGCTAAAAAGCTCCGGAAAATGTCCCATTGCGATATAAATGTTTCTCGCCTTAACATGTTCATTGGTCCATATCACCGGGTGATCGCCCATTTTAATGTCTTTTTGAGGGATATAAGTTGACTCATCAATGCTGGCAAGAACATGCACATTGGGTCGCGGACTCTGGTTGTATATGTACCATTCATCCCTGGTTGTAAAGGAGGCGGGTATTCCTTTCATTATTGGATGACCTCTGTCTTCGACGTTAAGGATAGCTGTTGTGCCGCCGTGTATATTATTTTTAAACATAATATCACCCATAAAACCGGAATACCACCTCCACATTGGATAACCATCAAATACTCCTAATAGGGTGGGGTGGTGAAAACCGATCCAGCCTCCTTGGCCCTTGACAATATATTTCTCAAAGGCACGCTGCGCTTCATCACCCCAGGGATATGGCGGATAATCCAGCTGTATAAAAAGCTGATACTGTTTGAGAAAGGATTTGGTGATCGGTTTGGTATCGGTAATATAATCTATAGTAAAATTACTATCAGCCGCCAGTTGATTTAACCAAATTTTTGCAGCTACATCAAATAAGGCATGCCCGCCGCCAGTTTCGGCAATCGCCAAAGCCTTGAATCGTGGCTTTTGCTGCCCTTGTGCTGCTGCTGTAAAAATGCTGTAAACAAATAATAAAAAAAATAATCCCGGCCTTGCAAATCTTCTCATGTTAAATTCCATTCTTATAATTACCGGTTAAAAATATGCCCGGGTATCAGGTATTACCTGGCATTGATTTAAGCAATTGCCGGCTCTTACAATAGTAGGGTAAACTTTTTGTTCCAAGGCGTAAAGTCAGTTATCGGTAGTGGTAAAGTAGGGCAAATTTACACTGCGTCTTGAATAATTGTAGTGGTTTGCGGTACCTAATGCAAGTGGTATTGATCAGCAATGATAACCTATTGTGCCGATAATGTTAAACTGAAGATATTCATGCAATTTTTGATCAGTTACTTATAACTCAAAACACAAGGCCGGTATCTATTTATTATTTTGAAAGTCATCATTATGCGGCTATTATATAAACCCCGTTTTGCCTTCCCCAACCGGATAATTAATCGTAATTGTAACATGTGTGCTACAAAATAACACTAAATACACCCTACATTACCTCTACTGACAGCCAAAAGCCCTGTAACAATTAATATTTCATAGTAAGTTCGGAGAAATAACATACTTATTCTCACAACTAAACAATTTTTTTTATGAAAAAACTCTACATGTTAGTTATTATCCTGCTTGGCTGTTGCTTGAACGCATCTGCCCAGGATGTAACGGTAAAGGGTATTGTGACAGACACTCACAGTCAACCCCTCCCCGGAGTCAGCGTTAAAGCAGGTGGTTCTGCTAAAGGCACCACGACTGACGTTGACGGAAAATTTTCTATTAGCGTCACCGCTAACTCATCACTGGTATTTACCTATGTTGGTTTTATCAGCCAAACAGTGCCGGTAAACGGCAAGACCGTTTTGAACATCGTTCTTAAAGACGATCAAAAGCTATTGGAAACGGTTACGGTAACCGCTCTTGGTATCGAACAAAAAACCAGGACGCTTACCTATGCTACCCAGAACGTATCTTCCGATGAACTTAACAAAGTTAAGGATGATAATTTTATTAACTCGCTTGCTGGTAAAGCATCAGGTGTAGTGGTTACCAAAGGAACTGGTGGCCCTGGCAGCCCAACAAGGGTGGAGATACGGGGTCAGAAATCAATTGGCGGAAACAGTGCGCCTCTTTATGTAATTGATGGTGTCCCGATCGGCCAGGCAGCCGGCGGGGCGACAACGATATCTGGCTTTGGCGGAGGAGATAGCCCTGACGCGCTGTCTGAGATTAACCCTGACGATATCGCAAGTATCGAAGTGTTAAAGGGTGCTGCTGCTGCCGCACTATATGGTAGTTCTGCCGCCAACGGCGCTTTACTGATCACCACCAAAAAGGGAAAAGCAGGACAAACAAGAGTTGATTTCAGTTCTTCAACTTCATTTGAATCACCAATAGATCTGCCAAGTACACAAACCACTTATGGACGTACTGTGCCTACACAAAATGACATGTGGGGTGCAAAGACCTCAAACGGCAGTAATGCCTTTATTAAGAGTTTTTTTAATACCGGGGCCAGCTATATTAATGGTGTGACCTTGTCCGGTGGAAGTGATGTTGCCCAATTTTACGCATCTTATGCTAATACAAGGGCTACGGGTATCGTACCTAATAACTCTTTAACCAAGCATAATTTCACTATTAAAGGATCTGCCAAGTTCCTGAATAATAAATTAACTGTTGATGGTTCAGTAAACTACATCAATCAGAAACAGGAGAATCCGCCACGTGCAGGATTTTATTTCAGTCCTGTTTTCAGCCTGTACTTATTTCCAACTGACGATAATTTCAGCAAATATGGTAAAGCCAATAACAATTATGAAACTTACAACTCCATCCGCGGATTGTATGATCAAAACTGGCCTTATCAAAGGAATGAAGCAAGTACTAACCAAAATCCGTACTGGATCCAGTATAAAGATTTAAATGAAAATGCCACTACCCGCACTATTTCATCTTTCAGAGCAAAGTATGATTTTACTAACTGGCTTAATATCCAGGCGCGTACTACCTTAGATTCTTATAACTATAAAAACACGGTAAAAAATGCTGCAGGAACCGACAATATTGACGTTGGCGACGGCGGTGCATTTACCGGAACCTATGGGGTATATACCGGCTATGGCACGCATTTATATTCAGATCTACTTTTAAGTGCTAACGGTAATATTAGTAAAGATATTTCACTTTCAGGTACTTTAGGTGTGAGCGATGACCGTACTTATGATTACAGTGAAGGCCTTTCCAGCAGCCAGAGTTTCGGTATGCTTTTCCCGAACTTTTTTAGTATCAATAACTTTGACCCTGCTCATCCTTTTAGTTATAGTGAAAGTGAAACCAAGGGTATTAGCCAGGCCGCGTTCGCTACCGGCACAATTGGCTTTAAAGAAACGGTATATGTGGATGCAACGGTCCGTAATGAATGGTCGTATACTTCCCCGCAATCATTTTTTTATCCTTCGGTTGGTCTGTCATACATTTTAACGAAAACCATCGGGTCATCAGATGTCCTGTCTTTCGCCAAAATAAGGGCGTCTTATGCAGAAGTAGGAGCGCCACTTGGGCGGGGCGTTAATAATACAGACCCTCCTTATACGATCAATCACACCACCGGTTCAACAGATCCGAGGAATACCTTACCGTATTTTAGTGGGAGTACCCAGGCAATTATTAAACCTGAACGTACAAAATCGGCTGAAATAGGAGCTTCGGTAACGCTTTTTGACAAACTGGGTATAGATCTGTCTTATTATGACGCCCGTTCTAACGACCAGATTATAACTATACAGGCCCCTACAGGTTCAGGAGCTCAGAACTTTGTTCTTAACGGCGGCGAGATCCGCAACTATGGCTTTGAAGGAACTATTTCTTATAAGGCAAATTTTGGTGATCTGCGATGGACACCGGCATTGAATTTTTCGCGCAATATCAACCAGGTTCGCCAGTTGAGTCCGTTATATCCGGCAGACACCTATGTTGTATCTTCTTCGAGCAATTCAAGGCTTGTCGCCTCATTCCTTACCCGTCCGGTAAACGGTAAGTATGGCGCATTTGGTGATCTTTACGGTCGTGTGATTGAGAAAAACGCCGATGGGACAACCAAGGTAGATGACCAGGGCTTACCAGTGCTTTCTGCAGTAGATCAAACTTTTGTAGGTAATCCAAATCCGAAATTTTTGGCAGGGTTCAATAATAATTTCCATTATAAAAGGCTGAATTTTTCTTTCCTTGTTGACGGTCGTTTTGGCGGAGATGCATACTCATTAACCCAGGCATGGCTTGATTATAAAGGTTTGTCTCAGCGAAGTGCAGCTGCAAGAGATGCAGGTGGCGTAATGGTAAACGGCAAATTAGTTGACGCGCAGGCTTATTATGGCAGAATATCAGGAGGAGGTAATTACCCGGCTGTAGATCAGTACAGGTATAGTGCCACCAATGTACGTTTAAGAGAAGCTGCATTGGGTTACACCTTTCCAATGATTGGAAAGGTATTTAAGAACCTTAATGTTTCTGTAACCGGCCGCAACCTGTTCTTCTTCTATAAAAAAGCGCCTTTTGATCCGGAACAAGCTATTTCTACCGGAACAGCTGTACAGGGAATTGATTCTTTTGGTTTACCGGCTACCCGTTCATTCGGCTTTAGTGTGAAAACTTCACTTTAATGTTTATAATAATTATTAAAAAGATGAAAAAATTGATAAATAAGGCAAGCATAAAGTTTGCAATTGGTTTAACCGTGATGCTATCCGTTGCAACTTCCTGCAGAAAGGATATGGCGGGGCTCAACCAGGATAACAAGTTGGTGCCACGTTCTATACTGGCAATTGACGGTAACGAAGCAAGTGTACTCTTGCCCGGTATGATAACCAATATTATTTCCCCTGTTCACTGGCAGTACCAGCTGCAGCAAAATCTTGGACAGGACATTTATAGCGGTTACATGATGACACCGACACCCTTTATTGGTAACGTTAATAACGTGACTTATGCTTTGGTTGACGGCTGGGTTAATTACATGTGGGATATTCCCCAGGGCAATGTGCTGAATACCTGGCTTCAGTGGAAGCTATTGGGATATGATAAGAAATATCCGGATCTTTATGGTATCTCCTTGATTTGTAAAGCCTGGGCAGCCAGCAGGGCAGCAGATGCATTTGGTCCCATCCCGTATAGTAAATTCGGACAATCAACCAGTGTTCCCTTTGATACGGTTCAGGAAGAATATTATGCATTCTTTGATGATCTTGATCTGGCAATTGCCGGCCTTTCAAAAGTTGAAGACGTAACTCCTGATGCAGATCAGACTCGTTTTAAAAAGGTTGATAAAAGCGGGTTCGGCGGTGATTATGCCAACTGGATTAAAGCAGCCAATACCTTAAAATTACGTTTGGCCATACGCATCAGCAATATTGATCCGGCAAAAGCCAAAACAGAGGCCGAATCCGCAGTAGCCAACAAGTACGGTCTTTTGGATGCTACTACTCCCGCATTTAGCGTTGTGCCGCCGGATTCCAATCCGTTATTCACTATCAGTAATGCCTGGGGCGATATCCGCATAGGAGCCCCTTTTAGCTCTATATTAGGAGGTTACAAAGATCCAAGGTTAGCGGTATTAGCCGCTCCAGCCACTGATCCTGCTGCAAACGGGCAAATAATAGGAATCAGGCAAGGAATTCCAATTAGCGATAAGGGTACTTACGAAGGCTTTTCAATGCTGATCAATACGGTCACTTCTCCGATTAAAATTATGGGTAAAGCAGAAAGCTATTTTTTAAGGGCAGAAGGTGTTTTAAGAGGCTGGAATATGGGGGGTGGCAGCGCCCAAAGTTTTTATGAGCAGGGTATCCAGACTTCCTTTACTGAAACCGGAGCCAATGGAGCCGCTACCTATATCGCTGATGCCACATCAACGCCAGCTGCATATGCTGATCCTAAAAATCCGGCTAATAATGCTTCTCCATTATCTTCTGTCACCATTCAATGGAACGATGCAGATAACTTTAATACTAAACTTGAGCGCGTCATTACGCAAAAGTGGATTGCCGGATTCCCCGAAGGCTGTGAGGCCTGGGCTGAATTCAGAAGAACGGGTTATCCTAAGCTATATCCCGTAATAGTGAACAACAGCCAGGGGGCAATTCCTCCGGGAAAATTCATTAAGCGGTTTACCTATACCACATCATTCACCAATGCTTCAAAAGCGCAGGTAGATGCAGCTGTAACCAAGAGTTTCGGTGGGAGTGACAGTCCTTACAAATCTTTGTGGTGGGATGTTAATCCGTAAACCATGTCGTACCTTGCCAAAGATCAATGGGTTATCATAAACCTATCATGACTTTTTGGTGCCTGGTTTAACCAGGAGTGGCTTAAAAACGGCCTTGGCGATATCGCTAAGGCCGTTTTTAGTGGTGATCTCCGGTAAGCCCCGGGATTTAAGCCGCGGTATTAAAAATCATGCCCTGTTGCTCAAAGGCGGCTGATTGTCCCCCGAGTGTCCTGTAACAGTTCAAGGTTGTAACCCAGCGGTAGAAGGCTGGCCATGTCAAATACGATAGCCGGGTCTGTTTTCAGGATTGCGTATGGAAGTAAAAGCTATAGAAACGGAGGGCCGGATATCTTTAAATAAAATGGCTGATGGCTACCGGTATGCCCGTTGCCGGTATAGTGCCCTCCATTATCCCTGCACAATTGTCAAATAAACAGCGCTTTGTTAAAGGATTCAACGGTTGAAATTCCTGATTTAATCTTCGGCCATGGCGGAAGCCGCCTGTAAGAACCAGGCGGCATGTGGCAGCCATTGTTCTGTCCAGCGCCACTCGTTTCCATTAGCGCTGGTTTTAAAATCTATGCCGCTCCCATCACCATTGCCGTCCCTGCCGGTGATACCATTTGATATCCCGCCTTTCTCAGATCCATGACCAAAACTGGAATGCATATAGGGTACGTTATGATTGCCAAACTGGTACATAAAACACATACTATACGGATTGCAGCCTAATATCCAGGATAATTGCTGGGATGCAAATCTGGCGAGGGAATCTTTAACCGGCGAATTACTGCCTGTGGGGAAAACAAGCCTGCCACCCACCATTGCAGCCGTTGCAAGCGAAGCTAAACGGGCATTTTCTCCCTGCCACCACCAGCCGGTTTCGTTATCATGAGGAATAAAAAAGCCCTCTTTAATTTCATTTTTGTAGGTAAAGGTTTGCCGCGCATAGCCAAAGGGGTTACTTACGCTATTGGTAACCCGTAAAGTATAGCTAAGCGCCTTTTTTATTGTGTTTAATGCGGTATCCCGATAAGCCGGTTCGTTTTCCTTTTTTAAATACCGGCATAACGCGATCACCGGCAAACCGGCATCAGAGGCGTGCCAGAATGGTCTGGATTGGTCGTCTGCAATAAAATAACCTCCCGGGGCGATGCGTTTTGCGAGCTTATGGGCACGTTTTCTCGCTTCATTACGATAAAGGGCACTATCTGTGGAAATCCATAATTCTACCGCAGCCATCAGCGCGCAGTAATCATCAATGATATTTTCCTTACCATCATCATCATATTTGGTATTATTGACTAATAAATGGGCGAAGGCACGTTTTGCGCCGTCCAGGTATTGCTGTGAAGTAAATGATCCATTTTTCTTCCATCGGGAAATGCGGGCAAGGGCGGCAATGGCCATTCCTCCGCCTTCGCGAAAAGCACATTCATATTCGTTGGTTGTTACACTATTTGCATGGAGCCCCACTACCCGGCGCGCATCCGGGTTTTTATCAAAATAGGTGAAAACGGTCATATAAAAATAATCATCCTTAGATAAGGATCTCATTAGATAATCTGCACCCCAAATAGCTTCATTGTCCAGCGAATCTTTAACACCCAATTTAACAAGTAAATTTTGTGAGGTTTCGGAAGTATTGATCATTGACCAGGTGACCAATGGGATTTGTTGCGGCGACATAAAATTTGCATAAGCCAGGTGCGAAAAATATTTACTTATGTCACCAGAAGCATCACACCATCCTCCACGAAGATCAACTGTATTGGTGCCGCCAAATAAGCGCACTTTACTATCAGCTGCCAATTCCGGTGGTGTGTTTGCCCGTTGTTTATTATAATAGTGGATTATAGAGGGGATTGTCAATTTGGCCAGCGCATTATTGTCAATAACAAACGGATCAGAGCTATATGATATACCCTTAACGATTAACTTCAGCTTATACGTCCCTTTCGTTTTTACCGAAGAGAAATCAGCCTTGTAAAATAGCTTGCCCGGCGCCCACTCATTTACTTGTTGCCCCTGAGTTACCTGTCCGGTAAATTCAACTTTTAGGGACGCGCTATTGATAATGCTGAACCGGATATTTTTGTCCAGTGCAAGATCTGTGCTTATCACCGCAATTTTGGCAGCCCTGCTATCGAATGCTACCTGATTGATGTATATTATCGGAACAGCATAGCTTTTTAACGCCATAAGGCAAAATGCTATAATACTGTATATCCTTAATCTTTTCATAAATAATTTATTATTTTATGTTTAATTGGTTATTGGCAATAGAATATCAAATATGCATAATCAGGCGTTTAAAACTTCAATTTATAAGCACTACATTAACACTACAAAACTGCAGCCTTTTTTGGTTTAAAGGTCAACGTCCTGTGGTAATTCACTGCGGTTTTATTGAGCTGTTAACAATGCGGGAATAATTGATTCAACAGGTTGGAGGTTCGGGTATCCTCCGATTTTTTTTATTCCTGCAACGGCAAAGTAAACCAAAAGGTACTTCCTTTACCCAATTCACTTTCCGTACCAATTTCACCTCCATGCCGTTTAATGATCTCCGAACTAATGTATAATCCCAATCCTAACCCGGAAGCATGGTAACCGGTAGAATCTACCCGGTAATAGCGGTCAAACAGGTGAGGGATTTTATCTTTTGGTATGCCGGGGCCTTTATCCATTACAGAGACTTTGACTTGGTTATTTTCCTTTTGAATAATTATGGAGATATCTGTTGAATTAGGAGCATATTTAACCGCATTCGTAATAAAATTGATCATTACCTGTTCAATACGATGCTCATCCGCATGGACTTTTAACTCCTTATCACCAGCGATATGGAACCGGTGCTTTCCTGTTATGCTGATGGGGTTACAACAAGAATTCAGCAGTTCAGATATAGTGAAAGTGGTTTTGTTTAATGGTAACTGCCCTTTCTGAATACGGCTGACATTGAGCAGGTCATCGACCAGAGTGCTTATTTTTTGCATGCTTTTTCTTGATTGTGAAATCATTTTAGGCAGCATTTCTGATGAAGGATTATTTTTCATTCTGTCGAGCAACTGAAGTGACACTTTAAGACTGGTAATAGGTGTTTTCAGTTCATGACTTGCAATGCTGATGAAATCATCTTTCTGCTGTTGCAACTGCTTAAGGTCGTCAATATCTGTCGCTGTTCCTATCCAGTGTATTACTTCCCCGGCTTCATTACGCAGCGGCTGCATTCGCACAAGATGCCAGCGGTACATGCCATGTTTTTCCTTTTCACGAATTTCAAATTCCCCCGGCTCGTTACTTTGAAGGATTGCCCAATAGCTATCCAAGCAGTACGTTAAATCATCCGGATGGAGCGCTTCTTTCCATTTCCAGGGATCGTTTTCGTCAACATCAATCCCCGTATATTCATACCATCTTCTGTTATAAAAATCCGCCTCGCCTGCTACGGTATTTGTCCAGGCTATTTGCGGAAGGGCATCAAGGATTAACTTCAACCGGCCTTCACTTTCGGTGAGTGCATGTGTCCTTGCTGCAATGCGCTGTTCCAGCTCATTATTCAATTGATACAGGTTCTCTTGCGTTTGTCTTAATTCCTCGATTGTTACGTTTAATTTTTCATTCGTTACTGTTAATTTCTCATTAACTTCCTGTAATTCTTTATGAAGCTGCTGTTCCTTTTGTTTTGCATCCTCCATTGACAGGCGGGCCAACTCCTCCTTAGTGACGTTAAATGTGCTGCACATTAAATACTCAACATGGTCATTTTCCATGAATACAGGCATGATATTGATTTGCCACCAGGACTGTTCAACGCTTTGCCCATCTGCAGCGGGGGCTTCAAAGTAAAGTACCGGTAAATTAACTGCACTTTTTTTAGCTTTAGTTTGAAAAAGCCCGCTTTCCAATAATTTAAATTGCTCCTCACTCGCCTTATCCCATGCCTTATAAACATCAAATACGGATTTACCAATAATATCGTTAGTTGCCCTGCGGGAGTTCTTTTTATATTCTTCATTGATGGCGATGATGGTGAACCTGGGTGCATCTGCCTTTATTATACAAATTGGCGTTCCCGCTTGATTGAAGAGCGCTTCGAATATTTTTTCTTTAAAGGCGTTCATCGATTCTGATTACTAATAGATATCAGTGCCACATAACTGTACAATTATACAATGGGCTTACAAAATAGTTTCCCTTTTAAACTAAGCTGTCTTAATTAAATATATTGAAATTTACACCGGGGACGAGTGTTTGCCGATACAGCTATTGTAAATAAAAATGAGGATGCCCCATCATTACAATAGAGGCGGTTTTTATTGCCGGCTGTATGCCGTACCAGCAGCTAAACAGTCGGGTAAAGGCAGTAATAATCCGTTATTGTCTAGTTGGCGATGTTCACCTTCCAGCTTAGAAAAAGTCTCTTTTGCCGCGGCCAGCCTTATTTTTTTGTTCTTCTCTACGATAACATGCGTCATCCGTTTTTCCAGTTTATGATACAATGAAACCAATAAGCCGCCAGTGCAATTAATACCAATAGCATTAATACGGGCGAATGGATGGATTACTTGCACAGATGATAGTACCGATGAAAACAGGTGGTAAAATATTTATCTTTCGTCTTAAAACATTTTTTCTTGTTCAACTATTGTATTAAGACCTTTTAAGATATGACACAAGATATCATATGATCTGCCAAATTTAAAACATATATACCTTTGCACTAATGGGCAAAGCCATTGTCTATGAATCACACGCTTAGACCTACCGGTATTGATGTGATCGGAACTATTCCGTGGGGTACACACTTTTGTCATTTTTATCAAACAAAAGAAGATCTATTATCTATACAGGTACCCTTTTTTAAAACCGGTCTGAAAAACAATGAGTACTGCATATGGATAACTTCAGAACAGACCACTATTGAAGACGCTATCAATGCGCTAAAAGAGGCGGTTCCTGATCTTGACTTATATTATGAACGTGGAAGTATCGAAATACTGTCCCACCGGGACTGGTACTTAATCAATGGCCAATTTGAATTAGATAATGTCATCCAATCGATATTAGACCGTCTGCGAATTGCACTTGATCGCGGTTTCGAAGGCTTGCGCCTCAATGGTGACGAAGCTTGGATGGACCGTAAGAGCTGGCATGATTTCATAGAATACGAACGCGTTCTTAATCTGGCAATAGCCGGTAAAAGGCTTATCATATCCTGTGATTATAAATTGACCAAATGCACGGCGACAGATGTGTTGGATATTGCCGTGTTGCATGAATCTGCAGCCAGTAAACGAAACGGCCGATGGGAAATACTTGAATCACCGCAACTCAAAAAAACGAAAGCGCAGCTTAACCTGGAGAAAGAGTCACTTGAAAAACGGATTACAGAAAGAACCAGGGAGCTACACCGAATCATCGAAGAAGTAAAGAAGGAGCGTTCCGAAAGGGAGAAGGTGGCGCATTCTTTGCAGAAATCCCAATTGCACCTGCAAACTATTGTCGACACCACTGATATCGCATTTGTATTGTTCGATAGTGATTCACATGTGCTTTTATTTAATGCTGTAGCAAGTTATTGGTCAACGCTGTCTTTCGGCGTTCCTTTGCAGAAGGACATCTATTTTCCGGAGTTGTTGAATGAAAAGGGAAAGAGTCGCTTCAGCGAAATAATGAATACTGTATTATCTGGGCAGTCGCTAAACTATGAAACCAGCTATCAACACCAAAGCGATTCCCCGGAATGGTACCGCATAAGCATTCATCCTGTAAAGGATATAGATGAAAAGGCTATAGGAGTAAGTTGCTCTGCAAGCAATATTACGCAGGATAAACTGGCAGAAGCCGAGCACGAACGTTTAAGCGGACAATTGGTGCAGCGCAATAAAGACGTGGATAAATTTGCTTTAATTCTATCGCACGACCTGCGGGCGCCACTGGCCAACATGCTCGGGTTGGCCAAAATGCTTAAACATGGTGAAGTTTCCGAATCAGAAAAAAGCGAAATGGAAGGCTTTTTAATTCAATCCATCGAAAAGCTGGATGATGTCGTTCATAATTTGAACCGCATTTTACAGCTTGATAAGACCTCGAGTCTTAAAAAAGAGAAGATCAATCTGACAGAGCTGGTAAAAGAAGTTTCCGCCCGGTTTAAATCAATTGGCAACCAGAATGCGATTCGAATAGTTACAGATTTCAACCGTGCAAATAAGATGAATTCGATTCGGGGTTACCTGCATAATATTTTTTACAACCTGATCGCCAGTAGAATACTATATGGTCAGCAAGGGAAGCCGCCAGTCATTGAAATCACCTCGGAAAGAGAACATGATAGACTCATTATTTATTTCAAAGACTTTGGAAAGGCAAATTACCGGAAAGGAAATAAAGCAGGACACGGATCCTTCAAAAAGTTAGATCTGTCTGATAAAAGTATTGGCATCGGGTTGTACAATGTAAAAAGTAAGATTGAGATATTGGGGGGATCAATGAGTGTTCGCACCTTGCCTGGAAGGGGTAAAGAATATCAAATGGACCTGCCGATTGAATAAGGAAGAAGTTTCTATGGATCTTTTCATATCGGTATGGCTATCGAATCAGTAGATCAGGCCTTTGGCTTTGGTCGGGGTACCCGGCCAGATCCGCAATCAACTGTTCATAGGCTTCATTGAAGCGGAGCGCGTCATTAAAGCTGTTGTATTCTACGGGCTATGATATATGCAAGTTCTTTGTAAAAAACATTTCAGCCATACCTATGCGAGGTGTTATCATTGACATGAATGAGGATCTGATGTAGCTCCATATTCAAAAATTTAGCAATTACGTTGCTTTATTATAATAAGCCTAATTGGAGATTCTGATCAACCTAACCACATGATTGCGGCGCAAGCCTAAATAACGCAATTAGTAGACGAACGGATCGATAAACATCTAACTGATAAGCAACATTTAACAAAATCTTAATTCTCTCATAAGCGAGCTGCCTGAAAAAGTGGTCCGCTTTCGCCATATCCGTAGCACTGCGATTAAGTTTCTTTATAAGTTGCTTTAGCCACACAAATTCTTTCGGCTGGAAAGTGCTTAAAATAGTTGAGCGGAATTCCTGTATTTTTTTTGGCAGATCACCCTCTAATGCCTCAGCGAATTTTATTAAGCTATCAAGTATTGACAGCGTACTTTCTATTCCAGTTTGAATTACATAATAATCATTATTATTAAACTTAAACGCATATATGATTTTTTCTAAAAACCTGGTTATAACTGAAAATGGCTTAGCACGATAATGCTTTTTCAAATAAAATTCTACAAAATCATAATCGTTTCTATTTAAGCTAATTTTAATATTGTGTTCCTCAATATACAAAAACACCTTCTAGTCTTTCCTTTATGTGAACAGGATCGATGAGCGGCTTGTTGAACATATCTTGCAACGCTTCATTGCCACCAATTGTATTTGTGTGGCTGAAAAGACTACATACTGATTGGCGAGAATTGTTGTTTTGAAATATTGCCAAATCATTTAGTGTTTGCCTATCTATATCAAAATTCATCAAAGTGCTTGTAAGGGTTGCTTAAAGCTAAACTTTCTGTTGGATTATCTAATAATATAAGTAATAATAGAAAATATCCCTATATTTTATTCATTATCCTCTTCTTAATCGAAAAAAAAAATCTCGCCATCTCTTATGCTCTAAATAGATTTATATACATTAATAGAAAACATTCCTGTTTTAGCTGTTGCATTTACTTTAAAATGGAAAAAAATCCCATTCATCTCCGGGAGATATTGTTTGGCAGCTCTGATAAAAAAGAGCCCAGGGAAATTGGTCTGTATGTGTAAAACGGTGGCGAGAAAGATCGCGCCAGAGTTGTACACAACCAACATGGTTGATTCTGCCGAAAGCATCATCAAGCGGAACTGGTTCGCCGGCCCTTTTATCAGGATGCTACTACGGCTCTATGCTTTCAGTTCTACAGTTATAGAAGATGACATCAATGAAATGGAACGCTATCTTAGGACTTGCGAAGCTTTCATGGAACCTGAATGCAGCTTTTGGTGTTTATCTAGCGGGCTTCGTTTGTGTTATTAAATTACCTTGTGCTTTCTACCGTATATATAAAACTATCCCCCTTATAGTACCCTAAATTATATTCAATTGGTCTTTCCGCCTGATCATAAACAAATCGCTTTCTGAATAAAATCGGGCTTCCGGCAGGTATTTCCAGTTTATCCGCAATAAATTTATCACATGCTCGTGCACTTATTTCCTCTTTTGATAATGTTGCAATAGTAGAGTGCTCATTTTCCAGCATTTCGTATAATGGTTGTTTAAAATCTTCATCTCCGGTTAAGTTAATACGTGGGTGGAAAAAGGAAATAAAATATACAAAGGGTGAGTCAATTGTCCCTCGTAATCTTTCCATTTTCAGGATTTTATGATTCGCTTTTATTTCAAAAAATTGTTTTAAATTTTCATCAGGCTTCACCCAGCTAAGATGCAGTTCATAGTTTTTAATATGAATTCCCCTGGCTTCCATCTCTTGAGAAAAACTAAGCCACTTATTCGATTTTGAACTAACTACATTTTCTACAACTCTTGTTCCTATGCCTTTTTTCCTGCTTAACAATCCTTCATAAACCAACTTATTTAATGCCTGTCTTAAAGTAGTTCTGGAAATAGCCAGTTGCTTAGATAATTCTAATTCATTAGGAATAAGTTTGCCATTTTTATATTCCGGAGCATTAATCATATCCCTTAATATATCTTCAGCCTGAACATGGAGCGGTATAGGGCTTTTGTGATCAATATGATATTTTTTCATATAGCTAAAACTAATATTAGATAACAAAAATACCAAAAATCATGTATTAACATAGTGTATTTCGATGTTCAAACGGTAATTTTCTCTTTATCAGGATGATAAATCGTGTTTTCTTAAAAACCAAACAAATACTTTATAAATACCTGCATTTTATCGGTTATGTGCCAAATAACTATGTATTAACAAACATTCCCTTTGACATGTAATGTGCTAATATTCTGTGCGAAAGCAAGATAATTGCGTGTAAAAGCGATGCATACACATTTATTTTTTAAAAAAAATTGTCAAAATTTAAATTATTGTATGTACCTATGTACCTACAAAGTATTTCTGCTTTCGATCTAGTTGCCAATTAAAATAAAAGAGGAGGTCCATATATTAATTTAAGATAATTATATAATTCCCAAAATGGAGCAAGTCCTTATCAGATAAGGTATTTCTACCGCACAATCAATTTATAACCAAATTTAAAACCAATCAAAATATGAGTAAGAATTTTTATATGATCTGGCGAAAACGTATTAATAACAACAAATGGCAATTAAAAGCTGCTTGTATGGGCTTCATGATGTTTCCATTATTGTTGTTGTCAATAAATGTTTTTGCACAAAACGCTTTCCGCATCAACGGTAAGGTTACAGACGAAAAAGGGGAGGCCTTAATTGGGGTCGTTGTTAGGGTAGTGGGCACTAATAACGCATCAACAACTAATAGTAGTGGTGATTTCATCATAAATGCTTCTTCAGACACGGCTTCTTTAAGGTTTACCTACATGGGCTTCTCCCCATATGAGGTAGCAATTAACAGGCAACATGTTATCAATGCAAGATTAACAAGGGCATCCAGCTCTTTGCAGGAAGTAGTTGTAATTGGTTATGGTACCCAACGCAAAAAAGATCTAACCGGTGCGATAGCCGTAGTGGATGTGAACAGTTTAAAAGCCCAACCGGCCGCAAGCGCAACGGAAGCATTACAGGGAAAGGCTGCCGGAGTAAATATTGTGAATGATGGATCTCCCGGGTCCACTCCGCAAATCCGGATCAGAGGGTATAGTACTATAAATAACAATGATCCATTATATGTTATTGACGGAGTGCCTTATCAAGGGAATATCTCCTGGCTAAACCAAAATGACATTCAGTCTATGCAGATCCTGAAAGATGCTTCTGCGGCTTCTATATATGGTTCCCGGGCAAACAACGGGGTTATCATTATTACAACCAAAATGGGGAAAGAAGGGAGTGCTCCCAGAATTAATTTCGATACTTATTATGGGGTTGCTAAACCAATAACGTCGTCGTTCCCCAAATTTATGACGCCGCTTCAGTATGCTCAATATCAATATCAAGGGTATAAAAATGCAGGTCAAAATCCCGGTGATTATTTAGGGAACATGTATGGCAAAGGTGAAAACCCGGTTTTGCCAACCTATTTAATTGCCGGCAGTGCTGTAGGGCAGGATGTTACCAGCCAGGATGCTGATCCTTCAAAATACAGCTATGACCCGAATCACTTTTATCAAATTACCAAGGCAAACCAGCAAGGTACGGATTGGATGCGGACAATTACCAGAAGTGCGCCCGTCCAAAGTTATCAGTTATCAGCTTCAGGAGGCGGAAAAAGTTCTGTGTATGCAGTTTCTGCGGGTTATCAGAGTCAAGATGGGATCGTAAAGTATACTAACTTTAAAAGATATAATGTTAGGGCAAATACCCAAGTAACTGCTTTTAATGGACACTTTAGATTTGGCGAAAATGCTTTGATTACCCGAACTGAAGGAGTTGGATTTTCAACAAATACAGGTAGCCCGGGAGACGGGAACTATGAAAATAATCCCATCAATGCTGTTTATAAAATGCAACCAATTATTCCTGTTTATGATATTGCAGGGAATTTTGCCGGGGCTAAAGGAAGTGACTTAGGAGATGGTATGAATCCGCTGGCGCTTTTATACAGGGCAAAGGATAACTACACGCATCAAAATAACATTTTTGGTAATTTATTTGGGGAAGTTGATATTTTAAAAGATTTAACAGCGCGCAGCAGTTTGGGCGCTAACCTGAATAACTTTAATAGTCAAAATATTTCCTATCCAAATTTGGAAGCTCCGACAGGTTCAGGTTCAAATGGCTATAGCGCAACTCAAGGTTACGGTGTTCAATGGACCTGGACAAATACTTTAAAATACAAGCATTCATTTGGCGGTAACACCGTTGGATTGTTAGTTGGGACAGAGGCAATAAATAATTCCTACAGAACTTTATCGGGTGCCAGGAACGGATACTTTTTATTAGGCGATCAAAATTATTATTATCTTAATTCCGGGTCGAGTAATATATCCAATGCTGAGTACGGGAACATTAATACATTGTCTTCTTTGTTTGGCCGTGTTGATTATGCACTGAAAGATAAATATCTTTTTAGTGCAACTATAAGAAGAGACGGATCCTCTAATTTCGGATCTGCTAATATGTATGGGAATTTTCCTTCATTCAGCGCAGCCTGGCGTCTATCCCAGGAAGACTTTCTTAAAAATATCAAGTGGCTAGATGATCTGAAACTTAGAGCCGGATATGGAATAACGGGAAATCAAAACATTCCTGCTAATAATGCCATTAACGTTTACCAGTCTTTAAACAATACAAGTTACTATCCTATGAATGGTACAAGTTCACTTGTATCCGGTGTGAGCCAAAATCAATTTGGTAACCCGCTTCTTAAATGGGAAGAGTTGAAGTCTACGAATTTAGGCTTGGATTTCACTCTTGATAAAAACATTTTTGACGGCTCTATTGACGTTTATAGAAGGGTAACTTCAGGAATGTTGTTTCCGGTATCCCTTCCCAGTCAGACAGTTGGAACCGCAAATAGCCCTTACGTAAATGCAGGGACTATGCGGAATCAGGGGATAGAGCTAGTTTTGAATTATCATTATGGAGTAGCAAGCAACAGCCCGTTTAAATTTGATATAGGCGTAAATTTTGCCAGCAATGCAAATGAAATTCTCGCTTTAGCTCCTGGTATTCAAGATGCGCCTTACGGAAATTTTAGAAGTCTGACCACAACTATCTTCAGAGTGGGACAGCCTTATGGAGAGTTTTACGGATATAAGCAGGCTGGTATTTTCCAAAACCTGGCTGAAGTTAATGCAAGTTCGCAACCCGGTGCCAGAATTGGTGGGATGAAATTCGCCGATGTCGATGGAGATGGTAAATTTACCGCTAATGACCGTACAACCCTTGGCAGTCCGCTTCCAAAATATACTTTGGGAATCAATACAAACTTTACCTATAAAAATCTTGATTTAGGCTTGTTCTTTTATTCGAGCATAGGAAACAAAATTTATAATATAAACAAATATTATACTGATTTTCAGGCGTTTCCATCTGCTGGAAGTACAAGATTGTTAAATGCATGGTCCCCGGCCAATATAAGTTCTAACATACCTTCGCCATCGTCTTTGGAAAGCGCCATAGAATACGCATCTTCTTCATATTATGTAGAAGACGGTTCTTATTTCCGCCTTAAGAATCTGCAATTAGGGTACACTTTTAAGGACACAGCGCTAGCGAAAAAATGGGGCTTTTCAAGCTTCAGGGTTTATGGTTCTGTCACCAACGTGTTTACTATAACCAAATATTCGGGAATGGATCCGGAAATAACCCAGATCAATCAAAGTTTTAATTTGCCTGGGTTAGATTTTGGGGTTTATCCGTCGCCAAGGCAATTTCTTTTAGGTATTAATGCTAAATTTTAAAATGAAAGCTATGAAAAGAATAGTAATTTATCTAATGACCTTTATTGGTTTATCCCTGCTTGGGCAATCTTGTAAAAGAGATTTTTTAAGCGTTGTGCCGCAAGGGCAATTAGCACCCTCTCAATTAACTAACAGCGCAGGGGTAGAAGCTGCATTAGTAGGATCTTATTCCTTGCTTAATGGAACCACGTATGGTCCCTGGAGTGTATATGCCGGCGCTCCCGATTTATGGCTATGGGGCGACGTCGCAGCTGATGATGCACACAAAGGGAGCGATCCTGGTGACCAGAATGACCTGCAAGCTATTGAAACGCATAACCCGATTACTTCTAATACTTCTTTATCTGAAATATGGTCCAGAAGGTTTGAGGGAATTTCCAGATGTAATAATACGTTAAAGTTATTGGCAGCTACCCCCGCAGTTGTTTCAACTCCAAGAGGAATTCAAATTGCGGCGGAAGCCAAATTCCTGAGGGCTCATTATTATTTTGATTTATGGAAAATTTTTAAATATGTTCCGTATGTGACTGAAAGCACACCTGATCCCTCTACAGTAACAAATGATAAAGATATTTTACCGGATATTGAAGCGGATATGTTATTTGCCAGGACGAATCTGCCCGTCGACAAGCCTTTAGGCCAAGTAGGCCGTGCCGATAAAATTGCAGCGGACGCCTATTTGGGAAAGATATACTTATATGAGGCGAAGTACGATTTGGCGCTGCCTCTTTTTAATGAGGTTATTAGCAGCAGGCCGGATTTGACTGCGCTTGATTTTAGAGACAATTTTGATGTCACTAAAAAAAATGGACCCGAAGCAATCTTCGATGTACAATGTTCCGTACAGGATGGCTCGAACGGTACCAATGGTAATGTTGGCGATATGCTTAACAATCCATACCTGGGATCTTTACCAGTAACCTGCTGTGGATTCTTTAATCCATCATTTGACCTCGTAAATGCCTTTCGCGTAGACGCTAACGGTCTTCCTGATTTTGATAATCTGCATACTTCTTATTTCCCTTCAAGTTTTGATCCTAATTTTCAGGTTCCGACCCAGCTATCTATTGATCCAAGGTTGGATTATACCGTTGGACGTCAGGGCATACCCTATAGGGACTGGGGAATTATGGCCGGCAACAGTTGGATAAGAAATCCGGGAAATGACGGCCCGTTTGTGCCCTATAAAAGTGTAACCGACGCTGCAGCACTTGCTTCACATACTTCTCCGGGGGTAACCAACTTAAATGACCTTAACGTGCATATTATCCGGTTGGCAGATGTTTATCTGATGGCTGCCGAATGTGCTGCTCAAACAAACGATCTAAACACGGCGGTGGGTTTAGTTAATAAAGTGCGGACAAGGGCTGCAAAGCTGCCAGCCAAACAAATTAATAGCGGGGGAATGTTGATAAATGCTGCAAATTATGTCGTAAGTCCCTATCCTTCTTTTCCAAATACCAGTTATGCTTTGAAAGCAATTTTATGGGAAAGAAGATTGGAATTAGCGATGGAAGGTTTTCGTTTCTTTGACCTCAGAAGGATGGGTTTGTTACAACAAACGTTAGCTGACTATGCCGTATATGAATCAAAAAAGCTGAGTTATGTCGTTCCGATTTCAGGCAACAATTACTTTTATCCAATTCCTCAGACAGAAATAGACCGTTCAAAAGGCGTATTAAAACAACATTAATAAAAAGACAAATCCTCAATTAGCAATGTATCCATCGTTAATTGAGGAAATGTTTTGCTGGATTTTAATGGAACACCGGCGAAGTTTGAATTTCACGAAACGTGTTTTAAAGTTAATTTCCTTGATTCAAATAATATAAAATACAGAGCATGAAACTAAATAAGGTAGGCAGTAAACTAAGTTTAAAAACGAGTGGATTGGTTTTATTTTTTATCGCATTGCTATTTTCAACGGCACAAGCACAACAGAACTTGCCGGAGTTGGGGGCGGAAATTTACTTAGAGCCAGGACAAACAAAGGGGCAAGTTGATAAATGGGTGAAATTATTATCCGATAATAAAATGCCGGTTGCCAGAGTATTTATGATGTGGAACTATCTGGAGCCTAAACCGGGTGAATGGGATTTCACCCTATATGATGAGTTATTCAAAGCTGCACAAAAATATAATGTCAAAATAACTGCAACTCTTGTTCCAAACTCCCCGCCTTTTCACTGGGGTAAACCATTCTTTTACGTCACGCACACTATGCTGGTATTTGAGAAGGAAGAGTACAGGGAAAGGTCTGAAAACTATATTAAACAAGTAGTTGAACGTTATAAAGATAATCCGGCACTTGACTCCTGGTGGTTATACAACGAACCTAGCGCATCAATGCTTCCCGATACATTTGCAGTAAATGAATTTAAAAAGTTTTTGAAGATCAAGTATGTATCCATCGACTCTTTAAACAAATCGTGGCAAAGTTTTTTCCCTTCCTTTGAGGCTATAGCATATGACAGCACCTGGCAAAAGGGGGGTTGGGTTTGGCAGACGGCCTATTACGACTGGAATAATTTTTGGAATTTTCATCTTAACAATCAGATTGGATGGCTAGGCGCAGTAGTGCGGAAATATGATAAAAACCATTCTTTTCATTCTAATCCTCCGGGGCTTCTTACTTCATTAGCCCATTATGATCTGGCGGGGATGAAAAAAAACCTTAACAGCATGGGGGCTTCTATGCACCCGTCCTGGGCTTTCAGTTTCGTGCCCAGAAACAAATATGGTTTAACTGTTTCCTGGCAGAATAATCTATTATATGGGGTTGCAGACCAGATGCCTTACTGGATATCTGAGTTGCAAGCCGGGAATAATCTGGCCAGTGGATTAAATCCAATGTGCCCTTCACCAAAAGATATCGCACAATGGGTATGGAGTTCTTTTGGTTCAGGCGCAAAACGGGTAATTTTCTGGTTATTGAATGCCCGGATGCAGGGCAATGAATCGGCAGAATGGGCACTTTTGGATTTTCAGCAAAAACCGTCCGAAAGAATGCTGAAGTCCCTGGAAATAGCAAATGTCATTCAGCAGAATCGTAATGATTTTGAATCAGCAAAGCCGGTTAAATCTCCGATTACCATTATAGTTAGCCCGCAAACCTTGTTAATGCAGGAACGAAAACAGAATAATTATTCAACGATTGAAGCAGTTAAAAGTTTATCGCATCAAAAAGCAGCGATGGCTTGCTATAATGCATTGATGGAACAGGGAATTCCTGTACAGGTAAGATTAAATACAGAATTTGATTGGCGGACAAAGGAAAAAAACCAGGTAGTCATACTCCCTGATGTACTGTGTTTAACGACAGCCGACATTGCAGGAATTGAAACATTTGTACTTAACGGCAATAAAATTATTGCTACCGGATTAACCGGGTTATACGATCAGCAGGAAAAATCGTGGGTCGTGAACAGGGAGTTTCCATTAGCGAAAGTATTTGGTGGCGATATCAAAGAAATTTTTGCAGAATCGGAAAGCTTTAAAATTAAGTTAAATAAGTATAAAAATGCGTTTCCTGTACAGTTGTGGTATACGCAGATACTTCCCGGAACCGGTAAAGTCATAGGTCTGTATCAAAATAAACCCATCGCCATCCGAAACAACTATGGAAATGGCGAGGTGCTATGGATCCCTTCGATGATATGCATGGGCGCCTGGGCCAATTCTTCGACGCCTCTTGCAAATTTGCTTCAACATGAAACGAGTTCTGAAGTAAAAAAGCTTCCGTTTCATTTCGAAGCCTACCACGAAGATTGTTTTATGCACACTTTAAAAACTTCAGACGGATACATCACTATAGTGGTTAATGGAAATGGGATTGCACAAAAGATTGGTATTGTTTCATCCGCACCGAGAAGTTCAACATTGCTTTATGGAAAAGGATGGAACGCTGCTAAGCGTATATTAAATATGGAACCAGGTGAAACAGTTGTACTTAAATGGAAATAATCTTATAAACACAAAAAATATAAATCATGAAAATAATAGACTTTAAAAGAGGGATTGCGGCAGGAGTAATTTTGTTTGCTTTTAATATCCCTGTCTTTGCACAAGGAGTTTTGAAGAGGAATACGATCTCATTAAACGGAACCTGGCAGATTGAGGAAGGTAAAAATGATGTAATTCCACAATCTTTTACACACACAATACCGGTTCCAGGCTTAGTTTCTTTATCTATCCCCGAATTTAAAGAAGTAGGCCCAAAAGTAGCAGATCGAAAAAGTGCTACACAATCGGATCCATTAAGAGAGGCATTTTGGTATAAGCGTACATTTAAAATCAATGGAAAAATTCCTTCCATTGCTGTCCTTAAGATAGCTAAAGCCATGTTTGGCAGCAAAGTGTTTTTAAACGGAAAAGAACTGGGTGAACATTTGCCAAATTTTACACCCGGCTATTTTAACGTCAAAGATGCACTGAAAGAAGGTGAAAACGATTTAATAGTTCGGGTAGGGGCATCCAGAAGCGCTGTGCCTTTGACCATACCGTCTGGTTTCGACTTCGAAAAAGAGAGGTATATTCCAGGAATTTACGACAACGTTCAATTGATCCTGTCCGGGACGCCAAATATAATTAATGTGCAAACTGTTCCCGACATCATACATAACGATGTGGGCGTTCAATTAAATATAGGCACATCAGGTGACGTAAGGTCAACAGCCTTATCTTTTTTAATCAGGGAAGTAAAATCTCGAAAAGTCGTTGGTGTGTTAAATGCGCAGATTAATCTTCCCCATTCTTCCGGGGATACCTCGGTTTATTTTAAAATACCGATAAAAAATTGCAGATTATGGTCGCCGGAAGATCCTTTCTTATATAGTATTGAAATTAATACAGACGCAGATGCGGTGCATACGCAGTTTGGTATGAGAGAATTTCATTTTGATCCCTTAACTAAAAAAGCAGTATTAAATGGGAAACCTTACTTTATGCGGGGAAGTAATATTACGCTTTACCGGTTCTTTGAAGATCAAGCAAGTAAAAGTTTACCATGGAATGCAACCTGGGTAAGAGGTTTGCATAAAAGCTTCAAAAAGTTTCATTGGAATAGCTTGAGGTATTGCATTGGCCTGGCTCCGGAAGATTGGTATGAAATTGCAGATGAAGAAGGTTTTCTTATTCAAAACGAATTTCCGATCTGGTATGGCGGGACTAACTGGAATACATGGCCTGAAGAATTAGAATCAAAAGAGTTAGTTACAGAATATACTGACTGGATGAAAGAAGATTGGAATCATGCGTCAATAGTTATTTGGGATGGCAGTAACGAAAATGTCAGCAATAACGGAAGAGAGGACCAAACAGGCAAAGCCATTTGGCAAGTAAGAAAACTTGATCTGTCCAATCGCCCCTGGGATAATAGCTATTCTCCCAACCGCGCACCCGGGGATGTTTATGAATCCCACCCTTATCATTTTATAAACCCGCATTTTAAATTAACAGACATAGCAAAAGAGTCGATTATACCGCAGGGCAACCAGCATAGGAATCATGAGAACTTCGCCGTGATCATTAACGAATATGGCTGGTTGTGGCTCAACAGAGATGGAACGCCGACCACACTGACCAGGGAATTATATGACAATTTACTTGGCGCAAATTCTACTACTGCTCAAAGAAGACATCTATATGCGCTATATACTGCTGCTGAGACAGAGTTTTGGCGTTGTCACAGGCAGGTGGCTGCTGTATTGCACTTTACTGCCTTGGGTTATTCCCGCAGTGACGGACAAACGAGCGATCATTTTATCGATCCGGCAAAACTTGAATATGAAAGTGAATTTGTTAAATATATGCCTGATGCATTTTCCCCTGTTGGAATTATGCTGGATGAATGGGGTGATGAAATTGAAGCAGGAAAATCTCACAACTTTAAAATTTTAACTATTAATGATAAGGAAATAAACTGGTCCGGATCGGTTCATATACAAATATTGAAGGGCGAATCAGTTGTGTTTGATAAGTTGGCTCCGCTTACTATTTCTTCCTATGGACAAAAAGAGCTTGCCATTTCTTGCGACTTGCCTAAAGAAAAAGGGCTGTTTACCGTACAGGCGGTGCTGGTAAAAAACGGCGAAAAACCTGTAAAGAGTGTCAGAGAAATTGTTTTCAAATAACCTGACGGTTAAAATTCTAAATAAAATAACTTTAAAGTGAAAAGGATCGTACGATTTTTTTCACTTTAAACACTAATATGAATATGAATCATAAAAATAACATACAAAGCAGCATCCGAAATCCATTAATAACTTTTATTAACGGTCAGTTAACCGGGGCAGATGTAGTTCATCAGGTAAAAACACTGATAGAGTTAAACGGCATTTTTGAAGATCAAACGATGTTTGAGAAGATGAACGGAAGTCAAATTGCATACGAGGTTGATGTATGGTGCCCTGTTGAAAATGGAACAGAGGGGGGACTGTTTTTTGGTCTTACCCATTTATATCCAGGCCAGGTGGGGAATGAATATTTTATGACTAAGGGGCACTTTCATGCCGTTGAAAACAGGGCCGAATATTATTGGGGAATCGAAGGCGAGGGGATATTGCTTTTAATGGATAAGGACAGAAATACGCGTGCAGAACGCATGTCGCCCGGCAGTCTTCATTATATTCCCGGTTTTACAGCCCATAGAGTCGTGAATACTAGAGCCGGAATGCTAAGATTCGGAGCCTGCTGGCCAGCTGATGCGGGTTACAATTATGATATCATTATGAATGAAGGTTTCTCGAAAAGGATAAAAAACATTGATAATGTTCCCTCATTGATTTGAAAATTATACTAACGGATGCGACATTTTGACAAGACAGCTATTAGTAAAAAAAAAGATTAGTTGAAATCTAAAAAACATAAGCATAATTCAGACATGTATTATATTGGTATTGATCTGGGAGGAACACGAATTAAGATCGGGTTGGTGAAGAATAGTGAATTAATAGCCTCGGAAATTCTACCAGCTAAATCTTTTAACGGCCTTGTACCTCATTTATCCTTAATCGATCAGTCGATTAAAAAAATGTTAAATAACCATTCCATATTATCCCTGAAAGGTATTGCGATGGCTTTTCCTGGAATCGTAAATCCGAAAACCCGGAAGGTTTTATCAACAAACGAGAAATATGATGATGCAATTGATCTGGATTTGAACAAATATTACCAGGATAAATGGAACTGCTCATTTTATATGGATAATGACACACGCATGGCAGCGGTTGGTGAATGGAAGTTTGGAGCGGCGATTGGATCAGATGATTTTGTAATGATGACTATTGGAACCGGCATCGGCACCTCTGCTGTTATCGGAGGGAATTTGTTGCAAGGCAAACATTTTCAGGCCGGATGCCTTGGGGGCCATTTTGTGGTGAATTACAATGGAACGGAATGTACTTGCGGAAATATCGGTTGCGTGGAGGCTGAAGCATCGAGCTGGAATCTTACCTCGCTGGTTCAAAAACACAAAAATATGCAGCAGGGTAGTGTATTTGTTAAAGGGCAAATAGATTTTGAAAGCTTGTTCAGCTATGCCTCACGGGGCGATTTGGTTGCCGAAGAAGTAAAAAACTATTGTCTTAATATTTGGGCGGCAGGTATTATTACTTGCATTCATGCGTATGATCCCGAACTTGTGGTTCTCGGTGGCGGCATATTGAAAAGTGCCGATGCCGTTGTCCCATTTATTAAAAAAAGAGTAGATAAATATGCCTGGACTCCTTGGGGAAAGGTAAAGATCAAAACTGCGGAGCTAAGTGATTTTGCAGGAGTGTTGGGAGTTGTGTATTGTTTAAAAAATAAAGTTGACGCTTAAAGACATAATGGGAAATTATAAAAAGAAATTGGGAATCATTAACTCATCATACGATAAATCGCCTTTTATAATAGTTGATGAAAAAAGCAAAGAGGCGGAGTCTGGATGGGTAGAAATTATGAACTATTTAATGAAACAGATTGGTAACTTAAAAAATCCAAATGCCGTAATTGTTATAAATTATTATCCTGGAGTTAATGAAGACGAATTGCTTTCTCGATTAATTCAACCATTGGGAGTTGGTCATGCAATCAACACCAATCAGCTATTTAAAACGGAGCAAGAAATTCTCGAATTAACGTTTCCTGACATTTCAAATGACAGTGTTTTCGGGTACATGACCAGCTTAAACTTGCAGGCGTTTTTTGATCAGGAAAAGTTTTCCAACGCTCAGCAACAATTAAAAACCTATAAGGGGTTAACCTTGGTTTATGGTTATGGTGCTTATCTGCTTAAAAGTGACCCTGACTTGTTTATTTATGCGGATATGCCAAGGTGGGAGCTGCAATTGCGTTACCGTCGTAAAGAGATTAGCAATTTAGGGCTTAATAATAAAGGAGAAAAAGCTTCACTACAATATAAACGAGGATTTTTTGTGGACTGGCGCGTTGCCGACAAAATTAAAAAGGAAAGCCTGCCCAAATGGGACTATGTATTAGACACTACCACATCTTTATATCCAAATATCGTTTCCGGCGAGGCCTATCGTTATGGCTTAACAAAAATTACTCAACAGCCATTCCGGGTAGTTCCGTTTTTTGACCCTGGCGTTTGGGGAGGCCAATGGATGAAAGACGTATTTAACCTTGACGCCAATGCTATTAACTATGCGTGGGGCTTTGATTGTGTGCCGGAAGAAAATAGCGTTTTGTTAAAATATGGAAATATCTTTTTTGAGACACCAGCTATGAACCTGGTTTTTTATCAATCGAAAAAATTACTCGGAGAGGCGGTTCAGGCACGTTTCGGTGATGAATTTCCGATCCGGTTTGATTTTCTTGATACGATGGAGGGCGGCAATCTCAGTCTTCAGGTCCATCCTACAACCAGATATATACAGGAACAATTTGGCATGCAATATACCCAGGACGAAAGTTACTATATATTGGATGGATGTGCAGATGCGGTGGTATATCTGGCGCTTAAAAATGACGTTATTCCGGACTTAATGATCAGTGAACTGGCAGCGGCCCAGGAAAAGGCAGGCGATTTTAACGTAAATAAACATGTTTGTAAATGGCCGGTTAAAAAGCATGACCATATCCTGATACCAGCAGGTACCGTTCACTGCTCAGGAGCTAACACGATGGTTTTAGAAATCAGTGCTACGCCGTATATTTTTACATTTAAGCTTTGGGATTGGGGAAGAAATGATTTGGACGGCAAGCCAAGACCTATTAATGTTAATCATGGTAAGAAGGTTATTGACTGGAACCGCAGGGAAGAATGGACAAAAACCAATTTGATAAACACCGTCCATAAAGTAGGCGAGGGGGAAGGATGGATTGAAGAAAAAACCGGGCTCCATGAGCAGCAGTTTATTGAAACAAGGCGTCATTGGTTCTCCAAACCGGTACAACATTTAGCTAATGGAAGCGTCCATGTATTAAATTTAATTGAAGGTAAGGAAGCCGTTGTGACAAGCCCCAAAAATAAATTTGAACCTTTTGTTGTCCATTATGCTGAAACCTTTATTATCCCTGCATCAGTAGAAGAATATACGATTAGTCCGTATGGGGAATCGGCAGGTGAAGTTATTGGCACCATAAAAGCATTTATAAGACATGATTCATAAAATGGAGGTATTACCAGGATTTAATATCAGCCCAACCTCTAATCCAATGGGCTTTAAATATGGAGACGATTGTTTCGGGCCTGTAGTGGAAAATCGCTGGCTTGATGATATACGGCAAAGTTTATCGGATCCAAAGTGTTCAGGACCTGAAATTGTGTATACCATTGCCATGGATGTTGGAAAAAAAATCCACAAGCCGATTCTTAACGAACTGCACTTATTATTTGGTGTAGTAATGTATGCTGCAGGCACGCTGGGAAAGGAACCCATCAGAAGTCAGGGCCATATTCATAAACTTTCTCCAAAGTCGGGTTGGTCAACCCCTGAAGTATATGAAATCTGGAATGGCGAAGCTGTAATCTATATGCAGGAAACTGCTCAGGATTATCCGGGGCGGTGTTTTGCTGTTTATGCAAAAGCTGGCGAAGTAGTTATCGTGCCTCCCGGATGGGCGCACGCCACGATCAGTGTAAATCCTAAAGAAGCGCTCATTTTTGGCGCCTGGTGTGACCGTCAATATGGGTTTGAATACGAAGATGTAAGAAAGCATAAAGGTTTGGCATGGTATCCTTTGATTGGTGATGATAATAAAATCGATTGGCTGCAAAACGGGAACTATAAAAAATCTAAGCTCATTTGTAAAGGCCCCAATAATTACGCATCTCTGGGGATAAATAAAGGCGAGCCAATTTATACGACTTTTGAAAATAACCCGGAAAGCTTTTTATATGTAGCAGAACCAATAATAAAGGCATCCATATGGAACGACTTTGAACCCTAAGCCAGGTGTATGACCGTATAATTTAAACAAATACCTATAGCCGGTGCAGGATAATTAGAAAGGACACATGCGGCTCAACAACATATGAATAATAAATTAAGCCAAATGAATATTTCGACATCTTTTAGAATCAATTATATCTGTTTAACTGCGGCCGTAGGGGGCATATTATTTGGTTTCGATACCGCTGTCATCTCTGGCGCTATCAATTTAGTCAAAGCGCAATATCTACTCGGCAGTATCCTGGAGGGCTGGCTCGTAAGCAGTGGCCTGGCAGGGTGTATTTTCGGCGTGATCCTCACCGGCTTTTTAAGTGATAAAATTGGCCGTAAGAAAACCATGATACTAGCTGGAAGTATGTTTTTTCTTTCAGGCATGGCTTGCGCGTTTGCCGGGTCAATGCCATTACTGATTGCAGGAAGAATAATTGGCGGAGCTGGAGTGGGGATGGCCTCCGTTGTGTCGCCGATGTATATTGCTGAGTTTGCTCCTGCAGAAAAAAGGGGCCGGATGATAGCGCTTTATCAGTTAGCCATCACAATTGGAATATTGCTTGCTTATTTTTCGAACGCCTTATTCATATCCTTTTCAAAAAACGATTTTAATGAGGCAGGTTTTACATGGTTTTTTAAAGATGAAACCTGGCGCCCCATGTTTTTGGCAATGTCATTTCCTTCGTTAATATTCCTGTTTATGATGATAAAAATCCCCGAAAGCCCGCGGTGGTTAGTGTCTGTAAACAGAACAAAAAAAGCTGCGGAAATATTAGCACTTATCCGGCCGCCGGCACAAGCGGCAAAAGAATTAGAGGATATTGAAAACGCTTCAAGAAAATCATTCATAAATAAGACTTCTTTGCTGGACAAATCGGTTAGGTTACCACTGATCATTGGTATTGTACTTGCTGTATTGCAGCAATTTTCAGGTATTAATGCCATTATATATTATGGTCCAAGTATTTTCAAATCTGCCGGAATAGCGGATGACAATGCGCTTGTCTTCCAGGTAATATTAGGAGCGGTTAATCTTTTGTTCACCTTTGTGGCTATTAGGTTCGCAGATAAATATGGCCGGAAATCTTTGTTGGTAGCCGGGTTAACCGGTATTATATTCTCGCTGATAGCCTCCGGTTATTTGTTTTATACAGGCAACACACATAATTTATGGTTACTGGTTTTTATCATAAGCTTCATAGCCTGTTTTGCATTCTCTTTGGGACCAATAACCTGGATATTAATTAATGAAATATTTCCAACCGCAGTCCGGGTAAAAGCCGTAGCTATTTGCACTTTATCCTTGTGGGTCGCTGTGTGGATTGTTGGTCAGTTTTTTCCCTGGATATTAGAAAAGGCAGGCCCGGCTACGACCTTTTGGATTTTTGCACTATTTAGTGTTATTAATCTTTTTTTTAGCTTAAGAGTTGTCAAGGAAACGAAAGGCAAATCGCTCGAAGAAATGGAGGCCGTTTTTTTTGCTCCTCATTAAACAGACAACCAACGATTGCGGTATGATAATTTATCATTTACTGTTTAAACACATGGCCGGAAGATGTGGTTGATGGAAGGTCTCAATGACAAACATAATGGACTTGACTAGCTTAAACTCGTGGTCGAGGTTTAGTTGAAGTAATATCTTTAGATGTTACGATGCGTTCCCGGGTGAGATCCGGGACGCTTTTTTTAGTATGTTTCGCTGTTGTCCAGTTTACCACCACTTTGTCGCCGATCGGTTCGATGATCTCACCCGGTCCTTCGCGTAACGCGACGCGAGGTTACTGCGCAGGTCGACGGTCAGGTCACCATTGGAATGAATGTACGAAGCGCACCAGGGAATTCCCTGACTGTTGCCCGGGGTCACGCCGCCGCCGGTAATGATGCCGAACTCCGGGTTGGCGGTCAGTGCCTGATGGAAGCGGCTTTCCCGTTCATGACCTGCATGTGATCTTTAAGTTATCCGCAGCATCCTTCAGTTCGCCGTTGACGGAGGTGGCTGAATTCCTTGCTGGCAATATCCATCATCATGTCGTACTTGTCCGGGTGCGGCATTTAGCGCCGAACGCTTGTATAAAATACAGCATCACAGCAGCAAGCTCGCCATTTTCCCCGCCGAATTGTTCCAATAATAAATTGGCAAAGCGGGTTGGGACGGGAAACCCTGGCATTGAATTGTAAGTCTTTTACATGCTGAAACATAACGTTAATATGAAATAATAAATTATCGTTCCAGTAGTCATTCAATTTCATTTTAAAACTCATGGACGGGCAAGAGGTTTCAAATATTATTTAAAAAAGATTGGCAAAGAATTTGATTAAAGCATCATACGATTTTCTGGGCTAACCGCAGCGTTCGCGGCGTATTAAACTATTTGTTTAACGACTAATTTTTTATACAATGAATGCATTATCACCCTGGTTGTTCAATGTGAACGCCGCCCTGAACCAAAAGAACTTGCCGCTGGTCTATCGGCGGGATGCCGCGGGTTATTCCTTTAGCATTTTTAACCTGGAAGATTCCCTGTGGCTAGTTGCCGGCTGGCCTAAGGGCAGCCGTATTGCCTTCCGCCTGGCTTATTCACCGAATGACCAATTGGTGGTCAAAAAAATACAGGAGCAGCAGGGGAAGATCATTTTTAAGGCCGGTTCACTGATCGGCGAGTATGAAGTGACCGTGCAACTGCCGGAAGAGGACATCACGGTGCTGCATTATACCAGTTCGCTGAAGCCTTCAGCCCCCTTGTTGTTCCCTTACTGGCCGCGTGATATCGCCGTCCTTGGCGCTGCGGGCAGTGACCTGCTGGCAGAGGGGAAGGTAGTGGTCAGCCAGGTGGGGACCCGTTCAGGTCAGCTTTATTTTAATTTGACCCGGCCAAAAGCCGGCTCAGTGCTCTACCAGCAGAACCTGACGGCGCTGGCGGACTACAACCAGCAAACAGAAACTTCGGCTGGGGATACCGTGGGCGGAGAATGGCCGGAGATCGGTTTTGCACTGCCACCTACCCTCAAAAACAAGCCGTTGGAAGCGGGTCAAACTTATGTGTTAAGTGACGCCTTTGTGGCTTTTTCTGAACAAGTTCCGGAAGATCAGCCGGCCATGGTCAGGCAATACCTGGACCTGCTCGCAGGAGTTTATTTGCAAGTCCCAAAACCTGATACCCACTATCAGCACTGGCCCGATATCCTGCAAAAAGGTCTCGCCGATCTGACCGACAACCCCGGGTGCTGGTCGCAGGTAGATGGTCACCATTATTTCAACGCTTATGTCTGCGATTACGTCACACCACCCGAGATCATGGTGCAACTGGCAGTGCTTTTGCCCTTGTTGGATTATGTTGAATGGAACAATTCAAAGTTGGAGGTGATGAAGAAAGTGAAGAATGGATTGTCAACCTTTTATAACAAAAAGATTGGCACCATTATGCGTTGGCACCCCAAAATGGCCGATAGCTTGGAAGGTGGCGAGGAGCAAAAACAGCCGTTGGTGATGGATGCCTGGTATTTGCACCATCCGCTGCTGAATCTTTCGCGCCTAGCCTTAAAAGGCGACGAGATGGCTGAAAAGCTGTTTCTGGATTCACTGGAATTTTCCATCAAAGTAGCACATCATTTCGACTACAACTGGCCTGTGTTTTATAAGATCGATACGCTGGAGGTGGTCAAAGCTGAAGCCAAACCCGGCAAGGGCGGTGAAAATGATGTGCCGGGCTTATACGCCCATGTCATGCTGCAGGCCTGGGAACTGACCAGCAACAAGCGCTATTTAGCCGAGGCTGAAAAGGCGGCACTGAAGCTGCAAGATTTGGGCTTTGATTTATTCTATCAGGCTAATAACACGGCCTTTTCCGCCGGAGCTTTGCTCCGTTTACATAAGATCACTAAAAAAGAGCTTTATAAAGAGCTGAGTTATTTATGCCTGGCCAATGTCTTCAAAAATGTCAAGCTCTGGGATTGCAATTACGGCTATGGTAAAAACTTCCCATCTTTTTTCGCGCTGTTCCCGTTAAGCGATGCCCCTTACACGGCAGTTTACGAGGAACAGGAAGTATTCTGCGCCTTTCATGATTACCTGCGGCACGCAGAGGGAGAGGATATTTTGCCATCACTTCGTTTGTTACTCGCCGAATATATCCGCTTCCTTATCGAGCGCGCGGTTTATTATTACCCGACGATGCTGCCCAAAGAGATGCTGTCCGAACAGGTCAAGACCGGTGAGGTAGACTCCAATCTCTGGATCGCGTTGGAAGATATGCATGATGGCTGGGAAAAATGCGGTGAGGTCGGCCAGGAGGTCTATGGTGCCGGCAATGCCTTTGGCATACTGCCGCGGCACTATATGCAGGTGGAAGAAGCGGGCTTTATGATCTATACAGATTACCCGACCTACGGCTTTTCGCCAAAAAAGCATAAACCCGCTGCCTTTCGCTTAGCGGGTGACGGGCGGCTCAATTGCCGGCTGATGCTGGTCAGATCAGGAAAGGGCAAACTGCCCGGTTTTAGAGTTACCGTGAAAGGGCAAAAACAAACGCTGAAGGGAAAAAAAACGAAGCAAGGTCACCTGGAATACCAGGTCAGAGGTAACGCGGAAATTCATATCGACTGGAAAAAATGAAGGTGGAGAAATTATATAGCCAAGCCTATGACTGGATGATCCGGTATGGGCCGCAGTACCGGCGCGACGATCATTGCTTTTTTAATGGTCTTGCTGGTCCAAAAAGAGCAGAATAAGGATTCCAAAGCGATCCGTTTAAATTCAGAGCTGAACGAGCTGCTGGCCTCGTACGCAGGTATAGCCGGCTGTCCAGCCTGGCCGAAAAGGATAGCGATATCACCAGCACGCATTCCATTGATGCGGCGGAAGAAAACCAAAAGCGGAAATCAACCCGCTTTAAAAGAAATAACTGATGTCTAAACTGTCCCAAAAGTTGATCGCGTTTAACCAGGGTCTGCTGCCGGATAAGGTGCAGCTGAAATATGAAGCCATGGCGGATAACGCCTTCCGGTTCTTTAGGGGCTCCTGCCATCTGTTCTACGAAGATTTGGCGGGGGCCGAAGCTTTGCCGCTGTCCCCGCTGGCCTGGATCTGCGGCGACCTGCATATCGAGAACTTTGGCAGCTATAAGGGGGACAATAAGCTGGTTTACTTCGACCTGAACGACTTTGATGAAGGGCTGCTGGCCCCGGCCAGTTACGAACTCGCCCGGATGCTGGCCAGTATCTTTATCGCCTTTGACAGCCTGGATATTGAGCCGGTGAAGGCGCTTAAAATGGCCCGGCTCTTCCTTAAAACCTATTCGGCAACGCTAGCCAAAGGAAAAGCCATCAGCATTGAGCCGCGTACCGCCAAAGGCATCGTCTGCGATTTCCTGACCGCCGCGACCAAAACCGGTGAAAAAAAGTTACTGAAAAAGCGCACCGTCAGCAAAAAAAAGCGGATTATGCTCTCACTGGAAGACGAGCGGCACTTTAAGTTGGATAAGAAATTAAGAAGCGAGCTGAAGGCGCATATCAACGAATGGATCAAAACCAGCAGCGACGGGCCTTATAATTACAGGGTGATCAGCGCCGTCTTCCGGCTGGCGGGAACCGGCAGTATCGGCGTGAAGCGTTATTTGTTCCTGCTGAAAAGCACCAATACGAAGAATAAATATTTGTTGTTGGATATGAAACAGGCCCGGTCCTCCTCTGTCTTGCCCTATACGACCGTGCAGCAATTGCAATGGGAAACGGAAGCCGCCAGGGTGATCGGCGTGCAGCAACGCATGCAAAATGTTTCCGCCGCATTGCTGAGTACGACTGTTTTTCGCGGGGAGTCCTATATCATACAGGAGTTGCAACCGGTCAAGGATACCATTAAGTTCAAGCTGCTGAAAGATGATTACCGGGATATGTATCAGGTGATCGATGACATGGCGGCTTTAACCGCCTCCGCGCAGCTCCGCAGCGGCGGTATGCAGGGCTCGGGCACTATTGACGAACTGATGGCTTTCGGCCAGGATCAGGGCTGGCAGGAAACGGTCATTGCCTATGCCCGAAAATATGCGGTCAAGGTCAAACGGTATTATCAAACTTACTTAAAGGATTATAAAGCGGGTACGTTATAAAGAAGCAAAAAACGGTTACCGCCCTGATCGAGTGTCCGAAAAGGCGCTATAACCAAAAGTTCGGCTATGAACCGGAAGAAAAGCGTTTCAAACTGAGCAAGATTGCACCTGCCGGCCGGGTACTTCCTTTTAATTTCGGGATGCTGCCGGGGCCCCAAGGCCAGGACGGTGATCCGTTCGATATCATCGTTATTTCCGAAAGTGCTGCCTTTCCAGGCCGTCTCGGTCGAATGCCGCATTACCGCTGCGCTGAAGGCTGAACAAACCGAAGGCGACGGCGAGGCCGTGCCCAACGACCGTTTTGCGGCGCGGGTTTGTCTTGCTGCCGGCCTTGCGAATCGTCGTCGTTTTTTTGCTGTTCTGTTTTCATAGCGTTTAAATGGACAGTTTTAGTGTTGATCAGGCTGTATCGGTTGCAGGTCCCTGGTCGCGGGCCCGGTTAATACTTTTCCGCTCCAATCGTATCGTGCGCCGTGGCATGGGCAATCCCAGCTTTTTTCTTCGCTATTCCAGTTTACGATGCAGGCCGCATGGGTGCAGACTGCGCTGAGCGCGTGAATAATTCCATCGTCATCCCGGTAAGCGGCGATCTTTTTCCCCTCAACCCCGACCACTTTGCCCGTACCGGGTCGGAGCAATTTGACTGAGTCCGTCTCGTGAATCGTTAAACGGTCCGCCACAAAATGGTAGGCGACATCTGCATTTTCTTTGACAAATTCGCTGAACCCGTCGATGGGTTTGATGCGTGAGGGGCTGAACAGTTCAGCATATTTATTCTTTTCCCCCAATACCAGGCTACTTAAAATTTTACCGGCCACGCTGCCCAGCATCATGCCGTTACCATTATAGCCCGTCGCGCAATAAACGCCGTCCGCGGCCAGCGGTAGTTGCCCGATATAAGGCAAGCCATCCACCGGAATATAGTATTGGGAAGACCATCGATACTTAATCGAGGACAGGTTATAATATTTCCGGATATATTTTTCGAGATCGTCAAAGGCCTTTTCCGGGTCTTCGTGCCCGGTCTTGTGATCCAGCCCGCCGGCGACCAGCAATTGCTGCCCATCGATCACATGGGAACGCACATAATGGTAAGGCTCCTGGGAATCATAGATCAAAGCATCCGGGTATTGACCGCTTTTCAATTTAACAGCCATCACATAGCTGCGGTACGGCGCGCATTCGAAATTAAGCACATTAATATTTGGCGGCATATGGGTGGCCCAGATCACCTTTTTAGCGCGGATATTACCGGCGATATGAACCTGATCTTCGGTTATCACCTGATCTATTCGCGTATTTTCTACAATAATGCCACCCGCCGCCAA
This sequence comes from Mucilaginibacter sp., assembly GCA_028287895.1. Classification (GTDB taxonomy): domain Bacteria; phylum Bacteroidota; class Bacteroidia; order Sphingobacteriales; family Sphingobacteriaceae; genus Mucilaginibacter. The sequence continues at coordinate 16,783 of JAQBOV010000086.1, read as the reverse complement.
ATAAGCCTTTTGGAGGCCATGTAGATATTTTAAAGGGTGGAATTGTGCTTGTCCGGCGAAAGCCAGGGCTTGCTGAAAGGGTACCGGCGTCGGCACTTCGCTTACATATTGCACGGCGACACCCACCTTCCTGGCCCCTTTATAAATCTCAGCCAGTTGCTTCACCTCCTCTTGGTTTTCTGCGTAGAGATAACCGGTCTTGCTCTCATAGTCGCAATCAGTCTGATAATCAGCGATGTTGGTTTTGATCAGGGCAGAGCCATCACGGATGGCATTGGCGAAAAGCTGGGCGCCTTCCTGTCCAAATGCGTTTTCCGTCTCTGCGAAACTCGTATCGGCAAAGGTATTTATATGGGCACTTGTCCCCCCGGTTGTCCCAAAACCTATACAGTACGCTTCGGCGATCATCGTTTTTTTACCGGCATTTTGTACCAATAAAGCCGCGGTCAGGCCGGTGATCCCGCCGCCTATGACCAGGCAGTCCAATACACCTTCGCTCATGTCTCCGCTGGGCTTTTGCACAGGGATTGATAAACTTTTTTGCCAGGGGCTATTCAGTGCACCATCTCTTGGCCTGTTCGTTGTTTTATTCATGTTTTCGTTAGCAGGTTCCTATTTGTACACTAAATTCCGTGCCCTGTTTGCCGTCCAAGCCGGCAAATATTTTTTTAATTATTAAAAACAGCCAAAACCTGTTGTTGTTAAAAATTATATTCTGTTTACTAACCTATCTATTTATGAAAGCAGCAGTATTCCACAAACCCGGCGATATCCGTTATGATACCATGCCCGACCCGCGCATTGAACTGGCCACTGATGTGATCCTGAAAGTAACTTCGACTGCTATTTGCGGTTCGGACCTGCACATCCTGAGCGGTGCTGTACCGCAGCCGGAGCCCATGATCATGGGCCATGAATTCATGGGCATCGTACAGGAGGTTGGCGCTGAGGTCAAACGACTGAAAAAGGATGACCGCGTGGTCGTACCTTTTCCCATCGCCTGCGGGCACTGTTTCTTTTGTACCCATGGCGCTTCGCCTGCCTGCGAGAATTCCAACTATAAACATTACGGCCCTGACGGCGACCTGATGGACCAGAAAGGCGCCGCGCTGTTCGGCTATACCGATCTCTATGGTGGTTATTCCGGCGGGCAGGCCGAATATGTACGGGTGCCTTACGGCGATGTCAGCCCGCGTATCGTGCCGGATAACCTGAGCGATGAGCAGGTGTTGTTCCTGACCGATATTTTCCCTACGGGCTGGTCGGCTATCGACTGGGCGCAAATGAAGGGCGGTGAAGTGGTCGCTATTTTTGGTTCCGGCCCGGTGGGCCTGATGGCGCAAAAAGCGGCCTGGGTGAATGGTGCGTCACGCGTGATCGCCATCGATCCGCTGAACTACCGCCTGGAAAAAGCCAGGGTTGTGAACAAAGCGGATACGCTGAACCCGCATGAAGTGGATGTGATAGACGCTATCCGTGCCATGACGGGGGGCCGCGGCGCCGATGTTTGCGTCGACGCGGTCGGTTTTGAACCCGAGCGCACGTTTATGGACAAGGTGAAAGCGACCATCAATTTTGAGAAAGGCAGTATCAAAGCGCTGGAAATGTGCTTTAAAGCAGTGCGCCGTATGGGCACGGTCTCCATTATGGGCGTTTATGGTTCAACTTATGACAATTTTCCGCTGCACCGTGTATTTGATAAGGGTATTACGCTGAAAATAGGTCAGGCGCCGGTGCTGAATTATATAGACCATCTCATTGACCTGGTCAAAGACGAGAAAGTCGTACTGGATGATATCATTACACATACACTGCCGCTTAGCCAGGTCAGCCATGGCTATAAAATATTTGATGAAAAAGAAGAAGATTGTGTTAAAGTGGTATTAAAGCCGGGTCAATAATGAAACACACGATCGCCAAACAAAAGACCTGGAAGGCAATGCCAGCGGCAGCGGAAAAGCCCTTACAGTTGCCGGTGCCACTAATGGCAAGATTGATCGAACTGGCGGCTTTTGATGCCGGCCAGATCGGCGGATATACACTGTCAGGCGCAACCCACGCTATACCGGGTGTGGACCAGGAGTATTTAATTGAGCGCGATTGCATCAACAACACCTTTTCGGTAACCGCTTACCGCTGGTCACCTAACCGGATCGGCTACTCCTGTACCAAAGGCCGCGATTGCCGAAAAACATGGCAAAGTACTCAGAAAAGGCTGGCGACAAGGTCGAAAAGTCTATGCATAAAATGAAGGAAGGGAAATTAAAAAGCGGCAGCGGTAAGAAAGTGACTTCCAAAAAGCAAGCGGTCGCTATCGGCCTGTTTGAAACCCGTAAAGAAGGCGCCAAAGTGCCGAAGAAAAAATCATCATCCACATCAACCGTAATAGCTATGAAAGACGAAAACAAAATCAGCCGGCGGCAGGTCGTTGCCGGCCTTGGAGCCGGTATCGCCGCCGTAGCGGTTTCACCGGCATTATCCATGACAGCGGGCAAGCCTGCTGCAGGAGCGGCGATAAGCGATCCGACCAAGCTGTATTCTAAGCCACCCTTTAAAAGTCAGCCTCAGCCCTGGCCGGGACTACAAAGCAAAATGGACCCGGTACCCGATTGCGGCGAAACCAGTTATAAGGGTTCAGGCCGTCTGACGGGACGAAAAGCCCTGATCACCGGCGGTGACTCGGGGATGGGCAGGGCGGCAGCCATTGCCTACGCACGTGAGGGCGCAGACGTGGCAATCAACTATTTCCCTAGCGAGGAACCAGACGCTCAGCAAGTCATTGCGCTGATCAAAAAAGAGGGCCGCAAGGCGGTGGCCATACCGGGCGACCTGCGTGAGGAAGCATTCTGCAAACAACTGGTACAAAAAGCTATCAGTGAACTGGGCGGTCTTGATATCATTGTCAGCAATGCCGGCAGGCAGCAGTCGGCCAATTCGATCCTGGATATCACCAGCGAGGCATTCGATTCGACTATAAAAACGAATATTTATGCACCTTTCTGGATCATCCGGGAAGCCTTGCCGCACCTGCCGCCGGGATCGGCTATTATAGGCACGACCTCCGAACAGGCTTATGATCCTTCTGCTGATCTGTACGACTATGCGCAGACCAAGGCTGCCACGATGAACTATGTCAAGTCGCTGGCCAAGCAATTGGGGCCGAAAGGCATCCGCGTGAACGGCGTGGCTCCGGGACCGGTATGGACGGCCCTGCAGATAAGCGGTGGCGCACAACCTGAAAAACAGCAAATATTTGGCAGCTGGACGATGTTCGGCCGGCCGGGACAGCCGGCGGAGCTGGCCTCGATCTACGTGCAATTAGCCGCGGCAGATGCCAGCTTTGCCTCCGGGCAGGTGTACGGGTCATCAGGCGGTGTTGGTCAACCTTAATCCAAAACATCATGAAAAAAGCAATCATCATTGTCCTATTAGGTGTAGGAGGGTTCACCGCTAAAGCACAGATCCCTCAGCCCGACCCGGATACCACAGCTAAACATTTTATCATTGTGGCCAGCATCGGTAATTTACAGGAAGCGAGTGCCGGTCAGTTAGCTGCGCAAAAGGGCAAACGACCCGAAGTTCGCTCATTTGGCCAAATGATGGTCAAGGATCATGGCCAGGCGGAGCAGCTGCTGATGCAGCTAGCCAAAACCAAAGGCTATAACTTACCGGCAGCAGCGACAGACGGCATACAACCCGATCTCAACCTGAAAAACGCGGGTGACAACCTCGACCGGCTGTATGTGCATGCAATGGTGAACGGTCACCGCAGTACGGTGCAAATGTTTCAAACCTATGCGACAACTGGGAAGGACCCTGATGTGCGCGCCTTCGCGCAGCGGACATTGCCAACCTTGAAGGCGCACCTGGCCGCGATCATGACGCTCGATAAACAACTTAATGCAGCAAACAAATAAATATTTGACTATTTAAAAACAAGCACCATGGGCAAACTGCCGGTAAACAACTCAAAGAGTTTTTTACCGGTAGTTAGAGTACCTGCTTTGGTCAGAAAAAAACTGGTAAAGACCTTGCCTAAAATGCAGGAGGCAGCTACACCGGCTGAATTAAAGGAAGCTTTCGGAAATCGCCTAACCCAAACGCAGAATCATGTCAGCCGCCTAATACAGTCGAGGGTGTGTACCAAAAGATGATATTTCTCTGCCATAGTCGTCTAATAGACTGCATGTGATTCATCTTATAGCGTAGACGAAACTATGGATGCCTTATTAGTGTCAATAATGGTAGCCCGCTTCCTATTGATTTCAATTTCCAGATCATACCTGACTTTTATATTAAAAGTATGTTTGGCTACAACATCAGTAGATTCGGCTACACCTGTTCGTTGATTGTTGCGGAACTTTGTCTTAGCAAAAAACAGGAAAATGAAAATCATAGTAACGGGTTCGTTAGGACACATCAGTAAGCCATTAACACAAACGTTGGTACAAAAAGGGCATTCGGTTACGGTTATCAGCAGCAAATCCGAAAGACAGGCCGCCATTGAGGCCATTGGCGCAAAAGCTGCGATCGGTACCATCGCAGATGCTGAATTTCTAACAGCAACCTTTGCGGGCGCGGATGTCGTTTATCTAATGGAAGCACTTAACGCCGGCAGTTTCTTTGACCAGGATCTGGATATTATGGCGGCCCATAACCAGATTGCCCATAACTACGCGCAGGCCATTCGGCAATCGGGCGTAAAGCGGGTGGTGCATCTGAGCAGCATTGGCGCTCACATGGATAAAGGCAATGGCATCCTGGCTTTTCATTATCAGGTAGAAAACATTCTGAATAAATTGCCGGCTGACGTAGCCATTACGTTTATACGCCCCGTTGGTTTTTATTATGAGTTGTTGTCTGCAAAATAATAGCTAAAACGATTTATTTTTGTTTTTATCTGTTTATTTGTATTATTGTCTTACCAATTTCTTAACTGCGATGAAATTTACTTTTACGATACTTCTGTTCCTTTCTGGTTTAGTTTGGGCTAATAATGTTAGTGCTCAATCTGCCGATATCCGGATTCGAAAAGAGCAATGGAATGCGCAATGGATAGCCGCAGCCGGGGACAATGGTATCAGTTACGGCATTTTTTATTTCCGGAAAAATGTTGATCTGGCAGTAAAACCCGCATCGTTTATCGTACATATATCTGCAGATAACCGCTATAAATTGTATGTTAACGGTACATTGGTTTCATTAGGGCCGGCCCGTGGAGACACCTACTACTGGAATTATGAAACAGTTGATTTATCGCCGTATTTATCCGTCGGAAAGAATATCATAGCGGCTGTTGTTTGGAATGAAGCCCAATATCGTCCCGAAGCGCAAATTTCAGTACGAACAGCTTTTATTATACAAGGAAATTCTGACAATGAAGAAATATTGAACACTAACAACACCTGGAAATGCATCCGTGATGCCGGGCATCAGCCTGTTCCAGGTTATTTTTTTGCTGCCAGCAAAGGCGAAATGGTCGACATGAACCAGGCCGTCAAAGGCGATTGGACAGCTGTAAATTATAACGACAGTGCATGGCCTTTTGCGATTAAAGTGCTTGACGGAACCCTTAAAGGCATGTCGTGGGGCATAGACTGGGCATTAGTTCCTTCGTCATTACCACCAAGGGAAATGACCTACCAGCGCATCATTAAGTTGCGTACTGCAGTCGGCGTCAAAGTGCCGTCTGCATTTCCCGAAACAAAGACACCGTTAACTGTCCCCGCCAATACTGCAGTTACATTATTGCTTGATCAGACTTTTGAAACAAACGCTTATGTAACGCTAAATTTTAGTGGCGGCAAAGATGCGGGAATTTCATTAGGCTACGCCGAAACACTTTACGACAAAGGCAGCGGCGGCAGGCGCAAAAGCAACCGGAATGAAACTGAAGGCAAGGATTTTGTCGGGCGAATAGACAGTCTGATTGCAGACGGTAGCCAGGGGCAGACGTTTACGACGCTAAACTTTCGTACTTATCGTTATATCAGGCTGATTGTGCAAACCAAAAATGAGCCGCTGACTATCGATGATCTTTATGGCACTTTCACAGGTTATCCTTTTAAGCGAACCGCAGTATTTAACACAGATAATACAGAAATAAAACAAATACTGGATATTGGCTGGCGTGCCGCCAGGCTTAATGCGTGGGAAACTTATACAGACTGCCCTTATTATGAGCAATTACAGTACATTGGTGATACACGGATACAGGCAATGATATCGTATTATAATACCAGTGATGACCGGCTGGCGCGTAATGCCCTCACCTTGATGGATCATTCGCGTTTAGCTGAAGGTATTACCAGGAGTTGTTATCCTACCAAAGGTACACAAATCATATCCCCATTCTCCTTATGGTACATCGGCATGCTCCATGATTACTGGATGTACCGGCCTGACAGTAATTTCATAAAAGATAAATTGGTTGGCGAAAGGGATATCCTTAATTTTTTCAGCAAATATCAGTTGCCAGATGGCTCATTAAAAGAGACGCCATATTGGACGTTTGTTGACTGGGCCGGCAATTTGGCTGGTGATGTTAAGGGATCGGACGGCAGCGCAGCTATATATGACCTTCAGCTACTTTGGGCTTACCAGTGGGCTGCGGAAATGGAATCCAAAATCGGCCTGCATGATTATGCAATTATCTATAATCAAAAGGCCGCACTGTTAAAGGCTACTGTACAACGCAAGTACTGGGACCCGGTTAAAAAATTATATGCCGATACTAAAGAAAAAACCGGGTTTTCCCAGCATGTTAATTCTTTGGCGATACTTACTGGTATGGTAGGAAAAGCGGACATGCCAGCTGTCGCCAATGGGCTGCTTAACAATAAAAGTTTAACCCAATGCACGGTTTACTTTAAATATTACTTGAACCAGGCGCTGGTAAAAGCAGGCCTGGGCAATGACTATATGAGTTGGTTGGGCATCTGGCGAGAAAATATAGCAATGGGCCTCACTACCTGGGCCGAAGATTCGAACGTGCAAACGGTACGTTCTGATTGCCATGCCTGGGGTGCCAGCCCAAATATTGAATTTTATAGAACTGTATTAGGGATTGACAGCTATGCACCCGGATTCAAGAAGATCAGGATAAAGCCACATTTGGGAATGATAACCAAAGTAAGTGGTGAAATTCCTCACCCGGGTGGAAAAGTCTCGGTCAGCTATTTTTTAGCGGGAAGCAGGTGGAAAATCAATATAAACCTGCCGCAGAAAACCACAGGTATATTGGTTTGGAAAACCAAGCAATATATACTAAAAGCGGGAAACAATTCTTTTATTATTTAACCTGATCAACCAAATTGGGGGACGCTATCTACATTTTTGGCTGCCGTGTACATAATACAAGTGATGGGCTGAGCCCTTCGGTTTTAAAGAAGTTGGCAATACTTTGATAAAAATTAAGTCCGGCAGCCAGCCCCCATTTACTGATCAAAAGCAAATGGATACTCCTTTTTATTTAGCGTGGGCAGGCGAAAGCGGCTCTTTTGGCGCCCGTATTTATGTAAACACCAACGCAGCCGGGGCGCCAAATCCTGACGGTTATATGTATGTTTACGGGGTACGTGGAATGACGAAAAAACTAATGGTTGCCCGGGTAAAACCTATTGATTTTGAGCATTTTGATAAGTGGGTTTATTGGGATGAAGAAAATTGGTAAATAATATCGATAAAGTTGCTGACGTCACCAAAGACGTGTCGAATGAACTAAGCTTGACGGCTCTACCTGATGGGCGCTATGCACTTGTTTTCCAGGTTGATGGTATGTCAACTACTGTCGGGATGCGTATAGGGGCAATGCCTTATGGGCCGTTTGGCCCGGTTATCAAGCTTTGGGACTGCAGACCCGACCTTATAAAAAGCACTTTTTTGGTCTATAATGCCAAGGCACATCCCTCACTTTACAATCGGGGGAGTTATTAATCAGCTATAATGTCAACTCTGCCGATTTTATTAGCGATCTGAAAGTTTACCCTAATTTGTACCGCCCAAGGTTTATCCGGGTAAAATTTTAGTTATTTCATAATTAATTTGCAATTAAATAATTTATCATCTATTATTGCTAAATCAATTTAGCAATTGCACCTGAATATACATATGAAAAAGATTATCCTGTTGGCAGCTATTGTTGCTTTATGTTCATTTACTCCTAAAAAGCCGGTTAACGTGGTGTTTTTTGGTGATTCAATTACCGAATATGCCGTGCAGCCCCAGGGCTTTATTAGCCTGATACAGCAAAAATTAAAAGATCAGCATAAAGATGCCGATTACACAGTTAGTGGTGCAGGAATCGGGGGTAACAAAATTTATGACCTCTACCTGCGGTATGAAGATGACGTGCTGGCTAAAAACCCTGATATAGTTGTGATATGGGTAGGCGTAAACGATGTATGGCATAAACGCCTGGCCGGAACCGGTACAGATTATGACAAGTTTGGCCATTTTTATACCGCTTTGATAAAAAAATTTCAGGCTAAAAATATCAAACTGGTATTATGTACCCCGGCTTACGTGGGCGAAAAAACAGATTATAGTAATGAGCTCGATGGCGATTTAAATAAATACTCGCAAAGCATCCGTGATTTGGCTACGCAGTACGATTGCGGCCTGGTAGATTTTCGCAGCTTGTTTCATCAATATGGCCTTAAAAATAACCCGCAAAATAAAGACAGCGGAATTTTAACAAAAGATGGTGTACATCTTAACGATGAAGGCAACAAATACGCAGCCGAATTATTGTACAAGGCTGTAATTAATTAGGGGAATTGGCATTGATTTATATTAGTTAAGGGAGGTGGAAGCGCTTCCTTTTTTGTAAGTGATTTTAATATAAAATACAAATGAATAAAGGCATACTTACCTGCACCGTATTGCTATTGAGCACTGTCTTGTTTGCCCAGCAAGTAAACCTGGTTAAATATGTTAATACCCGGCAGGGCACTAACACAAAGTACGAATTCTCTTACGGTAATACTTACCCGGCTACCTCGCTGCCTTTTGGTATGAACACCTGGACACCCCAAACCGGAAAGAACGGTGATGGCTGGAAGTATCAGTACTTTGAAAAAACCATCCGCGGCTTTCAGCAATCGCACCAGTGCAGTTCATGGGTCAATGATTACGCTGTGTTTAGCCTAATGCCTGTTACCGGTAAATTGGTTGTCAACGAGAATGATAGGGCCACATCATTTAGCCATGATAACGAAATTGCACAGCCGGGTTATTATAAAGTTAAGCTGGATAATAACATCATTACCGAAATTAGCCCTACAGAACGTGGTGCCCATCTTCGGTTTTCATTTCCTAAAGGGCAGGGCTCATATCTGGTGCTGGACGGTTACACCAAAATGAGCATGGTGAAAATTGATGCGGCTAACAAGACAATCACCGGCTGGGTAAATAACTGCCGCTGGGCACCAAAAAACTTTAAAAATTATTTTGTCATAGTATTTGATAAACCGTTTGCAGCTTACGGAACCTGGGAAAATAAAAAGAATACCCTGAGCGCTCAACAAACGGAGGCCGAAGGGGATGGGGTTGGCGCTTACATCAAATTTAAAGATGGCGAAACGGTACAGGCAAAAGTGGCCTCCTCTTATATAAGTCCCGAACAGGCCGACCTGACTTTACAAAGAGAATTAAGGCAAAACAGATCATTTGATGACACCCGCAAAGCAGCTGATAAAGTGTGGAATACTTTATTGGGCACAATGCTGGTTGAGGGCGGAACGGAAGAACAAAAGGCGACATTTTATTCTTGTCTGTACCATGCCAATTTGTTTTCGCATCAGTTTTTTGAATATGGCAAGGATGGCAAGCCATATTATTACAGCCCCTACGATGGGGAAATTCATGACGGATACATGTATACTGACAACGGCTTTTGGGATACCTTCAGGGCACAATTTCCCTTAAATACCATTATGCACCCCAAGATGGAGGGCCAATATGTAAATGCTTTACTGGATGCGCAGCAGCAATGCGGCTGGCTTCCGGCATGGTCTTTCCCGGCCGAAACCGGTGGTATGTTAGGTAACCACGCGATATCATTGTTAACCGATGCGTGGGTAAAAGGTATTCGAACATTCGACCCACAACGGGCTCTGGACGCTTATTACCACGAAGCAACTAATAAAGGGCCCTGGGGAAGTGCCAATGGCAGGCCCGGCTGGAAAGAGTATTTTACAGATGGTTACGTGCCCTTCACCCCACAAACTCAGGGCGCCACTGCGTGGACGCTTGAATTTGCGTACGATGATTTTTGCGGATACCAGTTGGCTAAACAAACCGGAGATTCCCATTATCAAAACGTGTTTGGCCGGCAGATGTATAACTATAAAAACCTGTATGATGTAAAAACAGGCTTTATGCGTGCTAAAGATGCCCGAGGCAATTGGATAGAGCCTTTTGATCCGCTTGACTGGGGCGGCCCTTATACCGAAGGAAATGCCTGGCACTGGACATGGTCGGTTTTTCAGGATGTGCAGGGCTTAATTAATTTAATGGGCGGTGATAAGAATTTTACCCATAAAATGGATGCCGTATTTACCCAACCGGGAACCATTAAAGTTGGTGGCTATGGGCAAGTAATTCATGAGATGACAGAAATGGCCGCTTTTAAAATGGGCCAGTATGCACAGGGTAATGAACCGATACAGCACATGATATACCTTTACAATTATGCGGGCCAGCCCTGGAAAGCGCAACAGCACCTGCGCGAAGTAATGAATAAAATGTATAACGCTACAGAAAATGGTTACCCCGGTGATGAGGACGAGGGGCAAATGTCTTCGTGGTACGTGCTGAGCGCCGCAGGTTTTTACAGCGTTTGCCCCGGTACCGACCAATATGTAATAGGCAGCCCTGCTTTTAAAAAGATGGTTATTACGCTGGAAAACGGCAACAAATTCACTATTGAGGCCAATAATAATAGCAGCCAGAATGTGTATATCCAGTCGGCAACATTGAACGGGAAGCCTTTTACGCATAACTGGATAAGCCATGCCGATATCATAAATGGCGGCACCCTACATTTTGAAATGGGCGACAAGCCCAACACAAGCCGGGGGCTGGCTATGGAAGATAAACCATTCTCTCTTTCAAAAAGTGAGCGGCAATGACCTCTATTTTATAAGCGTAATCTGACTATGGACAGCAAACCGTTGCCAATTCTTGGATGAAAAATAGATTGTAAGTTTGATACCAGTCAAGTTTTAACTTACTTTAGGGCCCACTTAATCAGCCAAATTATTAAGCTTTCATCAATGGACGCTAAACCCAATTTTACCGAACGCCAATACGTGGTGATCCTGCTCTTTATCACATCGCTTTTTATGCTGTGGGGTATTGCTTTAACACTTTGTGATGTGCTGAACAGGCACTTTCAAAACGTGCTGCATGTATCTAAATCCCGCTCCGCCCTGGTGCAGCTATCCATGTTTGGGGCATACGCGGTAATGGGCATCCCGGCCGGTATTTTCATGAAAAAGTTTGGTTATAAAAGTGGTGTGCTTCTGGGCTTATTCCTTTATGCTACCGGAGCATTCCTGTTTGTTCCGGCTGCCAACGCCGAGTCTTTTAATTTTTTCAGGATAGCTCTTTTTGTTTTAGCCTGTGGCCTGGCTACATTGGAAACCGTTGCACACCCGTTTGTGGCATCCCTGGGCGACCAGCGCACCAGCGATCAACGTATTAATTTCTCACAGGCATTTAATGGTTTAGGGGGTGTTATAGGCCCGCTTATCGGCAGTTATTTTATCCTGAAAGCTGGGCGGGAGCACTCTAACGATTTGGTATCTGTAATGCATTTATATATTGTAATAGGTGCCGTTATTGCACTGATCGGCGTAGCTTTTGCCTTTGTAAAAGTACCCCAACTTGGCGATTCTCATAATGTAACGACCGATGCATACGCGGTTGCCCTGGTGGAGCATGTGGATAAAAGGCTATTTCGGCATAAGCACTTTGTGTTTGCGGCCATAGCACAATTGTTTAATGTGGCAGCGCAAGGTGGTACCTGGGCATATTTCATTAATTATGGACACGATGTAATGCATTTCACTGATGAAAAAGCGGGCTATTTTTTTTCTTTAAGTATGATTATGATGGTTGTCGGGCGCTCTGCCGGCACGGTATTAATACGCTATATAGCTCCTAATAAACTACTTGCCACATTCGCCCTGGGCAATATTATAATGTGTATCATAGTGGCCCAAAGTTTTGGCTGGGTTTCATTTATTGCATTGCTGTTTATCAACTTCTTTTTCAGTATTATGTTCCCAACAATATTTAGCCTGGGCTTAAAAGACCTGGGCAAACAAACCCAGCAGGCTTCTTCTTTTATTGTTATGGGAGTTGTTGGCGGCGGTATTTTTCCGCCATTGATGGGTCTTATTGCTAATCATAGTGTAGCCAATGCCTACTATTTGCCAATTATTTGCTACGCGGTGATATTTGTATTTGGGTACAGCTATAATAAGGTGAATAAATTAGGTGTGAATAATAAATAACCTATTGAGTGTTATATGCGCTGTTAAATCGATTTAACAACATTTATCTTAAGATATTATTATATTTGATGTTGTAAACACAGCAAGTGAAAAAACTTTCAATAATAGATATAGCCAACCATCTCAATGTTTCAAAAACCACCATTTCATTTATTCTGAACGGACGGGCAGAAGAAAAAAGAATAGGTAAGGAATTGGTAGAGCGTGTTCAAAAATTTGTGGAAGAAGTGGGCTACAAACCTAATTCGCTGGCCAAAAGCTTACGTACAGGTAAGTCTAACATTATTGGCCTAATGGTGGAGGATATTTCTAACCCATTTTTTTCGGCTATTGCCAGGCTTATTGAGGATAGGGCCTATAAAAACGGCTATAAAATAATCTACTGCAGTACCGATAATGACACGCTTAAAACCCGGGAACTGATCAACATGTTTCGCGACAGGCATGTGGATGGCTATATCATTGCCCCGCCACAAGGTATTGAGGACGATATCAATTCATTGTTAAAAGATGGGATGCCTGTAGTTCTTTTTGACAGGCATTTGCCAAATGTAAACGCCGATTTTGTAGAAATTGATAACTTGTTCAGTACTTACAATGCAACAAAGCATCTTATTCAACAGGGGTATAAGAATATTGCTTTTATCACATTTGCTTCGGGGCAAACGCAAATGCAGGCCCGCTTACAGGGCTATCATGAGGCTTTGAACGAAAGCGGCTATAAGCCTGTTGTCCAGGAAATCATCTTTAACCAAAACGAAGACCTGATCATAGCCCCGATTACTAATTTTCTAAAAAAGAATAAAAAGCTGGACGCTGTTTTTTTTGGCACTAACCATGTGGGAACCTGTGGATTAAAAGTAATCAATGGCTTAGGTATAAAAGTGCCTTCAGACCTGGCCGTGGTTTCATTCGATGATTATGATGTATTTAAGCTTTTTTCGCCACCTGTTACCGCTATAGCCCAGCCAATTGAAGCCATTGCAGATAGTGTTATTACCGTTCTGTTAAATAAGTTAAATACATCATCACAGCACATCAGCTCACAATCTATTATATTAAAAACCGACTTTAATATAAGAGAATCTTCAAAAACCGCCACAAGCTAATCTACAGCGAATAGCTTATTATATTAACTATTGGTATTTCATCTTCCATATTATCAGCTCAGCTATTGTGTACGTTTCGCTAACTTGCACTATTTAGTGAAGATATTAAATAAAAAAAAGCTTGCAGCTAACCCATATTAAAAGAGTTTGGTCGTACCATATCATTCTTACAATCAATTATTAATGCAAAACTTTGACGACGCCCGTAAACTTGGCGAAAAGCTTTTCTTTTATAAACCCTATCCCCGTACATCTGCTTACCATAATAACGTTGAGCGCGAAAACTTGTGGGACGCTGCTTGTTTTTTTGCGGCAGTCCTTGAGAAAACTTTTCGGCCAGAGGGACGGATTATCTCACTGCAAAAATTAAATGAGATACGCGATCAATTTTTAAACGATAAGGGACAACGTGTTGATCTTGACAATCGAGCAGAATCTACTTTCAGGGCATTAAAAAAGGAAATAAAAATATAACAAATCAGATTTTTTACATCAATGAAAAAACTAAAATTAAAAGCACTGGAACCTGGAGCTAACGAAGTATTCAGCAAGAGCAATTAAGAAATGTTTGAAAACTAGTCTCGTTTTCAGCTTTCAAATTAGCTTTTTTTTATTAACAATGCCAATCCAGAGCTAAGTTAAATATTGAAAGGGATGACTTATATTGTAATCAACACTTTACCATGAAAAAATCATTAAGTGCAGCAATCGGCTTTATTTTATTTTGTTTTATTTTTCAGGCTGACGCACAAATCACCAGGAATCGCAGCTATGTAATTAACGGCACAATAGTCGGTGTAGATTCCGGCATCGTTCGTATGCTTTCCAACGATATGCATGTAATGGATAGCGCCGTCATCGTGAAAGGCAAATTTGTTTTTCGGGGGAAAATAGGTTTGCCCGAAAGAAAAGTATTCGCGATTATTCCTGGTAATTGGTCATTCAGGGGATTTGTAGATGATTCTGTTATTACATTTAACATTGATACATCATTTGCCATGCATCAGTATGCCAAAACGAAAGACTACCCCATAATATGGCAAATCAAAGAAACGGGCTCTCCACTGGCTGATGTTTATGCTAAATATCAAAATGAAACAGGATTTACGTATGGTCTTTCTCTCCTTAAAAAGTTAAAGACAGCAAAAAAGGATTCCTTAGCTTATATTAGGAATGAGTTAGACTCAATCGGTAAGCTGCTCACCGGGAAAGAAAAATTATGGGTGGAAAATTATATCGGTCAAAATCCCAGCTCCCTCGCCGGGATTTACATATTTAATGAATATTATAGGTCATTACGCGATACGTCTGCCATTTATTTGCGTTCAGTTATAAATCAATTTTCAGGAGCAGCGAAAGCATCTTCCTACTATGATGCGTTAACCAAGCAATTGTCGATATTAACAAACATGCAGGTAAGTAAACTTGCTCCCGATTTTACATTGCCAAAAAGGGACAAGAATAAATTCAGGTTTTCAACAACACGTGGGTCTATTGTAATGTTGGATTTCTGGGCAAGTTGGTGTGTGCCATGCAGAAAAGGCATTCCCAACTGGAAAAAAGTGTATGCAAAATATCATCATAAAGGGTTTAACATCATCAGTGTTTCCGACGACAGGAATTGGAAAGATTGGGTACGTGCACTTGATCAGGAAAAAATGCCATGGACGCAGGTTATTGACGAATTCCCTTCAAAAGGATCACCAGCAAAAGTCGGTGAATTATATGCGGTTAGGTCCATGCCTTTTTTTGTATTACTGGATAAAAAGGGAAAAGTGATCCTTGCTTCGGGTGATGAGAAGATCGTGACAACAAAAATCGAAGAAATCCTTAAGTAATTAAAACGATATGATCGGTCCCCTAAATCCTGTTTTAACACGAGAAATGCTTCGATTCTATTAATATATAGTGAGACTGCCAATGGTAGTTGGTTTGGAACTACGGAGTACAAATACGATCGAAACAAGCACCTGATTTATTTAGCTGAGCAGCGCCTGAAACTGCCAGTAACCTAACTTGGCGATAGTAGAAGCCGTTTTTAATTTAATCGCGTTGTCTTTTAGTAAGGCCGTGACTTTTATTCTATAATAGAAAATATTCTTATTTATAATAGAATTAATATAAAATATTCCTATATTTTTATATTATTCTCTTCTTAATCGAAAAAAATCCTATTATTTCCAAGTTCGAAAATCCTAGTCAAATTACTATTTAATAGAAAATATTCTTATTTAATTTAGTTATAATAGAAAATATTCCTATCTGGCATTATAGTTCCGGTAGCAGATTTTGTGGAACTTAAAACCTTCGTCAAACCAGGAAATTCATTTTACGTATCTTAATAGCATCGTATATTCCCAAAATGGGCAAAATGAGGATGAGAAAATTATGTCCAATGGTAAGACAATTGATGAAACCAACAAAACAACAGCTGTAATCACAGAGGAATTATATACTCATGCTTTTGAAAAAGGTGTTTCAATGTTTTATCGTGATAGCCGCGTAAACAGCCCCAGGGAATTTATCCGTGCAAACCCCGACGGCTCCGAAGACCTTGTAACTTATAATCTTGAAAAACGAAGTTATACCCTGGTGAAAAATTTACTGCCTCCCGGCAAAGGTTATTGGTTATACCTTATTCCTGCTTAATTTCTCCGGATGAGACCTCAGTTTGTAATTATAGCTGGTCCCAATGGAGCCAGTAAGAGCGTTTTTGGTCATTTTCATGTACCCGAAAATACGCCAGTCTTTAATGGTGATCTGGTATTTGCCGAGTTAATGATCCAATATCCGCAGATTGAAGTAGAACGTCTTGCTGGAGTATGAAAGATTCGGCGCCAATTATCGCTTACTTTACTAAAGACACTGCAAGCTTTGCGATACTTCAGGAAGACATAAAATGGTTCAATGAGAATTTTAAACAACCGCTCTTCAAGTATTTCCTAAAGCTTACCGATAACTTTTTACAGAAACCAGACAAGAATTTTAAAGAAATTAAGCCTGAAAATGATGACGACCATGATAGGTGCGTATTACGGGAAAGCTGACCCACGTAACGGGATACTGACCCACCCTGAAAAGGCGGTTTTTGTTTCCGCCGAAGGCGGCAGTTAAAGCTTGCCGGGATGGCAATTTTTTTTAAAGTTACGATAA
>JAQBOV010000011.1 GCA_028287895.1 Mucilaginibacter sp. | reverse complement strand
ACAAACGTTATTATCAAAATCGGCAACCAACGACCGGAGATCATCCCACATAAAGACTTTGATCAAATTACCTTAGCATATCTTTGCACATTATTAATCTCCAATGGCCGGCATATACATCCACATCCCTTTCTGTAAACAAGCTTGTCATTATTGCGATTTCCATTTCAGCACCTCATTGACCTATAAGGATGAACTCATCGAAGCGCTGATAAAAGAGATCAGGCTGCAAAAAGATTTCCTGAACGGCCAAACCGTTGAGACCATCTACTTTGGCGGCGGCACTCCATCATTACTGGAAGGCGAAGAAGTCAATTTGCTTATTCATGCGCTGACAGACATTCATACGGTAGCATCACATGCAGAGATCACCCTTGAGGCGAACCCGGATGACCTGAGTCATCCAAAACTTAATGCCTTAAAGCAAACGCCCATAAATCGCTTCAGCATAGGTATACAATCCTTTTTTGATGAGGACCTCGCCTGGATGAACCGGGTGCACCGCTCCGCTGAAGCAGAGGCGTCGGTAAAACGGGCACAGGATGCGGGATTTGAAAACATCACTATAGATCTGATTTATGGTTATCCTTTGCTGACCGACCAAAAATGGAAGCATAATCTGGATAAAATATTTGAGTTGCAGGTTCCGCATGTGTCCGGCTATTCGATGACCGTTGAACCGCGCACGGCTCTTGCTTCTTTCATTAAAAAGAAAAAACAATCGCCCATGAGCGAAGAGCAAAGCGCCGGGCAGTTTATGCAATTAATGGAAGCAATGCAATTACATGGTTTTGAACATTACGAAATATCTAATTTTTGCCGGCCTGATCATTATTCCAGGCATAATACCAATTACTGGAAAGGCGTAAAATACCTGGGTATTGGCCCTTCGGCGCACTCTTATGACGGGGAAAAACGTCAATGGAACATTGCCAATAACGCCAAATATCTCCAGGCTTTAGATAAAAAAACCATCCCTGCCGAATTCGAGGTCTTGACCGAAGCCAACCGCCTGAATGAATATATCATGACCTCGCTGCGTACCCAATGGGGCCTCGACCTTGCTCATCTGAACCGGATAGCCGCCGGCGCATCTGAACAGTTGCTAAAAGAAACAGATGAATTTTTTGATAAAGGCTGGATACATCAAAAGGCCCAAACTATTTACCTTACCCAAAATGGTAAGTTATACGCCGACCATATTGCATCGGAGTTATTTTTTTAAAAATCCCATCTCCAAATTTCCCGGCCGCAAACTTCGAAAGATCTGATGGGCGGACTTATCTGGGCATTTTTTTATTGTCAGAGAAATTTCAAAAATATGCTGCCTCTTTTTAGTTTTTGCTTTTGAATTAATTTTGCATGTTAATTTAATGTGAAGATGAGCTTAAAACTTGCCCCTATAGATAAGGTTGACCACATCAGCAAAGCGGATTTTATTACCAATTACCTTGAACCCCGTAAGCCGCTGGTGATTAAAAAAGCCACCGAAACCTGGCCTGCATTGCAAAAGTGGACCTTTGAATATTTAAAAGAGGTAGTAGGAGATAAAACCGTTCCGCTTTATGACAGTTCAAAAGCTGATCCATCAAAACCGATCAATGCCTCGGCTTTGGAAATGAACTTCGGCGCGTATATCGACCTGATACAAAAAGAGCCAACTGACTTAAGAATATTCCTTTTCGACCCGATCAAATATGCACCCAAACTACTGGATGATTACCGCTCACCTACCGATCTGATGGGTGGTTTCCTGGATAAATATCCCAATATGTTTTTCGGAGGCACCGGCTCAGTTACTTTTTTACATTATGATATTGATCTTGCCCATATCTTTCACACCCACTTTAACGGGCGCAAGCGTGTGATCTTATTTGATTATAAATGGAAAGAGCGTTTGTATTGCATCCCTTTCGCCACTTACGCATTGGAAGACTATGATATTGAAAATCCTGATTTTAAAAAATTCCCGGCTCTGGAAGGAATAGAGGGGCAGGAAACTATTTTGGAGCATGGCGAAACCCTGTTTATGCCTACCGGCTACTGGCATTGGATGAAATACCTGGGTGGTTCCTTTTCCATCTCGTTGCGTGCCTGGGATAAATCATGGGCTATTAAAGCTAAAAGCTTGTATAACTTAACCATACAGCGCAAGTTCGATGATCTAATGAAAAAAAAATTCAGGCAAAAATATATGGCCTGGAAGGAAGAACTCGCCATAAAACGCGCCGAAAAAGCGTTAACTGAAGGTGAACCGAGGTAAGTTGCGCGGCACCATATCTGAACGAATTGGTTGGGCATAATTATTTCTTAATATCAATTTACCCCTAAAAGCGTTAACTTAGCGCCTTCGGTGCAAGCAATGCTCATAGGGTAATTTCCCAAAAGATCAATGCCTGATACCGGTTTTTGAGACAATTCATATGAGTTTTATCCTCCATCCTATTGATACTGTAGATACGATTAGCCCCGTAGATTTTGCTGAGAATTATTTAAAACCGCGCCGGCCGTTAGTAATAAAAGGGTTAACCAAAAGCTGGCCCGCGCGCGAGAAATGGACGCCTGAATATTTAAAGGAAATGGTGGGCAATAAGGTGGTACCACTTTATGATAATTCAAAAGCCGACCCTTCAAAGCCCATTAATGCTGCTGCGGCCGAAATGCCTTTTGATGAATATATCGATCTGATAAAATCAAAACCAACGGAGCTGCGCATCTTCTTTTTTAATATTTTTAAACAGGCGCCGCAATTGCTAAACGACATTGTTTTGCCAAAGGATCTGATGGGCGGCTTTATAGAAAGCATGCCGGCCATGTTCTTCGGCGGATCAAATTCTGTTACGTTTTTACACTACGATATTGATCTTCCGCATATATTTCATACCCATTTTGGTGGCCGTAAGCAGGTGATCCTGTTCGAAAATAAATGGAAACGACGCTTATACTGTCTGCCCAATGCCACCTATGCATTGGAAGATTATGATGTATCAAATCCGGATATCAAAAAATTCCCTGCGCTGGAAGGCGTTCAGGGCACGGAAGTTTTCCTGGAACATGGGGATACGCTGTTTATGCCTACCGGATACTGGCACTGGATGAAATATATCGATGGCTCCTACTCTTTAAGCCTTCGGGCCTGGGATGCTTCGTTGAGCCGCAAGGCCGCCAGTTTGTATAATCTTGCCATCAAAGGTGGTGTAGATAGCTTGTTAAAAATGGCTTTTAAAGCTGATTATGCCAAATATCGTGAAAAAGTAGCAGTCAAATGGGCAAACAGAGCTTTAGCTGCGGGAAAACCGTTTTAAGTCTTAAATTTTGAGTCCTTAATTTCAATAAATATATAGCGACGGGCTGGGAACAGCTTTTTTTACACAAAGCATAATCCCCAATACCAGAATACTCACTGGGCAATCCGGGCCAGCAAGCACATTGGATCATCCATTATAACATCAAAGGGTATAACCTTTATTTCATTTTTAACAGGCGTCATGTTTGCCCACACCCAGTTATGATGTGCGATCACTTGTTGGGCTTTTAGACCGGGCCTGTCGGCCGTAGTGTGGCCGTCTTTCACAACCGTTACATCGTATCTTTTGGTAATGGCTGAGCGGACAGTAGAATCAACACAAAAATCAGTAGCGCAACCGGTAAAATAGAGTTCATCTATATTGAACTTTTTCAACAAATCATCCAGTTCAGACTCATAAAAACAATCGTTTGCCGTTTTATCGATAACCATATCTTCAGAAAGCATATTCAATTCCGGTAATAGCTGCCATTCAGGTGTTCCCGGAACAAATTCGTTGTTCTTTGTTCCATTGTGCTGAATAAAGAAAATTTTATTACCGGTTTGCCTGAAGTAGCCGGATAAATTATTTATTCGTTCAATAACTCCTTCTGTATCAAAACGGGTGTTTGGCGGAGTGAATGACCCCCGCTGCATATCAATGATCAGTAATGCTTTCATAGGATTTGCTATATAGCGATAGGTTATTTAAAATTGCCTATCTAATCTAACTTGTATGATCACAAACGATCTTCCACTCCCCGTTTATTTTGCGGAACCATAAAGTGAAATAGCCGCCCGGCGCATCCTTCTCGCGTTGCAAATGCCAGGCGCCAAGCATAAAGGCGTTGGTATCATCAAGCACTTTCACCTGTATAATATCAAACTGTAGCTGGCCCATAGCAGCTTTATTCGGATAGGCTTTTTTGTAGCGGCCGAGCGTGCTTTGCCAGCCATAAACAGGGGCGTTTTTACCGACAAATACCAGGGAGTCAGACTTCCAGTAACCCTGCATATAACCTTCCAGGTCGCCGCGGTTCCAGGCCTGGCGCTGGGTTTCGAGTACTTTTACAACGGCCTGTTTATCCTGAGCGTGGGAGAAACAAGAATAAAAAATCAGGATGTAAGAAAATATTAGCTTTTTCATCAGCATATTTTTTAGCCTAGGTGAAACGATCCCGAGATACGGTCGCTCATGAATAGTTTCATTGCTAAATATATTAAATTATATAATATTGACGGGATAATGATTTTTATCAGTTTCCTCATTCGCTTTATTAACTTTACATCCTTTTATATTCTATTTAAGTCACCCTGATTTATATTTAAAATTTCTCTTTTTATTATGGGCAAGCAAGTTTTGTGCTTCGGCGAAGTACTATGGGACTCTTTTGAAGATGGCAAAAAAGCCGGCGGCGCACCGATGAATGTTGCCATGCACCTGGTTCAACAGGGTGTTGACGTGGCGTTTGCCAGCCGCCTTGGCCAGGACCCATCCGGTGATGAGCTGTCAGAATTTTTGAAACTGAACAATTTATTTTCGGCACTGATACAGCGGGATGCACAATTACCTACCTGCGAAGTTACGGTTGAACTGGACGAAAACCAGCAAGCCACCTATGTTATCCCTGAGCCGGTTTCATGGGATGATATCCAAACAGATCCTGCATTAACTCAAGCTGCTGAACAGGCATCGGCTATAATATTCGGAAGCCTGGCCTGCCGGGATGAAATTACACGCGATACTTTATTAAACTTACTGAACGAAACTAAGGCGCTAAAAATATTTGATGTGAATTTGCGTGCTCCGCATTATACTCTATCAACTATCGAAACGCTTACTGCAAGGGCTGATGTGGTCAAGATGAATGAACAGGAAGCGAAATTATTAATTGGCGGAAGCAATAATAACCTGAAAGAACAGATTGCTGAGTTCAGATCTAAATACCATTGCCAAACCATTTGTGTAACCCGTGGCGAACATGGAGCAATTGTTTGGCACGATCATGCTTTTTATGAGAGCCCGGGCCGCCCGGTACAGGTTGGAGATACGGTTGGTGCGGGAGATTCCTTCCTGGCAACATTCGTGGCCGGGTTATTGAAAAATGAGCCCATGCAGCAATTGATTGATAAGTCATGTATAGTGGGTGCATTTGTAGCCAGTCAGCGGGGAGCCAATCCGCCGTATGATGCACATATTCGCAAATTACTTGAATTGGCTTGAACTCGAAACTGTAATTGTCATACCTGCCTAACATTTCATTTTCGCGGGCCCTTGTTTTAAACTTTTCATAGAATTTATCCGTTACTTTATAGTTGAAAGGATAAAGTATGCGTGGCTTCGGATTTTCTAAATTTATACCTAAACAGATCCCCACAGGTGGGTTTGAAGAGTTATTAAAGTTATTTCTTGAATTGCTCAACTATACAGCGGGCGATGCGGGAGAGGCTTTGGCCTGGATGAATGAACTGGATAAGCAATATAATATCACCAACGACGAATATGGTATGGGTGATTTTATTGATGAGCTAAAGCAAAAAGGCTACCTGGATGAAAATAATCAAAGCGGCGAATTCCGCATTACAGCAAAAACAGAACAAAGCATAAGGCAGTCGGCCCTGGAAGAAATTTTCGGAAAACTGAAAAAATCCGGAAAGGGGAATCACCGCTCGCCGCAATCGGGCCAGGGTGATGAGAAGAATGCCGAAAGGCGCGAATATGAATTTGGCGACAGCCTCGACCAGATCGATATGACACAATCCATCCATAATGCACAAGTCAACCACGGCATCAACGATTTTATGATGACCGAGCGTGACCTGGAGGTGGAGGAAATGGATTACAAAACCTTGACCTCGACGGTGCTGATGATCGATATTTCACATTCCATGATCTTATATGGTGAGGACCGCATCACTCCGGCTAAAAAAGTAGCAATGGCTTTGGCTGAACTGATAAGAACAAAATATCCAAAAGACACCCTGGACATTGTGGTGTTTGGTAATGATGCCTGGCCGATCACTTTGCAGGATTTGCCTTATTTACAGGTGGGCCCATATCATACCAATACTTATGCGGGACTTGAACTGGCAACCGATCTGCTGAGGCGACGTAAAACGCATAATAAGCAGATATTTATGATAACAGACGGTAAGCCAACCTGTTTAAAAGAAGGCACCAAATATTATAAGAACAGCATAGGGCTTGACCGTAAAGTGGTGAACAAAACGCTGAATATGGCGGCACAATGTAAAAGACTTAAAATACCTATCACCACATTTATGATTGCCAAAGACCCCTACCTGCAACAGTTTGTGCGTAAATTTACCGAGACAAACGGAGGCAAAGCGTTTTATAGTTCGCTAAATGGGCTGGGGGAATATATTTTTGAGGATTATATACGTAACCGCCGGAGAACGGTGAGATGATTGCAAATTTGCTGATGTGCAGATATGCAGACTCATACAATGACTAATGACTACTGACAAATGACTATAACAGATATAAAAACGCTAAAAACGCTCGGCCAGCTTAAACAAACGGATTACAGGAGCCGGTCGGTAAAAGATGAATTAAGACAGAATCTGATATTACAGCTTCAAAATAAGGAAGGCGGGTTTGAGGGGATAATAGGCTTTGAAGACACGGTTATACCTGATCTTCAAACGGCCATTCTTTCAAGGCATAATATTTTATTGTTAGGCTTACGCGGGCAGGCCAAAACGAGGATAGCCCGCCTGATGGTAAATCTGCTTGATGAATACATACCGTATATTGAAGGTTCTGAATTATATGATGACCCGCTGCATCCTATTTCCTGGTTCGGGCATAATGAAGTCGCCACGAAAGGCGATGATACCCCGATAGCCTGGCTTCACCGTTCTGAACGTTATACAGAAAAGCTGGCTACACCGGATGTTACGGTAGCTGACCTGATCGGTGATGTTGATCCCATCAAAGCGGCAACAATGAAACTGCACTACTCGGATGAGCGTGTAATACACTTTGGTTTGATACCGCGTGCGCACCGGGGGATTTTTGTAATCAATGAGTTACCCGATCTGCAGGCACGTATACAGGTATCCTTGTTCAATATTTTGCAGGAAAAAGATATACAGATACGTGGTTTTAAATTGCGCCTGCCTTTGGATATTCAGTTTCTGTTCACTGCCAACCCGGAAGATTACACCAACCGTGGTGCCATTGTAACTCCTTTGAAAGACCGTATCGAAAGCCAGATATTAACCCATTATCCGCGCTCGGTTGAAATATCCCGTAAGATCACCCAGCAAGAGGCTTTATTAGCTCCGGAACAAAAAGTAGCCATTGAAGCTGACGGACTGGTAAAAGATATGGTAGAACAGATTGCATTTGAAGCGCGCAATTCAGAATACGTTGATAAAAAATCAGGGGTATCTGCAAGGCTAACCATATCAGCCTTTGAAAACCTGGTAAGCAATGCTGAGAGGCGTATGATCATCAATGGAGAGGCATCCACCTTTGTGCGCATCGCTGATTTCCTGGGTGTGATTCCTGCTATTACCGGTAAAATCGAGCTGGTTTATGAAGGTGAGCTGGAAGGTCCGGCCAAAGTGGCAAACATGCTGATAGGCAAAGCGGTTAAAACCTTGATGCTGAAGTTTTTCCCTGATCCGGAAAAAGTTAAAAAATCAAAAGCACCTAATCCTTATGCCGAGGTCATTAGCTGGTTTGGTGACAGCAATACCGTGCTGCTGAATGACGACCTGCCCTTTGAAGAGTATAAAAAAGCGCTTAATTCCGTAGCCGGATTAAAAGAACTGATTAAAAAGTTTCACCCAAAACTAAGTACAAACCAGCAATTGCTGCTGATGGAATTTGTATTGCACGGTCTGGCAGAGTTTTCGCAATTGAATAAAGGTTTCCTCGATAATGGATTTGCATTCTCTGATATGTTCAATAGCCTGTTCAATCTCGAACCCGACGAAGATGATCTTGACTTAGACGATGACCGTTATTAATTCACTTGCCACTTAGATGGAGCAGCAACTCCCAACCATATTCCTGATATGCGCCGGTTTTTTATTGGCTGATTTTTACCTCATTGGCGGCATACGCACCGGGCTCAAAAAGTGGAAATTTTCGCGGAAACGGTCGTTTACTATCTGGTACTGGTCAATATCCATTGTGTTTATAACCGGGATATTTTTAAGCATTTTTCTGAAGCTTGGACTTGGCTTTCGGGCGGCAATTATGCTGGGATTCTTTTTGCTGGCAATTGCCAAAGTGCTGTTTTTGCCTTTTATACTAACCGACGACCTGAGGCGGTTAGTTTTATGGCTAAATAAAAAATCTAAAAAGAAATCAGAGCCACACCAACCAGGCCCCTATGATATACCCCGTTCAGAATTTTTAATGAAGGCGGGTTTGCTTGCCGGCTCCATACCCTTAGCGGGCTTAGCCTATGGAACTATTTCGGGCGTTTATGACTACCGGGTTAAACACCGCAAACTTTACCTTCCCAACTTGCCAAGCGCATTTGATGGAATCAAACTCGGCCAAATATCAGACATCCATTCAGGCAGCTTTTACAATAAGAGGGCTGTGGCCGGCGGTGTGGAAATGCTGCTCAATGAAAAACCCGACTTTATATTTTTTACCGGCGACCTGGTCAATAGCCGTACCAATGAAATGTATGGATACCAGGATATTTTTAGTAAAATAAAGGCTCCTCTGGGCGTTTACTCCTCTCTGGGTAACCATGATTATGGCGACTATGCCAACTGGCCGAATAAAGCCGCCAAACAAAAAAACCTGGACGATCTGATAGCCACCCATAAGAATATGGGCTGGGACCTGCTGATGAATACAAACCGCCGCTTAAAGGTTGGCGGAGAAGAAATAGGTATTCTCGGGGTAGAAAACTGGGGATCATTAAGCAGGTTTCCAAAACGCGGCAGGCTCGATCTGGCAGTAAAGAATACGGATGATCTGCCTGTTAAACTCCTGCTCTCCCATGACCCCTCACACTGGCGCGCGCAGGTGTTGCCCCATTACCCGCAAATTGATGCTATGTTTGCAGGCCACACTCATGGTATGCAGTTTGGAATACAAACCGAATATTTTCAATGGAGCCCCGTGCAATATATTTACAAGGAATGGGCTGGACTATACCACCAGGGCAATCAGCAGTTATACGTTAATGTGGGTTACGGATTTTTAGGTTATCCCGGAAGGCTTGGAATGTTGCCGGAGATTACGATATTTGAACTAAAAGCCTCCCCTGATCCGACATTACCAAACAGGACTTTAAAAATGGCTTGACATTTTTTCATTTTATCGATGAGGAAACTATTACGGGCCGCCTTTGATTTTTTGCTCTTCAGCAATGTTTTTATGTCATTGTGTGCCGTTGCCCAGGGACTGCTCACTTTTTATCTGATCGGTTCAAAGCCTGTTTTCCCGGTTTTGGGCCTGCTATTTACCTCAACGCTTGGTATTTATAATTTCAGCATTCTGATCAGTAAGCCAAAAAAACCTGAAAAATCTCCTTACCTGCGCATACGCTGGTTTTTTTCGCATTACAGGCTGATGGTTACTTTCACCATCGTTTCGATGTTGTCGCTGGTTCCGCTGTTTTTTTTAGTATCTACCGCATCTAAAATATTACTAATCTTTTTAGCGATCCTTTCCTTTTGTTACGGATTGCCCCTGTTCAGTGTTGGCGAACAAAAATTTGGGTTACGCAATATTCCCGGTTTAAAATTATTCATGATCAGCCTGGTATGGACTATGAGTTGCGTATTGTTGCCAATATTAGAATCACAAGCCATGCGCCCGACAACCGTTTCCATGCGGGATACTACCCTATTAATAGCCAAACGATTTTTGTTTATAGCCGCTCTCGCCATACCGTTTGATATCCGCGACCTGTTTCAGGACAAACAATTTGGCTTAAAAACTATCCCGGTAGCCTGGGGCGAAAAAAATGCCTACTTGTTTTGCCAGGTGCTGCTTGCCGGGTACATAGTGTTGCTGTTTTTGTTCAGGAACAACGGTTTCAATACTGATTTTTGGGCATTAACCTTTAGCGTAATACTGGCGGGCTGGCTTATCTTCAGATCAAAATGGGAGAAGAACGAATATTATTATTTCTTTTATTTGGATGGGGTGCTGATACTCCAATATGTTTTTGTATGGATATTTAGCCGGCTGAGCATTTACTTTTGATCCATTTCATGGTGTTCAGATTCCGGTGACTTGAACGCTTTTTAAACATCGTAAATGATTGATTATAAGGTTATTAATGCCGTGCGGCGGCTGACAAAACCAGGTCACCAGGTTATTCAGGCTACTCTAATATTGTAAAAATGCTATGCCCCTACGAGGCATTACATTTTATTTTTTATCCCGGTTAAAACGCTGCATTTTAAAACTACCCTCAGATAAATACCTTCCCCTGATATCCTGGAAAACAAAAATATAACCATCTTCTGCCATGTCTTTTATATGCCCCTGTTTTTCCGGACTTGGGTATTCATTCACTCCGTATGGGGTTCTGAGCATCAGCAAAGGCAGTTCTCTTTTTGATCTTTCAGGGTAAATATCACCGTATGCAATTTAACCCCGTCCCGCATCGGGATCATCACTTCCTGGCGGTTATACTTATCATCAGGTTTTGTTTGCTGGGCGATTACAACAGATACCTTTAAAATTAAAAGTGTAAAAATGGCGATACGGCTGAAAAATGCTTTCATTTGTGACGATGTTTGAAGCATAACCCACTAAATATAACAACAAACTTTCAAACTACTGTTATACACCAATATGGCCGCCAACTATGATAATTCTGCCTGGTTTTATGATCGCCTTTCGCGGGTGATCTACGGCAAAGCACTGATCAGGTCGCAGGTATATTTATTGAAGTTTATTCCTGCACAGACAGAAATCTTAATTGTCGGCGGCGGCACGGGATGGATACTGGAGGAAATAGCAAAAATTCATCCATCCGGTTTAAAAATTACTTATGTGGAAATATCGGCGAAGATGATGGCTCTTTCGCTAAAAAAAAATGCGGGGAACAATGAGGTAATTTATATCAACAGGGAGATTGCCAGTGTGGATATACAAAAGGGGTATGATGTGGTGGTCACTCCCTTTTTATTCGACAATTTTACCGAACAAACGCTGAAAAAGGTATTTTCCCATATACATCATAGCCTTAAGCCGGCAGGATGGTGGCTGAATACAGATTTCCGCCTGAGCGGAAAATGGTGGCAAACCTTATTGCTCCATTCGATGTTTATATTTTTCAGAATAATATGCAGGATCGAAGCTGCCCGGCTGCCCGACATTGAAAAATGCTTTGAACAGCATCATTATAAGGTGGTCAGCCAGAAATCCTTTTTCGGCGACTTTATTCTTTCGGCGTTTTATCAAAAGCAAAAAGAAGTTCAATAAATTATACTTGTGAATTTAATCCCGCATTGCCACTTGCCGCTTCAATCAAGCCTCGTAAACAAACTTATACCCTATTCCTCTCACCGTTTGCAGGTACAATGGTGAATCAGGATTATTTTCGATCTTCTTCCTGAGCCTTACGATGTGCATATCGAGGGTACGTGTGTTCACATCGGCATTATATCCCCAAACCTCCATCATCAACTCTTCACGATTAATCACCTTATTCTTGTTCTTCAAAAAGTAAAGCAATATCCGGTTCTCTAATATAGTAAGCTCCACTTTACGGCCATCCCTTATCAGCAGATGGGTGTTGGGATGGTGCTCCATGTTGGCAAACTTATAGGCCTCCGCTTTCTCGCTGTTCAATGAGAACTTGATCTTATTATCGATCAGCGCAACCAATACATCCATGTTAAAAGGTTTGGTGATATAATCAGAAACACCCAGGTTATACGCCTCTATCTTGTCAACATCCTGCGCTTTAGCGGTCATCATAATGACCAGCTTATCAAAACCCTTTTCCCTTATTGCATTGCACACATCAGCCCCCTGTTTGCCGGGCAGCATCCAGTCCAGCAGCACGATATGCGGCTGTTCGGCTAATATCATTTGTTCAGCATCATCGCCGTTATCGGCTTCCAATACTTTATAGCCTTCTGATTGCAACCGCTCTGTTACCAGGAAACGCAGGTTTTCATCATCTTCAACCAACGCTATTTTTATTTCTTTTTCCATAATTCTATTTTTTTGATTATTTATTCGGCACTTTCATAGGGAAGGGTAACGATAAATTCCGATCCCTCATTAATTTTTGAGTTAACCATTATTTCTCCGTCCATAAAATTAGCCAGTTCTTTGCAGAACGCCAAACCAAGCCCCACACTTCCATCCCGGTTATATTGATTCTCTATCCTGTAAAATTTCTTAAATATATTACTTATCTCCTGTTTTGCTATACCGATACCCTTGTCTTTAAATGAAAATACAATATGCCGTTTATCAAGGCGGATATATATGTGCAATTCACGGCGCTTTGGGTTTGAATACTTGTAGGCATTTTCAATCAGGTTTTGAAAGATACTGCCTAATAATACCGGATCTGTATATAGATCAATTATTCCATATATCTTGTAGTCTATCTTAAAATCCGGATATTTTATTCTGAAGGTTTCAATATAGCTTTTAACAAAATCCTCCAGGATGATATCTTCCTTCTTTATCTTTATCGATTTGTTCTCTAATTGAGTGAATGACAGGAGCTTATTCATCAGTTCATTCAATTTATCTGCTTCTTCATCGAGTATTTTTCCGTAATGCATTCTTTGCCGCTGGCTTAAGTCACTGTCGCTTCGCAAATTCGATCCTGCTATTTTTATAACGCTAATAGGCGTTTTAAACTCATGGGTAAAATTATTGATAAAATCATACTGAAGTTTAAACAGTTTCATGTTCACGTTTAAATTACGATAGATGAGCCAGCCTATTAATACCAAAAAACAATAAATTAACATTACCATTGCCCCTATAGGCATAAACCTGCGGTTGATCTCGGCAGTAAGGTAATCCTTTGGTGAACTGAAATAGAGTTTATAATCCGAGAAGGCCCCCGGAAAAGCGACCTCTGTAGTAATGTTATTGCTGCTTTCGTTATCCAGCGGATCATACACCACCGGCTTGATAGAAACGTCCTTGTACAATTCGGGATTAGCGTTTTTTACATTGAGGGCATACTGGTTCAAAATAAAAGTCAGCATGTTTTGTTTGTATACTGATGAACGGCCCTTATCCTTTTGAAGTTCACGGTACCGCTTCACTTCTTCACGCCGCGGAATATTCAGGTAACTTATCTTTTCGGGCTGGATATCATAAAAGGTCTTAAATTTTTCATCCTGCGTAGGTTCACGGGTCGTATCAGCAACAGCCACAAAATTGTCCAGCTTGTTAGCCATCGTCGTAAAGTCTTTATCATCTTCAGCGTGCGGCTTTTTCGAGCTTATGACCGCCCCCCCATGGGGATGGTATTCATATATCGACTTAATACCGATATCCAATCCTTTCTTTTTTTCGTGATGACTGCCAATCTGCACATCATAAAACGTGATGCGTTTTACGAAGGGATAATCATTAAAAACCGACTTTGAATATTTTGCTGCCGAAGCGGAGTCAAGATAGCCCTGATAAAAAGTTATTTCGGGTATCCTGTTCTGAAAAAAATCATTATAAGGTTTAATGGTTTGTTCCAGAACATATATTTTTTTTGATGCAAACTCGCTTTCAACATATTTAGCGGTTAAGTTGTAGGCAATAAAAAGCGCCACAATAAACGTCACCGATATCAATATCAGAAAAGCGACGATTAATGAAAAATTCTTCCGGTAAACACTCTGCTCTGTATTCATTACAAACGGGTTTTAAGGTCTAACCCGCATATTATTATTCAGGAATTTCTCTATTTCGGCATACATTTCCATCCTGTTATGCTCATTCCTGAAAGCCCTGCGTTCATTTTGCTTTAAAAAATATTTAACCGGTACATTTTGTTTTTTTAGTTCGCGCACAAACTGGTTCAACTCGCTGATATTGGCAGTTTCGTCCCTTGCCCCCTGGAAAATCAATACAGGTGATTTTATCTTGTCTGTATGGAAAACAGGAGATATTGCCCGCAGTTGCTCAGCATCGGTCTCCGGATTACCGATCATCTCATACATCATTTTCAGGCGGGGTTTAAAATAGGGCGGCACATCCTTTATGTAAGTAAAGAAATTAATCAGTCCGTATTTTACGATTGCACAATTGTATAATTTGGGATGAAAAGAAACACCGTACAATGCTGAAAATCCACCAAAACCGCCTCCAAAAATAGCTATTTTCTTCGGATCGGCTATTTTTTTACCGATCAGCCAATTTACGCCATCTGTTATATCGTCCTGTATTTTACCACCTGCCTGCTTAAATCCTGCGCTATAAAATACTTTCCCGTAACCGGTTGAACCCCTGTAATTCACCTGGAACACCGCATATCCACGATTGGCCAAAAATTGCACTTCGTCGCTATACCCCCAGTTATCCCTTCTCCAGGGGCCATCATGCGGCATTACCACAACAGGCAGATCAGTTGCTTTTGTTCCTTGTGGCAGTGTTAAATAGCCGTTTATAAGTAATCCGTCGCGTGCTTTAAAAGCAACGGGCTGCATTTCGCATAATTCTTCCGGCTTAAGGCTGGAGTTTCTAACTCCCAGCTTAGTCAGTTTTTCATTGGATCGTTCATAAAGATAATAGCTGCCTGGATTCCGGTCGGTGTAAGTAAAGACAATAAACTTATTTTCAGCAGTGTCCCTGTCAAGAATATCGATCTCGGTATTGCGCAGCTTGCGCGATAAATTATCGTAAATATGTTTAATATCTGAATTTAGAAAATGTTTGCGCGGCTTTGCTTCCTGGCAATTTGCAAGCACAAGCCGTTGTTTGTTACTTGAATAATCTACGATATCGATATCAGCTTTGTTACAAGAAAATATCACCTTTTGCTCCGTACCGGTCTCGGCATCGATCTCAACCAGGGCAGATTTATCCCGGTTAACATTGGAGAGCGCATAGAAGTAATTTTTTACACCTGTAAAAGCAATCGGCTGAACCCGGTTTATAAAATTGCTTTTAATGATCGGCTTAAAAGGGGAATTGTCATCAGGCCTGTATAAAATTGTTTCGTCCACCCCGTCAGATGCCTTTACCAGACGTATTTTACCGTCATCATCAGGAAACCACTCACTCATATTACCCGGATTTACCAGGTAGGGTCTCAATTGACCTGTTCTTATGTTCAGCTTATAAATATCAAAAATTGCAGGGTCCCGTTTATTCATCTTGATCATTACAACGTCAGGATTCTGCTTATTATGATTATTGAGTAAAAATATCCTTCCTTTATCCAATGAGAGGATACTATGCATCTTTAACGTTGAAGCATCAAGCGCAAACATTTTATATTCATCAAGTGCGATAATATCCTGGCTTAGAACAATTTGGTTATTATAAGTCCATGAATAATCGCGTATTGAATAATCAGTGAAAGAAGTAGCCATCCGTTCTTTACCATCGGCCAGTGACTGTATGAATAAATTTTGTCGCCCTTTATAAGATTTTAAATAAGAAACATATTTCCCGTCCGGCGATAACCTAAAAAAGATTTTATCCGGATTTTTAAAAAAGTCACTGATAGGTATTTGCCTTACCTGGTCACGATTACATGAACATAATACAGATACTATTAAAATAAAAAATGAAATTCTTGCCCGCCTTAACATTATATATAATTGGTTCAAACCTACATAATGTTAAACTTAGTTAAATTACTTAATGGATACAAAATGTCACCACAATTTTACGGCGTTATATGTGGCCGAACCAACGCTGATCGAGCAAATCAGATTCCTCATTGCACAAAAAAGGCAATAACAAAACAGGCCTTTCTCTGCGGATCAGGCCCGCTTTATACTGATTCCTGTATCTTGAGTCCTGATTCTATCTTGCCGGACGATAAACCGGTATTAATTGATTAATTTTGAGTTAATGAAGCGAGCCACCGCAATAGTTTTTTTTCTGTTCCTGTTTTGCTGCGGGCTTTTCGCACAGGTTAACGACCTGCAGCTGGCAAGGCAGTTTACCACTAACGGCGAATTGCAAAAAGCACTTGACATTTACCAGAAACTATATAAGCAGGACAATGATGCCTATTACTCTTATTATATAAATGGCTTGTTAAGTCTTAAAAAGTTTGACGATGCTGAAAATATCACCAAGAAAATGTCCCGTAAACATCCCGGTGATTACCAATATAGTATTGCTTTGGGGCGCATCTATACCCAAAAAGGCGAACCTGATAAAGCCAATACCGTATATGATGACCTGATCAAAAACCTGCCAGCCGATCAAGGCGTGATCGCCAACCTTGCAACACAGTTTTATCAGGCGGAAAATGTGGATTATGCCATAAAAATATTCCTCCAGGGGCGTAAGCTGTTGCATAACGATAATCTGTATTCTTTTGAACTGATTAACCTGTACAGGTACAAAAGGGATAAACCGGCGTTGACAGAAGAATATCTAAGCTTTTTACCTTCTAACCCTGCCTTTATTACCCAGGCTGAAAACACTTTGTCATCACTGTACGAAGGTACTGATGATTACAACATGCTTAAAGTGGCTTTATTTAAACGCATACAGAAGGACCCGCAGCAAACCGTTTATGTGGACATGCTCACCTGGCAGTTTTTACAGCAAAAGGAATTTGACCAGGCATTAAACCAGGCTCTTGCCTTAAACCGGCGTCAGAATGATGATGGCACCAGCATTTTTGATCTGTGCCAGACACTTGTTTCAAACGAAGCTTATGAAACTGCCGTCCGCGGATATGCGTATATCATCAGCAAGGGAAAAAATGGGCAGTTATATATACCGGCAAAAATTGAACTGATCAATACCAAAAACTTATTGATAACGGCAGGCAAGTACACTCAAGCTGATCTTTTAAGCCTCGAAAAAGATTACACCGACCTGCTGAACGAATTTGGCAAAACAAGCAGCACGGCTTTTGCCATGCAGCGGCTGGCTAAGCTGCAGGCCTTTAAACTGCATAAATTGAGTGAGGCCCAAAAACTACTCGAAGAGGCTGTCGCAGTCCCCGGTATTAAGCCGAACCTGCTCAATAGTTGCAAGCTCGACCTGGGCGACGTGTGCCTGATGAACAATCAGCCCTGGGAGGCGACTTTATTATATAGCCAGGTTGAAACAGCGTATCCGAATACTTCCATCGGGCAGGACGCCAAATTGAGGAACGCTAAGCTGGCTTATTATACGGGCGATTTTAACTGGGCCAAAGGACAATTGGATGTATTAAAAGCCGCCACTTCGCAACTGATCGCTAATGACGCAATAAATTTATCGTTGCTCATTACGGATAATTTAGTAGCTGATACTTCGGGAAATGCCTTAAAAATGTATGCCCGCGCTGATCTGCAAATTTTTGAAGAACAGCCTGAAAAAGCAGTGCGGGTATTAGACAGCATCGATGTCAGATATCCCGGCAACAGCTTAAGTGACGATATTTTAATGGCCAAGGCGCGTATTTTGATACAGCAAAAAAACTATGCTGATGCCATCCTGCCATTAAAAAAGATATTCGATGAACACCCGTTTGACCTTTGGGCTGATGATGCTGTTTTTATGCTGGGCGATATTTACGAAAATCACCTTGCGGGCAAGGAGCAGGCTAAAATTTACTATCAAAAAATTATAACAGATTATCCCGGCAGCCTATGGATCAATGAGGCTCGCAAACGTTTCCGTTCTTTGAGGGGTGATAAGCCGGATGCTTCTTAGTTATTGAATTGCTGAAGTACTGACTGCGTGAATTATTGTTAAAAAAATCATCATACAATCATATCTCGTTTATCTATAGCTTAAACTTAGGGCAAGCTCACAAACAATCGTTATTTTTACCCCCATGTTAGTTTACAACGAAACGTTTATTGTTGACGATGCCATTATTGATGAATGGTTAATTTGGATAAAAAATAATCACCTACCTGCTGTTTTAGCTACCGGCGCTTTTGATAGCTATAAAGTGTTGACCGTGCTTGATTCTCCCAACGAGGGCATTACCTATTGCTTTCAGTATCATACCGATGCTATAGAAAGATATAGCGATTTTTATTACAAGCATATGGAGCAGCTGCATCAGGCGCATAATGCCCAATTTGAAGAGCGTTTTGCTTTATTCCATACTTTAATGGAAACGATAGAGGAGTTGTAGCCCTGATATCAAGGGCTGCTCATCATCTTATCGTACTGCTAAACGGCCCGGGTAGCTAACCCGTTTCCCGTTCTAAATCTTCACGAACATCGGAAGATGAGCCGCCCCGGCCCCTTCTTTCAAAAATATTGCCGATCGCCTTTTCAGTTTGCGGAGAAAGGTGATTCTTTTCATAGAGCGGAAGGGCATTTAGTTGCGCAATACTTACCTGTCGTAAAATTACCACATTGCCGTCATAGGCGGGATCATAAACGTTGTGTTCCATATGCTGAACAACGCTGCTTTTCTCTGCATGCTTGCTGTACAAATCAGCAATGTCAATCGGGATCAATACTTTCCTGCCCCTGTCAAGCTGAATTTTATTACTGTCCATGTCCATTACCAGGTATTTTACTTTGCGCGATTGCGGATTAAAAAGAAGATCATCCACCTCACCTATCTTTTGACCTTTTCCGTTTTTAACATCCCAGCCGATAATGTTGGGTTCTCCATCAACTATTTCAAACCTACTGCCATCCAGTTCCTCCAGGTGGTCGTATGTATTTTCTTCAAAAACCATAATCTTAAATTTTAATTTAATTGCCCGTTTAATTATTTCTGCGTCCCTACTTTACCTGCTGTTGAATCGATCACTGTTTTTGACGAATCTGTAGTGGTAACAGTCCTGTTCTGACCATAGTATCTGTTTAAAAAGAAGAGTGCAATCACAATTACCACGATAACAATTAGCAGCCAAAGCCACCAGTGGCTCCTGCTTTTTGGTTGTACTTCTAAATGAGCCATGATTGGTTGTGTGTTTATATTGGTTATTACTATATCTTCAATCTATCGGCCAGACAATGGTTGGTATTATTAATTATAAAACAGCAGAAATGTCATAAGTTTTATATTTTTTCATATTTATGGGGATAAAAAAAAATTGCCATTCCTGCGCACAAAAAAGTCGCTGGGCGTTCCACTATTTTAAAATGGCTTAAACTGATTTTATTTTTCTTCTTCCATCGCATTAAAGTAACCGAGAGGGCCGTACAATAGCGGTTTGCTTTCCCCTCTTGTACCTGGCGGGATTGATAAATCCCTTTTTCAACCTTCCAATTAAGGCCTCAGATCCTTTGGCATACGGCCATGCAATAAAAATTGCGCCCACTTCTCGTTACCGTTTCTGCGGGCGGCTTCAGATGCTTTATGCCAATCATAGGCGCAAAGCACCTGTTCAATACTAACCGATTGCCCATAGGAATAAACTATGGCATATTTAGCATGTGGTGTCATGGACTCCATAGCAAAGCGGTGTTCCCCATTACCCAGGTATGCAGGCAGTCCGACACTACCCGGATTAAGGATTATTTTATCATTGGAAAGGTACACTACCCTGTTCACATGCGAATGACCACAAAGTATGATACGTTCCTTAATATGATCGGTGCCCTTGACCAGTTCTTCATCATTATAAACAAAAACACCATTTGCAGTCACTTTTTCCAGCAGATATTCGTCATCGCTTGCTGGTGTGCCGTGACAAACAAAAAATAAACTATCGTAATTCAGGATTTTGGGCAAATTGCGTAACCACGATATGCTTTGTTGCGACAGGTCTGCCTTTACCCTGTCCATCCCCTCCTTATCTGATTTCCAGTCGATGCTTTCCAATATTTCGCGGTCGGTGTTGCCGCTTATACAAAGCATTTCGTTTTCGCGCAGGATCCCGGCAACAGCTTCCGGTTCAAGCGCACCAAAAAAATGATCGCCAAGATTGATGATTTTTTTTATACCCCGTGCTTTTATGTTCTTTAAAACTGCTACAAGTGCCAGCGAGTTGCCATGTATATCGGAAATAATAGCGTAGGTTTCCATTTTAATTTTATTTGATAACAAATAAGCCCCTGTTTTGTCAGGGGCTTTTGAAACTATTGTTTTATCAAATTATATAACTCGTCCAGTTTTGGCGATAGTACGATTTCTATTCGCCTGTTTTTTGCCAGCGCATCGGGCGTTGTGCCGGGATCAACCGGCTGATACTGGCTTTTACCTGTAGCAGTCAAACGTTTCGGATCTACATTTTCAACCTCAGTCAGGTAACGGGTTACCGAGGTGGCGCGCAGTACACTCAAGTCCCAGTTGTCCTTGATCTGTCCAAGATTCTTTACTTTTTTAACATCGGTATGGCCTTCAACTGCCATATTAATATTTGTTTCCTTATTAAGCACCACCGCCAGTTGTTTCAGGGCTTCTTTACCATGCTCATCAATAACAATACTTCCTGATGGGAAAAGTAATTTATCGGCTAAAGAAACATATACTTTACCATCTCTGATATCAACCGTCAAGCCGCTGTTCTGAAACCCCAGCAAAGCCTGCTGCAGTTTATCTCTTAATGCATTGGTAGCAGCATCACGTTTCCTTAGGGCTTCTTCTACCTCTTTTAAACGGGCTTCTCTTTTTTGCAGATCACTTGATAACTGGCTTACTTTTGATGAACTGCTGCTATAATTGTCATTCAATTTATTATAATTTCCGCTAAGCGAGCTATAACTGCCCTGCAGTTCAGCCAATTGTTGGTGAAGGTGCATGGTATCTGCCTGTAAAGCGGAAAGTTGTGCTTCCAGGCTGGTGCTGCGGTTTGAAAGCGAATCCCGCTCGGCCAGCAGCGATTTATATTTTTTAGGTGAGAGCACAACGCAGGAATGTAACGTTAAGCATAGGATGGCGGCGAATAAATAATACTTTATTTTCATGTTTGATTGGTTTACATCGTTAAGCAACAGCATTATTCAGAAAAACATTCAGTGGATGAATTTTACTGCATATAGCGGCTATATTTTTAATTACACCCTCTTTTTCCAATTCCCCGTCTGTTAAATTATGTGCAGCCACAAAACTTTTAAGTTTCAGCAACCCAATATTTTCATTATCGGCGCTATACTCCCGCGGGACAGTTTTCAACTGTTCCTGCTTGCTGAAATCGCCGAATAACTTTTTAAATTCCGGGGCATCTACAATGCTTTTCAAACCTGCGGGGTTATAGTCAATTTCCTGTCTGATCGCTTTTAACTGGGCAGCCTCGGGCATCCAGCTGCCACCGGCTATAAATGAAGCGCCGGGCTGAATATGCATATAATATCCTACATGCATGACATTTTTGCCCGATGTTAATTTGCCAATGCCAAAATTGTTTTTATACGGGGTTTTATCGAGGCTAAACCGCACGTCACGGTAAATGCGCATTACACATTTTTTGGGATCTAAATGTGCATCAATTGCCGGATCGATCTTATTGAGTTCCCTGATCAATTCGCCGGCAAATTCAATCACATTCTCTTTGGCTTTATCGTGTGCAGGTTTATTGGTCAGGAACCATTCGCGGTTATTATTAGCGGCAATATCTTTTAAAAAAACAAAAGTTTCAGGGTTGATCCTCATTGTATAAAACTGCCTGTCAGCGTATTTGGGGATAATTATATGATAAAAGAAACAACGTGAACATCTGCTTTATTCGCCAAAGCAAACCAGATGTTCGATGCGTTAATTCAAATTGAGCTTTTCGTGACGCATGTTAAGATTCACATTTTTGCGACGGTATTTTTTGTACCATATCAATCCCACGGCAGCCACAGCAAGGTATGGCGCTGCCAGCAAGTAAATGATCCCGCTATTGAGACCATGGGTTGCATTGCTCCCGCTTTTATTGTTCGTTTCCACAGCTGCTGTACAAAGCGCACATTGAGCTTTAACTTCCGCAGCGCTAAAAATCATCAGGCTGAAAGCAAGCGAAACCAGGAATATTCTAATGCTTTTCATCATATACAAAAATACGTATAAAATTCAAATTCCGAAGTTTCAATTTGGAATTTAAGACTGGGATTCCCCAATTAAAAATGATAATACGGCGCTATCAAAAGATAAACGATTACCCCAGTCACGGTAACATATAACCATATAGGAAACGTCCATCTTACCAATTTCTTATGTTTTTCAACCTGCATTTGTAAACCTCGGTAAAAGCTCAGCAGGATAAGTGGCAGAACACTTGCCGCCAGTATAATGTGTGAGGTTAAAATCACCAGGTATATCGTCCTGGCCGGACCTGCTGCGGCACGCTCAGCTGCTGAAAGCAGGCCGTCCCCATTCAAATCGCCGAATATGCTTTCAGGTTTTAAATAATGGAAAAGGATATAGGATACCAGGAAAAGGGATGACAGGCAGAAAGTTAATATATTAATCCTTTTATGCATGGGCACATTGCCACTCTTTATAAAATACAATGAAACCAGCAGTAAAATACTGCAGGTACCATTTAATACCGCATTCAGTTTTGGCAGATAAACAACAAATGAAGGCACCATAGCAGGCGCCGGGATCAGATGCCGGTTTAAAATGATCACCACCAAAAACACAAATACAGATATCCCTGCAACAAAACGAAATATAAATTTATCGGTCATAGTCTTTTTTAATACTTAGTACCCAGTGTGTGAATTAGCGAATGATTAACAGGAACTTGCCTGCCAATCAACACGCACCATTCTCCCGCTCATTCACTAATTAATATAAAGGATCTTCCCTGTTCAATAATTCTTCTTTTATCAGCACCTTGATCTCATCATTCAACCTGGTCACATCGGCCGCTGAGGTGCCCGAGTAATATCCTCTTATCCTCTTGCGCTGATCGATCAAAATCAGCTTATCCGAATAGATGAAATCATCATTACCTGCCTTCAAAGCATTGACCAAAAAGCCATGGCGGGCAAGAGCATATATCGTTGTCGTATCCCCGGTCAAAAAAGCCCATTTAGGTGTTGATTTAAATCTCCCCATGTAGGTCTTCAGTGCTTTTACCGAGTCGCGCGCCGGGTCGACCGTGACAGAGGCGAAGTATACCATTTTGTTTTTGGCCCAGGCTTGCACCAGGCTGTCAACATTGGCATTCATCTGATTGCAAACAGTTGGGCAATGCGTATAAAAAAAGTTGGCTACAAATATTTTGTTGTCGAATGAGGTCAGCGATACCGGCTTACCGTCCTGGTCATACAAACGGAAATTGCCTAATGTATGGTATATGGTATCGGGAATATCCTTGCCTTTTACACGATGCGTAGTTCTGGCTACAACCTTAGGCCCGAATTTGGGCAAGGCATGATACCTGTTTTTACCCTTAACGGTTAGCAGATAATATAAAAATCCTGGTAAAGCCAATATGATTACCAGGATTAAAATCTTTTTTATTATGCTTGGTTTGCTCATTACATCCTCAGATCAATCCAGTGGTGACTTTCATTTGTCAATACCAGGATCAAGCCGATTATAAACAAAACAGGGACGATGATTGCAAATACCAACCCGAGTTTTTCAAACTTCAGGTGCATAAAGTATCCAACGATATAAAATGCCTTAGCTAATGTTAAAACAATGTATATAGGGTTGGCGCTATGATAAGTCATCATACCATGAGGTACCAGGTAAAGGGCGATAAAGAACTCAACACAGGTAATACCCAGCAACACAAAAAAAACATTCCAAATCCTTTTCTTGGTCATCGTGTCATGCTCTTCGGCATGCTCTGTATGAATAGGTTCTGTTGACATATGATAATATTTTTAAACTAAATAAAAGAAAGTGAACACAAATACCCAAACCAGGTCTACAAAGTGCCAGTAAAGGCCGACTTTTTCGATCATTAAATAACTGCCTCGTTTTTCGTAAGTGCCTGCTAAAACATTGATGGTAATAATGATATTGATCACCACCCCGCTGAATACGTGGAAACCGTGAAATCCGGTTATGGTGAAAAATAAGTTAGCAAACTGATGTGCGTAGGTAGTAGAAGGCGCCCCATGAAAAAGTGTTTTAAGCTCTTCCATGCTCGGTATGCTTCCCCACCAAAAACCCTCGCTATGCAAATGGTTCCATTCCAATGCCTGGCAACCGAGGAACATCAATCCACCGATGATCGTGCCGATCATCCACCACACCACTTCTTTTTTGGCGTTGCGATGGCCTGCTTCCACGGCTAATACCATGGTAACCGAGCTCATGATCAATATAAAAGTCATTAACCCAACAAATACCAGCGGCGCACCGTGCTCTATTAATCCGGGTACTGACTGGAAAACCAGGTCTGGTGCCGGCCATGCATTTGAACTGAAACGTAAAGCGCCGTAAGAAATCAGTAAGGATGAAAAGGTAAACGCATCCGAAAGGAGGAAAAACCACATCATCATTTTACCATACTCAACAGCGAAAGGTGATCTTCCACCCGCCCAGGGCGTTGTTTTAACTTCGTCTATTTGTGATACAGTGGTACTCATTTGTACTTAATTGTTGGGTTATTAATATTGGTTCAAAAGTAAAAAAACATATAGATAAATCCATATAATATCGACAAAATGCCAAAATATTGAAGACATTTCCATCTTATACAAATTTATTACCTGCGGTTTGTTGTGGTAACTTCCCCACAGGGTATTAAGTATTAACAATAGGCCTGCAATAATGTGCAGTAAATGCATCCCGGTAAATACATAAAGGAATGACCGGGAAGCATTAGGATCTATAAAATAGACCTCCATTTTATAGGCAAGTATATACCAGCCATATATCTGGATAGCAAAAAACCCCACACCCAGCGCAAATGTCAACCACAAAAAAAGTCTTTGTTTACCAAATTGCAACCTTTTTGCAGCCCTTGAGGCTAAAAATAAAGTAATACTGCTAAAGGCGATCACCGCAGTGCTGTATCTGAAAGCACTGGGCAATATCACATTCAATCCATGCGTTTTACCGCCCACGTAGACGATAAAGCCACTGGTAAGTGCCGCAAAAAACATAAATGAGGTAAATATGAATAACCACATATTAAATTTTTTGGGCGCCAGGCTTAACCTGTCTTTATCCTGTTGTATCTGAGCCATCAATTCACTTTCCTAAAAAATCAAACAAAAACATTAACTGCACCACCGGCAAATAAAAAAACGAACCAAACATTAGCTTTTGGGCAGACTTGATATCACGTCTGAGCAAAAGCATAAAAGCAAGGTACAAAAATACTAAACTGCATGCTAATGATACCCCCCCTACCCAATAACCGCCATAATGGTAAATAGTGGGCAATAAACTTACAGGCACCAGTATTAAGGTGCATATAAAAGTGATCATCGCACTGATCTTGTCCCGCCTGCCGGTAGGCAACAGCCGGAAACCCGCCAGTTTATAATCGTCATCCAATACCCAGGCAATTGCCCAAAAATGCGGGAATTGCCAGACAAACTGTATACAGAAAACAATCAGGGCGATCTGATCTATAGTTCCGTAACCGGCCACATAACCGATAAATGGTGGCAAAGCCCCCGGTATAGCTCCTACAAAGACGGCAATTGGTGACACTCTTTTCAGAGGTGTATAAGCAAATGCATACAGTAAAATGGAGAAAACCGAAAGCAGGCCTGTCGTTAAATTAAGGCTGCCTAACAGGTAGGTTCCGCTTAAAGCCATAAACAGGCCCAATATAAGCGCCTGCCCCGTGGTCATGCGCCCGGCCGGGATCGGCCGGTCTCTGGTGCGCTTCATTAATTTATCAAAGTCCTTTTCAATGATCTCGTTGAAGCAGTTTGCCGCAGCGGTCACCAAAAATCCGCCTATGATAAGCATGCCCCAGTGTTTCCAGTTTATTACGCCGTGTGCCCCGGCATTGGCCTTGCTGCCGATCAAAAAGGTAACGGACGCAGAAAACACCACCAGGAAAGTAAGTCTGAACTTGATCAGTTTGGAAAAATCACTCCAGCTCATTTGTGCCTCCCCTGCATGCTGGCTGAGCGGTATAAGTTCAGCATTAAATAAAATTGTGCGCCAAACATTAAACTTGCAAAAACGATATGAAGTGTCTGGGCAAATGGTGGCAGCGACCAGTATGCGAGAATAATACCGGTT
The DNA here is from genome assembly GCA_028287895.1 of Mucilaginibacter sp. Classification (GTDB taxonomy): domain Bacteria; phylum Bacteroidota; class Bacteroidia; order Sphingobacteriales; family Sphingobacteriaceae; genus Mucilaginibacter. The sequence continues at coordinate 11,520 of JAQBOV010000011.1, read as the reverse complement.
ACTATTTGCAGCATGATGATCAGAAAATTAAAACTCATCAGTTGCTGCTGAACCGAGCGCCTGCTAAAATGACGCCGCACCAACGCATAAAGCATTACATTAACAAATAGCACCAGAACCGCTGTATCCCGGTGTTGAAAAAACACGCCGTCGGCACCATTTACCCAGCCGTCCCTGTACCCGCTTAAACGGCTTGCTACCGCATCTATCTTTTCCCTCACTCCGGTTCCAAAAGCAATCTGAACGACACTCAAGATTAATGTCAGCAAAGTAACGATAGGTATGATCGCTATCGTATTAAGCTTTGGCTTACTGTACACTTTAGCAAAATGGTACGTCGCTATACTCAATGCAAGTATCGCCAGTGCAAGCAGCATATGTACCGTAACGATCCATGCTACCAGGTTTGTAGACACCACGATAGAACCCAGCCAGGCCTGGAAACCCACCAGTATTAAGTTCAAAACACTTAAAAAACCGATCAGCTTATTATTTCTCCAATAACTGAAAGCATACACGGCGGTTAAAAATAAAAACAAGCCGGATATTGCGCCAATCAGCCTGTTAATATATTCTGTCCAGGTTTTAGCGGCATTAAACTCCTCGGGGACCAATATGGATTTATCCTGGCGCAAGCGGGCAGCCAGGTCACTAAACCCGAATACATCAAGCGTTTTCGCGAATCTTTGATTTTTTGCCTGACGGCCTGCGATATATTCCTGCTTATAATCCCTGGGTAATTCAGCGCTGCTGGCCGGCGGAACATATCTGCCAAAACATTTTGGCCAATCGGGGCAACCCATTCCCGAACCGGTACTGCGCACAACTCCTCCGGCAAGTATCAATACAAAAAGCAGAACAATTGTAATTAGATTGACTTTTTGAAAGCTGCTTTGGGATGTTGTTATATTCATTTAAATTTTCTAAAAATTCAGGGTATCTGTTTTTTAGTCTTAAGTTCAGAATTTTAAGTTTCAGTAAAAAGTCAATCATGGTCTTTAACTCATTACTTTTTACTCAAAACTCACAACTTAAACTGCACAGATACCCTAAAAGATCAGATTAGTCATTATTTACTTTACTTCTTCACTGGATCTTTGTGTCTTTGCCCACTGATTATACTGCTCAAGACCGACAGGGTTATCTTCAAAATCATGAGGCAAATTAGAGCTCATTGTTTCTGAAAAAGGCGTTGTCTGCAGAATAAAATCTGTATCATGTCCCGGCTTGCTATAATCATAAGGCCAACGGTAAACTGTCGGGATCTCACCAGGCCAGTTGCCATGAATATGCTCAACAGGTGCTGTCCACTCAAGCGTGGTTGAATTCCACGGATTCTGAGGGGATTTCTTACCCCAGAAAATAGAATGAATAAAATTATACAGGAATGCAATTTGTGCAACAGCAGCGGTAATTGCCGCCCAGGTAATAAATGTATTTACTGATAACCAGCGGTTAAATGCCGGGAACTCGGTCATCGCGTAATAACGGCGGGGTACACCGTCAAGACCCATAAAGTGCATCGGGAAGAATACCAGGTAGGCACAAATAAATGTTATCCAAAAGTGCAGATATCCTAATTTCTCGTCCATCAAACGGCCGAACATTTTCGGGAACCAGTGGTAAACGCCCGCGAGCATACCGAATATGGCTGCCGAGCCCATCACCAGGTGGAAGTGTGCCACCACAAAATAAGTGTCATGCAAATTGATATCCAAAGCAGCGTTACCCAGGAATATACCGGTTAAACCGCCTGATATAAAGAAGGACACCAAACCGATAGCGAAAAGCATAGCCGGTGTAAAACGAATATTACCGCGCCATAATGTAGCGAGCCAGTTAAATGTTTTTACTGCTGATGGTACGGCAATGATCAGTGTGGTGATCATGAATACGCCGCCCAGGAAGGGGTTCATTCCGGTTACAAACATATGGTGTCCCCATACGATAAACGAAAGGGTGGTGATACCGATAAGCGAATAAACCATCGCATGATAACCAAATATTGGTTTACGGGAGTTTACAGCGATAACCTCCGACGAGATACCCATCGCCGGCATGATCACGATGTAAACTTCCGGGTGGCCGAGAAACCAGAATAAGTGCTGGAACAATATCGGGCTACCCCCTTCAAACGGCATTATCTTGCCGTTCAAGACAATATCAGAAAGGTAAAAGCTCGTTCCAAAGCTACGGTCAAAGATCAATAATACCACACCTGCAACTAATACAGGGAATGATAATACACCCAGAATAGCTGTTAAGAAGAACGCCCAGACGCTCAAAGGCATTTTCCAGAGGTCCATCCCTTTGGTACGCATGTTTAGTACGGTACTTACATAGTTTATACCACCCATTAGTGAGGAAGCGATAAAGCATACCATACTGATCAGCCACAGCGTCATTCCAAGGCCTGATCCTCCCATCGCTTTAGGCAAGGCTGATAAAGGAGGATATATTGTCCATCCGGCACCTGCAGGGCCTTTCTGTACGAAAAATGATGATATCATGATCACACTGGCTGTAAAAAAGAACCAGTAAGACAACATATTGATAAAGGGAGAGGCCATATCACGGGCACCAACCTGCAGCGGAATCAGCAGGTTACTGAATGTACCGCTTAAGCCGGCGGTTAATACAAAGAATACCATGATCGTTCCATGTATGGTTACCAGCGAAAGATAAAACTCCGGGTCTAAACGGCCGTTAGGTGCAAAACGCCCCAGCAATGTTTCCATTAATGGAAATGTTTTATCCGGATAAGCCAGTTGAATCCTGAAAAGGATAGAAAGCAGCATCGCAATAACTGCCATAGTGATCCCTGTGATCAGGAATTGCTTGGCGATCATTTTGTGATCCTGGCTAAACACATATTTGGTTATAAATGTATCGGTATGATGATGTTCCTGATCGTGATCATGATGTACTACTCCGTGATCGTGAACTGCTAATGTTGACATAATCGCTATACTCTTGATTAATTATTTAATGCTATCCTGTTTTTTCCTGCCTTATTTTGCTCACCGCGGTCTGCAAGCTTCAACTCCTTTTTCAGTTGATCGCTCAAATAAGGTTTTTGTCTTTCGATCCAATCCTGGTATTCGGCTTCCGTAACCACACGCACGACTTTTTGCATATTGTAGTGACCACCGCCGCAAATTTTATTGCAATACAGTAAATATTCAAACTTGGGGTCATCCAGCCTGTTACGCATCTCGCTGGTAGTAATAGTTGGCTTAAACTTAAAGAAGGTCGGTAATCCCGGTACGGCATTCATCTGCACCCTGAAATGCGGCATATAAAAGCTATGGATCACATCCTGGGCATGTATGTTAATACGAATCGTTCTGTTAACAGGCAATACTAAGGTATCGGCCTTCTGATCATCAAAACTGTTCCTGTCTTTAAAATTAACGCCCAATATATTGTTTGCTGTGTATAATTGATAATTGACTGAGCCCAGTTTACCATCTCTTCCGGGATAACGTATTTCCCATGCAAATTGGTGCCCTGTTACATCAATATTAATATCGCCTTTTTTATTATCAACGTTGGTTACCGTACGCCATGTAAAAAATCCAAATACCACTAATATGGTCAAAACAATGGCAGGGATAACCGTCCATAACTTTTCAATGGTATTATTGTGAGGATAATAATATCCTTTCCGTTTTTCCGAACCCCGGTACCTGAAGGCAAAGCCAAATAGTAAAATCTGGGTAATAAAAAAAACAAAAAGAGTTATTGCGCTGGTAACCCAGAACATAAAATCAATCTTGGCACCATGCTCTGAAGCTGCCTCAGGTAATATTCCGCTACCTTGTACGGTTAAAGACCAATAAGCGCCATATAAGCCCGCTACAAGGAAAATAAGACAGATCACACCGATTATATTATTCCAGTTCAGGCCCTTTCTGCCCTGCATTTGAAGGGTAAGGTCATATATCTTTAGTATTTTACCAATAATGGCAACTATAACGCAGCCCAGCAATAGAAGCAGTGCATAATATCCAACCCCCAGCCACATATCAGCCTTTTGTTCCGGTGTATCTGTGCCGGCGATAGTAGTAGCGGTACTTTGCGCCATAAGCAGGTTAGTGCCAAGCAGCATGAATGCTGCAAAAAGCGAAAGTATCTTTTTAGAATTTATTAAATCTTTGAATCCCATTTTTAATGTCTGTTTGGTATTCTTTATCAGTTGTAAATTTAGCAATTATTATATGTGATGATGAAGGCTCTCGGCAAGGAATGGATGCTTCTTCGGAATAAGCGATTTAAACTTGCTTAATGCATTCAGCACCAGGAATGTAAACAGCCCTGCAAAGCCTATAAATATACCGGGCTCTATCCAGCTAAACTCGGTATACCAGTGCTCCTTTGGCCCTATCGTTCCAGGCATGATCATCTGGAAATAATCTAACCAGTGACCTATGATCAAAATAATACACATGGCTTTCAATGTACCTATATAACGTTTTGAGTCACGCGACATCAATACCAGTAACGGAGCACCGAAGTTGATCACAATATTGAGCCAGAACCATGGTTTAAACGATGGCTCCCATCTTCTGATAAAATAAGCTGCTTCCTCGGGTATATTGGCATACCAGGTTAACAGGAATTGGGCAAACCACAAATAAGTCCAGAACACCGAGAAAGCGAACATAAACAATCCCATATTATGCAGGTGGTCCAAAGTAACCCAGGGCAAATAGCCGGCTTTTCTAAGGTATATAATCACCAATGTCATTACCGAAAGACCGCTTACCCACAAAGCTGCAAGGTTATACCAGCCGAACATGGTTGAGAACCAGCGGGCTTCTAATGACATGATGGTATCAAAAGCAAAAACCGGAACGGTAAAGCCAAATATTACCAGGAATACACAGGAAGCAATAAAACTCTTGTTGTAGAACTTCATACCGCCAAGCTCATCCTCATTCTCGGAATATTTAAAAAGCAACCAGCCAAATAAACTGTAGCATCCCAGCATACCGACCATACGGATCAAAAAGAAGGGGATATTTAAAAAACCTGATTTACCGGCAATAACCGAATCATAGATCCCGCTGCCTTTAATGGTAAGGTCATGTGTCGCCCAACCGGCATATAAATACGGCTCGACATGGGATTTTCCATCCTCGGCAGTAACCGTATGGGTAATAAACAATCCACTTACAACAATTACTATCAGGATAAGCCCTGCTACCGGCAATACTTTGCCAAATGCCTGTGGCACACGCAGCAGAGAAGCAGACCAACCGGCCTGTGCAGCATATTGTATCGCACAAAACATCACACCAGCGGCACAAACACAGGTAAAATAATAACCCATCAGCAACAGATTATCAAAAGTCTGTTCGGTTTGTTTGGTTAAAACTCCCGCAAAAATGGTAATAACACCTATAACAATAGCAATCAAGCTCCAGGATTTAACCTTACCTGTAAATTGATACTGCTCGTCAAAACTATTATGAGTCTTCATCTAAATTATAATTCTTATAAAGTTTGTAAATGGTGTACATACATGATTACTTTCCAGCGCTCCTCAGGTGCAAGCTGAGAGGCGTAGGAGCCCATTGCATTCACACCATAAGTGATTGTATGATACATCTTACCATCGGTAAGATCTTTCATCGCGCCACCACGTGACGACTGTCCCTTAGAATAGGAAGGCGGGGCCGGAAAACCATGAGCCACAACCAACCCGTCTCCCTGACCTTCTTTACCATGGCATGGCGAGCAAAAATGCTCAAACAATACCTGTCCGTCAGCAAAATTTTGCTGGCTCTGCGGCAGCGGGCTCTTCACTTCGGTTCCGGCCAGTTCATAGCCATCCTTCGTGTTTGGATAATCAAATGTGGTAAATCCAACAGGTATGGTACCTGCAGGTGGTTTCTGAGCCGTTTTACCGTCTTTAAAATTCGAGTTGGCCTGGTCAGGATCATACGCAATATGCTCATACATATTGGGGGCGTATTCCCATCCGGTACTCCTTTTATCTTTGCACGAGGTAATTACAACCGTAGCAGCAATAGTCATAACCGTTATCCCCAATACTTTTATTTTATTCATAGCTAACATATTTTCTATCGTTATGCTTTATTTCAACAGCTCCTGCTTCTTTTAATAAATTAGTGATATCCTCGTGCGGTACATTGCCTTTAGCATCTATGGCAATTACAAAACGGTCATCTGTCGCTCTGAAGTCCATTACCCTCGGTGCGCGACCCGGGAAAAGATGCGTAGCGAAAAAGAAAGTAGCTGTCATGCCAAAAGCGGTAAATAAAACCGTCCACTCAAAAGTAGCCGGGATAAAACTCGGTGCTGCAAAAGCCGGTTTACCGCCAATATCAATCGGCCAGTCATGCACCAGGAAGTAATAAACCAAACTGAATATAGTTGTACCACCCAAACATCCGAACATAAAGGCAGCGTAACCCAAACGCGATGGTTTTATCCCCAACTTATCATCAATTCCATGGATAGGCATCGGTGTATACACATCATAAATAGGGATGCTGTTCTTTTGTAATTTGTCAATCCCGTGCATCATTAAATCCGGGTCATCAAAAAGGCCTAATATAAACTTGGTGTTGCTCATTATCTATATTTTTTCATATTCCGACAGTTCAACACTGTCAAATTTGGTTAACGACTCTTTATAGAATTCGGCATGAGACGGATCCAGATGACCATCTGCAAGTAATTTCTTTTTCGCCTGCTCACTCGAACTCTTCAGCAATAATTTTACCTCGGCCATGGCTATTGAAGGAAATACCCTTATAAACAATAAGAACAAGGTAAAGAACACTCCGATAGAACCTATAAATACACTCATATCAACCCAGGTAGGATAAAACATTGCCCAGCTTGATGGAATAAAGTCGCGGTGCAGCGAGGTTACAATAATTACAAAACGCTCAAACCACATCCCGATATTTACCACGATAGATAATACCCAGGAGATCGGAATATTGGTTCTTACTTTTTTAAACCACATCAATTGTGTCATCAGCACGTTACAACCGTACATCATACAACCGGCCCACCAGTAAGGTCCGATAAAGCGGTTCAGGAAAGTATATTGTTCATATTCGCCGCCTGAATAGTAAGCGATAAAGAACTCGGTCATATAAGCTACACCAACGATAGAGCCGGTCAAAAGGATGATCTTGTTCATCGATTCGATATGAAACATCGTGATGTAATTCTCCAGGCCCAATACCTTACGGGTGATCAGCAATAGGGTTTGCACCATTGCAAATCCCGAGAAAATAGCCCCGGCAACGAAGTAAGGCGGGAAAATCGTGGTATGCCAGCCCGGTTCAAGCGAAGTGGCAAAGTCCATGGACACAATGGTGTGTACCGAAAGTACCAGCGGTGTCGAAATACCCGCAAGTATCAGCGATACCGTCTCGAAACGCTGCCATGTTTTTACTGATCCCGTCCAGCCAAATGACAACACGGAATATATTCTGCGGCGCAGGCCGGTAGCGCGGTCACGTATCGTTGCCAAATCAGGCAACAGGCCGGTGTACCAGAATACCAATGACACCGAGAAATAAGTGGATATCGCAAATACGTCCCAGATCAGCGGTGAGTTAAAGTTAACCCACAAAGAACCGTACTGATTTGGAAATGGCAGTGAATATACAGCCATCCATGGGCGGCCCATGTGCGCTACGATATAAGTAGCGGCGCATATTACAGCGAAGATGGTCATCGCTTCTGCCGAACGGTTAATGGAGTTACGCCAGTTTTGACGGAACAGTAAAAGGATCGCCGAGATCAGGGTTCCGGCGTGACCAATACCTACCCACCACACGAAACCGGTGATATCCCAGGCCCAGCCTACTGTTTTATTCAGTCCCCACGAACCTATACCATACCAAAATGTCCAGCTTACGGCAAATACCCATAAACAAGCGCCTAATGATGCTATGGTAAAGCCTATCCACCAGGCTTTGGTTGGCATATTTTCAACGGGGTGCAAAACATCATTCGTAATTTTTGCATACGTGATGTCGTTACCGGTAATTAACGGTTCCCTTAGTATTGATTCATTATGAGATGCCATATTTTAAATCTCTCTTATAATAATTTAAGCTTCTAATTCACTAGTATTTCTAACTTTAACCTGGTAGCCAATACCCGGCTGCACGCCTAACTCTTCAAGCACATAGTAAGTTCTCTCGCTCTTCAATGCTTTTGAAACTTCAGAATCCGGATCATTCCTGTTACCGAAAACGATCGCATTGGCAGGGCAGGTTTGCTGACAGGCAACTTTGATCTCGCCGTCTTTAAGCGGGCGTTTTTCAATCTTAGCTTTCAGTTTACCGGCCTGGATACGCTGTATACACATCGAGCATTTTTCCATAACCCCGCGGAAACGCGTAGTAACATCAGGATTAAGTACCAGATGGGTATGTTCGTTGATCAGGTAATTGTCAAAACGGGAATCGTTCCAGTAGTTGAACCAGTTAAAACGGCGTACTTTGAACGGACAGTTATTAGCGCAATAACGTGTACCTATGCAGCGGTTATAAGCCATATGGTTCAACCCGTCTGACGAGTGCACGGTGGCCAGTACCGGGCAAACGGTTTCGCAGGGAGCATGGTCACAGTGCTGGCAAAGCATCGGCTGATGTACTACTGATACATGGTCAAGGTCTTCCAGTGTTGAAATTTCTTGTTCCTCGGTTACTTCCCTGCCTTTATCGTTAAAGCTGTAATAACGGTCAATGCGTATCCAGTGCATTTCGCGGCGGCGGCGTACCTCATCACGACCTACAACCGGAATGTTATTTTCGGCGCTGCAGGCTACCACGCAGGCGCCACAACCGGTACATGCATTTAAGTCAATAGCCATCACCCAGTTGTAGGGTTGTTTTTGTGGATTATCTATTCCATAGTCCTGCCAAAACAGGTCGTATTTTTTATGTTCCTCGGATTTACCGCTGTTTGATGCAGGGTTTTTTAAATATTCATTAAAGGTAGTCTCGCGTATTACATTACGGCCTTCAAATGAATGGTGAGTTTGGGTTTGAGCTAAAACTATCGGGTACTCACCTGTTTTCGAAAATGCTGCAACAGCCGTTGTCTGAAAGGTACCATTACGGAAGGTAAGGAAAGGAAAGGCATTTTTACCCACCCCATCACCAACCGGTCCGGCTTGTGTGCGGCCGTAACCTACGGCTACCGAAATGGTGCCCTGAGCCTGGCCTGGCTGCGATAATATCGGCAGGGCAACTGCATATCCGTTTACATCGATATTAATGATGTCGCCCTGTACAAAGCCATATTTGTTAAGATCAGTTGGCGACATGGCAGCAAAGTTGTCCCATGTTACTTTGGATACCGGGTCAGGCATTTCCTGCAGCCATGGGTTGTTTGCGCGTTTGCCATCGCGTATAGCTACGGTCTGGTATAATTGCAATTCTACTTTACCATCACCGGAAGCCGCTAACTGCTTGCTTTGATTTAAAATGTTCTGGGCCACACCATTCAGGTCGCGGCTGAAAGAATAACTGCCGGCTGGTTTATCTCCTGCTTTTACAAAACCTGTTTGTAATAAGGTCTCCCATCCTTTCTGACCGGATAATCCGCCTTTTGCAAGCAGGCTTTTATCCCAGTTATTCCTTACATAGGTATAATATTCTTTAACCGCGTTATCAGACCATACCAGTAAGCTTTCTTCAGCCTGGCGGGTATTGTATACCGGATTGATGGTTGGCTGTACAATGGTATAATATCCTTCAATTGCGTTATCATCACCCCATGCTTCCAGGTAATAATGATTAGGCGCATTTACATTGCAAAGCGATGCAGTCTCATCATTGCGTTCAGAGAAGGATATTTTCAAGCGTACCTTTTTCAAGGCGTCTTTAATAGCGCCGCTATTGTGATATTCGTATGCAGGATTTGTATTCAGGAACAGGACAGCGTCCACTTCGCCTCTGTTCATTTCGCTTACCAGCTCTGTAAAGTCATGATCGTTACCAGCGTATTGATTGGAGTAATTATCCAGATCGATCGTACTGCCATAGCTTCCTAATAAAGAATTGATCGCATTGACCAGTACCTGAGTAGCTACATCATTTGAACCCGATACGACCAGGGCTTTACCTTTTGCTGCCTGTAATTCCTTGGCAACAATGGTCAGGGCCTTATCAGCGGTAACGTTATTCAGTTTTCTGGTACCTGGTAAGGTAGTACCCGAAATTTGATTGTAAAGATTAACTAAGGCAACGCCTTCTTCAGATGGTTTAACCGGGATACGCACGTCAGCGTTTGTTCCGGTAAGGCTCATACCGGTTTCAAACTGTATATGGCGCGACATCTTTTTATTCTGAAGCGATTTGTTGTTGCGATTGCCGACATACTGGCTGGTAAATTCAACCGGCGATATCCAGGTACCCAGAAAATCAGCCCCAAAACTTACGATGATATCCGCCTTATCAAAACGGTAATGCGGCAGTACTGCTTTACCAAAGCTGTTTTGATTAGCCTGTATGATACCGGTATAAGAAACCGCATCATAATTAATATGTTTAGTTGTAGGATATTGCCCGATAAAATCGGCAATTACCGCTAAAGTAGAAGGGCTGTGAACAGTTGAGGAAACGATCCTTATCTTTTTGCCACCGGCTTTGATTGCAGCAAGTTCGCTCTTTACAAACGCATCAATCTCGTTCCAGGTCGAATCACTGCCATTTTGCGCCGGGTTTTTTAAACGGTTGTTATCATACAGATCCAATACCGAAGCCTGTGCCTGTCCGCTTAAACCTCCCTTTGACAACAGATCATCAGGGTTGCCTTCTATCTTGATCGGACGGCCTTCGCGGGTTTTAACCAAAACGGCGTGTCCCTCATAAGTGGAAACATAGTAGTTTGCCACACCCGGAGTTACTTCCTCCGGCTTGATCAGGTAAGGAATTGATTTATGAACCGGAACTTTTTGACAAGCTGCCAAAGTAACCGCACCAACACCAAAACCCAATGCTTTTAAAAAGTCACGGCGGGGTGTTTTAGCCATTAAGCCGTTTCCGCTCAAAACTTCTTCGATCGGAATAGGCTCGGCAAATTCGTGTTTATTTTTCTCAACAAATTCCGGTTCGCTGTTTAGTTCTTCTAAACCTTTCCAGTATTTTTTATTGCTGTCCATTTAAGCTTTATAAACTGTAATGTTTTTACAAATAATTTATTAATAGTGGCACTTACCGCACTCAATACCGCCCATCATGGCTTCAGTCACTTTTCCGCCTTTTCTGATCAGATCGTGTACCTGTTCCATTTTTTCATAGTAAGCATTGCCTTTGATGTTAATTTCGGTACGCTTGTGACACTGTATACACCATTTCATAGTAAGCGGCGAATACTGGTAAACCTCTTTCATGGTTTCAACCGGGCCGTGGCATGTCTGGCATTTTAAGCCGGCAACCTTTACGTGCTGCGAGTGATTAAAGTAGGCAAAGTCAGGCAGGTTATGGATCCGTATCCATTGCACCGGCCGGGCTT
>JAQBOV010000074.1 GCA_028287895.1 Mucilaginibacter sp. | reverse complement strand
CATTAGAGGCCGTGAGTCTTCGCTTGCGGCCTATTATCATGACTTCGCTGGCATTTATATTGGGTGTATTGCCATTGGTTTTTGCAACCGGTGCAGGTGCTGTAGCCCGCAGAACTATAGGTTTAACTGTTTTGGGAGGCATGCTGGCAGCCTCAACACTGGCCATATTTATCGTTCCGGTGTTATTTGTGCTGATCACCCGGGTTTCTTACGGCAAAGAAAAACTTGCCTGGTTACTCGAGCATCATGACGATCTGATGGAGAAAGCCAAAAAGGTAGAGGCACAGAATATCGACCCTGAATTGGAATACGAAATTCAAAAATCACGTGACCTGAGTAAAGCGGATTAAAAGATGATTGCCAATACATTTATTAAAAGACCGGTTACAGCGATCGTAATATCAATAGTATTAATGATATCGGGAGTTATTTGCATTTTTAATCTTGCGGTTGACCAATATCCCAATATATCTCCGCCAAGTGTCTCCATTAACGGGTCCTATACCGGAGCTGATGCCGAAACAGTTGAGCAAACCGTAGCTGTTCCTGTTGAAGAACAGGTTAATGGTACTCCAGGCATGGAATATATGCAAAGTACCAGTACAAATAGCGGGGGAGTAGGTATGAGGGTGACTTTTAATATCGGTACCAATGTACAGATCGCAGCACTCAATGTCCAGAACCGTGTTGGTATAGCCAAACCCATACTGCCCGCAGTGGTAAGTAAATTGGGTTTAACCGTACGTGCAAGTAACCCTGACCAGCTGCTGCTGATTGCCGTTTACTCACCAAGGCGTACTCATAACATCACTTTCCTGGATAACTATACCAATACATTTATTCAGGATGCCATATTGCGTGTACCGGGGGTAGGCGACGTTAGCGCCCGTACCGACAATTTTAGTATGCGCATCTGGATGAACCCGGATAAAATGGCCTCCTATGGATTAACGCCGGCAGATGTTACCGCTGCCCTCAATGCGCAAAACGTTTATGTGGCAGCAGGTTCCGTCGGTTCGCCGCCACAACCGTCATCACAAGCTTTTGAAACCGGGATACTTGTGAACGGGATGCTCAACAGAGTTGCTGACTATGAAAAAGTTATTGTCAAAACAATCCCATCTACCGGACAATTGGTTTATCTGAAAGATGTGGCCAGGATCGAATTGGGGAAATTTACTTTTGCAAGTAACTCTTTTGTTGACGGAAACAGATGTTCTATTATTTCGGTCTATCAATCCCCGGGAAGCAATGCTCTTCAAACCGCTGATAATGTATATGCCGAGTTGGCAAAGTTAAAAAAATCCTTTCCGTCTGATGTAGACTACATAGTGCCTTTTGAATCGATAACTATTATAAAAGTCTCCATGCAGGAAGTAATAGGCACTTTATTAAAAGCCCTTGGCCTGGTCGCATTGGTCGTGTTCCTTTTTCTGCAAAACTGGCGTTCTACCATAATTCCCATTTTCGCCATTCCGGTATCTATACTGGGAACTTTTTGTTTCTTTATACCCCTTGGATTTACCATTAATACATTAACCATGTTTGGGTTTGTGCTTGCCATTGGTATTGTCGTCGATGATGCCATTATTGTCGTCGAGGCAGTGCAGCACTATATTGATGAGCAACATATGTCGCCCAAGGAGGCTACTTACAATGCGATGAAGGAGATCTCGGCTCCTGTAATTGCCATTGCGCTTATTTTAGCTTCGGTATTTGTGCCTGTCGGTTTCATTCCCGGTATTGTAGGCAGGTTATATCAGCAATTTGCTATTACCATTGCCATATCCGTTATTATTTCGGCATTTATAGCTCTGTCCCTAACGCCGGCATTATGTACTTTACTGCTACGGCCCAGTCATATCACTAAAAAATCTTCAAATTGGTTTGATAAGTTCTTTTATCATTTCAATACCTGGTTTGAAAAAGTAACTTTTAAATATTCAAACGGTGTAAAAAGGAGTATAAAGAATTCAAAATTTGTCGTCGTTATCCTGGTATGCATTTGTGTGGGTACCTACCTTTTATTTAGAACCAAACCTTCCGGGTTTGTGCCCTCTGAAGATGGCGGGCGTCTTTATATCACCTTCCAGTTACCTGACGCTTCTGCAACAACCCAGTCGGTTGATGTAATGCATAAGCTGATGAAAATTGTTGGTTCAACTCCTGGTGTTTTGCATTATACAGCTGTTTCCGGTTTTAACATCCTGAACGGAGGTGCAAATTCCAATACAGGCTCTATGTTTTGCATGCTGACCCCATGGGATGAGCGTACTACCCCGGCCACACAAGTACAGGGTATAATGGATGCAATTAAAAAAAGAGTTGCAAAGGCCGGGATAAAAAATGCCAATGTGGTAACAATACAGCCCCCGCCGATCAGGGGTATCGGATTGGCTGCAGGTTTTAGTATGCAAATTGAACAGGGAAATTCAACTGATGATATTCATGCTTTTGAAAAAGCCGTTCAAAAGTTTGTTTCGGAAGCTCATAAGATACCTGCAATATCAACTGCATTCAGTTATTTTTCGGCACATACGCCAAGTTATGATCTTACAGTCGACAGGGAAAAATGCGAAAAATTAGGAGTCAATATTTCTGATGTATTCAGTACGATGCAGGCATATATGGGTAGTTTATTTGTCAACAATTTTACTTTGTATAACCGTACTTATCATGTTGTGGTACAGGCTGATACTGCTTACAGGTCGTTGATCTCAAACATGAATAAGTACTATGTGCGTAATTCTGTAGGTCAAATGGTGCCGCTAAGCACCCTGATAAGCTATAAGCCTACTATAGCGGCCCCTCTTATTTCGCATTTTAACATTTTCCGTTCTGCCGAGGTTGATGGCTCTATACCGGAAGGATACAGCAGCGGCCAGTCGCTTGATGCATTAAGAACACTGGCTGCAAGGTCGTTGCCACGAGGGTACACCTACGAGTTTTCGGGTTTGAGTTATGAGGAAATAAAGGCCGGTTCCACCACGGTGTACATATTCCTGTTTAGTATTATTTTTGTGTTTCTTTTTCTGGCGGCATTGTACGAAAGCTGGTCGGTACCATTTTCCGTCATGCTGGCCGTACCGATCAGTGCTTTTGGCGCTATTTTGGCGCTTACCTGTGTTCCTGCGCTTACCAATAATGTGTATGCGCAGATAGGATTGATTACGCTGATCGGCTTATCCGCAAAAAATGCTATCCTGATCGTCGAATTTGCCAAGCTGCGGGTTGACCGCGGTGAAGAGCTTATCAAATCAACACTTGAAGCTGTACGATTGCGCTTACGGCCCATCATTATGACCTCGGTAGCCTTTATTCTCGGTGTATTGCCGCTTGCCCTTGCTACAGGGGCCGGCGCGGCTTCGCGGAATACCATAGGGGTGGCTGTTTTGGGCGGAATGATTGCATCATCAACTATATCGATATTTATTGTGCCGGTTCTTTTCGTGTTATTTACCCGCGTTTCATATGGTAAAAAACAATTGGACTGGTTAAAGGCCCACCATGAAGAATTAATGGAGAAAGCCAGCAAAGTGGAGTC
Organism: Mucilaginibacter sp.; assembly: GCA_028287895.1. Lineage (GTDB taxonomy): Bacteria > Bacteroidota > Bacteroidia > Sphingobacteriales > Sphingobacteriaceae > Mucilaginibacter. The sequence continues at coordinate 18,344 of JAQBOV010000074.1, read as the reverse complement.
ACAGAATATAGATCCTGAATTAGAGTACGATATAGCAATGGCCCATGCAGAAAATAAAGCCAGCAGAGCTGAGCATGGCAAGGATCAGGAAAATAAAAAATAATAACCTTCATCCCTTCATCCGCTCAATTTTAAGGACTTGCTATTTCGGCAAAACCGCCTCTTTTCAATGTTTTTTCACTGAAACCATATTAATTTCGCTCCGGTAAAACTTACTTTCCCTTATTATCGTAGAACGACAGATATAAACTTATGCCGTATTTCGCATTCTATGAATTATAAATTATATATTTTTCTTTTTCTGCTGATTATTTCCTTTCAAGTTGCTTCTGCTCAAACAGGACCCTCGTCTGATGAGCTTTTTCAACAGGCCCGTAAAGCTGCTTTTGATCAGAAAGATTACCCTAAGGCAATCAGTTTGAGTAAACAGGCGCTCGTTAAAAGCCCTGACTATTCAGACATCCATGTTTTTTTGGGCCGGATTTATACCTGGACTGACCAACCTGATAGTGCACGCGCACAGTTCATCCTGGTGTTAAGCAAGCATCCTGATCACGAAGATGCGTCTTTTGCTTACGGCAGCCTGGAGTATTGGAATAACAATTCGCCAAAGGCATTGCAATATGCACAGGAAGGGTTAAAATATCATCCGCAATCAACAGACCTGTTATTGTTAAAGGCAAAAGCATTGAATGATCTTAAACGATATAAACAAGCCAACGGTACACTTGATACGCTGATAAGAGCAGATCCTGCAAACTCAGCTGCACATGCACTGGCCGACAGGGTAAAAGACAATGCATCAAAAAATAAAATCGGCGTAAGCTATGATTACCTTTATTTTGACAAACAATATAGTGATCCATGGCATTTAGCCAGTTTTGAATATGTCAGGCAAACGGGGCTGGGTTCGGTAATTGGCCGGTTAAATTATGCCAACCGCTTTAATACGGGTGGTCTGCAATATGAACTCGATGCTTATCCCCATATTTCAAAAACTTTTTATGCTTATGTGAGCGGCGGATACTCGGACAATGTTGGCGTGTTTCCTAAATACAGGTCGGGTTTTTCATTATATGCCAATTTGCCCTCCAGTTTTGAAGCAGAGGCTGGTTTAAGATATCTGTATTTTAGCGGTGATACCTGGATATATACGGCCTCTGTGGGCAAGTATTATAAGAGTTTCTGGTTTAACCTCCGGACGTATTTAACGCCGTCAAACAGTTCCATTTCGCAATCTTATTCTTTACATGTAAGATATTACACCGCAGGAGCGGATGATTATTTATCGTTAGGTATCGGCACCGGAATTTCACCCGATGATCCCCGCAATATTATCCTTCTTAACAGCGGCAATAATTACAAGCTGCGGTCGAATAACATTTCGATGGCCTATTGGCATTCCATTAAACGATTCAATATTATATTTATAACGGCAAGCCTTGATAACCAGGAATATAAATACCAGACTCATGGTAACCAGTTGGACATAGGTATAGGCTATCAACGGAGATTTTAATTGATGATGAACAAGAAAAGATTATTACTATACGTCATTCCTTTTGTTTTACTATTCCCCTTATGGATGTGGCTGGCCTGGTATTTTACGCCTAAAACAAAGCTGGTTGTAGCTATTATTGATAAAACCGTACTTAACCAGGAAGGACAGGAACATATTTCGCTGAGCTGGCTGCTGAATAATCACAGCTTCACCAAGACAAGCACCGAACGGTATCATATCGGCAAGGATTATTATGGTTTCTTTCCGCAGGAGAATGATAAATTCAGGCTTAAAGGATTGGAAGGTTTTTCGTCTGATCAGTTGAATAAATTAAGCAATGATGCTGATTTGGTTTATTTTACAGACACTTACGGCATTTATAAGAAGGAATGGTATAGCCAAAAACAAAGCACAGAGCGATCCGGCGTTTTATACGGTGGCCTCAGCTGGCAGGATGTAGAGCTTATGCAGAACATGAAGGCAAAACACAAGCTCATTATCACTGAATTTAACACCATCGGCTCGCCTACAAGTGCCGATAACCGCAATAAATTTGAAAAGCTATTTGCTATGCACTGGACAGGCTGGACAGCACGGTATTTTGATAGCTTTGATACGACAAAAAATAAAGAATTACCCAAATGGCTTATAAATGATTACAAAAGAGATCATGAGCGTAAATGGCCATTCCATAGGGCAGGACTTGCATTTGTAAACAACAATGACCAGGTTGTTGTGCTGGAAGACAGTACACATTTAACCGATCCGGTGCCGCATATTATCACATTTGGTTACGGACAAAACAAGCTGTCGCTTCCCGAAAGAATGAAATATCCCTTTTGGTTTGACGTGATAGCGCCAAATCTGTCCGTAAATCATGCGATATCACGCTTTGATATAAGTCTTAACGCAAACGGTGCAGCCGAACTGAAAAAATACAATATCCCTGCTACGTTTCCTGCAATCATCATGCATAAGGACAAAGATTACCAGTTCTACTACTTTTCGGGTGATTTTTGTGATAATCCGATAGGTATGGGCACCTCCTATTTTAAAGGTATAAGCCTGTTTAAATGGATGCTTTACAATACCGACGATCCGACAGAACGTAAAAGCTTTTTCTGGGATTTCTACCGGCCCATGATGACCCATATTCTGGAGGATGATGTGGCGGGCACGAAATAAACGCTGTTCAGGTTTTTGTGTGATGACTACCGTTAGCGGAAATTAATGCTTGATTATCAACTAATGATATGGTAACTGCTGACAAAATGGTGTCATCGCTTTGCCGGGTTACTGCTTCGTTTTTGTCCATGGGGTTATAGCCACCGGCAGAGCCACACTTTCTGGATTTTTGACTTCTTCATCAGATTTTTGTGTCTATACGCTTTAATTCTTCAATCCTGGGGAAATGCTGTTATTTAGGGTAATCAGCGGTAATTCATTGACCGTACCTGTTGCAGCTATAAAAGGGAAGTATTGGAAGCTCTTCAGGGAGTTTACGAATATCATTTTCTTTTTCCTCCGTTATTGCACCCACGTAAAGCTCATACCTGGTAACAGAAGAAATAAATAATTCTATATTATCGGGGAAAAGGTTAAGCGTTGTGCTAAGTTTATCCTGGGCCCTTAAATGCTCAATGAAAATCCCTGTATCAATTTCGATTGCTGGGGTTTCAAATCTTCAAAAGCCTTTTTGCTTTCTTCTAAAACTTTCAGATCATCATCCCTGCGGGGCAGATACTTTAGCTACCTTTTATTGGTAAGCAGGGGTGTTTGTTTGGTCTGCATGCTGAACGGTTACCCCCAGGCTTTTTAGTAAGGAATATTAATAAACAGCGTTTTGATAGGTCAAATTAAGAATATCTCTAAAAATAGACCATTCCAATGACATCGGTATCTAAAAAAGCGATCAGCTGTTCCCCGGCGATCCCCAAAACAAAAAAGCCATCCCTTTCGGAATAGCTTGCTCTGTTTGGTATCCTATGGTAAGCCTATTTCCCTTTAACCGGGCTATAATGCCGATATATGGAATCAGGTATAATATAATTTCCGGTGATGATCTGGTTGTTGCGTTTGTTAAACTGGTCGAAGGCATTTTTCAGTTGGTTTGCCTTGGCATCATCATGAATCGGGTCTTCGCCCAATTCGGCGTTCAGTTTAAACAGGTTATTGCCGTTTAAGTGATATTCACCGCTAATAAAGTCAATAATATCTGTTTTGGTCTGCATTAACGGATAGTTGTGCAGGTTTTCAAAATTACGGTTGGTATCCAGCCCTTGTCCTATCCAGCTTACTAATGAGGGACCTTTGGTTTTATAATTGTGGTGGAGATAAGCCAGTAAAGTCGGACTGATGTCAAAATGTGTTGATACAGATGACATTTGGGAGGTCCGTTGCAACATAGGTGAGTAAATGATCAGCGGCACATGGTAGCGGTCAATCTTGTCGCTCATCGGTATCTCGGGCATGCGGTGGTCACCGGTAATCAGGAAAATAGTGTTATTGTAATCGCTTCGTTTGCGGTATGCATTGAAAAAACCACGTAAAGCGTCATCCAGGTATAGTATACTGGCATATTGAAGCTTATAATTACGATATTCATTCTTTTTTGCATCATTAAAGCCAAGCCCGGTCATGCGCTGCTCAAATTGTTGCAAATATTTATCCTGTTCGTTTATAGCAAATGGACTGTGTGTTGATACGGTTAAAACCACGCTCAATTGAGGTTCAGTTGCCTTTTCATCGCGGGTAAGCAAGTAATGCCTGAATAGCTCTTTATCATTATATCCCCATGAGGTACCATTTGGTGCCGGTAACCTGACATATCCTGCCGGGAATGACTTTTCATCATTGATCTCATCGGTGGCATTCTTTTGCAAGAAGCTTTGCATATTATCAAATTTTGAATCGCCACCATAATAAAACGAGGTGTGGTAACCATTATATTTTAAAAGGCTTAATAAGGATAAATGTGCCGGCATGCCGTCACCTAATTCCAGAAACCCGTTTTTTGCAAATGGAAGTGAACCGAGGATAGATGGAAGTACGGCGAAAGTACGGCCGCCCTCACTTAAGAAGTTTTTCCAATACAGGCTTTTGCCCGATAACGAATCGATAAAAGGCGTGAAGTTTCCTAAATAAGCGCCCTCGTTGGTAAATGCACGGCCCAGGCCTTCAACCAGTACAATAACAATATTGGCAGGGGTAGGGTTGGGCTTAAAAAATGGCGACAATACATCAGCAACGCTGTCGCTATGCAAAAACGGGTAATGCTGCGGGTCGGTATATTTAAAGGCGAGTGATTTGTCTTTACCTGAATTGCGGTAATCGCTGATATAACTATCAGCATAAATATCAACATCGTCTGCTCCCGGGAAAAAGTGTTTGTACGATGCCACCCAAAAATGGTCGGATTTATTGATAACAAGGTTATTTTCAAAATCAGACTTGAATCCGGCCTGGCCGATCATTGCCTGTGCACCGGCAGCGACAAACGCGAATGAGATAACCAATAAAGCAAATGCTAAATACCTGTTTAATCTTATCCGTGGTGCCAGGCCCAGCAAAGCAGCAATGGTAATACCCAGGATTACAATAAACCCGATAATCTCCGTAAGGCTGACACCTGATGCGCTTATCGTTTGCTTAATATCTTTTGGTGAATAACCGTAAAGATCAGCACCCAATGGTACCAGTGATGTAGTGAAATAACTGGTAAGGCCAAGTTGTATGACTGCCATTAAAACTATAAATACGGAGAAGGTTATACGTGCAAATTTTTGAGAAAATAAATGAAGCACCATATAGATCGCAAAAAGATAGATCTGGCATTTAAGCCAAAAAAGTAAATCGTTTAAAAGTGTCCAAAATATAACGCCCGTAAAATTTTTTGGAAACTGATGTACTAAACCGTTATAGGTCAGTTCGAACAGGCTTAATAGGAAAATGATCATTAACCATACCATTGAAACCCTGGCAAATGCGATAGCGGCAAGTGTTGACTTCACCGATAATTTTTTTTTCGCGGATTTTTTTTCTTCCATTACTCTAATTCTGTTATAATTTTTTCTCTCCGGCAAAACCCTGTCTTGTCATTTCGCCCCAGCCGTTATGTTTTCTTAATAGATCAAAATTGCCTCTTATCGCCGACCAAACCACAAATGGATGGAAGATTATAGGTTCCAATATGGCAACTAACACCAGGCGCAGAATGTCTTTTCTTTGCTTATACTGGTTATAAGTTAATACTTCCATCAATATTGCAAAAATTGAGTATAATATGCCTATGCTTATTACACCCACCATTATTAATAAGGCCGCCCAGTTTACTGAGCCGGCAATGCAATATATTACAAGGCCCACTGTGCCGACAAATTCAACGATCGGGGCTAAAAATTCAAAAAACAACCAATAAGGATAACTCAGCATCCCCAATAAACCATAACGGGGGTTGAAGAACATTTTTTTATGAAGACGAAGTGTCTCGATTGTTCCCCTGGTCCAGCGATTACGTTGCCTGCCTAATATTTTAAATGTAGCCGGGGCTTCTGTCCAGCATAAAGGATCGGGAATGAAACTTACCCGGTAAGGTTCATTACTTTCTTCCATATAACGGCGCATCCTTACCACCAGCTCCATATCCTCGCCCACTATATTGCTGTTATACCCACCGCATTTGATCACAATTTCTCTTTCAAATGCGCCAAATGCCCCCGAAATAAGTAACAAGCCATTGAGCCTTGTCCAGGCCATGCGGGTAAGCAAAAAAGCCCGGATATATTCGATCGTTTGCACCCTGGGCAGGAATTGTTTAGGTAAATTTACCTTAACAAGCCGGCCGTCTTCAATTTCACAACCGTTAGCAATGCGTACCACACCCCCCGCTGCAATAACGCGCTGGGTTGAATTTTCTAAAAATGGTTTGGCCAGCTTTAAAAGAGCGTCCTGTTCCAAAATACAATCCGCATCAATACAAACAAAATAGTCATGGGTAGCAATGTTAACTCCTACGTTAAGCGCATCGGCCTTACCTCCATTCTCCTTATCGGCCACAACGAGTTTACGGTAAACAGGGTTGCGGCTTTTATAGACACCCCTGACAGGCTTTGTTTTTAGCTGATGATTTACAAAAAAATCTACTTTATAAAGGTCATAGGCATTGATAAGTCTTTCCAGTGAATCGTCCTTGCTGCCGTCATTGATTACAATTACTTCAAGGTTATTATAATGCAGAGAGAGCAATGAGCGCACATTTTCGACAATTGAAGGCGCTTCATTATAAGCAGGCGCCAGAATACTCATGCTGGGTGCTTCTGTCGATGAGGCAAGGACACGATAATCGGTAAAGCTGTTTTTATTAAGATAGCTACGTGTTTCGCCAACAGAAAAGGCGCCTATCAGAACGTAACAGATCATCATTATGATCGAATAAAGGAGGATGCCATAAGTGAATATGTGCAATATAAATGTTTGCCAACTCATGCTGCTAATTCTCCTTTTATCTGCAATATCATTTCATTAAGCGGATAACCGGCTACTCTTGCGTGATCTTCCAGGGAGGCTAAACCGTTTTTGCCGCTATAGGCCAAAGCACGGGCAGCACATACTCTCATCTCATCATTATCGGACGCTAAAAGACTTGACAGAAACCGGATATCCTTTTCTGAACCTATATTCTGAAATGCTCTTACCATTGTTAACTGATTTTTGATATTCTCATTCAAAAACCTGGATATCAGGTGATCGGATGTTTCGTTTGTGTAGATTTCGCAAAGGCAGTTAATAGCCTGCAGCCGTATTTCAGGATATTGATGGTCAAGACATGATAATATATTATCGTGTAACTCAAACCTGTGGTAGTTACGGGCAAGCTTTAAAGCAAATACAACAACACTGTTATTTGCTGATTCAAGCCAAGCATCAATGTTTATATTCGCCGGTGGCACATGTGATAATTGTTGTAATAATTTTATCTGCTGCCAGTCGGAAATCGGGTAAGTAATAATATCTAGGAATCTAAGGCCCTCAAAACCATGAAACTGAACAATAGCTGTTTGTGCCTCCATGCGCACCAACTCGTTTTGATTGTTGGTATAAGTATATAATTCTGTTACAAATTCATTCATTTCCATTACAGTAAGTTCCTGTATGGCTTTTGCTTTGATATGCCAGTAACGACTTCTTAAATTTTTTAATGCATATTTTTCAAGGCTAAGTTGCTGGTAAAGATGTTTCAAATTATCAGCAGATGTACCTGAAATGCTTTTTTTAGCCGACATAATCTCTTCGGTCAACAGGTTTCTGAAATGCTTGTTGCGCATCAGTTTTTTTGCCCTGTCTATAACCGGTATTATGGTTTCCGTTTCGATCTCATCATCTTCATCAGAAAATATAGCTTTACGTATAATCAGATCCGATATCAATCGCCATTTATCATGTTTTTTCTCATGTTTACTTTTAAAGTACAAGTAAATGAGCATGTAAAGTAAAGTAATGCTCATTAAACAGGCAATGAAAAACATTACTATAACCTGGTAATGAACCCTGATCACATAGCCGGCCGGTAAAATTGCGTTGCTGGTTAAAAGTTTTGCGGTAAAAAACATTTGTAAATTCCCATCAGTCATCATCAAGAATTTATGGGATATCAGTTGATCCATTATTTCGGCAATCTAGTTTTATTCAATTATTTAACTGCAGACACATCAAACCTGCGTACCCGTACAGATAACTCGTTTGGGCTGAACGGTTTGGTGATGTAGTCGTCGGCGCCAAGCTGAAATGCTTCCAGCACCACGTTTTCCTGTCCCATTCCGGAAAGTATGATAACAGGGGTACCGTGCGGATATTTCCTTTTCACAGCGCCCACCACCTCAAGCCCCGATAAATAAGGCATCATAATATCAGTTATTACAAGATCGGGCTGAAATTCATCAAGCTTTGCTACCGCTTGGCGGCCATCATGTGTAACAATAACTTCGTGCCCATCCTTTTTAAGGCGGAACTCAAGCATCTTAAGCATTAATTGATCGTCTTCGGCTACCAGAATTTTCATACTTCAAATTTTAAATGGTTAATAATAAAAGATACCGCCCTAAAGAAAGCAATATCACTGTATACGTGCCGCTATTTGCAATAGTTCCGAAATATGAAGATTCATTGAAGGTAATATATGTAATTGTTTGATAGTTAATTATTTAAATTGAAAAATATCAACTGCTTTCAATTTGAATTATAATATGCAACCACCTGAGTTTAAAGCGCATAGCAATGCAAAACAGTGTTTTTTGTCAGGACATTTATTGCCGGGGCGATCCTAACTAAATGCTGCTCAAAAAAAATAAACGGCTGAGCGGTTAATGCTAATAATTCAGCAGGTATCAGTTTACGATTTCAGGTTCAATAAACACTTTTCAGGAAAGTCGGTATTATTTAATGCCTGCAATTATTTTAGGCAAGGTATCAATTAAGCCAAGCCGATATCATCGAATATGTCTTTCATTACGGGTTTCGAAATGAAAGTAGTTACAAAAGGGTATTTTTTAGAACGATCTATGTCCCTGGGATCAATTGATGAGGTGACTATATAGATATTGATGGTCTTTTTTAGCGATTTATAAATGTTCTGAAACCGGTTTAGAAAGTCCCAGCCATCGAATGATGGCATATACAGGTCGATAAAAATATAATCGGGCAGGGACTGTGAATCCGATTTTTTTTCCTCAAGATAATCCAATACAATCTCACCATCAAAAGAGTAAGTTGCCTGTTTTGCCAGTTCGCTATCTCTGATGGTTATTTGAACTATTTTGTGAAAAATAGATTCATCATCAATAAGTACTAATTTGCTCATTGGTTTTTAGTAAAAGTTAATAAGCCGGTGATTATTAAATTACTATTTTAAATAAAGGTAGTAATTTAATAATCAAATAGTTAATTTCATCAATATTTTTTTTGACAGCTGTAATTATCAATAATCATGATGAATTTAAGAATTGATCCGGCCATTATTAATTATTAGGAAATGGTTATCGCCCTGTTCTATACCAATTTCATATGTTCTGCGTCCCAATGTATGATCTTATTTTGAAAATAACTTTCATTGCAGGCCAGGGCAGGGGCCGCAGCTCTGAAACCGAAAGTGGCATCTTCTACAACAGGTTTCCCCGTACGCATCGAGTCAAAGAAATTGTCAAAATGGTCATATGATGAATTATATCCTTCTGGCGATTGATAGGTTATCGTCTCGCCTTTTGGCGCTTGTTTATCTGAATCAGAATATTTTTTATTATACTCCTCGACAATGGCTTTTTGCATAGCTGAGGGGTAGGTCTCGAATGAATCCCAGCCGCCATATCCGGGTGCTACAGGCATTTTGTTTTTATGAATGGTAAAACCGCTCTCGTCCGAAATATCAATCACACCTTCCGAGCCTATCATCCTGGTGTAACCCACATCGCCCTCGCCGCTGATAAAATTGACCTGCAATGATACCTGGAAACTGGGGTGCTCTTTAGTTTCGGGATAGTGAATAACCGCCGTCATTACATCAGGCACGTTGCGCCCGTCTTTCCAGTAAGCGATGTCGCCTACGGAAAATATCTTATCAGGACCTTTGCTATCGGTGATAAAATGTATGCCCGATAACAGATGCACAAAAAGGTCGCCTGCTACACCGGTGCCATACTCCCGGTAATTTCTCCACCTGAAAAAACGATTGCTGTCATACTCATGTTTTACTTTTTCGGTGGCCTGGAACCTATCCCAGTCCACGGTTTGGGTCGATGCATCCAGCGGAATAGTATACTGCCATGCACCAAGCGCACTTTGCCGGTTAAAGGATGCCTGTATCGCATTGAGTTTTCCGATGGCTCCGGCCTGGTATAGTTCCTTGGCCTTTTTAAAGGCCAGGCTGCTGACCCTTTGGCTGCCTACCTGGAAAACTGCTTTTGTTTCCTGCTGGGCTTTGATTTCGCCTAACCCTTCGCTTAAATAATGCACCATTGGCTTTTCGCTGTAAACTGCTTTGCCTTTGCGCATGGCATCAATAGCTATGCGGCTATGCCAGTTATCACTGGTCGCTATAATAACCGCATCGATATCTTTACGGTCCAAAAGTTCACGGTAGTCATTTGTAGTAACAATATTTGCTCCGAAAAGCTCTTTCGCTCTTTCTAAACGCCCTTTATACAGGTCGCAGCATCCAACCAGTTCAATCCCCGTTGAGTGCAGTGCGGCTCTGGTATCATTAAAACCCATAATACCCATACCAATACTGGCAATGCGTATTTTATCATTCGGGGTAATCTTTTTTTCGGCCTGTAGCATTCTTCTTTCGTGTTCTTCCTGTGCAGCCAGCGTGGTAAGCCCGGCCGAGGTAAGGATGATGGTACTGCCTAATTGTTTCAAAAATTTTCTGCGATCCGAGGACATAATCTTTTGTTTTTAAAGGTAAACCGGTAAAAAATTATAATTGGCAATGCTTGCTGTTTGAATACAGCAACAGGAATAGCATTCAGAATGCAAGATAGCAAAAGATCAATATAGCCGGAATAACTTATTTAATTTTAATAATGGTATGCGGTATTTAACTCACCGATCCGCTTTCGGCGTAAAAAGAGTTGAAATCAGATTCCCTCTTTCCGGCTTGCCTGCCAGAGCGATGGGGGCCAAGCAAAGTCAGCCTCGGCCGACTCTGCGATTTGCCCGCCTGCCACAAACCCACTGCTATAATTTGCATGATACCTTCAAATTGCTAACTTCACCTTGCCAGTTAATATTCATCTTAAGCTATGAACAGACGACACTTTGTAAAAATATCAGCAACAACCACAGCTGCATTATTATTCAATAGAATAACATCTTTAGCAGAGGGATTTCTTCCGGTCATGAATTTGCCCGATGAGGTTTGGGCGCAATCGGGCGGAGATTGGTTTGCGTTGAAACATGCCAATAGCGGGACGTATGTCTATAGGCATATTGAGGTCAGCCTGAAACCAGGTGGCGATGTCTTGTCGGTATTTGTACAGTCGCCAGAAGTGCAACTGAATACAGTGCGATTAAAATGGAAACACCAGACCGCTCCGTCAGCCCGGGTTTTAGGTGATCATTGGGAACGGTCATACGGTGACCTGGCGTGGAAAACCCCGGATGCCGACACTAAGAACCCCTGGTATGTGGTACTGCATGATGGCAAGCAATCGGCCTGTTTTGGTGTAAAGACGGGCTGCGGCAGCATATGCTGGTGGACGGTTAAAAACCAGAGTCTTGAATTGACGATGGATACACAGTCAGCCGGGGTTGGGGTAGTTTTGCAACAGAGGAAACTTCATGCAGCAGATGTAATTACTACAAAAAGCAGGGATGAAGAAACTCCCTTTACCACTACTCAGCGCTTTTGCAGGCTGATGTGCCCGGTGACCCGCTTACCAAAACAACCGGTGTATGGTATAAACGATTGGTATTTTGCCTATGGAAATAATTCAGCCAAACTGATCAAAGAAATAACGGCCTTGATGACCGATCTTGCCCCTGACACCAATAACCGCCCTTTTTCAGTGATTGATGCCGGCTGGGCCAGCTATTCGCCTTTATTGCCGGGTGATGGTGGATTTATGGATGATTTTTCAAAGCCAAATGATAAGTTTAAGGATATGCATCAAATGGCTTTGGATATTGAAAAGCTGGGTATGCAGCCGGGATTATGGACCAGGCCGCTTTGCGCCAAACACGATGACAGGGCCAGTTTATTATTACCCGCTATTTCCGGGCGTGTTGATCCAAAACAACCCATACTTGATCCCACTATTGAAGAAAATGTAGAGCGCATTAAGTCTAATATAGCTGCTTATAAAAAATGGGGCTATAAATTGGTCAAACACGATTATACGACCTATGATATCATGGGCAAATGGGGTTCCCAGATGAACGGTACGCTGACCGCGCCCGGCTGGAGATTCCATGACAACAGCCGCACTACTGCCGAGGTGATTAATCATCTATATCATGCCATCCGCCAGACAGCCGGTGATATGTATATTATAGGATGCAACACAATGAGCCATTTATCAGCCGGTGTTTTTGAACTAAACCGGACCGGTGATGACACCAGCGGCAAGGAATGGAACCGGACACGCAAGATGGGCGTTAATACATTAGGTTTCCGGATAGCGCAACACAATGCTTTTTACGCTACCGATGGTGATTGCGTAGGCCTGACCAATGATATACCCTGGACTGAAAACAAACAATGGATGCAACTGCTCGCCGAAAGCGGAACACCTTTATTTATATCGCCCCAACCAAATGCTTTGGGCCAGGAACAAAAGGTATTTATTAAACAATGTTTTGCCAGGGCTGCTCAGGTACAGCCTACCGGTGAGCCTTTGGATTGGATGAGTAACCCGAGGCCTGAGAAATGGAAACTGAATGGAAGGGTGGTTGGATTTGATTGGGCCTGAAAATATTAAACCAGGTCATTAAAGGAACGACGAACATGCTATACAGAGCGAAAACAAAGGTATGAAATACATAACAGACTTGCCTAGTTCGCTATTGCTCGCAATGATAGGTTATTAAAAAATTGGATTACAATTCTCTCAAAAAATATTCTTTGCCCGTAGCCTCATCAATTTCAACAAGTATCCTTCTACCGCCAGGGTACTCCAGAATATAGTGGCCCGGCTCATCTGTTTGATGAGAAATATAGTGAAGTTCCGGAAGGATTTTTTGACTCAAACCCGAGCCAAACAGACGCTGGCGTTCCTTTAGCTCACGCTCATAGTCAGCATCCGATTTTGAATCTTGTTCGTTCATGATATTTGGCAAGGTATAATTAAGCAAATTTAACAAAATCAGTGTTTATATGATTTTGATAACTAAGAAAGTTATTGACAAAATACGAAAAATAAGCTTATCAAGCAAACAAGTAAGTTTGTTTGTTTAAAAATTCAATCAGGCTGCCTTGCTTTCTCGCATTCTAAGTCAGAATCTTTGAACCGGAATCCTATGGCAAAGGGTGCATCCCTTGCAAATGACGGGTGTGCAACATGACCAAATTAATTATCTTCGGGTAATATATCTATGGAATCATCCTCAAACAGTCCTTACCGCAAGATCATCCACATCGACATGGATGCATTCTATGCGTCTGTTGAGCAGCGAGATAATCCGGATTACCGGGGCAAACCTGTTGCTGTAGGCGGCTCACCCCAGGGCAGGGGCGGGGTGGTAGCTACTGCAAGTTATGAGGCGCGTAAGTTTGGCTTGCGGTCGGCTATGCCATCCAAAAAAGCTATGCAGCTTTGCCCGGAAGTGATTTTTGTGCGACCACGCTTTGCGGTCTATAAAGAGGTATCACAAAAAATAAGGGAGATATTCGGGCGTTATACCGACCTGATCGAGCCGCTTTCGCTGGATGAAGCCTACCTGGATGTTACGCACGATAAACAAAATATAGGCTCAGCTATCGAAATCGCGCAGCTGATCAAACAAGCCATTAAGGACGAATTGCAGTTAACCGCATCAGCAGGTGTTTCCATCAACAAATTTGTGGCCAAAATCGCATCGGATATGAACAAGCCGGATGGGTTGACCTTTATCGGCCCATCCAATATTGAATCTTTTATGGAAAAACTGGCCGTGGAGAAGTTTTTCGGTGTCGGAAAGGTAACGGCAGAAAAGATGAGGAAGATGGGTCTGTTTACCGGCGCTGATCTGAAAAAACTTCCCGAAGATGAGATGGTAAAGCACTTTGGAAAAGCAGGGCGCTTTTATTACCAGATAGCCAGGGGAATTGACGACCGGCAAGTGCAACCCAACCGCGAAACAAAATCCATCGGTGCGGAGGATACTTTTGCCTACGACCTGACCGAAATTGATGAAATGTATGTCGAATTGGATAAGCTGTCACAAACGGTTTGCAACCGCTTGCAGCATTATCAGCTGAAAGGCCGAACCATTACGCTAAAAATAAAATACAATGATTTTAAACAGATCACCCGTAATCATTCGGTAAGACAACCGGTAAGCGATTTGGAGATCATATCGCAGGCAGCGAAAAAGTTGCTTTTGGCTACCCAACCGGAAGGCAAAAGGATAAGACTATTAGGAGTAATGTTGTCTAATTTCGGGGAAATCGCCCCAAAGCAAAAAAGAACCGATCAGCTGGAGTTGTTTTGAGTTTGAATTAGAATAAGATGAGTTGATTCCGTGTTGAACGAATGGTTTATCATCTATTAACCAACTTAATCCAACACAAACAACTACAAACGGAAAAAACAAAGTTTTTTTGTTTTGTAACAAATATTTTATAAATTCACTCAAATTTATAACTGCATAAACCGCCGTTTTTGAAGAAATTTGCTGCCATATTGCTCCTTGGAGTTCACCTTTTTTACCTAGGTGGCTATATGCTGGTATTTCAATATTTCATACATCAGTCTGATGTTCAAATCGTAAAACAGATGTATGAGAATAAAGTAAGCGCTCAAAAATTAGTGGAGTTAAAAGTGCCTGTTAATATGCCTACTATACAGGACTGGGCTGAATATGAGCATATTGAGGGCCAGATTCAGTTGAATAATGCTTATTATAATTACGTGCGCCTGAAAATGACAAGGGATACCATGTATTTGATCTGTTTGCCTAATAATGCAAAAGCAAACCTGATCAAGGCAAATGTCATCATGGTTAAAAACCTGAATGACGTGCCTTTGAGTAAAAAAGGCGCTAATAATTCAACTACCAAAAAGGCGGAGTGGGGATATGATAATGTTTACCAGGTTGTAAAATGTGATTATAAGCCACCAGCAGAACTGGTTCGGGAAATTAACAATACACTCGCTGTTGATTTGACCAATCCTTATATTGAATCTCCCGGCAAACCGCCAAATACTTCCTGCTAAGCTTCTTGCTTATTTACTCTGTCTTTTGTTCAAGCCAATTGATTGCTGATTTGATTTCATTTAATGATATCAAACCGCAGATCATTCATTGAACTCCAATAGGATTTATAAGTAGCTGCTTTCATTGCTGATTGCCATTGATTTGTATAGGCGGGCTTTGTCAGTCTGTACAGAATCTTCAGGTTCTTCAATCCATTTAATTTAATTATTTAAGTCAATTAAGGATATAATGAAATCTTTACTTACGCATTTTTATAAATGCATTCTAGTCTTTACCTCTGTTTTAGCGTCGTCCCAGTACGCTTCGGCACAAATGGAGAATGACGGGATAATGATCCCCAAAAACTATTTATGTCCGGGAGTAATGTACAGTACGTCCAGCTGGACAAACTATTGGGAGGGTACATTTAAACGGGACAACGGTAATATCGGAAAGGTAAATACCAGTGTGTATACCATTATGGCTACTTATGGTATTACAAATAGTTTGATTACAACAGTTAGTATACCCTATGTTACTACACATGCCTCTGCCGGAACACTTGCCGGGCAAAAAGGTATACAGGATATTTCTGTTAATTTAAAATGGAGAGGACTTAAAATTAAGTCGGGAAACAGTATACTTTCTTTGCTTGCCAGCGTAACAGCTTCAATTCCGCTAAGCAGTTACCAGGCTGATTTTGAACCTCTGGCACTCGGCACCCACAGCAAAAATTTTACCGGGCGCGCGCTTATCGATTACAACCTTGGTAAATTTTTTGTAACTGGCTCGGGTGCATACATGACCAGAAGTAATATCACTATTGATCGTACCTCCTATTACACTACACACCTGATTTACAGTAACCAGGTTGAATTGCCAAATAGGTCTGATTATAACTTCCGGACAGGATACAGAAGCAAATATTTTATTGCTGAAGCTGTTGCCGATATCAGTACTTCCTTAGGCGGCTTTGACATACGCAAAAACGATATGCCCTTTCCAGGCAACCGGATGAACATGACCAGCGTTGGAGGGAACATCAGGTACCGGTTAAAATCTCTTTATGGCCTGGAGTTTACCGCCGGAGACGATTATGTGGTTAATGGAAGAAATGCCGGTCAAAGCAATATGATACATGGCAGTATTACTTACATATTCAGCCTTTCAAAAAGGAAAGATCAAGTTAGCTATAAAAATTAAAAATGATGAAAACGACATTACGCTATACAACAATGACAACCCTTGTAGTGGCTTTGTTTTTTTACACTTCATGTAAAAAAGATATAATAAGCCATAACGACCTCTATCCTGCATTGTCACCTGTAAATCTTGACCTGAATGCGGATACCTGGAAGCCGGTATTGATCGCCGATCCGAGCGTGTTTACAGTTGCAGCGCCTGACGCGATTACTTCACCGGCTTATGTGGCCGATCTGAACGAGATCAAAGGCTATCAGCGCAGCCTGACGAGCGATCAAAAAGCAATAATCAAGTATTGGAGCGCAGGCGCGGTTTTACGATGGAACGAAATTTTGCGTGAACTGGTAGCAAAGCATAATTTAGCACCGTATCAGAATCCTGATGGTAGCTACCCTGCGCCCAGTTCAACAAATCCGTTTGCTTATCCGCAGTTCCCTTTTTCAAACCCACCGTATGCTTCCCGTGCTTATGCCTATGTAAGTGCCGCACAGTATGATGCATTGATTGCGGCCTATCACTTTAAAAAATTGTACAATAGGACCGCTCCGTACAAGAATGATGCTGCAATACAAGCCTTGATTCCAAAATCCGATCTGCCTTCATATCCAAGCGAGGATGCAGTGGTTTCAGGGGCTGCCGTTGAAATGATGAAATTGCTTTTCCCTACCGAAATAGATTACATTGAACAAAAAGCTGCCGAGCAAAAAACCTATCGGATAATGGCTGGTGGCAATGTAAGGGGCGAATTGGATGCAGGAGAATTATTGGGGAAACAAGTTGCTGATGTATTTACAGCACGTGCGCGTACTGACAGAGCAGGTAAAGCTATTGGTACAGCGGCTTACTGGGCACTACTGCAAACTCAAACTGCGGCAAAAGGCGAGAAGTACTGGATAAGCCTCGAATCGCCTGCCAGGCCGCCACAACTTCCCTTATTTGGTAAAGTAATGCCTTTTTTGTTTGATACCCTTACCGTAGTTGCACTTAGGCCAGGGCCGCCGCATTCAACCGGTTCGGCAGAATTTAAAAAGGATAACGACGAGGTATTGTATTACTGTCAGCATGCTACCCGGGCAAACCAGGAGCAGGTTGCATTTTGGGCTGATGGTGTTGGCACCTATACACCGCCGGGACATTGGAATGCTATTGCGGCCGATGAATTTGTAAAGCAAAACTACAGCGAGGTCCGCTGGGCGCGAAACTTTGCCCTGCTGAACATGGCCGAGATGGATGCTGCAATTGTATGCTGGGATACTAAGTATTTCTATTTTAATCCGCGCCCTACACAAATAAATCCTGATATTAAAACCTTAACCGGGATCCCTAATTTCCCCTCATACAGTTCGGGGCATTCTAATTTCAGCTCTGCAGCGGCAACGGTATTAACTTACCTGTTGCCCGACAGGGGTACCAGGTTTACAGACCTTGCCGACCAGGCGGCGCTTTCAAGATTATATGGTGCGATACATACCCGGCAAGACATTGAAGTGGGCAAGGCTACCGGAAAAGCAGTTGGACAGTACGCAGTACAAAGGGGACAGGTAGATGGGGCTGGTAATTAAGAATTAATGTACAGTATCAATATGAAGTATTTTAAAATATTTATAATCTTGTTTATAACTGTTCTGCTCTACGCGTGCAGGGGTAAGGAGAAAGGCCCGATAGACGGTGCAACAGTATTGCACCAGAACGAAGACCAGCTAACGAATGTGATCATTTATGACGTATTCACTCCTCCGGTAGCCAGCCGTAT
>JAQBOV010000057.1 GCA_028287895.1 Mucilaginibacter sp. | reverse complement strand
TTATCTCCTCCCCTTGTTTGGAGTTTAAGTTTCCTGTTGGTTCATCGGCAAGTATTAGTTTAGGTTTGGCTATCAGCGCACGGGCTACACCCACCAATTGTTGTTGTCCGCCGGATAACTGGGCGGGGAACAGGTCTTTTTTCCCAACGATCTGGAACCTGTCGAGCATATCAGATACCATTGCCTTACGTTCTGAACTCTTAAAGTCCTGGTAGATCAGCGGGGTTTCAATGTTTTCATAAACCGTAAGCTCGTCTATAAGGTGATACGCCTGAAAAACAAACCCGACATATTGTTTATATAAAGCCGAACGTTGTTTTTCTTTAAGCTGATGAACGGCCTGCCCTACAAAGTAATGATAACCCTCTGATGGCTCATCAAGCATACCGATCACATTCAATAAAGTTGATTTGCCCGATCCGGATGGGCCCATAATAGAAATAAACTCGCCTTGATCAACCTCAAGGCTAATATCATTTAATACAAAATTTTTGTTTCCGCCTGTCTGGTAATATTTTGTTACGTGTTGTAATGATAGCATTTGTTTAATGATTGAATTGATTAATGAATTATTATTTATTTAATAATACTAATTCATTCTGACATTAAACAATGAATAACATACCAAAGTTTCAACCACCTATTTATCAGACACTTAAGCCGTATTTGATTTTATTCAGTGTTCGCTTATGTAACAGGGTGCGTACGGTTATGATACAGTTATATAAGTCGGGAAGTCTGAACTTATAAGGCGAAAATCTAATATCCCTTCGCTTAAGTTAAGACTTATAACTCACCATTATTCGCTCCTCAAACTCTTAACCGGATTAGCTATAGCCGCTTTAACTGATTGAAAACTTATGGTAATAAGTGCTATCAATACGGATAAAAGAGCTACCAATGCAAATACCAGCCAGTTGACTTCGATGCGATAGGCAAAATCCTGGAGCCATTTCTGCATGGCAAACCAGGCCAAAGGCCAGGCGATCAGATTGGCAATAATAACCAGTTTAATAAAATGACCGGAAAGCAGCAGGACAATATTCTGAACGGATGCACCGAGCACCTTTCTCACTCCTATTTCCTTTATCCTTCTTTCGGCTGAATAAGAAGCAAGCCCAAACAATCCCAGACAAGATATCAGAATGGCTAGACCGGCTAATATTCCCACTACTTTACTGACCTGGTTATCTGCCCGGTACACTTCAGCAAAATGTTCATCCAGAAATTCGTATTCAAAAGGGTAGTCAGGAAATACGCCTTTCCAGGTTGATTGAAGGAATGCAAGGACCTCAGTGGCCTTTCCGCCATTTATTTTAACAGACATGTTTCTGAATCCATAATGTTTCTGGTTGACGATAAACAAGGTTTCTATTTTGTAATGAAGGGAATTAAAATTAAAGTTTTTGGCAATACCGGTAATGACACCTGTAGAATCCATTCCAAAGTGGTTGCCGATCAATGATGACATAGGCGCACCCGGATGATCTTTTAAAAGTTCCTTCGCCAGAGCTTCATTTATAATATATTCCCGGCCATTTGATGACTTATCAATGAAATTTTTTCCTGCTGCCAGCTTAATGTGATATAGATTAAGATAATCAGGGTCAACTACCAGTAAGGTTGAGCTTAACTGGCGCAAAGCATCGTTGCGGTATTTAAATTCCACACCTGTTTGATCCAGGTGGCTGCCGAGATAATCCACTGAACCGGTGACACCTGAGATAAGTGAATTTTTTAAAAATTCCTGTTTAAGGAGGTCATATTTGCGGGTTGTAATATTATCCAGGGGGATGGTAACTACCTGGTCTTTGATAAATCCAGGGTCTTTATGCTGCATAAACTTAAGTTGTTTTACTACAAAAACTGTAGCGATCATCAGAAATATGGCGCTGGCAAACTGGCCGATGACCAACACATTTCTGAGCATTCCTTTACTTTTACCGCTTTCAACCGATCCCTTCAGCACTTTTACAGGCCGGAACGAGGACAAGAATACCGCCGGATAGATACCTGATAATAATCCAACAAAAATTGTACTTCCCAATACCACCAATACAAGACCTGGATTATTAAATAAAGGCAAAGTGATATCGCGCTGACTCAGGCTAGTTACAGAAGGCATAACTGATGCAACTATGCCAATTGCAAGTATCAATGCAATTAACGAGAGTAAAACCGTTTCACCTAAAAACTGCACAGCCAACTGGAACCTTTGTGCCCCAATCGATTTCCTCACTCCGACCTCTTTGGCCCGCTCAGCCGACCGGGCAGTGGACAGGTTCATGAAATTGACACATGCAATAACAAGCACTATGAGTGCGATAATGGCAAAAAGATTGGTGGAATTTTTATCAAACTTTTGAAAATTAATATAATCAAGACCAATGTCAGCGGAATTGGCATGAACATCTCTGAGCGGCAACAGAAATAGCTCATAAAATTTCCAGCCATCACCGTGCATATGTCTTTTCAGATAAGCCGGAAACTTTTTCTCCAACGCGTCAGGGTCTGTTCCGGGAGCCAGCTCAAAGTAAGTATTTAACCAGTTGCCACCCCAGTTAGTGGCCATCCAGGGTTGGTAGATGGTACTGAATGAAAATAAACCATCAAATTGCAACTGCGAATTTTTGGGCACATTGGCAACAATACCGGTCACGGTATAACTGGTGGTATCATCGCCATAATGGGTGATCACTTTGCGAATAGGATCAGCATCGCCAAACAGCTTTTTGGCGGTTTCTTGGGTCAGCATCACGCTATGAGGTTTGAGCAAACCGGTTAGCCCCTCGCCACGAATCACCTTAAAATCGAATATTTTCAGAAAGGTAGAATCAACAAAAAACACCTGAGGGGCAAACATTTTCTTAGAATTATAAGTCATCTGGAACTTTTCCCTCCACCAGATGTGGGTATAGTTCTTTATCTCCGGAAAGTCCTGCTTTAAAGTGGCTGCCATAGGGTACATAGACAAAGCCACTTTTTGTGAAGCGACCATACCCGGAAACTTCTGCACTTCGTTTAAGCGGTAAATATTTTTGGTGTGGAAACTATCAAAGCTCTTTTCATAAAAAACAAATAGCATGATAACGATACATGCGGCTATACCAACGGCAAGGCCAACAATATTGATTGCTGAAAAAACCTTGTTTTTCCAGATGTTACGCCAGGCGATTTTGATGTAGTTTCTTATCATGATGTTTTGAAATTCTAGTTTCTAACTCTAAATTCTAATCTTGCCATTTCCAAACTTTACAACCTTAAAACAACCCTGGTCATTCGCTCCTCAAACTCTTGACAGGGTTGGCCAGGGCTGCTTTTACAGCTTTATATCCAACTGTTATCCACGCAATTGCAACCGAAACAATAATTGCCAGGATAAAAATGCCCGGACCAATAGCGATCTTGTAAGTGAAATCCTGGAGCCATTTATGCATAAAATACCATCCAACCGGCGCCGAGATAGCAAATGCGATGATAATCAGCAGCGTAAATTCTTTGGAGAACAGATAAACAATATGGCCTACCGAGGCGCCAAGGGTTTTGCGAATGCCTACCTCTTTGGTGCGCTGAACCGCCATAAAGGAAACCAATCCATAAAGTCCAAGACAAGAAATAAAGATGGCTATACCTGCAAATATTTTATATAAGTGTGATAGCTGATCTTCATTTTTATAGAAGTTGGCAATCTTCTCATCCAGAAACTGATATTCATACATGCCATCAGGAAAAGTGCTGTTCCATAATTTTTCTACAGATGCCAGGGTCTGGCTGATATTTACAGGCTGAATCTTTATATTGATTTTTTGGTAAACTCCCTTCATCGACCCCATTAAAACCGGGGGTATCGCATTTTTGAGCGAGCCGGTATTAAAATCTTTTACCACGCCTGTAATTCGTGCATAGGTATTTTTATTATCCCAAAGACCAATATATTTCCCAATGGCATCTTTTGGATCCTGCACGCCCAGTTTCTTTAATAAAGTTTCATTAACCACGTATCCGTTTATGGTATCACATTTGTTATAAGGCCCGCCCGCCACAAACTTCAGCTTGAACAGTTTAAAATACTCCGCATCGGCCCACTTTAAACTGGGTGAAAAACTGGTCTTCTTTGGCGAATTATTATACTTGAAATCGCTGCTCCAGCCGTTATCGTCCGATGGGCTGGCAAAGCTGTAACTCACGTCTTTAATGCCGGGTTGCTGTAAGAGCTGGTCGCGTAAAGTATTTAATTTGGTTCGGCTAATACTGTCGCCCGGGAAAGGAACTGTAAGGATGGCATCTTTATCAAACCCCAATGATTTATTTCTGAAAAAGTTCATCTGGTGAATGATGACCAGGGTTCCTATTACCAAAACCTGGGCTATGCCAAATTGCAGTACTACCAAAATCCGTCTGAGGGATATACCGCTTGTGTTTTTTGATGCTATCTTATTTTTAAGGGCGGCAATCGGATTAAAACCGGACAGAACCATTGCCGGGTAGAAACCGGAAAGCAATGTTACCACCGCGATTGTTGCAAGTAAAAACAATAACAGTACAGGATCTGACAGAAACGTAGCGCTCAGTTTTATTTCCAATAATTTGTTTAACATGGGCAAGGCGATCTCAGCCAGACAAAGAGCCAACGCAACCGCAAAGAGCGTGATGATCAGGGTTTCACCGATAAATTGCATTACCAATTGACTGCGGTTACTTCCAAGCACTTTACGTATACCCACTTCTTTCGATCTGTTAACCGCCTGTGCAGTAGCCAGATTTATAAAATTAACACAGGCAATTATTAGAAGAAATAAACCGATAAGGCTTATCACGCTGATCAGTTGTTTACCGAAGGGATGATAACTAAAAATGCTTACTTCAGTATTATAATGCATATCGCCTAAAGCCTGTAACTGAAAGCCATCCTTAACATACTCGGCAGGTTTATGTTTTTTAACAAACGCAGTTAAATTTTTATTAAACTGGCTTACGCTCAGCTTATCGGGCAATAGTATAAAACAGAAGTGACTGCCAAAGGTGCTCACCCAGTCGTGCATATTCCCATAATAGTCACCTCCTTTTACTTTCATCGTAGCGTATGAAGCCACAAGTTTCAGCGGGAAATCAGTATTGGCAGGTAAGTTTTTCAAAATACCGGTAACCCTTAGATCCGTTTTATTTTCATGCCTGATGATCTTTCCCATGGCATTGTGCCAGTCACCAAAGAATTTATCAGCTTCATCCTGCGTCAGCACCACGGTATTGGCTTCGGATAGTGCTGTTTTTTTATCACCTGCAAGCCAGCCAAAATCAAATAGATCAAAGAACTGAGGCTCGGCGTAATAAGCGTCATCCTCCTTAAACTTTTTCACCGCCTGGCCCCTACTGCTGTTTCCGACGCTGTAGTGACTGCCACCATTCTTCATGATAGCTGCTACTTCTTTTAACTGGGGGAAATCTGTCCTGAGCCCTTCGGCGGTCGGAAGCGGCACACCGGCATCCGGATGAACGCCATCCGGCCCTGTAAATACAGTTAAAACGCGATATATACGATCCTTTTTCGAATGAAAATTATCAAAGCTTGTCTCAAAATGAACGATCAGGAAAATAAGCAAACAAGCTGCTATACCGATAGCCAAGCCAATAATATTGATGGCAGCATAACTTTTATTGCGCAACAAGTTGCGCCAGGCAGTTTTAATGTAATTTCGTATCATGATTTTAAAACTTTAATTTCTTGACCTTAAGCCTTTACACCATTTCAACTTTGCAGCCATACAGCTGCCGATTTCACTCACTTCTCAAACTCTTGACAGGGTTTGCCAACGCCACTTTAATAGCCTGGAAACTAATAGTAACCAGTGTAATTATCAGCGCTGCAATAGCTGACAGGACAAATACCCCTGGCCCAATGCTGACGCGATAGTTATATTTCTGCAGCCAGTTGCTCAAAAAATATAAAGCAACAGGCGAGGCAATCAGACAGCTGATCATTACCAGCATGATAAAATCCTTTGACAATAGCAACCAGACCTGCGCTACCGAGGCCCCTAATACTTTTCTTACCCCAATTTCTTTGGTACGCTGCTCGGCTACATAAGCGGCTAATCCAAATAGTCCCAGGCAGGATATAAAAATGGCTAGTCCTGCAAATACTCCGGCCAGTTTACCTACCAGCAGTTCCAGGTTGAATTTGTGGTTATACTCTTGATCAACAAACTGGCAGGTGAATGGATATGCGGGATTATAAATATTAAATATTTTGGTGATCTTTTCGATTGCATCACGAGTTTTTACAGTAGGCGATAAACGATAAATTACAAAATTTCCGCCGCGCCCGTGATTGAAAACGGCAGGTTCAACCGGTGTAAATGGCGATTCCATCAACGCATCCTTAACCACACCTATTATTCTTGCAGGTCCCCTTACATTATCATAATTGATCAGTTGGTTAACAGGATTTTTTAAGCCCATTCGTTTTACTGCAGCCTCATTGATAATAATATTTGATGTATCTGAGCTCCAGTTGCTTGAGAAATCATGCCCCTGTATTAATTTCATGCCGACCGTTTTAAAATAATTGTCAGATACAGCAACTCCTCCTACATTTAAAGCCAGCTCGCCTGCGCCCTGCCCCGGCCATTTTTCTATACCGGTATGCATATAAATGCCAGTAAGCGGGCTTGACGCCTTTGCTACACTTTCAACCATACCGGTTTGTAACAGATCATTTTTCAGGGCGTCATAATTATTACTCAGGTCACCGCTCATATCGGTCGTGATTAACCGGGCAGCACGGTATCCTGTCGGCCTGTTTTTGGCATACTGTATTTGCTGATAAACTATAACCGTACTAATTATCAAAGCAATAGAGCAGGTAAATTGAAGCACTACTAAGATCTTGCGCGGCAGTGATGCTGCCTTTCCTACCCGGATACTGCCTTTCAAAACTTTAACAGGATTGAAGGATGAGAGATAGAATGCAGGCCGGCTTCCGGCCAGCAAACCTGTAACCAATACATAGGTAAGCATGATACACCAGAAAACCAGGTTGCCAAAAGGAATGCTGATCAGGTCGCCAGTCAACGTATTAAATGAAGGTAAAGCAAGCTGTACAAAAAGAATGGATAGCAGGAATGCCACAAAAGTGATCAGGATCGATTCGATCAAAAACTGGAAGATCAGGTCGCCGCGTTGTGAACCGATGGCTTTGCGTACCCCTACCTCACGAGCCCGTTTTTCAGATCGGGCAGTAGACAGGTTCATGAAATTAATACAGGCGATCACCAGTACCAGGATGCCGACAATGCTGAACATACGCACATAATCAATAAAGCCACCAACTTCTTTCCCATTTTTGAATTCCGAATATAGACGCCAGTCTTTTAGCGGGTGAAACAAAACCAGGGGTTTAGCGGGCCTCATCTGCGGTCCGCCTTTATACACTATGTTTCTGATTTTAGGTGCTAATTTGGCATAATCTGCATTAGGCTGAAGTTGTACAAACATTTGGAAGGAATTGTTATAATAGGTTGTACGTGCATTTTTCATCCAGTCTTCCGTCTGCTCGCTATAGCTGAAAGGCAGCAGATAATTAAATTGCAGCGAAGAGTTTTTGGGCACATCCCTCATTACGCCTGTCACTTTAACATCATGCTTATTGTCAATACGCACTGTTTTGTCTAGCGGATCAGCATCACCGAATAAAGCCTTCGCTGTCGACTGCGTTAAAACAATAGAATAGGCATCCTTTAAAACACTGTTTGCATTGCCTTTAATCAGCGGATAACCGAACATTTTTAAAAAATCAGATCCAACAGCGGCACCGCTCATGTAGAGTTTTTTATCGCCGACAAGCAGATCATGGTCTCCCATCCAATCCGATTCGGCAACATATTTTACTTCGGGATATTCCTTTCTGAGCACATCCGCAATCGGGAGAGAAACTGCCTGTTGGGTGTGTTCTCCTTCATGCTGATCAGTAAAATTTAACTCTACCTGGTATAGTTGTTTATAGTTCGGCAGGAACTTGTCATAAGAGTATTGATTAAATACCCATAAAGCTATAAGTAAGGCTACTGCCATACCCGCAGCAAGGCCAACGATGTTCAGCCCGCTATAAACCTTATTATTCAGCATATTGCGCCAGGCGATCTTTAAATAACTTTTTATCATAATGTTTAAATTACGGTTGTTTTAATGTAGTGTCGTATCATGATTCTACTGATAATTGACTGATTTTATTCACTTCTCAAACTATTCACAGGATTGGTTAAAGCAGCTTTTATCGCCTGGGAACTTACAGTCGCCAACGCGATCAGCATAGCTAAAACCCCTGCAGTTGCAAATACCCACCAATTGATACTTACACGGTACTGATAGCTTTCTAACCATTTATGTAATGCCCAAAAAGCTACCGGGAACGCGATAACACAGGAGATAGCTACCAATCGCAAAAAGTCTTTTGAAAGCAGGCCGGCAAGCCCTGAAACGGAAGCGCCAAGCACCTTTCGGATACCAATCTCTTTGATCCTGCGTTCGGCCGTGTAGGCAGCAAGCCCGAATAACCCAAGGCATGAAATGAATATAGCCAGTCCTGCAAAAACGCCTGATAATGTGCCGGTTAATGATTCCGTCTTAAATACCTGGTTAAAGTCATCGTCGATAAATTGGTATTCAAAAGGATAACCGGGATTATCTGTTTTAATAACTGTACCAACTTTAGCCAAGGCATCCCGCAGGTTCAGCCCGGATTTGAACCGGATATTCAAAACCCTATTTCCAGATTGATTACAGTACAGCAGAACCGGCGCGCCAGGCGCATACATATCGTTATACAGGAAATCTTTTACGATGCCAGTTATTTGATAAGCTTTTTTGCCGCCATCGCGGATAATGCCTCCAATCCTGCCCTCTTTCCCCATTTGTTTGGCAAATGCTTCGTTAATTATTACATTATTACTATCAAGTTTGGCATCATCGTAAAAGATTCTGCCGGCGACTAATTTCATATCCATTGTCGAAATAAATTGCGGGCTTACTTTTTCCCAGCTTATCAGCGGGTTTTTGATCGCCTCTTTTCCTTCCCAGGTATAGTTGTCGGAATTGCTTCCTACTTCTAATACGGGGTCGTCGCTTAACGCGGCATTTTCAACTAAGCCGGTTTTTTTCAGATCGTTATAGATACTGGCAAAGTGATCAACCATTTTGCCTTGTGTATGGATATAAATGAGATTGTCCTTGTTGTATCCCAGCTCCCTGTTTTTCACATGCTGTATCTGCTGGTAAATGATCACTGTGCCAATGATCAGGATAATGGAAACCGAAAACTGTATCACCACCAAACTCTGCCTGATCAAACCCGAACCTGCACTTGATTTGATCTTTATATTTTTTAATACGGCTATCGGGTTAAATGATGAAAGATAAAAAGCGGGGTAACTACCGGCAAGAAAACCTGTAACTAGCGCTATCATAACCAGGTAGGTCAAATGGGCAGGTTCCAAGACGTTCACGGTCAGTTCCTTTTGAATCAGGTTATTGAATGATGGCAATGCCAGGTAAATTATGCCTACAGCCAATAAAACTGCAATAAACGACATAATAATTGCTTCACCGATGAACTGGCCTATCAGTTTGCCTTTACCCGCTCCCATGACTTTGCGCACACCTACTTCTTTAGCACGCTGCTCAGACCGTGCAGTTGACAGGTTCATAAAATTGATACATGCGATCAGTAAAATGATCCAGGCTATGAATGAAAAGATCTTCACATATTGTATCCGGCCCCCGTCCATGTTACCATCAGTAAAATTGTTGTGCAGGTTCCAATCATTCATAGAAAACAGGAAACAAACTGTAATATTATGATCTGCTTTAGTGTGTATGTAGTCGTGCAATTTTTGATTTACAGATGCCAGCTCAGCGGATGGCTCCAGTTCAACATACGTGCGTGCCCAGTTGGCGCCCCACATGGTCATCCAGGGTTGGCTGTGATCGATATTTGCCAATGGTGCAAGCCATTGAAACTGGAATGTGGAATTTTTTGGCAGGTCTTTAAAAACACCCGTTATAATAAAATCCTGTTTATTATTCATTCTTAAAGTTTTTCCTGCGGGATCGGCACCACTAAAAAACTTTTTAGCCATGGTTTCATTAATCACAATGGCATGTAATTGATCTAAAGCATTTATAGGGTTGCCATGAACAAATGGCAAATTAAGTATCGAAAGTATTTCCTTATCTGCGTAATTACCTTGCTCATTAATGGATTTATCGCCAAGGGCAAATAACTGCGTTCCCATACCGTCCATCCGTGCCGCATTTTTAATTCCCGGGATATCTGCTTTTATGGCCTTTGCCATCAGGCCGGGGGTTGCATGAAAGGTGGAAATTTTGCCATTATAAGTCTGGTTCTCATAAATGGTATACAGATTATCCCGCTTCTCGAAATTATGATTATAGGTCAGTTCATCCTGTACCCATAAAAATATCAGCGAAGCGCAGGCTATGCCAATGGCCAATCCTGTGATATTTAAAAAGCTGTACGACCTGTTTTTTAACAGGCTGCGCAAGGTGGTTTTGAAGTAGTTTCTTATCATAACTGATGCGCTAATTTCTAATATTAACCTCTAATATGTTGACGCCATGCGATTTTGAAATAACTCTTCAACATAAATGGTTGTAGATTTAAACAATTATATTAAATGATATACCAAAAATTCAATCAGCTGAAAATCAATAAAGTAATCCAAAATATGATTTACGAATATGTTCGTAAATGTGACAGTGACTGTACGGAAATGATACAGTTTTTTGAGTTCTGAGTTCTAAGTAATGAGTCTTAAGCGCCTATAAACTAAAGAATTATTGACTTCCCGCTCATCACTTAAGACTTAAAAACTCCGATCACTCACTCCTCAAACTATTTACCGGATTAGCTACGGCTGCTTTCAGCGCATGATAACTAACCGTTATAATTGCTATAATGATGGCCGATAGTCCTGCCCAGGCAAACATCCACCATTGGATATTAATTCGGTAAGCGAAGTTTTGCAGCCAGCCATGCATAGCCCACCAGGCTATAGGCGATCCTATTAAAATAGCAAGCAATACCAGTTTTAAAAAATCCGCAGATAGCAGCGATGCAATGGATGATAAGCTGGCGCCCAATATTTTGCGTACGCCGATTTCTTTTGTGCGCTGCTCGATGGTAAACGCAGCCAGGCCAAATAATCCCATGCCTGCCAGTAAGATAGTAATGCCTGTAAATATGCTGAATATGGATGCCAGCCGGTCTTCTGCTTTGTATTGCTTATTAAAGGCATCATCCATAAAAGTATAATTGAAGGGTGTATCCTTATCGTATTTTTTATAGATGTTTTGTATGGAATTGAGCAGGGTAGGTAAATTAGTGTGCGGTTTAACTTTTGCAAATAAGTTACATCCCGGCCCCATCGTCCAGAATCCCAAGGTAGCGGGAGCTATAAAAAGACCAAGTGGTTGTATGGCATATTGCATTGATCCGAAATTGAAATTCTTTACCACGCCAGCAACTTCAATAGCTTGAGATCCGGATTTCAGAAAGCTGCCAACAGGGTTTGCCACAAGATGTAGTTTTTCAATAGCTAATTCATTGACCACTACCTTTCTTCCACTGGTTAATTGTGTATGCGGGGCCGGAGGAAACTTCCACTTCAAACCCAATACCGATATAAAATGATCATCCACCGCTAAAGAGGGCAGCATAACATTCTGATCCTTTGTTTTTCCTTCTATTTCATAACCATCATAGGTTGTAAACATGCCGTAGCGCGAGGTAGCTGCATCACTTACCCCGGCCAGTGAGCGTATATCCTGATTAAACGCAGGATAATTTTTTCCGAAACTGCTGCCAACAGGAATCATGATCACATTCTCCTTGTTTACGCCGATGTCAGAATGCCTGAAATAATATAACTGCCTGTCAATAATGATCCCGCAAACAATCAGTCCAACGGATATGGCAAACTGCAGAGTTGTAAATACTTTACGCACTGCTACGCCGCCAGTTTGTTTGCTCATTTTTCCTTTCAGGGTAACAACGGGCTTAAATGCAGACAGCACCAATGAGGGATAACTGCCGGCTACCAAAACGGTAACTATTAGCAAAGTAGATAAGAGTGATAACACTAAGGGACTGTATAAAAACGAATCATCTATTTTAAGTTGAAGCACATTTAAAAATACCGGTTTAAATAAATAACATAAAATATAACCGAGTATAAACGAGAGAACCGAAAACAGGGCCGATTCGATGTAAAATTGCATGGCCACACTTTTCCTGCTTGCCCCGGATACTTTACGTACGCCGATCTCCTTTGCCCTGAGCGTGGCACGTGCGGTTGAAAGGCTCATGTAGTTGACCAAAGCCAGCAATAATATCAAAACTGCAACAAGAGGAAATATAGTAAGGTATTTAATGTTTGACTGATCACCATCGTTGTGTTTCAAATGATAATCGGCCAACGGGGATAAATTATATTTCTGCTCACCATAGTCTTTATTTTTTTTGCCCATCAATTCAAGTCCATGCTTTACAATACCCGTATCCGAAGCATGTTTTAAAAGCAGGTAAACACTGAATGAACCGGGGCCTAATTGTTGTGATCCCAGATATTCTTTTGATTCTTTCATGGTAAGGAAACTGGAACCGGAGGCAACAAAATTGTAAGTTATTGATGAATTTGAGGGACAATTTTCGGCAACACCGGTTACCTGGTAAGTGTAAGCACTATCTGTTTTTATAGTAAGCAGTTTACCTATCGGGTTTTGATCTTCAAAATACTTTTTAGCCATATCCTGAGAAATGACCACTGAAAATGGTTTGCTGAGCACATTTGAAGCCTGGCCTGATAATAACTTAAAAGAGAAGAAATTAAAGAAGCCGGCATCTGCAAAAAGCAATTTGCTTTCGGCGAATTTTTGATCAGGCGATGAGGGATTACTTACGACAATCGGTTTAAAATAGCCCAGTGTGCGTATATAATCTTCAACCGCAGGCTGGCCTTGTTTAATCAGCGGACCGGAAGCGTAACTCCCATAATCCATACTC
Organism: Mucilaginibacter sp.; assembly: GCA_028287895.1. GTDB lineage: Bacteria > Bacteroidota > Bacteroidia > Sphingobacteriales > Sphingobacteriaceae > Mucilaginibacter. Next base: position 34,407 of record JAQBOV010000057.1, on the reverse strand, counting down.
ATTGTAGTACCACCAACTTTAAAATAAGCGTTTGGAAGAAATATACGGTCGGCATTTTTATGAAACCGATCGTAACTATGCTCGTGCGCTACATATAGCATAATGAGCATGCAAACTGCCAGACCGATTGCCAGTCCTGAGATATTGATCAGGCTGAATAATTTTTGACGGAGCAAATTGCGCCAGGCAATTTTGATGTAGTTTTTTATCATGATGTTTTAAATTTTAAACGCTAAATTTTATTCACTAATCACTGGTTAACTAAATCATCACTCACTCCGCAGACTCTTCACCGGGTTTGCAATTGCCGCTTTAATGGTTTGGAAACTCAGCGTGAGAAATGCCGTCAGCAACATTCCGGCACCGCTCAGCGCAAATATCCACCAGCTTATTGTTGTTTTGTCGACAAAATTCTGCATCCATTTATTCATGAGCCACCATGCCAGCGGCGTAACTATTGCAAAAGCTAACAGCACCAGCATTACCAGTTCTGTTGATAACAACCTCACTATTTGCGTCACCGTCGCTCCGAGCACTTTGCGTACGCCTATCTCCTTGGTGCGCAGGTTGGTAGTGAACATAGCCAAGCCCAATAATCCCAGGCAGCTTATCAATATTGAAAGCCCCGTAGCCCAGGTAAGCAGTTTAGATGTATGCTGCTCTTTTTCATACATTTTGGCAATCGACTCGTCAAAAAAATGATATTCAAAAGCATCATCCGGGTAAATTTCTTTCCATGATCGTTCCATACCGGATATCGCGGTCTTCCATTCATTACCACCTACCGTTTGAGGTTTTAAAGCGATATGAACGGTACCTTCCCATTTATAGTCCTGGGGAAATATCGCCATGGGTTTAATAGCGGCACGTAACGAAGCCTGGTGAAAATCACCCACTATACCGACAATTTGCTTTTGTTCTGTCTTCCCGAAAGAAATGGTCTTGCCAAGGGCATCTGCTGCGTTTTTGAATCCAAGTATATGTGCATAGGTGCTATTGATCAACATAGCTGACGCTGTGTCGCTCCTTGTAATATTCCTTCCGGCAAGCAACTTTATTTGGTATATGCTGATATAATTCTCATCCCCGTATTTATGATATAGTTCGCTTTTTATTTCCTTTTTGCCGTCTTTATAAGTGACCGCGTTCGAGCTCCATCCTTGTGATGAGGGTATATCACCACCCAGGGTTAACATTTCAACTTGTGGCAACGCTCTTAATTTATTTACAAAAACCTGTTTCAGACTGGTATTTTTCTGTTTCCAGGGTAATTCGATGTAGACAATGGCATCCTTCTTAAAACCAAGATCTTTATGCAGGGCATAGTAGATCTGTTTGCTCACCAGCATGGTAGCCATAATAAAGAATTGCGCTATAACAAACTGGCTTACCGTTAATGATTTGCGCAGCCAGGCCTTACGTGTCTTAGCACCGTGGGCATAGGCCTCGGTTTTGAGTACCTGCACCGGCCGGCACTTTGATAGTACCATTGCCGGGTAAAACCCTGAGATAAAACTCACCAGGATAACAAGCAGCGCAATAAAAATTACAACGACGGGGTGGACAAAGAGATCAAATTTGATATCCTTAGAAATAAAATCGGAAAACAGCGTTAAGATGAATGGGGCCAGGACGACAGATATGATCACGGCCAGTAAAGTAACTAAAAAAGTTTCGCTCAAAAACTGGCCGATCAACTGCAAGCGGCTGCTGCCCATTGTTTTACGTATTCCTATTTCCTTGGCCCGCTGGGATGCCTGCGCCGTCGTAAGGTTGATGAAATTAATGCAGGCTAATAACAGCAGAAACGCGCCTATAGCCATCAGTCCGTAGAGGGTGGTTTTATTCGCTGCGGAGTTATCGATCGCTCCATAATGTTCATTAAAATGTATATCGCTTAAAGGCTGTAAACGAAAAGTAGCTTTATAACTTCCGCTTTTGGTTTGGTCTGGCTCATATTTTACCAGCATATGTCTTAATTGCTTTTCTATACCGGCAGTGCTCGATCCGGGCAAAAGTTTAACAAGAAATTGTGATGCACCGTTAGTTGAACCCCATTGCGTCAACTGCTGTTTGATGTCTTTAACATTTTGTATAGTTGAAAAGGAAATAAAATCGTGAAAAGCAAAATCGGTGTTTTCTTTAAATTCCTCAACTATGCCTGACACCGTAGTTTTTATAGAATCATCATAAACCACCTGCTTGCCAAGCATCTGATCATACGACAATGAAGGGAAATACTTTTTAGCCTGTTCCGAGGCAAGCACCACACGGCCGGGCTGGCTCAACGACTTGACTGAGCCGGCGAGCCACTTATAGGAGATAATATTGAAATAATGCTCATTAGCATAAACTATGTTGTTCTGGTTTTTGAATTTGGACTGTATTTTTCCGGGGACAATCACGTTATAGCCGCCCTGGTCATAAAATGGCGCTGACTCCTGTAAACCGGTGACCTCATTTTTTGCAGCCTCAGGTAAGGGCCCGGTAACTCCGCTATTGTAAAACGGTTCGCCCGAATATACAAACTCAGTTACTACCCTGTATATTCTGTCTTTATCCTTATGAAATTTATCAAAAGTGAAATCGTGATAAACTATCAGAAATATAACCAATGCCGCACTTATGCCGATGGATAATCCGATAACATTGATGAATGTAAAAAGCTTGTGCCGTTTGAAAATGCGCAAAGCAGTTTTGATGTAGTTTTTTATCATGATTCTGGTTCAATTGTTCATTAGTTCATTGGTTTTTATTCTACTGCAAATTGCACACTAAAAACTGCAAACGCCTCTCACTCGCTTTTCAAACTTTTTACCGGGTTTGCCAATGCTGATTTCAGCGACTGGTAGCCTACTGTTATAAAAGCGATCAATATGGCCAGCCCACCGGCTAGTGCAAAGGCCCACCATGGTATATGCGTGCGGTAAACAAAATCCTGCAGCCACTTATTCATGGCATAATAGGCTATGGGCGAAGCAATAAGGATAGAAAACAGCACGAGTTTTAAAAAATCCGAGGAAATAAGACCTACAATATTGACTACACTTGCACCTAAGACCTTGCGGATACCGACTTCCTTGATTCGTTGTTTGGTGCTGAAGACAGCTAATCCGAAAAGACCCAAACAGGAGATAAAAATAGAAACCATGGTAAATACCGTTAGTATGCCACCCGTCCTTTGTTCAGTTTGATACATCTGGTCATATTCCTGGTCAAGAAAATGGGATTCAAAAGGCACATCCGGATAAAATGATCTCCAGCTGTTTTTGATATGGGTTAAGGAATTGACTACATTATTCCCGGATATCTTTATCAGCAATTTGCTAAAATAATCATACTCAGGCATTATAACGATAGGTGTGATCTGCTGGTGAAGTGAAGCAAAATTAAAATCGCGAGCCACTGCCCTTACCTCGCCTTTTCTGCCGTTCATATTGATGCGTTTGCCTATGGCTTCCTCTGGTTTCCATCCCAGCGCCCCGGCTGCTGTTTCATTAATAATAAAACTGTATTTGCGTTTTTCCTGATCGGCCGGTAATATTTGCTGCTCATCTGCTAATGTGAAATTATTGCCTGCAATAAGCTTTATGCTCAATGTGTTAACAAAATTCCTTTCAACCGGAAGAGCGGTTACCGACAGCTCCAGTTTGCCCGCTTTCCCGTCTGCACTATTTATTGAATATCCTCCTCTGACATTTACAGGCGAATCGTATGAAGCACTTACGCTAATTACATCCTGCCCTTGCATAATTTCTTCTTTAAAGGGTTGTATTTTGGAAAAAGGCATGCCACCAATGTCAAGCACCACCACCTCCGAGCGGTTTATCCCGGTATCCAGGTGCTGAATATACTGAAGCTGTTTACCGGCGATTATGGCACTGATAATGAAAAATACAGAAACCACAAACTGGAAAATCACCAGCGATTTACGCAACATACCACCACCTGCAATGCCTGTTGAATTACCCTTTAGCGTAACTACCGGTTTAAAGGCTGACAGGTATAGTGAAGGATAGGTACCTGCAATTAAGGTCACCAGGATAAACAGGCCAAATAAGCCTGTCGACAGCCACGATATATTCCAGGTGTTAAAGCTTAGCTGCTGCCCCGTAAAATTGTTGAACCCGGGAAAGCTTACCCAGGCCAGCAAAACACCCACAACCAATGAAACAAAGGTGATCAGAGCTGCTTCGGTAATAAATTGTATAAATAATTGTTCGCGCAAAGCACCCATTACCTTCCTCACTCCAATTTCACGGGCCCTTTCTATGGATTTGGCTGTTACCAGGTTTAAAAAATTAATACAAGCCAGCAGCAAAAGTATTATCGCAACAAAGCCAAGGATATAGATATATTTTATATTTCCGGCCGGCTCTAAATTATCTGTTGTTCTACTGTATAAGTGAACTTTGGTGAGCGGCTCCAATGTATACCATGATCTGCTGCCCGATTTAAAATCCCCCTTCAACAAATCGGTTACATAAGTATTCATTCTTTGCTCAAGGTTTTTGAGATTTACACCCGGCTTTAGCAGCAGATATGAATAATCATTGGCAGAGTCCCAGTTCCTGGTTTTTGATCTTGCCATGATAGAATAAGACCCCATCATATCAAATTTTAGCTGTGAATAAGCCGGAACATCTTCAATAACTCCGGTTACCATCATGTTATTCGTCTTATCAAGCTTTAACACCTTCCCTATCGGATCCTCACTGCCAAAGTATTTCCTGGCAGTCGATCGGTTGATCACTACAGAGCCCACATGCCTAAGTGCTAAGGCAGGGCTGCCCGCTAAAAACTTAAAACTGAATATTTTAAAAAAGGCTTCGTCAGCTAAAAGCACATTTTTCTCGTGAAAAACCTTATCCTGATATTGGACCGTAGCCGGCCGGTAGTTTGAATAGTTCACAATACGTACGCCCTCTGCTATATCTGAAAACTCCTGTTTAAATACCGGCACCGGCGCTGTAGGGGTAACCGCCATATTTTTTTCTGAATTATCATTAGCCGACTTATAACTGTAAACTAATCTTACTATACGGTCTGCGTTGGCATTAAAACGGTCGTAGCGCAGTTCATTGACCAGGTAGGTTGACAACAGTAAAAAGCAGCACATACCAACGGCAAGGCCTGCAACACTAATTAATGAGGTCACCTTATTATTCACCAGGCTCCTCCAGGCTGTTTTTAAATAGTTTTTTATCATGATATTTTAAATTCTAAACGCTAAACCCAAATTCTAAACTTCAAGAATCACCGCTCACCGGCTTACTCGCTTCTCAAACTCTTCACCGGGTTAGCAATTGCTGCTTTTACCGTCTGGAAACTCAAAGTCAGGAACGCTGTCAGCAACATGCCGGCTCCGCTTAGCGCAAATATCCACCAGCTTATCGTGGTTTTGTCGGCAAAGTTTTGCATCCACTTGCTCATTGCCCACCAGGCCAGCGGGGTAACTAATACAAATGCCAGTATAACCAGTGACACCAGTTCAGTGGAAAGCAGTTTAACGATCTGGCTAACTGATGCACCAAGCACTTTGCGCACGCCTATTTCCTTTGTACGAAGACTAGTAGTGTACATAGCCAGTCCCAGTAATCCCAGGCAACTGATGAAAATAGATAAACCTGTAGCCCAGCTTAACAAAGTTGACGTACGCTGCTCAGTCTGGTAAAGCGTGGCGATGCTTTCATCAAAAAAACGATATTCGAAATCATCATCCGGGTAAAGTTCTTTATAAACCTTTTGCGTCGAGACAATAGCTTGTTTCCAGTCGTCGCTTCCCGTCCTTTGCGGTTTTAACGCGATATGAAACGTACCGTTAAAATATAAATTGGTACTGGTTAGAATGGCTAGCGGTGCAATAGGCGCATGTAAGGATTCCTGGTGAAAATCAGATACTACCCCCGCAATCCGCATTGGCTTGTCACCGTTAAAATCATCTATCTGTTTACCTACGGCGTCTCGAGGGTCCTGAAAGCCTATCATACGGGCATAAGTATTATTGATCAGGAATGCCTTGGAAGTATCGCCAGGCTGCAGATCGCGTCCGGCAAGTAACTTTATTTTATATACCCGGATGTAATTTTCATCGCCAAATTTCAAGCCCAGCTCCGTTTTGACTTCCTTTTTACCGTCCCTGTAAGTGGCCTGGGTGGAGTGCCCGTCATCAGATATCGGGGCGTCCCTTCCGGCGCTAACCAGATCGACTTGTGGTATTGCCCGCAGCTTGTTTATAAATACCTGGTTAAGGCTTGCGCTACGGTTTTTCCAGGGAGAATTGACAATGATGATCGCGTCCTTTTTAAAGCCAAGGTCCTTATGCACGGCATAATAAATTTGCTTGCTGACCAATACGGTAGCCATGATAAAAAACTGGGCAATAACAAACTGCGTTACAGTCAGCGACTTGCGCAGCCATGCGTTACGGGTTTTATTGTCATGGCTTAGTGCCTGGTTTTTAAGCACCGAAACTGGTTTATAACCTGACAATACCAAGGCAGGGTAAAAGCCGGATAAAAGGCTCACAGATATAAGCAAAAATAGTAGAAACAGCAATACAGCCGGCTGGTTAAAAATATCAGCTTTAATATCGGCTGGTACAAATCCGTCGAAGAATTTAAGAATAACCGGGGCCATCGCTGTCGAAATAAGAACGGCAGTAAGGGTAATCAAAAAGGTTTCGCTCAGAAACTGGGCCACGAGTTGTTGGCGGCTGCTTCCCATTGTTTTGCGAATACCTATCTCCTTGGCCCTTCGCGCTCCCTGGGCGGTGGTCAGGTTAACGAAATTGATACAGCCCAATAATAAAATGAACACTGCAATTGCAAATAGCTCATATAAGGTCGCCTTATTGGCCACATGACCATTAAATGTGCCATAGTTCGCGTTGAAATGAATATCGTTCAACGGCTGTAAATGTAAAGTATGGGTGTTGCCTTTATTCTCAGGCCGTCTTACTTCGTTCTCTTTAAGTACATCATTTAGCTGACGTTCTATATTAGCCGCCTGGCTTTGCGGGGATAGCTTAACGAAAAGCTGCCGCTCGGGACTTGTACCTCCCCAATTATATAGGCTCAACCTTCTTTTCAGATCATTATTTGTACCGGCTGTGGCAAAGGAAATAAAATCATTAAAGGCAAAATCAGTATTTTCCCTGATCGTTTGTACTACGCCGGTAACAGTAGTCTTGATCGTATCATAAATTACTATGCGGCCGATCATCTGGTCGAATGTAAGACCCGGGAAATACTTTTTGGCGCGGGTTGACGTTAACACCACCTGGTTTGGGCCGTTTAGGGCCGTTTGAGCCGAGCCTGCCAGCCACATATATTGAAAAATATTAAAGTATCCCTGATCAGCAACGGTGATATCATTCTGAGCTTTAAACTTAACCTTTCCTTTGCTGCCGGGAACATAGGTATCTGTTTGATACAATGTAAACAACGGCGCTGACACGTCAACCCCGGTGACCCTGGTTTTAACAGCACCCGGTATTGGCCCGCTAACACCGCTGTTATAAGCCGGCTGACCTTCAAATGTAAAATTGGTTACTACACGATAAATGCGGTCGCCGTCTTTATGGAACTTATCAAACGTAAAATCATAATGTACGATCAGATAAATAATCAGCGCAGCACTTATGCCAATGGATAAGCCGATAATATTAATGAATGTGAACAGCTTATGACGTCCGAAACTGCGAAAGGCAGTTTTAAGGTAGTTTTTTATCATGATGATCGTAGCAGCTTAGATCAATCATTATTAAAACTTATACCAAACAAGTAACTATCTGTAAATAAACAATTTACAATAACCCGTGGCGCACAGGTGTACGCAAGCGTGACAACTGGTGTACGGTTATGATACAGCTCTTTTGAGTCAAAAGTATTGACTCTTAAGTTCTGAGCCAAAAGTCTGATTTCATTTTGCATTAACTTAAGACTCAGAACTGAAGACTGATAACCGTAGAATCACTCGCTCCTCAAACTTTCGACCGGGTTAGCCGTCGCGGCTTTTATTGATTGGAAACTGATCGTAACGAAGGCTATGATGAGCGCTATTACCCCGGCCATTAAAAATACCCACCAGCTTAAGTTTATCCTGGAGGCAAAATCAAGGAGCCAATTATGCATAAGTAGTCCGGCCACAGGTAAGGCAAATACAGCAGCTATAAGCACCAGCTTTAAAAAATCCTTGGACAATTCGACCACTATTTGCGATATGCTTGCCCCTAACACTTTACGCACCCCTATCTCTTTGACCCGCTGTGATATGGTGAACGCTGATAAGCCGAACAGCCCAAGGCAGGCAATAAATATGGCCAAACACGAAAATATGGTAAACAAGCTTCCCTGCTGCTGCTCACTGTTATATAACTTTTGAAACTTTTCATCCAAAAAAGTATAATCAAAAGGCACATTGGGCAAGTATTTATGCCAGGTATTTTCAACAGTACCAATAGCTGATGATATATGGTTACCATCGATTTTTACAGATATATTACCGTAGAAACCGTTTTTAGGAGCGGGCAATTGGAACAGCAGCGGGATGATCTTTTGATGCAGCGATTCAAAATGAAAATCGTGTACCACACCGATTACCTTTCCTTTAACGCCACCATAACTCATATCCTTGCCAATAGCGTTTTGTGCATTTTTCCAACCGAGCTGTTGCACGGCGGTCTCGTTAATCACATAATTTGCCGTATCCGTTATAAAATCCCGCGAAAAATTTCTTCCGGCTACCATTTGCATGCCATAAGTGGGTATGAAGCCGTAATCGGCAGTGATGTATTTCAGGTCGATCTTAATAGCGGCCATAGTTCCGGCCTGCATCACCTGGGCATTCTGATCGTCCAGTAAGCGCCCCGATGGGATACGGGAGGAACGGCCTATTTCTTTTACCGCCGGGTTTTTTAATAATTCCTGCCTGAATGATTCAAATTGTTTGGTAAGGCTGCCATTATATGCCATGTTAATAATATGATCCTTATTAAATCCCAACGACTTTTGCTGTATATAACGAAGTTGCTGAAACACTATGGTAGTAGCTACGATCAGTATAATGGAAATGGCAAATTGCAGCACAACCAGCACCTTACGAAAAGAGATACTGCCAGCCCCAACTTTCAGAACACCTTTTAACACCTTAACCGGGATAAATGACGACATAAACATGGCCGGGTAAACGCCGCTGATTAAACCGATGATAAAAGGCAGCAGCAGGATAACCGATATGATCTTCCATTTGAACAAACTGGAAAATGTTAGATCAAGGCCCGAAAGACTATTGATATAAGGAAGCAACAGCCCGCTTAGCGTCAGAGCGAACACCATCGCTATCCAGGTGACCAGGACCGATTCACTCAAAAACTGCCTGATTATTTCTTTTCGCTGTGCACCAATTACTTTTCTTATCCCGATTTCCTTTGCCCGCAGCGTTGAACGTGCCGTGGACAGGTTCATATAATTAATACAGGCTATTAATAGGATAAATAACGCGATAACAGAAAACAGGTAAACACGACTAATACTCCCATTCTCTTCAATCTCATCGTCCAGGTGTGATCTTAAATGAATATCGGTCAATTTTTGCATAGTGAGTTTAGTCACCTGCGAGGTTTTAAGATTTGGCGGCATGCCCTGCATGTGCACATATTTATCCAGGAAGGAGGATAATTGCCTGCTGATCATTTCCGCGTTATAACCCTTTGGTAAAAGCAGGTAAGTATAAAATGAATTGTTGCCAAAATTGGTCTCTAACTGCTTCTCTCCGTAAATAGCGGTGTCTTTTAATGTATTGAATGACATCAGAATATCCGGATGCATGTGCGAGTTTGACGGGAAAGGTTTAAAAATACCGGTTACCTTGTACTCGTGTTTAATGTTATCCAATAATATGGTTTTATTGATCGGGTCCTGATCGCCAAAGTATTTTTTGGCTATTTCTTCGGTCAGCATAATATTATAAGGATCATTCAATGCCGTACGCCTGTCACCTCTGAGCACATTTAAGCTGAAAACATCAAAAAAATTCTCATCTGCGAAAAATGCATTTTTCTCATTAAAAAGTTTGTCCTTATAATGCAAAACGGTGACTCCACTTGGCAGCACCCTGGTCATCTTTTGGATGTCAGGAAATGCCGTTTGAAGTAAAGGGCCAAAAGGCGGGGCAATAGAGCTCAAATGCAAACTTTCGACATTGGGCCCCGAATAAAAAATGCGTGTTACCCGATAAGTGCGGTCGGCGTTTACATTAAACTTATCGTAGCGCAATTCATTAATAATGTAAGCCAGGATAAGCAGGCAACAGGTTAACCCGGTGGTTAAACCAAAAATATTAATGAATGAAATAAACTTGTGTCTTGCGATATTACGCCATGCACTTGTTAAATAGTTTTTTATCATAAGCACCTCCTAAATCCTCCCCCGCGGAGCGGACTTTAAACATTAGTTTATTCAAAGACATTCAAACATTTCAGCTTTTACAACATTCCAACAATTCATCTCTAATTCAATGTCAGATTAACCCGGCCGCCGCCATTTACATCTACCGGTATGCCCCCGCCATTTAATTTACCTTCAATCCTGTCTTTATCTTTAGTTCCCTTAAAGCTGCTGCCCAGCTCGGCAGTTACTTTATTGCCGTGCAGGTTCAAATCAAGACCTTTATTCGGCAACCGGAGATCGACATGGCCGCCACTTGAATTAATTTTTACATATTTCCCCAGCTGGCTTAATTGCACGTGCATACTGCCGCCGCTGGTATAGGTATCCAGGCTGCAGGCCAGACTGCTTAAATTCACACTCCCGCCCGAAGTACCGGTACGCAGTTCGCCTTTGATGTTACTGGCGGAAACACTGCCGCCGCTTGTTGTTGCATCGATCTTTCCGCTTAATTCATCAAGGTGTAAAGAGCCGCCGGAGGTGCCCAGTTTTATCGTCCCCTTACAATTATTGGCATGAATACTACCACCACTGGTTTCCAGGTCGATATTTTCACCTGAATTGGAGACCTGTATACTGCCACCCGAAGTTCTGCCGCGTACATTGCCTGTTAACCGGTCAAGATGCAGGCTGCCGCCGCTGGTAGTAAATTTCTCTTCACCGGTTAAATTATCCAGGTGAATGCTTCCGCCACTTGTTTCCAGGTTGGTAGCGACATCCTGCGGAACATAGACTTTAAAAGCAATATTAAGGGATCTTCCCCAGTCCCAGTTACCGTTATGTTTACTTTTGGCAACAGCGTGTAACTCACCACCGTTTACCGATATATCCAGTGAATAGTCCTTGGCCAGGCGTTTTTTAATTTCATCATTAGATGGGGCAAAGCCCATATTATTGGTGATGTACACCTCAATACGTGGTTGCTGGCCTTTATCACCGCTAACCGTAATGCTACCGCCAGAGGTGCTTACAAAAACATGCTTTATAGCATCCCCTGATAATGATTTAGTCAGGTAAGGTGTTTTACTATCTTGCGCCGAAGCGTTTATACCCTGGCATGCAAGCAAAAATAATATGATATAGGTTTTCATCTTAATTTGGGTTTATCTTGGTTCAGCTTTTTATTACTCAAATCTTACGTTGATATTTCCGCTTGATGCATCTGCACTGACCGGCACGCCGCCGCCATTTACGGTGCCTTTTATACGGTCCTTATCCCATTCACCACTAAAGTCACTTAATTTAAATGGATGCTGATTAACCCTGTCGCCTCTTAAATTAAGGTCAAGCCCCTGTTTTAATGGCAGTTCGAGGTTAATATTCCCTGAGCTTGCATTCAGCTTCAGGTATTTACCTACATGTTTCATCCGGGCATTTAAGCTGCCTGCGCTGGTAGAGGCATCCAGGCTGCAGTTCATCCCTTTCAGGTCAATGCCGCCACCGGATGTGCCTGTAATCAGTTCACCTTCAATATTATTACCCTGTACTCCGCCGCCGCTGGTATGTGCGGTAATTTTACCTTTTAAGTCTTCGAGCAGTAAGCCTCCGCCCGATGTTTCCAGTTTAATGGTACCGCTGCAATTTTTTGCTTTAATACCGCCACCGCTGGTTTCCAGGTCGATATCTTCACTTGAGTTTGAAACGTCTATACCACCGCCTGATGTCCGGCCATGGATCGTGCCGGTAAGCCTGTCTATTTGTAACCCGCCCCCACTTGTACTGAAATTTTCATTCCCCTTTAAGTTATCAAGACGTATGCCCCCGCCGCTGGTTTTCAAATTAGTGGACACTTGTTCAGGAACATAAACTTTGAATGATATACTGATCTGGTTTCTCCAGTTTGAAAAATTGTGTTTGTTTTTTGCTGTCGCAGTCACTTCGTGACCAGTAACTGTAATGCTCAGATCGTAATCTTCGTCAAGACGCTTTCTGATCTCTTCTTTTGAAAGATCCCGGTTGTTATTGCCTCTTATATATACTTCTACCCTTGGCGCCTGACCACTTTGACCGCTAACCTCAATACCCCCCGCTGATGTATTTACAACTACGCTGCTGATCGCGTTATTTGCCAGCGATTTAGTTAAATATGGCGTTTGCTTTTCGTTATCCTGGGCCAGGGCAACCATGCTTTGGCAGGCAACAATAAAAAAGATTAAATAAGTCTTCATAATCATTAATTTAGTTTGTCTATTAGACTTCAGTTTAAACAGATACGTTGCATGTAAATAGAAATTTAATTTCTAAATCCTAAACTCAAAATCTTATAATTGGGATAACGTCATTAATCATCTCGCTAATTTTTTACCACTATCAACACAATCTAACCAACTAATCTCCGATTACCGATCACTCGCTCCTTAAACTTTTAACCGGGTTTGCCAGGGCGGCCTTTACAGCCTGGAAACTTACAGTTATCAAAGAGATAACAATGGTCAGTAAAGCGGCCATAACAAACACCCAAATACTTATTGAAATACGATAATTATATCCCTGCAGCCACTTATCCATAGCAATCCAGGCGATTGGTGAGGCAATGACAAATGAGATCATTACCAGTTTTAAAAAGTCTTTGGACAGTAATGTAGTTACACCCGCTACTGATGCTCCCAATACTTTGCGCACGCCTATTTCCTTGATACGGTTCTGCGCCATATAAGCTGCCAATCCAAACAAACCAAGGCATGAGATAATGATGGTCAGCCCGGCAAAAAGGCTTGCAAGGGTTTGTGTGCGTTGTTCATCACCGAATTTTTTAGCATAATCCTGATCGATGAAGTTGTATTCAAAAGGATACCCGGGATTGTACTTTTTAAATATTTTCTCAGCCCGGTTTAAACTTTCGGTAGTTGAATTAGCATCGTTCAGCCTGAAATGAATTACATTGAACCATGACTTCGGGCCTTGTATGATCATTGCCTTTATTGGTTCAAATGGCGACTGCAATATAAAATCCCTTACTATGCCTACTACATGGAGTGATGTAAAATTGGGTGCCTCTCCCCTTTTAATTACCTGGCCGATAGGGCTCTTAAAGCCCATGATCTTAACTGCCGCTTCATTAAGCAATACGGCAGTTGAGTCGGTAGGATAGTTTTTAATATCGATATCCCGGCCTTCGATGATTTTCAAGCCCATGGTTTTTGCCAGCTCGCCATCGGTATTAAATATATTGAAGTCTATTTTTTTACTTACATCTTTACCGGCCCATAAAAAGTCCCAGCTATCGCTCCATCCCTGCGTTATTGGTGCACTGGTTTTTGACACGGCATTTGCCGCCCCGCTACTCACCAGTTCACTTTTTATTAACCGGTAATGCTTATCCATATCGCCGGTCATCATTACATACACCAAATTATCCTTTTTATAACCTGAGTCGCGCTCCTGCGCATATTTTAATTGCTGCCGTATGATGATGGTGCAAATGATCAGTACTACAGCAAATGTAAATTGTACAACAACCAATAATTTACGCGGTGTGATCAAAGCATTGGCCGCCTTAAACGTTCCCTTTAATACACTGACCGGTTTGAACGAAGAAAGATAAAGCGCCGGATAACTGCCCGAAACAGCACCGGTAGTAATAATAAAACCCAGAGCAATCAGCCAAAAGAAAGGATTTCCATAAGGTACATATAACTGCTTATCGGTAAGTAGATTAAATCCTGACATACTTAACTGTATAATGAGCAGCGCCAAAACGCCCGCTATTAAGGCGATCAGGATAGATTCTCCTAAAAACTGGAAGATCAGCGAGCCCCTTAAAGCACCGGCAACTTTACGGATCCCGACCTCGCGCGCACGTTTTTCGCTGCGGGCCGTACTCAAGTTCATAAAATTGATGCATGCGATCAGCAAAATCAAAATTGCGATCATTGAAAAGGTTTTTACTACTGCAATACGTCCTGCCGATACTTTCCCTTTCTGATCGAAATTGGAATACAACCGCCATTTACTTGCAGGATGAAGAAAAACATCGATATCTTTAACATTGGAATGTGTCCGGGTGATATTAATAATGCTTTTGTTGGCTACCGCTTCGGTGACATTAGGCTTCAGTAAAGCCCAGGTCTGGCATGAATTATTACTCCAGTTCCCGTCGTCTCCTCCAATTTTTTTGAGGTATGACCACGGCATCAGGTATTCAAACTTAAATTGGGTATTATTTGGCAGATCCTTCATTACACCTGTTACGGTGAAATAAGCATTACTGTCTATCTTGATCACCTTACCCATTGCATGATCATTGCCAAACAGCTTTTTTGATAACTTTTGAGTGATCACAATGTCGTTGATGTTATTTAATGCTGTATTTGGATTTCCGCTGATCAGCGGGAAAGAAAACATAGTCAGAAACCCCGAATCAGTAAAATTCCCGTCAGCATTCAAGTGTTTCTCGCCTACGGTAAACAGAAAATTACCATTGGTGGTATGGGTAACTTCTTCAATTTGAGAATAGTCCTGTTTTAAAGTTTTGGACATTACCTTTGGCGTAGTTCCCCAGCACCATAGTTTACCGTCAAATACCGAACGGTTATAAACCTGATACAGACGATCTTTTTTTGTGTGAAACTGGTCGTAGCTCATTTCATTCTGCACCCAGAATAAAATAAGGGCCGCACTGGACATACCAATGGCAAGCCCAATTATATTGATAAATGAGAATGCTTTGTGACGAAGCAGATTTCTCCAGGTGATTTTTAAATAATTCTTTAACATATTACATGCGTTAAATATCTATCGACAAGACGCTTATTGGATGCAAATAGTTGCACATTCTCTATTCGCTTCGCAAACTCTTAGCCGGGTTATTCAATGCTGCTTTAATCGCCTGATAGCTTACCGTGATCAAACAGATTATCAAGCTGATAAACATAGTTGCTGATGCTGGTTTTATAATTTACTGGATCATATTCCGTCAGACGACTTTACAAGGCATTAGGTTGCACTATTTTAGCAATCAGCTTCAGTAAACATTACTCGCTCCGCAGACTATTTACCGGATTGCTGATCGCGGCTTTAATTGCCTGAAAACTAACCGTCGCCAGCGCAATGAAAAGCACCAGCACAGCAGCAAATAAAAATATCCAGACATTGATCCCTATACGGTAAGGGTAATTCTCCAGCCATTTATGCATGGCCCACCAGGCAGCCGGCGCAGCTATTACCGCCGAAAGCACAACCAGTTTTAAAAAGTCGGCAGAAAGTTTTCTGACGATCCCTTCTACACTTGCTCCCAGCACTTTTCTGATCCCGATCTCTTTTTTGCGACGCTCTGAGGAAAGAGTTGCAAGCCCGAAAAGCCCGATACAGGAAATAAAGATGGTCAATAAGGCGCCGAACGTGACGATCTGCTTCCATTTCGATTCTTTGTCATATTGCTGTGCATTCTGCGCATCCTTAAAAGTGTACTGGTATGGCTTATAAGGAAATAGCGACTTGAATGTCTTTTCAATATGATTAAGTGTCTCTGCCTTATTGCTGTCTTTTATTTTTATAAAAATATTACCATAGGGATACTGGGGGTTCATAGAATAAAGCTGCGGCGGTGTTTTTTCGGTCAATGAAAGGAAATGATAATCCTTTACAATGCCGATGACGGTATATTTTTTCTTATTGTAAAAAAAGTCGACCACCTGCCCTACCGGGTTTTTCCAGCCGGCCTGTTTTACGAAGGACTCGTTAACCAATACCGACCTGGCACTGTCTGAGACCATATCCTTTGAAAAATTCCTGCCTTTTACAACAGGCACCTCGAACAAGGAAAGATAGTCCTGGTCAATATGCTTCATATCAAATTGGATTTGCTGGGCATTATTAACATGCGCAAGTGTTCCCCATCTGCCTCCCTGGTCGGCGCTTACATTTTTGATGGAAGGATCTTTCAAAAGTTCTGTCTTAAACAAAGGCAGTTTTTGTTTATCAATGCCAAATGCTGCTATGGATACCACGTTTTTATCATTATATCCCAGGTCGAAATGCATTAAATAATTGAATTGCGAATAAATGGTTATCGTTGAAATAATGAGAAAAGTGGCCAGGGTAAATTGCAATACTACCAAGCCCTTTGACAGGTAATTTTTACCTGCGTATTGCTGACGGTTGTATAACGATTGAACAGGATTAAAACCTGAGAGCACCAATGCCGGATAAAACCCGGCAAGTAAACTGGTAACGAGGAATATCATAACATATCCTGCCACCAACTTTACACTTAACAAATAAGAGAAAGCAAGGGATTTATTAGCAAGCGTATTAAAAAACGGCAATGCCAGCTGTACCAATACGATACCCAATACAAATGCAATAAAACTTAAGATAAGAGACTCGCCCAAAAATTGTGCGATCAGCTGTCTGCGCTGCCCGCCCACCACTTTACGTATACCAATTTCTTTGGCTCTTTTAAGAGACCGCGCAACAGTAAGATTTATGAAATTTATGCAGGCAATGAGCAGAATAAATAAAGCGATACCGGTTAAAATATAAGTATAAATCGGGCTGCTGGCATCCGTTAAACCATTGTCAGCGGGATAATCGGTGCTGGTGTGCATTTGCAGTAATGGCTGCAGGCCATAACTTATCTTGTCTTTAAGGCCGTATTTATCTGCGGCTTCTTTTATTTGATCTGCTGCTTGGTGGTTAAACACGTTTGCTAGCTTCGCTTCCACTGCTTTTATATCAGCACCGGGCTTTACCGTAAAAAATGTATTCAGAAAGAAATTGAGCCATTGGGTATCGTTATTCAATGACTGGTTAAACTTCATAGGCAACAGCATCTTGATCTTGATAGAAGAGTTTTGCGGTGATTTCTTTGTCACCGCCGATACGGTAAAAGGCTGAAATTTATCATTCACTTTCAGCTCGAGTACCTTGCCTACCGGGTCTTGTTTCCCAAAGTATTTTTCCGCTACCTCTTCAGAAAGTACTATTGAACGCATGTCCTTCAGTGCTGTACGCGGGTTTCCCTGGATCAGGGGGAAAGAAAAGACAGAAAAGAAATTATCATCAGCGTATAAAGCATCCTGGTCAAAAACCTCGTTGCCCCGCTTTACCGTAAAATCAGCGCTTTGTACCCTAACAAAGTCGGTAATCTCGGGTATTTGCTGTTTAAAAGCCGGGCCGGGCATCATACCTGTGCTTGAGCTTTTGTTTACATGCCCGTCAGGTCCTTTCATATCAGCTGTAAGATGATATATGCTTTCCTTTTTTTCATGGAACCGGTCATAACTCACCTCATCCATGGTGTATAAAAATATAAGCATACAGCAGGCAAGCCCTACACTAAGCCCTACTATATTGATCACAGAAAAAGCCTTGTTCCGCCAAAGGTTTCTGAAAGCGGTTTTGATGTAGTTTCTTATCATGTTCTTAAATTTTAAATCCTGATCAATAAATTTTAAGCTCTAAATTCTAACGACTGTTGACTAAATCACTCACTGCGTAAACTCTTCACCGGGTTGGCCAATGCCGCTTTTATGGACTGGAAGCTTACCGTAACGATTGCAATGCTTAATGCAGCAAAACCGGCAAGCACCAGCACCCACCATTGTATAGTGATTCTGTATGCAAAATCCTGCAGCCATTTATTCATTAAATACCAGGCAATTGGCGTAGACACTGCTATGGAGATCAATACCAGTTTGATAAAATCCTTTGATAAGGTACCTGCAATGAGGGCAACACTTGCCCCTAATACTTTACGTATTCCTATCTCTTTTGTGCGCTGTTCGGCAGCGTAAGCTGCAAGGCCAAATAAACCAAGACAGGCTATTATAATGGCCAATACAGTAAATATCAGGAATATGGTCCCAGTCCGTTGTTCAGACCGGTATGCGGCATCAAAATCCTGGTCCATAAATGAATATTCAAAGTGTATAGGTGTAAAGCTTTCCCACTTACGCTTTATCCGGGCTATCAGGGCAGGTATATTTGAAGCGCTCACTTTCACGCTCAAGTACCCGGTATCTTCATTGAGCAGTAAAACAACCGGACTGATATTTTCGCGCAGGGAACTAAAATTGAAATCCTTAACCACACCTATGATATGATAGCGTTTACCATGGTCGCGGTTGCCGTCTGTATTTCTATATAAAATTTTATTCAGCGGATCTTTAAATCCCAAAAACTTAGCAGCCGTTTCGTTAATGATCAAACCTGTGGAATCCGTTGGCATTTGGTTTGAAAAATTCCGACCTGCAGTTATTTTCATACCTAAGGTGCTGAGATAATCCTCATCAACATTCCAGCTTTGGGGAAAAATCGACTTCTTCTGATCCGCCGTAGCATCCCCGAAAAAAATAGTTGTACTGCGCATCTGTGAGGTTGGCAGATAGCCTGTTAACGTAGCGTTAACTACACCGGGCAATTGCTTGACCTGCTGTTTAAATGTTTTGGCATGACTGCCTAATTCGAATGCTTTATCTATCACGAGTACCTGATCGCGGTTATAGCCAAGATTTTTGGTTTGTATATAATTGAGTTGATTATAAATCACGATAGTGCCAATGATCAGAAAGATAGAGATAGAAAACTGGAACACCACCAGTAAACTCCGCAGCCTGCCGCCTTTAAAACCTGATGCTATTTTCCCGTTCAGCACACCAATAGGCTGGAATGCTGAAAGAAAAAATGCAGGATATGACCCGGCAAGGCATCCAACTACGATAATTATTGCAAGTAAAACAGGTATCAGCCACGTCAAAGTTTGTGCGTTAATCACCAGCTCCTTGCCCGATAAGTGGTTAAATACCGGTAGTAGTATTATAGCAGCGATGAATGCTACACTGGCGGCGGCCAGGGTAACTAAGACTGATTCGGTTAAAAACTGAGCGATTAAGTATTTCCGTGATGAACCCAAAACTTTGCGCACGCCTACTTCCCGGGCACGATTAGAGGAACGGGCGGTAGAAAGGTTCATGAAATTAACGCAGGCGATCAATAATATAAATATGGCTATGGCCGAAAATATATATACGTATTGTACCGTACCGTTATGACTGAGTTCGCCATCCCTGTTTGAATGTAAATGAATGTCCAAAAGCGGTGTTAAATTTAATCTGAAGTAACTCCCGCTCTTTTCAAAGGCATCCATAGTTAAATGCAGGTTTGCCTGCATCTCGCCACTGCTGTATTTGTTTAAGAAAGCAGGTAGCTTTTTCTCAAATGCCTGATGATCCGCACCCTTTTTAAACAATACATAAGTATTATAATCGCTCCTAAGCCATTGATTTAACTTGCTATCCGCCCAACTGGACATTGAGACGAAAAAATCAAAGTTAAAATGTGACTGTTTAGGGATATCTTTGATCACGCCGGTAATATTCAGTAATTGGCCATCATTTACTTTTAATATCCGCCCTACTACATTGGTGGTGTTGAAATATTTTTTTGCTGTACGCTCGGTTAGTACAACGCTATTTGGATCTTTTAGGGCAGTGGCAGGATTGCCATAGATCATTGGTAAAGTAAAAACGTTAAACAGTGAAGGATCGGCAAAAACGGTCCCGTATTCCAGTATGCTTTCATTACCTTTTTTTACATGGAAACCTCCGGCTTGTTTCAGCCTGACTGCATCCTGCACTTCCGGGAAATCATTCTTTAAGGTTTGGGCCAAAGGCGGCATACATACCGCATACAAAGCATTGTTGTTGCCCAGTTTCAGGTCCTCGTTAACACGGTATATTCGATCAGCTTTGGTATTATATCGATCATAGCTCAATTCGTCAGCCACATACAATACGATCAGCAAGCAGGTTGCCAGGCCCAGCGCAAGCCCTAATATATTAATGGCTGTAAATGCCTTATTTTTTGTAAGGCTTCTGAATGCGGTTTTGACGTAGTTTCTGAACATTGGCCCCTCCTAATCCTTCCCGGTAGGGAGAATTCTTAATGGTATTTATTTATATTATAATTTCTTTTATAAATCGTTTATCACTCTCCTTCCCGGGGAGGGAAAAAGGGGACGCGAACTCTCAAACTAACCCCTTCTGCAACAGAAGGAGTTAGAGAGACACACATTAATCAACTGATTATTCAACTAATCGAGTTTCCGGCATGATCTTTTATCAGATCATTATATTTTCCATAACGGTTTGACCGTCAAGCAAGCGAATGATACGGTGGCTGTAACGGGCATCATGCTCAGAGTGGGTTACCATTATGATAGTCGTTCCATGCTCATTCAAGTCAGTAAGCAGTTCCATTACATCGTTACCATTGCTGCTGTCCAGATTACCCGTCGGCTCATCCGCCAGTATCAGTTTTGGTTTGTTTACCACGGCCCGGGCAATAGCTACACGCTGCTGCTGACCACCCGATAAGTGCTGCGGATAGTGATTTCGGCTGTGCATGATCTGCATTTTATCCAGCACTTCTTCTACCCTTTTAACCCTTTCAGAACTTGGAACGCCTGTATAGATCAATGGCAGCTCTACGTTTTCAAATACGGTAAGCTCATCAATGAGGTTGAAACTCTGAAACACGAAACCAATATTATGCTTCCGTAAGTCAGCCCTTTTACGTTCGTTGAAATGAGCAACTTCAACGCCATTGAAAACATAGCTTCCGCCATCCGGATCGTCAAGCATGCCCAGGATGTTTAACAGTGTTGATTTTCCGCATCCTGAAGGGCCCATTATCGCCACAAACTCGCCCCTTTTAACTTCAATAGATAGTTTGTTCAGTGCAATAGTTTCTACCTCTTCCGTGCGGTAAAATTTTTCGAGATCTGTAATTTTTATCATTTGCGCCTCCTAAATCCTTTGGTTTAGCTTAAGGATTTGATTTTGTTTTTATTGTTAGTTAATAATCAGTTTTTTTATCTTAATTAGCCCGCCTGTAAGTCTCCCCTGCGAAAGACTTTTTTAAGTCCACCCTTGCAGGCAAGTGTTGGCAGGGGCTACTTCGTCAGTACAAGCTCCTGGATATCTCCATAATTCTCATAGCTCGAGGTGATCACTTTGTCGCCCGGCTTTAATCCTCTTGTCACTTCATAATAGTCAGGGTTTTGCCTGTTCAGTTGTATATCCACTTTATAGGCTGTTTTGCCATCGTCGCTCACTTTAAATATCCAGTTACCGCCTGTTTGCTGGTAAAAACCACCCTTAGGCAATAGCAGTGCCGGCGCTTCATCACTGAATGCAAGCCTGATCTGCAGCGTCTGGCCTTTTCTTAAGCCTTTAGGACTTTCGCCTGCAAATTGCATATCTACCTGGAACTGGCCACTGGTAACCTGGGTAAATACTTTTTTCACAATAAGTTTATAGCTTTTATCATCCGTGGGGTAATAAGCTGTTAAACCTGTAAAAACCCTTGAGATATAATGCTCATCCACATTAGCCCTTACTTTTAAACCCGAAAATCCATCGATCTGTCCCAGGTGCTCGCCCCTGTTCTTATTCTGTCCGATTTCTGCATCCAATGCTGTCAGCTGACCATCAATTGGCGACCTTACCGTAAGATCGGCTACTTCCTTACGCATTAGCTGCAAACTGCTGTTCATTTGCCGGTATTGTTCTTTAGCCTGTGCATCCTGCTCTTTGGTTAGCAGGGTATCCTGTTTTAATATTTGAGCTGCAAGGTTCTTTTTTCGCAATTGGTACTGATAAGTATTTTCAGCAATCTTGTATTCCTGTAAGCCAATAGCCTTTTGTGCATATAATTTTTTATCCAGATTATATACGCGTTCGGCCTCCTTAAAAGCGCTTTCTGCATCCGCCATGGTCTGCAGTTTGTTCACTGTATTTTGAGCCGCGTTATTTTGAGAAATCTGCATTTGGGTTTGCGCCGCATAAACAGCATTTTCAGAGTTGGCCAGGCTCAGTTCCACATCAGTATTTGCCAATCTTAATATAGGGTCGCCTTTTTTCAATTGGGCTCCGTCTTCAACATATTTTTCTTCAACCCGGCCACCCTGGACTGCATCCAGGTAGATGGTGGTTAACGGCATTACCACCCCATTGACAGGGATAAACTCCTGAAAGGGGCCTTTTTTAATTTCGCTGATGGTGATACGATCGATAGGTGCATTATACTTGCTTTTACCGGATGTAAAATAAATACTCCCCACCACAAGCGCCGCTATTGCCGTAACGCCTGCAATGGTCATTATACGTTTGCTGTTCCAGGTACTTCTTTCAATTTTTCTGTCCACGTTTATAAATTATATTTTGTTATAGGTTATAAAAAGATATGCCACAAATTAAATGGCTGTTTTTCAGTATTTTAATATCAAAATACGTAAACAGGGCGTTCGCTTCTGTTACAGCAAGTGTACGGTTATGATACAGTGCTTTTTGATTATTTCAGCTCATTGTTTATAGTTGATGGTTCATGGCCAATCATTTATAATGATATCGCCTTATTAAGCAGTTTTAGCATAAAAATTGTTTGATGGTTCATAGCTGATGTTCATAGCAATAAAGATAATCACCAAAATCGGTGAACTATCATTTATGAACCATGAACTTTTCAAAGAAATATGGTAATATTGGTAAATGCGGGTTCAATCGTCAACTGTCTTTGGCTATGAACCATCAACGATGAATAAATAAATAGAATATGGTATTAAAGAAATCAACTGTTTTAGTTGTTGATGACGACATTGATGTATTAACCGCGGTTAAGCTTTTGCTTAAAACCGAAGCCCAGGAGGTGATTACCGAAAAAAATCCTGAAAACCTCAACTGGCTGCTGCAGCGTAACCAGGTTGACCTTGTTTTGCTGGATATGAATTTTAACAGCGCCATCAATACCGGAAATGAGGGTTTATACTGGCTGAGGAAGATAAAGGAATGGAAGCCGAATGTTTGCGTGATCATGATCACCGCTTATGGTGATATCGACCTGGCTGTGCGTTCGCTAAAGGAGGGCGCTAACGATTTTGTAGTCAAACCCTGGCATAACGAAAAACTAATTGCTACCATTAAAGAGCTGCTTGATAAACAGGAAGGATACAAACCGGCAAAGGCAGCGGTAAAATCTGTCGGGAACACATCGATATTGGGCGACTCGGAAGTGATGCAGGATATATTCCATAAAGTAAACAAAATAGCTCCTACCGATGCCAATATTTTAATTTTAGGTGAGAACGGGACCGGCAAAGACCTGATGGCTAAAGCTATTCACGAACGTTCGTTGCGCGCTGATAAGCCCTTTATTAAGGTAGATGTAGGCGCATTAACGGATACTTTGTTTGAGAGTGAATTATTCGGTCATAAAAAGGGCGCTTACACCGATGCCAGGGAGGACCGGACGGGCCGCTTTGAAGATGCTGAAGGGGGCACTTTATTTTTGGATGAGATCGGTAATATCACGCTGCAGCAGCAAGCCAAACTATTAACCGTTTTACAAAACCGCCATGTTACCCGCCTGGGAACGAACAAACCTATTGACATTGATATCAGGCTGATATGTGCCACCAACCTGCCCTTGTATGAACTTGCCAATGAGAATCGTTTTCGCAAGGATTTGATCTACCGTATCAATACGGTCGAGATTAATATGCCACCGCTTCGAAGACGTAACGAAGATATTGTGATACTGGCAAAGCATTTCGCCAAAATGTATGCAAGTAAATATTTAAAACCTGCCGTAGATTTTGATGCAGGCGCATTGCAAAAATTAAAGCAATATAATTTTCCGGGGAACGTACGCGAACTGCAATATACCATTGAAAGGGCCGTGATTATGGCCGACGATTCCCTGTTGAAGTCCGATGACCTGATATTTTCTATATTGGAAACACCCGGAGAAAGTGAGACCGAAGCAGATAATGTGCCACTGAGCACACTCGAAAAAAATGCCATTTTGAGGGTGATCGAAAAGAATAACGGCAACATCACCAGGGCCGCAAAAGAATTGGGACTGACACGCACCGCATTGTACCGCAGATTGAGCAAATATGATATTTAAACGTTACGAATGGCGGCTTTTGCTGCGGGTTCTGATCCTTTTTATTACGCTGGCTGCAACCTCCATCATTGCCGTGCAGGGTTTGTATCTTTATTTAGTGATTGCCTGCCCGTTGCTGGTATACGAGCTGATCGACATGATACGCTTTCAAAAAAAGGCCCAGGATGAGGTGAGCCAGTTTGTTGAATCGATACATTACCGCGATTTTTCGCGTCATTTTGATGTGCGCAAGGCCCCTACTGAACTTAAACCGCTCAGGAAGGGTTTTAATGAGATCAATACTACTTTTAAACTCATCAGCCGCGAACGCGAAACGCAATACCATTACCTGCAAAAAATACTGGAACTGGTCGATACCGGCATTCTATCTTACGAATATGAAACCGGCGAAACCGGTTGGATAAATGAAGCCTTTAAAAACCTGATCGGTATTCCCTATATCAAAACCATTTATTCACTAGAAAAGCGGGAAGAACAATTATACAAGGAAATTATTAATGTAAAACCCGGCGAAAGCAAGGTGATCACCATTACCCGCAATCAGCAATTAGTTAAAATACTGATCAATGCCAGCGTGCTCCGCAGTGATGATAAGGTGTATAAACTGGTCGCCTTTCAGAACGTGAGCGAGGCTTTGGACGAAACAGAATCAAGGGCGTGGCAAAAGCTGCTGAGTGTGATGACCCACGAGATAATGAACTCGGTTGCTCCTATTTCGTCATTGGCTGATACGCTGAAAAACAGGTTGCAAAGTCCCGAAATAGCCAACAGCCCGGTAAGCAGTCAGCTGGAAGACCTGGAACTGGGCATAGATACCATTAAAAGGCGCAGCGAGGGCCTGCTTAAATTCACTGAAAGTTACCGCAACCTGAACAAGATCACCAAGCTCGACTTGAAAAAGATACTCGTACGCGACCTGTTCGAAAACCTGAACAGCCTGATGCATCCTTCCCTTGAGAAGAAGCATATCGAACTGGAAATCGTACTGCGCGACCCCGCCCTGGCGATCGAGGCCGACATTAATTTACTGGAGCAGGTGATGATCAACTTGATGGTAAATGCCATTGATGCGGTCAAGGATAAGGAACATCCGCGAATTTCCCTTTCGGCAGAAATGAAGGCTAACAACCGTGTGATAGTTAAAGTAGCAGATAACGGTTCGGGTATACCTACTGAGTTGCTCGATAAAATATTTATCCCATTCTTCAGCACCCGAAAAACCGGCAGCGGTATTGGGCTCAGCCTGTGTAAACAGATCATGCTGTTGCATAAGGGCAATATCCAGGTGCAATCAGCCGAAGGCAGGGGCTCGGCGTTTTTGTTGCAGTTTGCCGGATAGTTGTCTGAACCGGAATTTTTAGAATTTGAGAATTACCTGAACTGTTGCCTTGTTACTTACGTTAAAATTCTAAAAATTCTTTAATTCCCTAAATCCAGGTTCAGACAAAAACCAAATCAGAAAGTTAAACTGGCGCCGGCAGTAAAAAAGAAGTAGCTACCGTCGGTATTACTGCCCGCATAACTTACCTGGTTAAATGGTTTGGTAAGGTAAGGCGTAAGGCTAAATAGCCAGTTATTTAAAGTATAGGTAACCGGCAGCGACCCGCTAAGTGCAAGCAATTGATATTTTTTAACCTCGCGCTGCTTTTGCTGTGTTACTGTTTGATTAAGAACCTCTTGTTTTGACAGTCCCGGAAACAATGTTGTGATCGGCGAAACTATGGCTGGATCAGCAAGAGCCCTGGGCACCTGCGAATTGGTATAATAGGTTTCGATAAAGGATTGCGTGCCGCTGTATAAGTTTACCGCAGGGGTTATTTTAAGGCCGTTGGATTTGAGTACGCCTGTTTTAAATAGCCAGATATCTTTTTCTAACTGTGCATTGTTAATAACATCGTGCTTATTGTCTTTATCAATACTATAGGTTCCGCTTATGGTAAATTTAAAAATACCGGTATAGCTTAGCTGCCCGTCAAGGGTGGCGTTGAACGAGGACAGGATAATGGGGCTTTTGTTGGTTATAAAATATTTGGTAGCCGAAACCGCTCCGCCAAATTGCTTTTTATCGTCAAAAGAAAACACATATCCCGGTGTAATACTAAGCCCTTCGGCGCCTGACTTTGGTCCGTTAACATCAAAGTAATCTATCGCATTCAGGAATAGTCCATGTTTGGATATGACGGTAAACGTAGGCAATAAAATAGGAACACTTGATTGGTCCTTGCGCCCCGCATAGGTAAGATTGGACATATACTGCAAACCTGCATTAAAGTATATTGTCTTTGTGGCACTTTGAATACCGGCAGTATCCGGCTTGACATTTTGAGCGGCAGCGCCAAAGGTTACACCTGTTAATGAAATAATAGTAATTAATTTAAACATATCGTGGTAAGATTAAATGATGCTAATTTAAAAAGTGAAAGGACATAAAATGGCCTTTCACTCACAAATTTTTTATTAAATATTATTGTTTAGACGCACTTGCGGCCACCTTTTCTGATGAAGAGCCTTTAATGTCAGCGGTTTTCTTACCGGCTTTAACGCTCGTGCTGGCAGATGACGCATTGGAGGCATTAACAGCCGCTTTCTTTGACGAAGCGCTTGCATCAGCATTGCTACTAGCGCCCGAAGTGGTACTACTGCCTGCACTCAACTTTGTACGCTTTACTTTTTGTTTAGCTGAGGCAAGCGTTTTTCCTGTTTTGCTTATTGCAGCATCTTTGTTTTCTCCGGCCGCGGCTACTGTTGTATTAGATTTTTTTTCAGCAGCGGTTGCAGCACCACCGGCCTTGGCTTTTGCGCGGGCAGCTACCTTTGCAGACGCTGATTGCGAAGCATTTGCTTCGCCGGCCACTGTACTTGATCCCGCTGCGGCCGTGGTTTTTGTATCACCGACTACCTTTGCAGACGCTGATTGCGAAGCATTTGCTTTGCCGGCCACCGTACTTGATCCCGCTGCGGCCGTGGTTTTTGTATCACCGATTACCTTTGCGGAAGCCGATTGCGAAGCATTTGCTTTGCCGGCAGCAGCACTTAATGCGGCAGTGGATTTGGTTTTCGCATCAGCAGCGACACTTTCGGCGCCTGATTGCGAAGCATTTGCGTCAATAGCAGTACTTGATACAGTAGCAGACTTGGTCTTTGCACCGGCAGCTGCGCTTGCGGGAGCTGATTGCACAGCATTTGCTTTGCTGGCAGCAGTACTTGATCCGGCAGTGGATGCAGTGGATTCGGCGTTAACCTTATCGTTAAATTTTGCTGTTTGACGGGCAGTATTTTTTGCAGCTTCGCTGGTACTAGCAGCAACCCTACTGGTTACATTAGTAGCGTTGTTTACTACTTTTTGGCTTGTTGCCGCTGCATTAACTTTAGGCAATGTAGCCTGGGTTACAATTTTAGTTGCGGTGTTTGCAGCTACATTAACCTGTGCAAAACCAGCCGGCGCTGTAAAAACAGCAGCGGCGAACAGCAGTGATTTCGTTAAATTTTTCATGTGTTTATGTTTTAGTTTAATATATACGAGAATTTATTAATCCAAACTCTCATTGTCATGTTTTGTTTGATGGTTTATTTACCTTAAGGTTTAATTCCATGGTCACAAAACTGTTACAGGTACTGGTTTTCAGGGAATTATACTACTGCTTAAAATTCGGAAAGCCGAACACTTATCCCCAAACCAGACGACAGAAGCCTGCCGACAGTCACTGCCCTGCCATAATTTCACCGGCAACAAGGCAATTGGATTTCTGTTCATTAATATTAAAATTTTATGGAACAAACTAATCATATTTCTCCTTCAGCAAGCAAAAGGGTTTTCGCTATCTCGGGCAGTCTTCGGCTGGGCTCATCTAATCATGCAATATTAAATGCTTTAGGCAAAATGATGCCTTCCGGTACGACCTATACCATTTACAACGGACTAAGGGCGATCCCGGCATTCGATCCCGGTTTGGATAATGATGATCCGCCCGCCGCGGTAGCAGCATTCAGAAGCCAAATAGCCGAAGCAGATGGCATCATCATCTGTACACCGGAATATGCCTATGGCGTACCCGGCGCGTTGAAAAACGCTTTAGACTGGACAGTTTCCAGCGCATCCTTCTCTGGCAAACCTACCGCCCTCGTCACTGCTTCAACGGGCGGCGAAAATGCCCATCAGGCCCTCATTAAAACATTAGGCGCCATAGATGCCAATTTAATTAAAGAGGCGACTCTGCTGCTATCATTTATACAGTCAAAAATGGATGGCCAAGGGAATATTTCGGATGAGGAAACGGCCCGGAAATTGGAAGGGGTGTTTAATGCATTTCTAAGAAAATTAGTGGATGGAGTTGGTCAGGTGAGCGGTTGATGGAGTGCTAATTATCGCAGAGGCTGTAAAGGTTAACAATCATACAATCAAATCAACTGATTTTAACCCAATGAACTTAATCCAGCTTAATCAGCTTCCCGCGAATCTGCCAATTTGACAATATACAAAATTTGGAACAGCGCTTGATGAATGGGCATTGATTAAGTACATTCATTTCTAAACAATTATAGATTATGCAAGAAAAAGGAACGATTTCGATTCATACCGAAAACATTTTCCCGATCATTAAAAAGTTTTTATACTCTGACCACGAGATCTTTTTGCGCGAATTGGTATCCAACGCAGTAGATGCTACTCAAAAGATCAAACGCTTAAGCTCCCTGGGCCAATACAAAGGCGAATTGGGCGACCCGCGGGTGGAAATCGCTTTTGATGAAAAGAAGAAAACCATCACCATTTCCGACAATGGACTGGGGATGACAGCTGACGAGATTAAAAAGTACATCAATCAGATCGCTTTTTCGGGCGCTACCGAGTTTATGGATAAGTTTAAAGAAGCGAAAGATGCTAACGAGATCATCGGACGTTTTGGCCTGGGCTTTTACTCTGCCTTTATGGTATCAGACAGGGTCGAGATCGAAAGTCTATCTTACCAGCAAGGCGCTGAACCGGCCCATTGGGAATGCGACGGAAGCACTGAATTTGAACTGAGCGATGGCAGCCTGACAGAGCGCGGCACGGAGATTACCCTGCACATCAATAAGGATTCTGAAGAGTTCCTGAACAAACACAAGCTGCAGGAAATACTGGATAAATATTGCCGCTTTTTACCTGTACCGATTATCTTCGGCACAAAAACCGAAGAGGAACCGGATGGCCAGGATGAGGAAGGCAAACCAAAATACAAATCGGTTGAAGTCCCCAATGTCATCAATGATACCAATCCTATTTGGACGAAATCACCAAACGACCTGAAGGACGAAGACTACCTCGAGTTTTACAAGCAGTTATACCCCTTTTCTGAAGATCCGCTTTTCTGGATACACCTGAACGTGGATTATCCTTTTAACCTTACCGGCGTTTTATACTTCCCCAAGGTTAAAAACGAGTTCGATTTTCAACGGAATAAGATCAAACTGTTCTCGCGCCAGGTATTTATCACGGATGAGGTAAAAGATATTGTACCTGAGTTTTTAATGCTGCTGCATGGGGTGATCGATTCGCCGGATATCCCGCTGAATGTATCGCGCAGCTTTTTGCAGGCCGATAGTAGCGTAAAGAAGATAAACAGTTATATCACTAAAAAAGTAGCTGATAAACTGGCAGAACTGTTCAAAAATGACCGTAAAGCGTATGAAGAAAAATGGCCGGATATCGGTCTTTTTGTAAAATACGGCATGGTGAGCGAAGAGAAATTTTATGATAAGGCAAAAGAATTTGCCCTGATGACCAACACGGCGAAACAAAACTTCACCCTTGACGAATACAAGGAAAAAGTAGCGCCGGAGCAAACGGACAAAGACGGACAACTGGTTTATATCTATACCAATGATCCTGAAAAACAAAATGCCTTTATCCAGTCGGCCAATAAAAAAGGATACGATGTGTTATTGATGAATTCGCCGATCGATAGCCATTTTGTAAGCAGCCTGGAACAAAAACTGGAAAAAACTTCTTTAAAACGCGTGGATTCGGATGTGGCCGATAAGCTGATCAGGAAAGAAGATGCGCCTGCTCATATTTTGACGGAAGATGAATCGGCAAAAGTGAAAACCATTTTTGAAAAGGCCATTAACCGTCCGGCCTTTAAAGTTGAACTGGAAAGCCTTAACCCTGAAGAATTGCCGGTAACGGTGACCATGGACGAGTTTATGCGCCGTATGAAAGAAATGGCCGCCATGGGTGGTGGTATGGGCTTTTATGGCAGCATGCCCGATAATTACAAGGTGGTGGTGAATGCCAATCATAAACTCATTACCCGTATATTACAGGATGAGAATGAGGCAGAACAATCGCAGCTTGCCCGCCAGGCTTTTGATTTGGCATTGCTTTCTCAGGGTTTGTTAACCGGCGCCGAGTTGACCGAATTTGTTAACCGCAGTGTTAATTTGATCTGATAAAAGAAGATAAACATCACTGAAAGCTCCGATAACAATCGGAGCTTTTTTTATTCCATATTATTTTTCCATATCTTTATATCTGCCTCCGCCTGATTCTGAACCAATATCTTCCATATGAAACACTTAAGAAATACGCTGGTCTTGCTGCTCATTGTTTCCGCCGGACAAAATATTGCCAATGCACAAACTACCAGAAAGGATAAACATGCGGCAAAAGAAGCAGCTATAAAAAGCAGCATTGATGCCAGGCATTACACATTTATAGCCAATTATGTGTTACCACAGCGTGGAAGCGCAAGGCAATTGACCGAAGTTTATTATGACCTGCGGGTCACCAGAGATAGTGTAATAGCCTATTTGCCCTATTTTGGCCGTGCCTATTTTGACGTACCCTATGGGGCAACTGATGGCGGCATTAAATTCAGCTCAACCAAATTTGATTATAAAGTTACTGAAAAGAAGAAAGGCGGCTGGGAAATTATTATTAAACCAACAGATGTAAAGAACATGAGTAGCTTAACGTTATATATCTCTACAGATGGCTATGCGAGCTTAGCGGTAAACAGCATCAACCGTGATTTTATATCTTTTAATGGCTATTTGAAGGAGGAGAAAAAAAAATAATCATTGCTCAGACAATAATCCGGCATTATCCTTCAACCCTACCCCTGATAATTTTCGTCTAAATGCTTCCTGTACTAAATAAAATATTTTTTTTGCAGCGGGCTTAAATAGTAACCCCTGCGGCCTGATATTGGAAATGCAATTGCGCGATTCATCAGTTAAGCCGGGCCGGGGATTAAATGTTAAATAAGCCCCCATGCTATCGGCAGAGCTGAGCCCGGGCCTTTCACCGATCAGCATCAATGATAATCTGGCGTTCAGGTGCATCCCGACGTCATCGGCAATGGCTACCCTGCCCTGCTTTACCAAACACACCGGCGCAAGCTTTAACCCGGCCGATTGCAACTGGGGGATTAATATTTTCAATAAACTGACAGCATTACTATTAACCGCGTCTGCCGACAGACCATCGGCTATGATCATCACAATATCAACACCGCTAGCGATATGGTCATTTAGCTGAGCGGTACATTCATCGTTCAACTGCCGGCCAAGATCTGGTCTTTGCAGATATTGCTCCCGGTAGGCTGCCTGGCTATGCAATTGCAAAACCGGCAAATCAAATTGCTTTAACTCGACTGACAATCGATCAATATCCAATTCAGAATACACGGCATCGCGCGCGTGAGCATGCGCCAGTTTGAACGCTAATGATTGTTTTAAAGGGATGCTTGTACCTGTCCGGCCTATTCCTATCCTTGCGGCGGTAAACTCCTTCAACAGGCCGAAAGGATCATCTTTGGGTAATTGTCCCGGCTCTATTTTGTCCATAAACCTTTCATCTGTTTTAATAACCGCGGGTCAGGCTGTGGCACAAGCATTCCCCCTTGATTCATTATTCCCTGTTTTATCAGCCATTGTTCAAATTCGGGTGCGGGCTTCAAACCAAGGACATTCCTTAAATATAAAGCATCATGAAACGAGGTAGACTGATAATTCAGCATAATATCGTCGGATCCGGGTACGCCCATTATAAAATTACAGCCGGCCACGCCCAGCAAAGTCAACAAGTTATCCATATCGTCCTGATCGGCTTCGGCATGGTTGGTGTAGCAAACGTCAACGCCCATAGGCAGGCCCAGCAGTTTCCCGCAAAAATGGTCTTCTAAAGCTGCGCGAATAATTTGTTTGCCATCATATAAATATTCAGGTCCGATGAAACCCACCACCGTATTAACCAATAGCGGCCTGTATTTTCTGGCAACCGCATAAGCCCTGACCTCGCAGGTTTGCTGGTCAACCCCATGGTGTGCATTAGCCGATAATTCACTGCCCTGTCCGGTTTCAAAATACATTACATTATTACCAATAGTTCCCCGATTTAAGGATAAAGTAGCCTCGTATGCTTCATCCAACAAAGCCAAATTGATGCCGAAACTGGCATTGCTTTGCTCGGTTCCGCCTATTGATTGAAAACACAGGTCAACAGGCGCACCTTGTTTGATCAGTTCGAGCGTCGTGGTAACATGGCACAACACACAGCTTTGGGTTGGTATATCAAATTGCTGCCTCAGCGTATCGGTCAGTAGCAACAGGTTGCTCACCTGGGCAGGGTTATCCGTAGCCGGATTGATACCGATTACCGCATCACCGCTGCCATACAGCAAACCATCGATCATGCTTGCTGCTATTCCTTTTGGGTCATCAGTAGGATGATTAGGTTGTAGCCGGGTAGAGAAGTGCCCCCTTAAGCCTATGGTGTTTCGAAAACTGCTAACCACTTCACATTTTTTTGCTACGGCAATCAGGTCCTGGTTGCGCATCAGTTTGGACACTGCCGCGGCCATTTCAGGCATAATCCCGGGAGCTAAATTTTTTAATACCAAGGTATCTGTTTGATCTTTCAAAAGCCAATCCCTAAACTCACCAACAGTTAAACTACTTATCAATATAAATGCTGCATGATCATGATTATCAATGATTAATCTTGTTATTTCGTCATTCTCATACGGGATAATTGCTTCATTCAAAAACACCGTTAAGGGCACATCAGCTAGTGTGATCTGCGCGGCAACACGCTCTTCATAGCTTTCAGCGCTCAAGCCTGCCAGCACATCTCCCGACCGGTGCGGCGAGGCTTTGGCAAGCAAAGTTTTCAGGTCGCTGAATTGGTATGTTTTTTTGCCGATGGTATGATGGTATGCCATAATTTATTCAGATTCGAGCATTACAGCCGCTTTATCCAGCAATACATCATCCATGATCTTGATCTTGTGTTTGCCCATCAGCATAAATATAATAATGGCCACTGCAAGTCCACCAAAAAAGTAAAGGCTCAATATAAAATTATAATAAATAATAGCGAGTAAACATATGGCTGACAACGATAATGCAATCGCGGGAAATACCGGGTAAAAAGGTGATACGAAAGGCCGTTCCAGTTCCGGTTCTTTTTTTCGCAGAATAAACAGGCTGATCATGCTCATCATATACATCAGCACCGCTCCCATTACCGAGATAATAATAATCTGTGCGGTAGTACCTGTATATAATGCGGTAAAACAAACCACCCCGCCCGCCAGAATGGCCCAATGCGGGGTTTTAAAGCGATGATTTACACCCGACAGGAAATGTGGCAGGTAACTGCTGCGCGCCATGGCATAAACTTGCCTGGAAGAAGCCAATATGGTACCATGGAAGGAAGCGATCAAACCAAATAGACCGATGCTGGCAAATATTTTGGTCAACCCGTTTGATTTACCCAATACGATACCAATAGCCTCCGGCAAGGGATAATCCAGGTTGCTTAGTTTACGCCAGTCGGTAATACCCCCGGTAAGGATCATTACGCCTAACGCTAAAAACACTAATGTTCCAAGACCATAAAGATATCCTTTCGGGATATTGCGTTTAGGCTCTTTTACTTCTTCGGCAACCATAGCTACACCCTCTATGGCCAGGTAAAACCATACGGCAAAGGGCAAAGCTGCAAATACCCCGCCCCAGCCGAAAGGCATAGGGTGGCTTAGGTAATTATCCATTTTAAAATGAGGCG
>JAQBOV010000027.1 GCA_028287895.1 Mucilaginibacter sp. | reverse complement strand
GTTAATTTTTGTTTGGAATAGTGCATATCTGCAAAGCGGACTTCAAACTCGTCATTCAGTTTTGCTGAATGGCCTTTAAAATCCTCCGTCCACCAGCCACGGATATGGTTAATGGCCTGGAATACTTGCTCCGGGGTTTGGTCTGCCAATAGGGTAGTTGTAAAATTTTGTGTGGTCATGTTTGTCGTTTTTGTAATGGCTTAAAATAACTTTTCCTGCGGTGGCTTAACTCCTGCCAGTCGGAGATATACTGTTGTTTGCCCCCGGTGATGTACCTGATGTTCAAAAACCTTAGCCAAAGCAATTCTTTTAGCCATATAGAAATTTCCCAGCATTTTAATGGGTTCGTCCAGTTGCGCGTCAGACATCTTTTTGATTTGATCGATCACAAAATCATAGCTGGCCAGCACTGTTTTGGTCACATTAGCTTTAGATTTATCGCCGGTTTTTTCCCATATCCCCTGGTCAAACGGGCTCTTTATGCCTAGTGCGGCAGAGGCAAGACCGTAGTTAGCATCTGCCAGGTGTAAATTTTGCTCGGCAAAAGACCGCATTTCCGGAGTAGGCTTTAAAACATAGCCGCTTTCCGGCATCGCATCCAGGTATTCTTTCGTATAGGCCTTCGACCTTTCCCATTCTTTTACCAGTTCAGCTACTTTTACCTGCGCCATTGTTAATTGGCTGCCTACGATTAAGCATAGTGCGACCGTTAAACTTTTAAGTTTCATGTTTTTTAGATTTTAAAATGAGTATTTAGATTTTTTAATTGGGCAGTTTGTTATTTAATAAGTTTTCTAAATTTTTCAGCTTCGATGCCCAGAACTGGTCAAAATAGTTGAGCCAGGCCTGCAGCTCTTCAAAGCCTTCCTTTTTCAGCGTGCAGTACCGCTCCCGGCCGAGGTCCTGGATAGAAATAAACCCGGCAGTTTCCAATATTTTAACATGTTTGGAAACGGCGGGGCGGCTCATGTCGAAATGATCCACCAAGCTGTTGATAGTCAGGCTGTCCTCGGAGAGCAGCATCAGTATCTTGCGTCTGCTAGGATCGCCTATCACCTGGAATGCGTCAAGGGTTGGTATGGCCATGTTGTACAGCGTTTAAAAGCTCGTCCATCTTTTGGAATTTTTCCAGCCAGCCATGAAGCAAACCAGTGTAAAAATCGAGGTTTTCTTTTTTTGCAAAACCACTATGCTCCAGAAATAGTTCCGTGCCTTTGTCTTTAGGTTCCAGTTTCCATATAACTACTGAATCAAGCGTGATCTCGCCTTCACCGGGGCCGCTCTTCCATGAATAAGAAAGCTTTTCAAACGGAATGACCTCTAATACTTTACAGTAGAAGATGCCGTCGAAATCCAGGCTGGGTATGGGCCCGGTTCTAAATTGAAAATCAAGCCCTATGATGGGCTGAAAATCGTTTTTCATGAGCCATTGTTCCATCAGCTCAGGTTTCGTCAGGTATTCCCAAACCCTCTCAGCTGGGTGAGCGAAGAAAAATTGGTGTTTAATAACTTTTGTCATAATAAGTAACCTTAAGGTTACGCAAACCTACGTGTAACTTTTGGGTTACGCAAATATTTTTTAAAATATTTAAATTCCCGCTGGCGGGGAGGGCGATTTGAACATTATCAATGCTAACTGTTTTATAGCTAGCTTAGGCCAGAGACGTATTTTTCATTTATATTGTATTATAGGCTTATCTGTGTTGTATTTTATCTTTGAAAACACCTCCTACTCATCAAGAGGTGCTAAATATTAACTGATCTTCATCATAACCCGCCATGAAGATGCGGTAAGAACTATTGAGTATTATTATAATATCACAAAATGGTGACCTAACTACAGGGTTGATTTTTCATTTCCTTAAGCAGCCACAATCTCCTTTACACTTTCGACAAAAATCTCTATTTCGTTCACCGTGTTATAATAATGCGGCGACGCCCTAACTGCCCACTGAACTTTCTTTTCGTCGAAATCAATTAAGCCAAATGCCCGGTAGCTGGGCACGACATTGATCTTTCTTTTCAATAGGCCATTAACGATTACTAACGGGTCGGAATCCTCGACCGTAAAAGTAACCAATCCACCTAATTCAGGCCCTCGGTCCAATACCCGTATTTTATCAATGATTGCTAATTCTGTTCGAATCAACCCCGAAAGAAGTTTGACCTGTTGCCATATTTTATCTTCACCAATCTTCCTGCAGTATTCAATTGCCGCCTTAGCGCCGATCACAGTTGCATAAGCGAATTCCCAATCTTCATATCTCTTTGCGTCAGGTTGTTGGCTATAGTTATTTTTTTCTGTCCAGGTGGCGCCTCGCATATCTATAAACATTGGTTCCATGCCAGCGGCTAATACTCTGTCAGAAATATAAAGCGTTCCGGTGCCGCGAGGCCCACGCAAAAACTTTCGGTTAGTGACACTTAGAAAATCACATTTCAATTCCTTCACATCCAGTCTCATTTGTCCTGCAGACTGGCAGGCGTCCAAAATGTACCAGGTGAGGTCGGTTTTTTTTTGCGAATAGTTAGCATATATCTGTGCGATTTCTTCAACAGGCTGCACTAATCCGGAATTAGTTGGAATATGGGTAATAGCCAGAAGCTTTGGTCGGTACTTATTTAGCTTCTCGTCCAAGTCGTTCAAATCAACTCCGCCAGTTGGTGCGTTTCTGATATGGATTATTTCTATTCCAAAACGTTTTTTAAGTGATATGAACTGGATCTGATTGGATACGAAATCATCATTATCGGTTAGGATAATATCCCCCTTTGTAAAAGGGATAGATGATAGCGCTCTTGTATAGGAATCTGTAGCACTCGCAGTAAATGCAATGTTTGATGGTTTGCAATTGAATAAAAACGCGGCTTGCTCATAAAATCCTGCGATTACATCAGCCCGCAATGCTGACGCTTCGTAACCTCCTATTTCTGCTTCGAGTTGGATATGATCTAGTTGTGCTTTTGTTACAACATCGGGCATTAGACCTGCACCAGCATTATTGAGGTGAATTACATTTTTACACCCAATAGTCTCATTTCTGAATTGTTGCACTTCTTCAGATGTAAATACGCTATTTTCGGGAAGTATTATTTTTTCTTGAGTCATAAGTTATTTGTTTCATTAAATTCGGCAATACATTCTATTTCAACCAGTGCCTGAAAAGGCAATCCTTTTACCGCAACAGTACTTCTTGCAGGCTTGTGCTCGGCGAAGTAAGCGGCATATACCGCGTTCATTTTCGAGAACAGCGCCATATCAGCTAAAAACACATTTGTTTTAACCACGTCGGCCAGGGTCAGCCCGGCTTCTGCCAGTACCAATTTCAAGTTATCCAATACCCTTTTCGTCTGCCCTTCGATATCTAATACATCCACCTGCATAGTACCCGGCTCAAGCGGGGTTTGGCCGGAGCAGTATAATAAGTTTCCAGACTTGATGGCGTGTGAGTAAGGTCCTATTGCCTGTGGGGCATCTTTTGCAAAGAATGTTTTCATTTTTTTCGTCTTTATATATTATCCAAAGTTATCATCAGCAGGGTGCCTAATTTTTGCATTAAAGGCGCTGCATCAATTAAAATAATTTATTATTGTGTCTAAAACAGGAAAATTATGCAGGCACTGGATGACTTTGATAAAAAGCTGTTGAGGCTATTACAGGAGAACAACAGGTTAACATCGGAAGAACTAAGCAAATTGGTGAACCTTAGTCAAAGTGCCATTCAGCGCAGGATCAGCCGCTTAAGGAGCGATAAAGTAATCGAAGCGGACGTATCCATTATTTCACCTGCTGCCGCAGGAATTGGCATTACTTGTATAGTTGACCTGATTTTACATGAAGGCAGCTCAAAATCTATTGAAAAGTTTAAAGATAACCTGGTTAAATGTACTGAGGTCGCACAATGCTATTACGTAACCGGAACCTATGATTTTGTATTGATTGTCAATACCCGTGATATGGTGCATTTTGAAGCTTTTTCTAAAAAATACCTCATGGACAATCCCAACCTCAAACATTTTTATACCCATGTCGTCATGGATAAAGTAAAAATTGGATTCGGTGTTGCGATTTGAACGCGTATTCCGCGATTAAACTTGTATCACTTAATTAACAGCGAAATAGAAGGTAAAAAAGAAGGGCAAACGACCGATTTTCGTTCTTGTCTATTCTGGCTCCTGAGGCTGGGCTCGAACCAGCGACCCTCTGATTAACAACAAAATAAACTTGATTTTTCAGGTCTAATTATTGCGAACTACTATCGAGGCCAAATCCAAACAACGTTAAAGTTTCATCACGAGCGCCCATCAAAACCGATATCACTCCCTCTGAACTATTGTAAACAATAGTAAATATACTTAGCCCTAAAGCGAATTTGTATCGTTGTGCCGCCGTTTTCATAGTCTGAATTTAATACCGCCGTTCACCACCAACCCATCCAGCGGCGCATAAATATCCTTGAAATGCGGATCGGTAATGCTGCCTGTATAAATCGGTCCAAACTTGGTTTGCCGGGTATCCGTCAGGTTTTCAAAGTTGATAAACAGCGAAAACCGTTCCCAAATCTTTTCGGCCATTAAACCGGCTAACCAATAGCCCCGGCCCGTAGTGCCATCATTCAATTGCTGGGGGCTGAAATAATAAGCTTCCGCACCGATCTTGAATTTACCTTCCACCTCGTAAACCAATACATTGTTCAACCTGTTTTTAGAAACTAAAGGATAGGCGCTGATGATACTATTGGTATGCTGTGTCACATCGGCCAGCGTATAACCCAGGAACAGCTTAAAATTGCCATAGGTTAATTTGACATTGGTTTCCATCCCTTTCGTATTCAGATCACCGCCCGGTTGCAGGTATTGCAGATTGCCGTTAATGAGTTGTGTAAGCAGGATCGGGTTATCTATCCGGGTATAAAAAAATAACTGGTTAATACTAAAGCTAACCTGGTCGTTAAACAAACCGGTACGGTAATTCAGATCATAATTCGCACCATAAGAGCGTTCTGCTTTCGTATTCGCTACGTCAATTGGCAACACATTCCTAAACTCGATCCGTTCCGCGTCCTCTGTAAATACGGTTGGTGCTTTATAACCTAAACCGCCACCTAAACGTGTCGAGAAATGCGAATTGATCTTATACAGAGCGGAAATACGCGGCAAAAAGAAAAAGCCGTACGCATTATGATAATCTCCCCTGATGCCGGATTCCAAAATAAATTTGTCCGTGGCATTCCAGGTATTTTGTACAAAGCCTCCAACAGTTTGATAGTGGTAACTGCGCAACGGAAAACTGCTGTTTTTATCTTCGTTAAAATTGTCGGTCAGATAATTTAAGCCCGCCACCCAATCCGTCTTTTCACTGGTGTAAGAATAATTAGCTTCACTGTAACTCGACACCTGCACACCGGAAAAACGGTAATTTGGCAGGTTAATACTGCGGTCGAAATAGCTAACGCTGTTTTTAAAAGTCAGTTTTTCTTTGTCATTCAGTTTATGATCGAGTTCTACCTGCGAACTGTAACGGCCCGTTTTATTCAGTTCATAATAGGAATGCTGCGCATCACCATGGCCGTCGAGGTATTGCATATCGCCACCAATACGGTTCTCAATGGTAGAGTTAATTCCGGTGATCAGCGTTGTTCTGTCGCTCAGGTAAAAAAACAGTTTTGGATTTAACGTATAACGGTTAAACCGTGGTATCGCGGACAATCCAATATGCGCCGGGTCATAAGCTGTCCCGTGGTCATAACCCACGTACAACGTTATACCCACCTTTTTAAATTTCTGCGAATAAAAAGTACTGGCATCCAATCCTAATGCGGATGTACCATTTAACAGGACGTCCAGGTGACGTTCATCGGTTGGTGTTTTAGATACCAAATTGACTAATCCGGCGATAGCCCCGCCGCCGTACAAAGTAGAAGATGAACCTTTGATAACCTCGACCTGTTTCAAATCCAGTGGGGCAATTTGCAATAAGCCTAGGCCGCCTGAAAAACCGGAATAAAGGGGAAAACCATCGCGGATAACCTGGGTGTATTTACCATCCAATCCCTGTATGCGTATAGCGGAATTGCCGCTGGTAGCAGAAGTCTGCTGTGTTTGTATGCCGGTACTCTCATTCAGCATCATGCGAATATCGCCAGGTTTCATATTCCCCTTTTCATCCAGTTCGTCACCAGCGATCACTTCCACACGGGTAGGTGTATTGGCAATCGTCCGGCTGCTGCGTGTCGCACCGATCACGACAGCATCCAGTTCTTCGCCATCGCCCTTTCCGGTAGATTGTAGTAATATCAGCATGGGTTTGGTTTGAATAAGGGGAAAGGTTAACGTATCCAGCCGCATTTCGTAACCTACGTAGCTGAATTTGATAACCTGTCTGCCATTAGGAATTTTTGATAAGATGATCAAACCTGAAGTATCTGAAGCGGCACCTATAGTCGAACCTTGCAGGGACGCGGTTGCGCCAATTAAAGTTTCATCGGTTTTGCTGTCCTTAATAACAGCTTTGAAAGTGTTTTGAGCGTAAACGGTAATTGTATAAAGCAGTGCTATAGAAAGCACAATGAGTTTTTTCATTTTTTAAGAATTAAGTAAATACAGTATGAATTAACAAGTGTATTTACTTAATTGCGGTGGTTGCCAGATGGAAGGGGATACTTGCTGAACATAAGGCTCGTAGTAATCAGCATAAATTTTAATCGGGGTTTCGGCGACTAATTTAAGATCAAGCATCAATGGCTTGGCTATTACAAAACCTACGCAAGTACCGCAAGTAAAAAATGGTGAACAGCCGGGGCATTCCTTTTCTTTTATTGGCAATTTACCCGTTAATTCTTTTTTTGCTACTTCCTTGCCCTGGCAGTCATTATCTGCGCAACATGGCTTTGTAGAAAGCAAGATTACATAGATTGATAATATAAAGCAAAGTAATTTCACGCAGTAAAGTTATTACTTAATAGAAGATTTGTGAAGTTAAAACCATCAAACTTAAATAGTAAATAAATGCTGAGTCAATATTAATAATAACACAAATAAAAAAACCCTCTCTATCTAATATAAAGAGGGTTTTTATTTGCTTGAGTAAAGTTGAGTAGTACTCAACTTTTTAAGTACTCAGAGCGGGAATCGAACCCGCACTCCTTTAACGGGAACAGGATTTTAAGTCCTGCGTGTCTACCAGTTCCACCATCTGAGCAGGTGATTACCTTTTAACAATAAATCCCTTCTTTAGTGGAAGGGATTAGAGCGAAAGACGAGATTCGAACTCGCGACCCCGACCTTGGCAAGGTCGTGCTCTACCAACTGAGCTACTTTCGCATTTTCTGTATCAAGCTCCAACTCTTCAGAGCTTGCCTCAATGTCAAGATATATACCCTTGCGTTTGTGGAGTGCAAATATAGACAGAATTGATTATTCTGCAAGCAGGTAATGCACTTTTTTTTTGATTTTTCATCAAGTGATTGGTTTTCAACGGAGATGAAGCTATCATGAGCGATGTTTTTTGATTGATTGTTCATGATGGTTTCATAATTCGCTGTTTTTCAAAACATCTGCGATGAGGTCATTTTCATATCCACGGCTTAAGGCATATTGTTGCAATTTGTATTTGCGTTTGTAAGGATCTTTTTCGCTTAAAAGTGCTGCCTTTTTTTGTATCACTTTATGGAGCATCTGCAAATAATCGTCTCCATTAATACTATGCAGTGCTTTTTTTATCAGCGGATCTGAGACTTTTTTAAATTTGAGACCCTGTTTTATCTTATTTTTTCCCCATCCTTTCTGGTTAAACTTACCACGGGTATAGGCATTGGCAAAGCGCTCTTCATTTAAAAAATTACCGGTTAATAACCGAACTATCACATTTTCAACTGCATTGGTATACAGTCCCCATTCGTATAGCTTATCACGTACTTCCTGCTGCGAGCGTTCCTGGTAGGCGCAATAGTGCTCTGCTTTAGCCAGTGCAACTTTTTCGTCCGTGATCCTGGTTGTTTTTTGTTGGTCCATCAAAACCAAAATTCGTCAAAAATTCTTCTATTGGCAGAAATATAAGCAAATTCGTAACATGCTTAGCAACCATTACCCGATAAAACAAATACAACAAATAATAGGCGCTGGCGGCATCATTGTGGAGGAAGGCAATATCAGCACCTTACTAACGGATAGCCGCCGTATCAATAATGCTTCCGAGGGTCTTTTCTTTGCGCTTAGCGGAAGACGCAACGGGCACGAATTTGCAGCCGAAGCTTATGCAGCCGGTGTACGCAACTTTGTTGTAAAGCAGCAAACCGAAATAAAAATGCCCGGGGCCAATTTCCTTTTAGTTGATGATGTGTTGGGCGCACTGCAGGCGCTGGCTGCCTATCACCGCAGCCGTTTTAACCTGGAGGTGATCGGTATTACAGGCAGCAATGGCAAAACCATTGTTAAAGAATGGCTTTATCAGCTTTTGGCTTCTGATAAAATTATCGTACGTAATCCCAAAAGCTATAATTCACAGATCGGCGTTCCGCTTTCGGTATGGCAGATCAGTGAAAAGGATGATCTTGGTATTTTTGAGGCCGGCATATCCACCACTGATGAAATGGATAAACTGGAACCTATTATTAAGCCATCGATAGGGGTATTAACCCACATTGGCACGGCGCATGATGAGGGTTTTAAAGACCGTAGGGAAAAAGTGCTTGAGAAATTAAAGTTATTCAGACATTGTAAACTGCTTATTCATAACTACGACCAACTGATCGATTTTAAAAAAGAAATCCCGGTTAAAAATTGCTTTAGCTGGAGCATCAAATTTAAACAGGCCGATCTGTATGTTTTCACCGAGACGGTAATATCCAGAAATTTTTATTTGCGTGCTAAATATAAAGGGAAAGAGATCGAATGCCTGATACCTTTTCTGGATGAAGCTTCTGTGGAGAATGCTATTGTATGCTGGGCAACTATGCTTGCGTTGGGTTATGGTCCTGTTGAAGTTGATAAACGAATAGAGCGTTTGAGCCCAGTGAGTATGCGGCTGGAGCTCAAAAACGGCATTAATGATTGCTCCGTGATTGATGATTCTTATAATTCAGATGTGCAGTCATTAGAGATCGCCCTTAATTTTTTGAACCAGCAAAACCAGCATCCTACCCGGACATTGGTCCTTTCGGATATATTTCAGTCGGGTTTGGAGCAGGATGTATTGTACCGTCAGGTAGCGGAGATGATCCATACTAAAAAAGTTAATAAGTTTATTGGTGTGGGCGAAGCATTGACCGCTCATCGGGATTATTTTGACCTTGATAAGAAATGTTTTTATCCGGATACGGCTGCCTTATTGTTGCAGTTAAATGCGCTAAATTTTGATAACGAAACTATCCTAATAAAAGGCGCGCGAAGTTTTGAGTTTGAACGGATAAGCCAGGCCTTAAGCTTAAAGTCGCATGAAACGGTGATGGAGATCAGCCTGAATGCTTTGTTGAATAACCTTAATTTTTATAGATCGAAGCTAAAGCCAGGAGTAAAAATAATGGCTATGGTGAAGGCATTCTCATACGGCAGCGGGACGTTTGAAGTGGCCAATATACTTCAGTATAACAAGGTGGATTACCTGGCTGTAGCCTATATTGATGAAGGCATAGCCTTGCGTCAGGCGGGTATTAATTTGCCGGTAATGGTGCTTAACCCTGAGGTTTCGGCATTTGATAAACTGGTGGAATATAAACTGGAGCCCGAAATATTCAGCTTTAATTTGCTTGATGAGTTTGTTAAATATTGCCAATCGCATAATTTGAGTAATTACCCCGTGCATTTGAAAATAGACACCGGTATGCGCCGCCTGGGATTTGAAGACTTTGATATAGAAACTTTGTGCGATCTGCTGGAAGAGAACAGGTACATTAAAGTACAATCTGTTTTTTCGCATTTTGTGGCAAGTGATGCAAAGGAGCATGATGCTTTTACCCAAAAACAAATCAAACGCTTTGAGCGTGCTTTTACAAAGATCGAAAAGGCATTGGGCTACCAGGTGATCAAGCATATTTCTAATACAGGTGGTATCATACGCTGGCCCTCGGCACAATATGATATGGTGAGGCTGGGCATTGGCCTGTATGGGATAGACGCCTCTGTTCCTGCCGGGTCAAACGGGCTGCAACCGATCGCCACTTTAAAAACAAGTGTGTCGCAAGTTAGAAAAGTACAGGCCAATGATACTATTGGTTATAACCGGAATGGCAAACTGACAAAGGCCGGAAGGATAGCGACTGTACGCATTGGTTACGCAGATGGTTACCTGCGTGCTTTTGGCAATGGAGCAGGTAAAATGCTGATAAAAGGAACTTTTGTGCCTACCGTAGGTAATATATCAATGGATACATGTATCCTCGAT
Organism: Mucilaginibacter sp.; assembly: GCA_028287895.1. Classification (GTDB taxonomy): domain Bacteria; phylum Bacteroidota; class Bacteroidia; order Sphingobacteriales; family Sphingobacteriaceae; genus Mucilaginibacter. The sequence goes on along the minus strand of JAQBOV010000027.1, from coordinate 120,104 downwards.
GTTAGCAATGTGGAGGTAAGGGAAGGGGATGAGGTCATTGTGTTTAACGACAAATTAAGAATAGAAGAACTTGCCAGGGAAATTGGCACCATACCTTATGAAATATTAACTAATATTTCACAACGGGTAAAAAGAGTGTACTTTTATGAGTAAAAATACACGGCCTGTATGAAGAAAATATTTGGGATAGCACTGAACTACTTTGTTAAAGGATTGATAGTTGTGGTGCCACTTGGTGTAGCTGCTTTTTTGATCTACTGGTCTGTATTTAAGATAGATAGTGCGCTGAACCTGAGCGGATTTTTCCTGACGGACAGTAAAGGTAAACCCATTTACGTCCCTGGTTTAGGGATACTGAATGTATTGCTGGTGATCATCGTAGTCGGCATTTTGGTTACTAATGTGGTAACTGATCCTATAAAACGCTGGTTTAAACGCTGGATCAATCGCTTGCCGATTTTCAAATTTCTATATTCATCTATCAAAGACCTTACCGAAGCTTTTGTGGGTGAGGAAAAGAAATTTAATGAAGCTGTTTTGGTCGAGGTGAATGAATTTGGCTTAAAAAAGATCGGCTTCCTGGTACAGAAGGATCTTAGCAAATTAAACCTTCCGGGCGAAGTGGCCGTTTACTTTCCATTATCCTATTCATTTGCCGGACAGGTGGTGATTATATCAGCTGATAAAGTGAAGCCTATCGATAAAAACTCCGCAGATATGATGAAGTTTGTTATTTCAGGGGGTGTCAGCGGCTTAGATTAATATCTTTTTTAAAACTTCTGAGCACCAGCAGTATGCTGATCAGCATTAAAACGGCACCGAGAATGTAGGGCGCACCCGGAAAATAAACGGAAGAATTCTTATTATGGGTGAAAAATCTAAACGTATAGCCCATTATCAGAGGCCCGATAATTAAGCTCGCGCTTGAAAGAAGATTTAGGCCGCCTTGTAATTCACCCTGCTCATTTTTTTCGAATTTATTGGTGATGAGGCTTTGCAATGCCGGGCCCGAAACGCCGCCCAGGCAATAAGGTACCATATATACATAGATCAGCCATCCACGGTTGGCAAAGGCGATAAGCGTTAAACCAAGGCCATAGAATATCAAGCCCCAGATAATATTCTTTTTCAACCCGAATTTGGGAATGAGAAAACGGATAAGGCCGCCTTGTATACCAATCAGCAATGTACCAATAAAAATACCGAGGAAACCCACGCTGGTCATTGTCCAATTGAATTTTTCATACACATAAAATGACAGTTGATATTCAACTGCTTTTTGGGCAATATAAACCAAAGTAAAAGCTATTGCCAGGCCAGCCAGGGGCGCATATTTCGCAAGGCCGAGCACAGAACCAACCGGATTTGCACGTTTCCATTCAAACTTCCGGCGATGCTCGGCGGTAAGTGATTCAGGCAATACAAAAAGCCCCCATAGCGCATTGATTAAAGCGGCAGCCGCAGCTGCCATAAACGGGAATTTAATATTGATATCACCCAAGAATGCCCCGGCAGAAATGCCGATGATAAAACCCAGGCCAGATGCCGCGCCGATCAGTCCAAAGTTTGCTGATCGTTTATGACCCTCACTTACATCGGCAATGTAGGCCGTGCCGGTTGCCATGGTAGCGCCGGTAATTCCCGCTATAGTGCGCCCTACGAATAACCAGAAAACAGAAGGTGCAAATGCCATGAACAAATAATCGATACTAAACCCGAACAAAGACATCAGCAGAATAGGCCTTCTGCCAAAACGATCGCTCAGATTGCCGAGTATGGGCGAGAAAAGTACCTGCATAAGGGCATAAGTAAATGTTAACCAGCCATTGATTTCTGAGGCTACGGAATTATCAACATGCCCGAGTTGTTCCAACAGTTTAGGGATAACAGGGATAATGATGCCTAAACCCAGCACATCAATAAAGATGGTGACGGAAATAAAAGCGAGAGCGGCTGAAGATTTAGTTTTTACTTTTTGCTCCATTGTCAGAAATACGATGTGATCCATGTGACGGAATGGTTTAAAGCACAGGCTTGTTTTTCTTAAAAGATAATACAGCCAATATAGCACTTAAAAGCATTAAAATGGCACCAATAGCAAATGGCGCTCCCGGAAATTGAACAGACGCTCCGGGTTGTGTAAAATGGTGAAAGACCAGGGTCATCAACCAGGGGCCAAAAATAGAGCTTAAACTCATCAGGCCTGTTAATCCGCCCTGCAGGTTACCCTGCTCATTGGCCGGCACACTGTTGCTCATATATCCCTGTAAGGCCGGCCCGGCTATACCACCTAAACAATAAGGCACCAGGAAAGCGAACATCATCCAGCCTTTGGCAGCAAATGCAAATAGTATCAAACCAAAACTATAAAGAAGCAAGCCACCCCATATACTGCGTTCATGGCCTAATTTGGGATTGATAACCCTTATCAGTCCGCCTTGCACGATGGCTACCATTAAGCCAACAAAGCCAAGTGAATAACCGACCCAGGCCTCATTCCATTTGAATTTATACATAGTGTAGAATGTCCACACGCTTTGCACAGACTGCGCGGCAAAGTATATCAGGAACAAAGATGCAGCTAAACCTATAACAGATTTATATTTATTTAGTTGAATTAAAGAAGTGAATGGATTGATCTTTTTAAATTCAAGCGGCCTGCGGTTTTCAGCAGATAAGGATTCCGGCAAAATGAAATAACCGTATGCGGCATTGAGCAGCGCTAATCCGGCGGCCGCCAAAAAGGGGTATTGTACATTATATTTACCCAATATGCCGCCTATTACCGGCCCGATAATAAAACCTAAGCCAAAAGCAACCCCGACGAGGCCAAAATTAGCGGCTCTTTTTTCCGGTTCGCTTACATCTGCTATGTAAGCGGTGGCCGTAGTGAAACTGGCGCCTGTTATTCCGGCTATAAGTCGCCCTATGAATAACCACCAGATAGTGGGTGCAAACGCAAGGAATAAATAATCGATACCAAAACCAAGCAATGAGCATAACAATACTGGTCTGCGGCCGAACTTGTCACTCAAATTTCCAATCAGGGGCGAAAACAGAAATTGCATAATCGCATAAGCAGCGGTTAACCATCCGGCATATACAGAAGCATCACTTAAGCTGCCATGTATCAGATGCTCAATTAGTTTAGGGAAAACAGGTATAATAATACCCAGACCTATAACATCAATAAGCAGAGTTGCAAAAATAAAGCCTAACGCAGCCTGTTTTTTAGGTTGAAGCATGGCGCAAAATAAAAATTATACCTTGAATATTTTTGTTTTAACCTAAATACTTATCCTGGCTGATCTTTTAGTTAGTGATAGCAGGTGTCCCAGCCATGATCAGGGACGATATTACTTATTAACAAAAGACGCGATGTATTGGAAACTAAAAATTCGGTTTCAGAACATATTTTTCATAGAACCGGAAAATATGTTCGGCGGCTTCTTCGGCTGTATCTACCACCCGGTATAGATTCAAATCATCAGGACTAATAGTATGCTCCTGTGCAAGCATTTTCTCTTCAACCCATTTAAACAGGCCGCCCCAGTAATCAACACCTACAAAAACTATTGGGAAACGTGCTATTTTTCCGGTTTGGATCAAAGTAATAGCTTCGAATGATTCGTCCATGGTTCCAAAACCACCCGGCAGAATAATAAAGCCCTGGGAGTATTTCATGAACATTACTTTGCGAATAAAGAAATAATCAAACTCAAGCAGCTTATCACGATCGATATATTTATTGTGAAATTGCTCAAAGGGGAGTTCGATATTTAACCCTACTGATTTACCACCCGCTTCATAAGCGCCCTTATTGGCCGCTTCCATTATACCCGGACCGCCGCCCGAAATTACACCATAACCACGTTCTGTTAATAAGCGCCCGGCATCTTCGGCCAGTTTGTAATATTTGCTGTCATTGTGTGTGCGCGCCGAACCAAATATGGAAACACATGGTCCTATCTTGGCCAGTTTTTCAAAACCATCCACAAACTCGGCCATGATTTTGAATATCTGCCACGAGTCGGTAACCTTTATCTCCTGCCAGTTCTTATTCTCAAAGGCCTGCCTTATTTTATCTTCACCAGTCATATGCTGTTATTCGTATTATTTAGTCTGAATGTTGCGTTACCAGTTTTGTTTTTGCAGATGAGGTAAGCAATAGGCCAGCAAAAGTAATTAATCCATTTATAATGATGAGCTCGTTATCAAAAACATATCCGCCTAAAATTGTTTTAGCAGATGTGCTTAAAAAGTAACATATAGCAGGGGATATCATACATATAAACGGAACCAGTTTATCTTTTACCTGCCGCTTTCCGGCAAACAGGCCAAACGAATATAAACCCAATAATGGCCCGTAAGTATAAGATGCTACTTTAAATATGGCGCTTACCACCGCATCATTGTTAATGGCATTAAAAATAATAATGGTTAGCAGTATCAATCCGGATAAGGCGATGTGTACAATATGCCGGGTTCTTACCATCGCTTTGCTATTCACATTCTTACTTTTATTAAATCCTAAAAAATCGACACAAAAGGAGGTCGTCAGCGCCGTTAAGGCAGAATCGGTGGTGGCAAAAGTGGCGGCCGTCAGCCCCAGCATAAATACTATGGCAGGTATTACCCCCAAATATTTTAGGGCGATGGTAGGGTAGAGGTAGTCAGTTTTGTCCACCTTAATGCCGTTCCTGGCAGCATAAATATAGAGCAGGGCACCTACACTTAAAAAGAAAATGTTGATGATTATAAAGACCGTAGTAAAAGTGAACATGTTTTTTTGCGCTTCTTTGATGTTTTTCATGCTCAGGTTCTTTTGCATCAGATCCTGGTCGAGGCCGGTCATGCCGATAGTAATAAATAAGCCACCCAGAAATTGCTTGCTGAAATGGAACTTGCTGCTGAGGAAATCATTGAAAAAGAAAACCCTTGAATAGCTGCTGTTTTTAATGGCATCTGCTGCTTCAAAAATACTCATGTCCAGACTCCGGCAGATAAAATAGAGCGACAGGAATACCGAGGATACCAAAAACAGTGTTTGCAGACTGTCGGTAATAATGATGGTTTTTAGTCCGCCTTTAAAGGTGTATGACCATATCAGCGCCAAGCAGATCACTACGGTTACGGCAAAAGGGACATGGTAATTATCAAAAATGAATTTTTGCAATACGATAACCACCAGGTAAAGCCTGAATGCAGAGCCGATAGTACGACTGATCAGGAAGATGCCGGCCGCTGTTTTATAGCTCCATTTACCAAGCGCCTGCTCGATATAGCTGTAAATTGATGTAAGCTGCAGGCGGTAATAAAGCGGTAGTAACACCGTGGCGATAATAATAAACCCCGCAGCATTACCCAATACAAACTGGAAATAAGCAAATTCATCTCCGGATGGTGCGCCCACTTTGCCCGGAACGGAAATAAAAGTTACTCCGCTTAGGGCAGTACCAATCATCCCAAAAGCTACCAGGTACCATTTCGAATTTCGATTGGCGACAAAAAAAGTGTCATTATCAGCCGATTTACGGGAGGTGAGCCAGGAAATGACCAGCAATACGAGGAAGTAACCGATAATGAAAGAGAGTAGTACTAATGGAGACATATCGTTTTTTTGGTCCGGAAGTGGGAAAGTCCGCAAGTCCGGAAGATAATTATTCTAATGATTTTCGTAAAGCGTTAATCAATAAGCCAGATTAACTAATGGCAAGATATGTATAAAAAATAAAAAGTATCTCCTAACTTTTGGACTTATGCAGACTTCCGGACTTGCCGACTATTCCTTAACTTCGCAACATGAACTTTTCGTCAAAGTTGCTGGAGAATGCAGTGGCCGAATTTGCCAAACTGCCGGGGGTGGGACAAAAAACCGCTTTGCGGCTGGTGCTGCATTTGCTTAACCAGGATAAAGCAGATGTGGAAAAATTTAGCGCGAGCATCAGCAAGCTGCGAAACGATATCCGGTTCTGCCGGGTTTGTCATAATATCTCGGATCAGGAAATATGTGAAATATGCGCTTCATCCAAGCGCGATCATACAACTATCTGTGTAGTAGAGGATACACGTGACGTAATGGCTATACAGAATACTAATCAGTATAATGGTGTCTATCATGTTTTGGGTGGATTGATCTCGCCGATGGACGGAATAGGCCCCTCGGACCTGCAGGTGGATACTTTAGTGGACAGGATGAAGGAAAACGAGGTTAAGGAAGTGATCTTTGCCCTGAGCGCCACGATGGAAGGTGACACCACTTTATTTTATTTGCACAAAAGGCTAAAAGATTTCCACATTAGCATATCTACTATAGCCCGTGGCATAGCGTTTGGGGGTGAACTAGAGTACGTTGATGAGATCACCTTAGGGCGGTCAATTGCAACGCGTGTTCCATACGAGAGTTCCTTATCCAGATAAAGCATGAAGTTATCCATCATCCTGATTAATCACAACTCCAGAAACGAGCTTAGGCTTGCTTTAACTTCTTTATTTAAAGCAGCTCAGGGGATGACGTATGAGGTTTTTGTAGTGAATAATGCTTCTACTGACAAATCGCTGGAAATGCTTTGTGAATTCCCGGATGTACAGGTGATCGCTAATAACAAAGAAGAAAGTCTTTCAAAAGCAAATAACCAGGCCTTGCGGCTGGCCAAGGGGGAATATATTTTATTACTCAGCCCGCATACGATCATAGGCCCGGATTTTTTTGAGAAAATGAATGCATTTATGGATCAGCATCCTGTGGCTGGCGGTGCAAGCGTAAGAATGGTTGACTTTAGAGGCGATTATTTACAGCGCTCAAAACACACGCTGGGCGGCGTTTGGGCGGCTTTCCTGAAATTTATTGGACTTGCGTCTTATTTCCCAAAGACATTTGCTATTTCGCGAAGAAAGACCGATTGGGTGGATGAATTTGAAACAAAGGAAATTGACGTACTTAATGAAGCCTGTATGTTGCTGCGCAGATCGGTTTTAAAAGAAACCGGCTTGTTCGACGAGCGTTTTACCCGGTTCGGGTATAACATTGATCTGTCCTACCGCTTAAGACTACATGGTTTTAAAAATTATTATTATTCAAAAACATATATCATTCAGTTACCGGGCAAAACCCCGAACAAATTTAGCTGGGATTACATAAAGCATTTTTATGGTGCTATGTTTATCTTCGCAGCTAAGTATTTGTTTAAATTGCCTGTGCTCAACGTTAAAAACATAGGCGAACTCTACCCTTCGTCGTATGAAATTGAATGATAAAGTCGTAATTATCACCGGGGCATCATCAGGGATAGGTAAGGCGCTGGCAATTGAGTTTGCCCGTCGCGGTGCCAATCTTGTGGTAGCCGCCCGCCAATATGTCGCTTTATGCGAATTAACGGAAAGTCTGATCAACCAATATGGCATACAGGCTGTGGCAGTGCAATGTGATGTAGCTATTGAGGAAGACTGCAGCCATCTGGTCAAACAAACCATTCTCACTTACGGGAAGATGGATATCCTGGTGAATAATGCGGGTATCAGCATGCGGGCCTTATTTAAGGACGTTGACGTTAATGTTTTAAAAACCTTGATGGATGTCAACTTTTGGGGAACGGTCTACTGCACCAAGTACGCTTTGCCTCATATACTGAAAACCCAGGGCAGCATAGTGGGGGTTTCATCTATAGCGGGATACAAGGGCCTGCCAGGGCGTTCAGGGTATTCGGCCTCCAAATTTGCCATGAATGGTTTCCTGGATGCTTTGAGGGAGGAGAATTTAAAAACAGGGGTACACGTAATGACCGCCTGCCCAGGCTTTACTGCATCCAACATACGCAACACCGCTTTGGCTAAAGACGGCTCGCAGCAGGGAGAAAGCACCCTGCAGGAAGAAAAAATGATGACCTCCGAAGAAGTAGCCAGGATTATAGCCAAAGGCGTAGAAAACCGCAGCCGCACCCTGATCATGACCCGCCAGGGCAAACTGACGGTGCTGTTGAGCAAATTCTTTCCTTCTCTGTTGGATAAGTTGGTTTATAATGTTTTTACTAAGGAGAAGGATGCGTTGTTGAAGTAGAATGGCTGCAATGGACAAATCCTATCAAATATAGAAAATAGACAAATAACCACCCATGCTTTGCATCAACAACTTCGCCTAACAGTATATAGACCAATGTCGCTCAAAAGTTGAGCCTCAAATATCAGCGTATAATAATGGTCAGCATCAATAAGGACACCAAAATCATTTAATTCTGACCACACCCTCTGTAACTACGGGAAGATCGAAAATATTTTGCTATCATGCCCTGGAATGATATATTTAACGTTGGAAGCCAGTGTTTTCATCCTTTGCATCGCCTTCACATAACCGATAGTATCAAATGTCCCTGAGGTTGGCGCTGATACCATATGTTCTAAGCTATAGTATATCCAGATATTATCCGATGCAAGTATTATTCTGTCTGCTCCCGTTCGGACCAGAACGTACTGGGAATTGAATGTATGCCGCGAACCCGTATACACTTTAATACCGGGAATTATTTCCTGGTCATCCCCGTTTACAAGAGTTACTTTACCGGCCAAATTCAATTCGATCATCTTGGTAACATCTCTCTTATTAAAACCGGTTTCACCAACGCCCGGCTGCCAGGCAGCTCCAACAAAATAATTGAAATCTTCTTTTTGGATCCAAATATGTGCATTCGGGAAAAGGCCGACGCCGTCCATATGGTCCCAATGTGGGTGAGATAAAATGATATCTGTTATGTTTTCAGCACGTAAACCAACTTTCAAGAGCATAGAGTCAGGTCGCCCAAAGTTTTCCGGCTCAAAATCTTTGGCTTCAGGAACATCCCTTAAAAAGCCGGCATCAACCAAAATCTTTTTACCATTATTGCCTTTAATCAGCCAAAAAATAAAATCCAATTTAACACTATCATTTTTAGGGGCATGCATTGACAGTTCCGAAGTGGGCGTAGGGTTTCTCATAGATGCATATCGTAATGCATACACCTCGTAAGTTGGCGACTGGGGAAAAACTTTAACAGTAAAGGCCAATATGATTGAAATAAAAAGTATGGATTTTTTCATGATCTTATTGGCCTTTACAATCTATTTCATGCTAATAAAGACATCCGAGTTCTCCCAACGCAGGTCAATGCCGGTACTCAGTACGGAATAGTTGAGTTTCTCACTTAGATCCGTCAGTTTTTTTGGTTTAACCACCACACTCAGTACAGTTTTGGCAGGGTCCATGTTGGCATCTCCGCCTTTTCTATCACCCCATTGCCCGGTTTCTGAATTAAAAAATATGGTCCATTCATTTTCGCCTGGAGTGGCAAAGAAACTATACTTGCCTGCCGGAAGTTTTTTGCCCTCAACCGTGATGTCCCTATCAGTTTGAAATATAGTTGCTTCATTGGCTCCTGCTCTCCAAAGCTTTCCGTATGGCAAAAGTCCCCCGAAAATCTTTCTTCCTTTCACAGAAGGGCTGCTATAGTCGATACTAATTGTTGCATCACCGATTTTTCCGGTAGCTATTGCAGGAGGACTCGGTCTTTTGGACTTGTCCGTCTGGGCACTAACCAGGTTAGGCAGCATTAAGGTGATTAGGATGATTGCCAGCATTTTTACAGGATAATTCATTTTCATAGTGTGATTTTTAAAGTTTGAAATTCTTGCTGTTCTTCAGGTTTTTCCACAGAAGCCCTGCGGAGATACAAAGCTGATAAAAAAATCTTATAAAAAAGATTGTTTCCCTTCAATTCACTATTGTTGATTGGCTTCAAAGCTTATCAATTTTTTTTTTAATAGTTTGCTTCTCTGCCTGTGTTTTTGCCAGAGAAAATGCTTCTTTGAAATTGCTTTTTGCCTCTTTGTTATCTATGCCGGTGTAAAGTTCGCCAAGCAGCATAAAGTAAAAGTGATTATTTATGAGTCTTAATTTTTCTGCTTCTATAATTGCGTTTTGCTTCCCGTTTACTTTTGAAAGTGCATAAGTACGATTAAGCGCAGCAATAGGTGAATATTCTAATTGAAGCAAATGGTTGTAGAGCTGTAAAATATTCTCCCATTTTTCTTTTGTATCTGCTTTTTGGGTGTTCCAGTAAGCAATGGTGGCTTGCAAATGATATTTTGAGATCTGATTACCTGTTGCTGCATAATTCAAAAAATATCCTCCTTTGCTGATTAGGTCAGTGTTCCAGAGACTGGTGTCCTGCTCATCATATAAAATAAGCTCCCCATCTTTGCTCAGGCGTGCTTCAAACCTCGAAGCGTGAAAATACATCAGTGCAAGCAAGGCGTTTACCTGTGGCCGGTTGGTGTTTTTATTTTCGGTAAGCATGGTGCACAAGCGCATCGCTTCAAAGCAAAGTTCCTGTCGGATAGTTTTGTTTTGACTGACGGAATAATATCCCTCATTGAAAAGCAAATAAATGGTTGTCAATACTGGTGATAATCGTTCATCAATCTCAGATATACCTGGAAATTCGATTTTTATTTTTTCCTCTCTGAGCTTTTTTTTAGCCCGGAACAATCGTTTATTAATAGTTTCCTTGCTGGTCAAAAACGCGTTTGCAATTTCTTCAATACCGAATCCGCAAAGGATACGGAGCGATAACCCGATCTGTGCTTCGGGAGAAATACAAGGGTGACAAATAGCAAACATCATTTGCAGCTGGCTGTCGTTGATGTTTTGCGGCGAAAGATCGATCTCCGTTTCATAAGAATCCGGGGATGTGATTTTTAATTCTACTGAAACTTTGCTCTCAAACACGGTATTGCGCTGTAAATAATTTTTGGCCTTGTTTTTAGCCACATTGTAAAGCCAGGCAGTGGGATTTGGCGGAACACCTTTATATGGCCAGGTTTGCCAAGCTGTCAGGAAAGTATCGCCGGCAATATCTTCGGCAATTTCTACCTGGTCAAACCCAAAGCGTTTACACAGGACAGATACAATTTTCCTGTATTCTGTCCTGAATAAATTCGGTATTAATTGCTGCTGTTCCACAAATGCAAAAACATTAATGTGCGTTAGCCTCATTCCAACCCTTGGCCGAAGGAGAAGGGCTTAAAAAAGAGAAATATATCAATTTGGTAGTCAAAAGGTAAGACTAACAAGCTTATACTGAACTCGCGTTTTAATGTGCGCCATCGTTTTTGGCGATTTTTCGCACCTCCATACTATTGCCTTCGCCCTGCAAAACCGGGCAGCCTTTGGCAAATTCGGCCGCTTCTTCTACCGAATCTGCTTTGACAATGATAAATCCACCGATCGTTTCTTTAATTTCTCCAAAAGGGCCATCGGTAACCACATGGTGTGGTCTTACCACTTTGGCACCTGCAAAAGATAAACCGGTACCGCTTACGAATTTGTTTTGGGCAGCGATACTGCCAATCCAGTCCATTGTTTGTTTCATCCAAATCTGCATCTGCTCGGGTGAGGCTATTTTTTGCCCGTCTTCGTGCCTCATAATTAATGCGTACTCTTCCATTTTTTTGATTTTTAATTGCCTGTTCCGTAAAGAGCAGGCAGGGTTAATAGATATATTCATTATAACCCCATATCAAGTGAGGTTAAAAGAATTGGACACCAAGTGAATTCTTATTTAATCGGGCAGTAATATTCCTGATCATAAACAGGTAAATCTACTTAAAAACGACAGCGGGTTTTACTCTAATAGACGATCCTAAAAACTACCAACAGGCCCTGCATTTAACGGATTAATCAGATCGTAATATAAGCTTGCATTTTTTAAAAAACAAAAAAGCCATCCGCTTAGAACGGATGGCTTTGCAATTATCATTCAGAGTCTCTATGGCAGCAATACGGCTTTTACGGTATCGAGTATCCTGAACGCATCTGCCGAACTCGGAGCTTCAGCATAAACGCGCAATACGGGCTCCGTTCCTGATGGACGGATCATTACCCAGCTCTCATCCTCAAAGAAGAATTTGTAGCCGTCCATGTCTTCGGTTCGGCTTACTTTTAAATTTCCAAAACCGGTATATTTACCATTTTTGCTGTTGCTGATGATCTGTTGCTTTAACTCCTCGGTAACACGCAGGTCGTAGCGCTCTACAGCAAATTTGCCAACAATATCATAAATCTCCTGTACCAGGTCACTCAGTGAACGGCCGGATTTGGCGATAAATTCCCAAACGATCAAACCTATCCATATGCCATCGCGTTCGGGGATGTGCCCTACGACCGCTATGCCGCCCGATTCTTCTCCACCAACCAGGAAGGGATTGCCGGAGTTAACGATCAGGTCGCAAATGTATTTAAATCCGATCTTGGTCACTATATTCTTCAGGCCGTAAACATCACACAATTTCTGAATCTTACTGGTACAGCTAAAGGTTGAATATACATCACCCGTTTGCCCTTTTACCTTATACATGTAATGAATTAACAGCAATAGGATATGGTGCGAATCCACAAAATTGCCATCCTGGTCATACAAGCCTATACGATCAGCATCCCCATCGGTAACCAGACCGGAAGCGATCTCGCCTTCAGACAGTTTGATAATATCCTCAAATTCCTGCAGGTTACGTTGGATGGGCTCGGGAGCTTGCCCGTCAAAGCCCGGGTTATGATCGCTGTGGATACGGGTAATATCAGGAAACAAACGCTCCATTACATTCATGCCTGCGCCATACATGGCATCGTAACCCCAGCCTAAACCGCTGGTGCGGATGGTTTCGAGGTCGAAATTATTTTCCACGTGGGCCACATACATATCTTCCAGGTTAACGAACTCAACCATGCCGTCTTTTTGATAGTCGGCAACCGATTTCAGATCGAGCTGAATCGTATCTGGGATTTGTGACTCTACCTTTTCAATATCGTCTGGTGTTGCCGGTCCGCCATAGTTTGCCTTGATTTTGTAGCCATTGTAAGAAGGCGGGTTATGGCTGGCCGTTATAATGATCCCCGCCGAAGCATGCTTTCTGACAGTTCCAAGGGAGATCATTGGCGTGGAAACAAAGGTATTCTCGGCGCGATAAACTTTCACACCCTGCGATGCCAGCACACAAGTGGTGGTGTCTGCAAACAATGGGCCTGCAAAACGCGGGTCGCATCCTACAACCGCTGACGGGTTTTCAAATTCCTTTTTGAGCCATAATGCGGTTGCATAGGCCACCCTTTTTACATTTTCAACGGTAAAATCGTCTGCGATGATGGCTCTCCAGCCATCAGTGCCAAATTTTATTTTGTTCATTGTAGGTATATAATTGTTTAAAATCCTATTTTTAGCGCCTCAAAATCTATACAAGAATATTAATCATTTGTGGTAAACAGAAACAAAAAATGAAAGTTTTAAAATTTGGCGGTACATCGGTGGGAAGCCCGGAAAGGATGAAAAAACTGCTGGATATAATTAATCCCACCGAAAGGCAAATTGTGGTACTCTCAGCAGTATCAGGCACTACTAATAGTTTAGTCGAAATAGGGCAGGCTTACCTTGTCGGGGACAAGGAAAAAGCGGAGGTTCTGATTAACGCGCTGAAGGAGAAATACGAATATTTTATTAAAGAACTATTTGCCAAGCCGGAATACCTGGAGCAGGGTAAGGAAGTGATCGATTATCATTTCGACCTGTTAAGCAACCTGTCGAAGGACCTGTTTACCAATATTGAGGAAAAGGTTATTCTGGCACAGGGAGAGCTATTGTCCACCACATTATATCATGTTTATCTCAAAGAGATCGGAGTGCCTTCGGTATTACTGCCTGCACTTGATTTTATGAAGATAGATGAGGATAATGAGCCTATAGTAGATTATATTACCGAACATATCACGCCTTTGCTGAATAAGCATCCGGACAATAACCTGTTTATTACCCAGGGATATATTTGCCGTAACAGCTTTGGAGAGATCGATAACCTGCGCCGCGGGGGCAGCGATTACACCGCTTCATTAATAGGAGCAGCTATCCGCAGCGAAGAAGTGCAGATATGGACTGATATCGACGGTATGCATAATAATGATCCGCGTATTGTTAAAGGTACCAAACCAATAGCGCAGCTTTCATTTGATGAGGCAGCTGAGTTGGCTTATTTTGGGGCGAAAATATTACACCCGCAAAGCGTTTTCCCGGCTCAGAAATATAAAATACCTGTTCGTTTGCTAAACACAATGGACCCGCAAGCTGCCGGAACGCTGATCACCAATGACAGCGAAAAGGACAGGATCAAATCCATTGCTGCTAAGGATGGTATCACTGCGATCAAGATACAGTCGAGCCGGATGTTATTGGCTCATGGTTTTTTACGCCGGGTTTTTGAAGTATTCGAAAGGTATAGAACCGCTATCGATATGATCACGACTTCGGAAGTGGCGGTTTCATTAACCATAGACGATACTACTTATCTGAATGAGATAAAAAGCGAATTAGCGGCATTTGGTTCAGTAGATATAGACGAAGATCAAACTATTATCTGTGTGGTGGGCGATTTCGGAGCTGAAAAGCATGGCTATGCAGCACGCGTTCTGGAAGCATTGAAGCATATTCCGATACGGATGATATCATACGGCGGCAGCGATCATAATTTGTCATTATTATTAAAAACTGAAGATAAAACAGAGGCATTAAGAAGCTTGCATCACAGGTTGTTTTAACCCTCACCTGAATCCTTTCCAAAGGGAGAGGGCTTTATAAACAAGCGTCATTGGCGAAGGAATCCCGGCTTACAGAGCCGGCCTTGATAGCACACAGGTTGCCACGCTGTCGCTCGTAATGACGCGTATAAATTGAAATAAGCATGTTCGATACCGATCTTATAAATAGATTTCAGCAATTAGAAACCCCGTTTTACTATTATGACATGGGGCTGCTCCGCCAAACTTTAGAAGCTTGTAAAAACGCTTCGGACAGGTATGGTTTCCATGTTCACTACGCCATGAAGGCTAATTTTAATCCTAAAGTGCTGAACGCCATTCAATCCTATGGTTTTGGTGCCGACTGTGTAAGCGGTAATGAAGTAAAGGCCGCTATTGCTCATGGCTTTGATAAGGGCAAAGTAGTTTTTGCAGGAGTTGGTAAATCTGACAAAGAAATAAATGCAGCGCTTGATGCCGATATTTTTTGCTTTAATGTAGAGTCTGTACAGGAACTGATTATCATTAATGACCTGGCGAATGCAAAAAATAAAAAAGCAAATGTTGCCATCCGTATCAACCCAAATGTCGATGCTCGCACACATCATTTTATTACTACCGGTCTCGATGAGAATAAATTCGGTATCAATGGCTGGCAGTTGAATGATGTTGCCGAGACCTTGAGAAAATGCGCTAACCTGCAATTTGTGGGTATTCACTTTCATATTGGTTCACAAATAACCGATCTTGAAGTTTACAAGAGCTTGTGTATCCGCATTAATGAAATGCAGGATTGGTTTGAAGATCATGGTTTCCAGGTAAAGGTGTTAAATACAGGTGGCGGCTTAGGGGTTGATTATCATTATCCGGATACCAACACCATCGCCGATTTTGAAGGTTATTTTAAAGTATTCAGGGATTTTCTGAATGTAAAACCCGGACAGGAAGTGCATTTTGAATTGGGCCGTGCTATGGTGGCGCAATGCTCTGCGCTGGTGTCAAGGGTGTTGTACGTGAAGAACGGACAGAAGAAGAATTTTTTGGTGCTGGATGCCGGTATGACAGAACTGATCCGCCCCATGCTGTACCAGGCCTATCAGAAGATCGAGAATTTGAGTAGAAAGCCTGCAAGTCCGCAAGTTGGGAAGTCCGAAAGTGAAGACTCGGGACACAGGACTCAAGACTCAAAATTTAAATATGACGTTGTCGGTCCCATTTGTGAAAGCACCGATTGTTTTCAGAAGGATGTGGAACTTCCTGAATCATTCCGCGGCGATCTGTTTGCTATACGTACCGCGGGAGCTTATGGCGAAGTCATGGCCTCAGGTTATAATCTAAGAGATAAAGTGCAGAGCGTTTATTCTGAATAATTCAAAATTTATAGCCGAACCGTATAAAAAGGTTGTTCCCGATTTCAGCGGTACCGAAATAATTTTTGAAGGTGATAAAGTAACTCGCCTTAGGGAAAATATTACGGAAAAATCTTTCGCTTAGCGTTTGATCGGTATAATAGGTGTCATTCAGATCGTTATGACCTACTGTCGTGCCCAGGAAACCACGTATACCATGTTGAATGCCACTGTTATTTCTGCTATGAAATATCACTTCTGTTGTTAGGCCGATGGTGTACAGGTCTGTACGCGGGTCGACAAAGTAACCTCCGCGGCGAAACAATTCCTGTCGGTAATTGGCATAATCTCCAAATTCGTGACTATAAGCCATTTCAACGCCGATAAATCTGATATCTGCATTTCCGGAAGTTACAAAGGCATTGGCTGAGAATCTTCCGCCTACAGCTCCGAAAAATTTATCGCTGAAATAATTCTGATTACTTTTACTGCCTGAATATTGATAATCGCCAAATACACCAAATGCGCCATACGCTATATTGAAATTATCAAAAGCATGTCCAACGCTTAGGTTGACCTGCCCGGAAGTTAAAAAATCGCTATAATTAATACTTGAATAGTTATTTAAGCCAGCCGAAATATAGGTGGCAGTTTTTGCGGCATCAAATGAAGTAGGTTTAGGTTGGTAGGCAATATCCTGGTGATATAAAGCGGGCGCATATAAATGCGAGCAGGAGCTCATTAATAACAAAAAGCAACCTGATAGGATGATATGTTTAAGTTTCATATTTAAATTACGCTTATTATCTGCAATATATAACTTTCAATTTACTAACTTTTAAATTAATAGCTAAATTGCTTATGTTTGCCAGTGTTTTAATAAGTGTTAATTTAACAATTAATATTGTGCGAAACATTTATTTGACCTGAATAGTTATCAACCAATCATAATAAATGAGTAAGGACCGGTTTGTTCTCGGTGTCGACTACGGTACCGATTCTGTGCGATCAGTAATTGTAGATGCCGGAAATGGAAAGGAATTAGCTTCCTCTGTGTTTAATTATCCACGCTGGCAACAGGGATTATATTGTAACGCTGCGCAAAACCAGTTTCGTCAGCATCCTTTGGATTATGTGGAAGGCCTGGAACAAACCATCAAAAATTGTATAAAAAGTGCAGGCGGGGCTTGTGTTGCTTCGGCTGTAAAGGCTATATCTGTTGATACTACCGGCTCAACGCCTGTTGCGGTTAACGAGTGGGGAGTTCCCTTGGCCTTGACGCAGGGATTTGAAAATAACCCAAACGCTATGTTTGTGTTATGGAAAGACCATACCGGCGTTGGAGAAGCCGGAGAGATCAACGATCATGCAGCAAAGTTCGATATAAACTACCTGCAGTATGTAGGTGGCATCTATTCGTCCGAATGGTTTTGGGCAAAGCTGCTGCATGTTTTAAGAGCAGATGAACAGGTCCGCAAAGCCGGTCATTCCTGGTTAGAGCATTGTGATTGGATGCCATTTCTGTTAACCGGCGGCAGCCATGTCAACCAGATAAAACGTGGGCGATGTTCAGCAGGGCACAAGGCCCTATGGTCGGCGGAGTTCGGGGGTTATCCGCCGGATGCGTTTTTTTCATCGCTTGATCCGTTATTAAAAGGATATACAGCTACGCTATTAAAAGACACTTATACTTCTGATCATGCAGCCGGTACACTTAATGCTGAATGGGCACAGCGTTTGGGCCTTTCCACCGGTGTGGTAGTTGGCGTGGGGGCTTTTGATGCGCACATGGGGGCGGTGGGGGGCCAAATAGCGCCTTACCATCTGAGTAAAGTAATGGGCACATCTACCTGCGATATGCTTGTTGCACCCAAAGCCGACCTGGAAGGTAAACTGATCAAGGGCATTTGCGGACAGGTGGATGGCTCGGTGATACCGGGCATGATTGGCCTGGAGGCGGGGCAATCAGCCTTCGGCGATACCTATGCATGGTTCCGTAATTTGCTTTCATGGACCTTGAATGAGCTGTTATCGCAATCTAAATTAATAGATATTGCTACCGCATCAGCATTAAAGGATGAGCTTGCCGCTAAAATTATACCGGAACTAAGCCGGCAGGCTGCTTTATTGCCTCTGGATGAAAATGCCGAACTGGCTATAGACTGGCTGAATGGGCGCCGTACTCCGGATGCCAACCAATTATTAAAGGGTGCGGTGAGCGGTTTAAGTTTAGGCAGCGATGCGCCTCGTGTTTTCAAGGCCCTGGCAGAAGCTACCTGTTTCGGTGCCAAAAGTATTGTTGATCGCTTTAACAATGAAGGAGTGCCGGTAAAGGGATTGATAGGTATCGGCGGTGTTGCTAAAAAATCGCCTTATATTATGCAAATGATGGCTGACGTAATGCAAATGCCTATCCGTATCCATCAGTTTGAGCATACCTGTGCTTTGGGTGCAGCCATGTTTGCTGCTACTGTGGCTGGCATTTATCCAAATGTAGAAGAAGCAATGGCGGCAATGGGCGGCGGTTTTGACAAGGAGTACTTCCCCGATAAACAAAAAGCACCCTTATATCAGCAACGGTACAAGCAATATGCGGAACTAGGCAAATGCATTGAACAAAAAAATAAGTAAAAAGATGAGTAAATATCAGCATATCCGGGATGCAGCATATCTTGCCAATATGAAATTGCCAAATCTAAACCTGGTGATCTTTACTTTTGGTAACGCAAGTGAAGCTGACCGCCAATTGGGTGTTTTTGCAGTCAAGCCCAGCGGGGTACCCTATGAGGTGCTTTCACCAGCTAAAATGGTCATTGTTGATTTTGACGGGAATATAGTTGAAGGGGATTTAAGGCCATCATCTGATACCAAAACGCATGCGGTTTTATACAAACATTGGGAGCATATCGGTGGCATTTGCCATACCCATTCTACCTATGCCACCTCATGGGCACAGGCACTGCGGGATATCCCTATTTATGGCACCACTCATGCAGATCATAAAACAGTTGATGTACCTTGCGCCCGGCCAATGGACGATGAGATGATCCAGGGCGATTATGAATATCAAACCGGTTTCCAGATCATCAACTGTCTGAAAGAAAGAGGGCTAAGCTACCAGGAGGTGGAAATGATCCTTGTCGGCAATCATGCACCGTTTACCTGGGGAAAAACGGCAGACAAAGCGGTCTACAACAGCGCTGTATTGGAATCCATCGCACAGATGGCATTGCTGACAGAGCAGATCAATCCCGAATGCCACCGTTTAAAACAATCGCTGATAAAAAAGCATTATCAACGCAAGAACGGACCGGACTCTTATTATGGACAGTAGTTGTTGGGCAGATAGCAATTAGTCAGTAGTCATGACAATCCTGCAATGGGGAATCCAGCAATTAATAATTAATCAATCTCTGACATAACAAATGCACGCTTTTATTTTCGATCTCAATGGCACCATGATCAATGATATGGACTATCATACCCGTGGCTGGCTTTATCTGCTTAATCACGTATTAGGAGGTAACTTTACATGGGAGGAGGTAAAACCCCAGATGTATGGTAAGAACCAGGAAGTATTGGTTAGGATGTTTGGCGCGGGGAAGTTTACTGATGAGGAGATGGAGCGTTTATCGCTTGAAAAAGAAAAACGCTACCAGGAGGAATTTAGGCCAGACCTGGCCCTGCTCCCCGGCTTGATGGATTTTTTAGAAAAAGCTCATCAGCAAAGCATTCCGATGGCAACTGGCTCGGCGGCTATACCCTTCAATATTGATTTTGTGCTCGATAAACTGAATATCAGGCATTATTTTAAAGCGATTGTAAGCGCTGACGACGTTGTTTTCAGCAAACCGCATCCTGAGACATTTCTAAAGGCGCCAGCTTTACTGAACGTCGAACCAACCGATTGCCTGGTATTTGAAGATGTACAAAAAGGGGTTGAGGCTGCACAAAATGCGGGCATGAATGCTATCGTATTGACTACTACACATCAGCCCAGCGAGTTCAAAAACATGCAAAATGTGTTGCGCGTTGCAGATGATTTTAATGATGAGTTTATCGTGCGGTTGCTTGAAAAATAGTTATTAATTTTATCATATGAAATTCTGAATAATAAATTATTGTATTATTCCCGAATATTATGCGTATCTTGCGCACTTTTAATAAATAAAATAATGCAAAAAGAAGGAACAGTAAAATTTTTCAATGAAACAAAAGGTTTTGGATTCATTACACCAAGTGCTGGTGGCCAGGACGTATTTGTTCATTCATCAGGTCTTATCGACGAAATTCGTGAAAACGATAAAGTTGAGTTCGAAGTAGAAAACGGACGTAAAGGCTTAAATGCGGTAAATGTAAAGGTTATTTAATTATAAATAATAAATCACCAATCGTATGAGTCCCGGCCACAAGCCGGGACTTTTTTGTTTAAAAAAAAACACTACGCTGTAACATTTGTTAGATTGTAATAGGATTCACCTGAAAAACGAAAGAATATGAAAGATCAAGCAAAAATTATAGTAGCACTTTTAGCCGGGGCAGCAGTTGGTGCGGCGGTTAGTTTACTACTCGCTCCAAGCAAGGGTTCAGAATTAAGAGAAGATATTGCCGACTATGTTGACGACATTATCAGCTCGGCAAGAAACAAGGCGGAAGCTACAGCCAACAATCTTCGTGAATATGGTAGTAATACGCTCGAAAGGTCAAAATCTAAATTCAGGAGCGCCGTAAATGATCTGTCAAACTATAAAGAAGGCGCGGTCGACAATGCAAAATCGAGAGCCGGCAATGTGGCTGATGCAGGTAGGGAAGCGGTTAATAATGTAAAGTCGAAAGTAAAAAGTGGTGCAGATGATTTAAACGATTCCATACAGGACGCTTAGTCGTCGATAGCCTGTTTAACAAAAGGCTCCTCCAATTTGGAGGAGCCTTTTGCTTGTGAGCGGCAATGCATTGCCGCTGTTTGAGATGAAATATAAATCATTTACAGAGGCAACGCATTGCGTTTCTATTTTGCCGTCCATTTATTGTTGCTTTCGTCGGCATCCATAAATATGCCATTATTCAGTTCAGCGGTTTTTACCGATTTACCGGTTTTGAGGCGTACTATGGTTTGTTTCTGATCTTTTTCCCAAACAGATGGTGTTTGATGGAAATTTTCGCTGGTACCATCAGTATAGGTCAGTTTGATATCAAACGGAATTACAAAGCCGCCAATGTTTTTGATGCCAACTTGGTAACCATCGGCTGTTTTAGTTACATTTTTTAATGCCAGGTCATCATAATAATTGGTAAAGAACCAATTTTTAAAGAACCAGTTCAGGTTTTTGCCTGATCCGCTGCTCATGGAGTTAAAATAATCCCATGGAATAGGGTGTTTGCCATGCCAGCGATCCATATAAGTATGTAATTCTTTTTTAAACAGCGCGTCGCCCAACATATCTTTAAGGGCAAGGTAACTTAAAGAAGGTTTTCCATAAGCATTATCGCCATAGGCTGCCCTCTCCTCACTTGATGGGGTTATAATCGGCAGGTCTTCAGCTGTTGAGCGATCATGTATCCAACCGGTAACCCTGAATTGTTTGTAAAATCCCTCGGCCTCGGCATTGCCAACTTCTGTGCGGCCTATCAGCAGTTCATAGGTGGTTGCCCATCCTTCGTCCATGTATGCGTAGCGGCTTTCGTTAATGCCCATATAAAAAGGAAAATAAGTATGTGCTATCTCATGATCCTGTACAAATTGAGCAAATCTCAGGTCTTTGGTGTGACTGTCATTTACCATCATCGGGTATTCCATGTCTGCAAATCCCTGGAAGGCTGTCATTTTGGGAAAGGGGTAGGGAATACCAGGCCAATTATGTGAGAACCAGCCTAAGGCATTGCGGCCAAATTGCACCGAATGATGAAAATCTTCTGATGTATCTAAAAAAGCGGCCTGCATACTGGAACGGCGGTTGGCAGCATCGTCAACTACAACGCTTGCCGCATCCCAGTCGTAATGATCGCTCAGACCTACCGCTACGTCACTGATATCGGTGGCTTTCCATGTCCAGGTGTTCCTGTCATTTTGGGTGGTGATGTGTTTATCTGCAAGGTCTTTGGTTGTAGCGATATGAATAGTAGAGTCGCTGGTCATGGATTTTTCCAGCCTGGCCGCATATTCGGCTTGCAATACCTGTTTAGGATTTTGTAAGGTCCCGGTGGCCCAAACTATAAAGTTTTTCGGAACGGTTACATTCAGTGTATAATTATTAAAATCGTTGTAAAATTCCTGTGCATCTAAAAACTCCAGTCTGTCCCAGCCATTGTAATCATCATAAACAGATACACGCGGATAAAAATAAGCGAGGTAAAAAGAAGTGGAATCAATCCTGCCTTCGCGGCCGCTTTGTTTTGAAAGCTGAAAATGCCAGGTAATATCCAGCTTAACAGAATCATGGGGGAGCAGGGGCGTATTTAAACCAACGGCCTGGTTAGTTTTATTTGCTGTTTTATTGTTCCAGGTTTTATTTTTTCCGTTGATTTTAAATGAATCAATTTGAATGCCTTCAGTAAGATAATCAACATTAGCAACTGAAAACCGGGCCGCACCGGGCCTGTGAATATTTAAAATTAATTTCATATTCAGCCTGCTTAAAGTATCGGGGCTGTTATTAATATAAGTGATTTGCTCGATGCCTTTTATATCACGGCTGGGGGGAACGGCGGTGATACTGATGTTATAACGGCCAAAGTTCTGCCAGTAACTTTTACCCGGACGTCCGTCCGTTGCCCGGGTGCCTTTTTGATAAGCCAGTTTAATATCACGGGGCATATACAGCTCCTGGGCATGTGCCTGCAATAAAATCCCTGCAAGCAAAATGGATAAAAGAATTGTTTTTAGCATGTAAAATATTTTCGGGCAAATTAATAATAAATCGTCCGGTGCCGATATGCTAAAACCAATTATTTGAAAAACTAGGAGGAACAAGCAGATTAGTAAGATTAGTGTAAATAAATGGTTACAGTACTTGCATTAAACGTAATAATTTCTTTATTTTGAGTTAGTTATTTTAATAGGGGTATTAAATAACTTTTCTGAAGCCAGACCGTTAAGGTCTGGCTTCTCTTTTTAAGCCGAACAGGTACAGTATTCCTTATTTTCTTTGAACAGGCTGGCTTTTTGAAAGATACTCTTCGGATATCAGTGTAAAAAGGTTGTCGTTGTCTACATTCTCGTCGAAGCATTCGGTTATCATCTGGATTACCTCGTCATTTCCCATAAACCGGGCAATCAGCTTTAACATGCTAAACGAGGTTAATTCAATATTCTCTATCAGCTGCATGTATAAGATGATGTCCATATCATTAACAATGGTTGATTTGCCTGTGTTATTGCCCAGGTTAAATGCTTCCTCAATGACTGCTTTAATCACTTCACAGCCCTCATCTGAAGCATTAGCGTGCAGCATTTCATATATCTCATTAATACGTAACTGCTGTTTTTTTACATCATCCAGATCTTCCAGTATAGCCAGTTCCATATTTCTAAACGAAGCGATTTGTGCAAGTAATGGCAGATTCCTGAGCAGATAACCTTTGGTGCAGTTTACTCTGTTTAACTGATGGATGAATAGTTGTTTAACTTCTACCGCGTCTAATGTTTGCTTGGCTACGAGTGTCATGGCTTTATAATTATTCCTTTATAACATTCAATTGCAATTAAAGTTCCTATTATCAATTCGTTGATTAGAATTTTTTCAATTATTTACAATAGCTGGCTATGGCGTTTATATAAGGTATCTTTGTTGAAAAAAAAATAGTTCGAAATGAAATATAAATTAGGCGACTTTGTACGATTTGTGGATGAGAAAATGGAAGGTTATGTTACACGGATCATTGATGACCAAATGATTGGTGTAACCGGAGAAGATGATTTTGAGATACCTGTATTAGCCAGTAAAGTTACCACGGTGCATGGTTTTGAATCAGCACAGGATAAGACCCGGCCGACGACGGGTAAACCGCAGCCAACCAATGTGCCTTTTCAAGATAAAGGTATTTATTTAGGTGTTGTTAATGATATTAAAGCAAATTCGGTGGTTCATTTTTACCTCGTCAATGATACATCCTACCAGTTATTAACCACTTTGATCACCGAGAAGCAACAGCAATGTCAGGGTGAGTACGCGGGTATCATCGCCCCTAAAACCACTATGAAAATATATTCAGGGCAATTGGCTGATCTGCAGCTTTGGCCCAAATTCAAATTCCAGGTATTGTTTTACGCTGCCGGTAATCTGTCCCTGCGTTCCCCACTAGTGGTAGAGGAAAAATTTAAAGCGAAGGATTTTTCTGGTGCCAAAAAACCAATACCCCTGTTAGATCAGCAAGGCTGGCTGATACAACTGGATGAGCCAGAACTGATTATTGATGCACAAAAACTGAAGGAAAGTTTTTTTAAGCCGTCGGAGGAAAAGGTCGTGATAGCAAAACCCGAAAGAGAAGTAGACCTGCATATTGAAAAATTGCGGGATGATCACCAGTTTTTAAGCAGCACCGAGATATTAAATATCCAGATGGAACATTTTCGTACCGCACTGGATGCGGCCATTGTACATCAATACCCTGATATCGTATTTATTCATGGGGTAGGCAATGGAATTTTGAAACACGAGATACATAAGGCTTTGAGCCGGAATAACCGGATACAAACGTTTATGGATGCACATAAAGACCGCTTTGGTTACGGTGCAACAAAGGTGATGCTGAAATAGGACGGTGAGCGTTTGTCCTGCTGTTCTGTCTTCGCGGATCTTGCTATCATCTTTACCGGATGGAGGGAACAGTTCTATAGCTGAAATTTTTGTTTTTGCAAAAAATAGTAATTTCGATTAATGACCACTTTAATCATTAAATCAGATTCTGATAAGAAACAGATCTGCTCATTAAGTTCGCATAAGAACTGGATTTACACTTTTTCCAAAGCAATGCAGGTTATTGATGCTATTGCTGATTTTGTGGAATCAAAGAGCACCATAGGCCGCCGAGCCAGATACGCCCCGAAACTTAAATCAGCCATTGAAAAGTAGCCCTGCGGATGTGCAATCTTCACTTTGCAATCATCCAGTGTTAGCTGCCTGTAAATATTCAAGCAGCCATTTTAATGATCGGGTAATTGAGGGCGGTATGCTGATTGTGTATGAAGTAATACCTAGTTCGCTTTTATTTTAAGAAATGAATTCCTGATCCGCCGCTGCTGAATATTATCCTTACCGGGAGTACAGGCTTAATGCTGCCAGGTTTTTTGAATGATGTGGTCAAGTACTTCCTGGTTATCTTCTAATTTTTTCACCAAAACCAATTGTGCCCTGGTACGCTGCAGGTTATGATCGCGGGAATGAATTTTAAAATAATGATCGCCTTCTAAATAGTCAGTCAAAAACCGCACCGCCTGTATGTAAGGCAGAAGTAAAACGCCTTTTAACAGGGAGTCAATTTCAGCCTCGGTTAAAAAAACGATGGCTTGCTGAAAATAACCTCGCGTATAAGCCTCAAATAAAGGGATATTTAAACCGATTTGGTTAAGAGCAGTTTCATCCTCGGCGGTGGTATTGATGATGGTGCGTATCGAATCACCAAAATCATAAGCCACATAGCCCGGCATTACCGTATCCAGGTCAATCACACATTGTGCCTTATCTTCGCTATCCAGTAATACGTTATTGAATTTGGTATCATTATGCACTATCCGCCGGGGCAAAATACCTGCCCGGCCTAATCGTAATATTTCACTCATTTTAGCGGCTCGCAGTTTAATAAACTCAATCTCAGCCAGCACTTTGTTCAATCTGCCCACCACATTCGCATCGATAGCCTGGCGAAGTTTATTTAAGCGGAATTCAATATTGTGGAAATCGGGTATGGTATCTTTTACAAGACTGGTATCCAAATCAGAAAGTAAGGCCTGGAAACGCCCGAATGCCTTACCGCCTTCAAATGCCTGTTTTTCGGTTTCAACCTGGTCATAGCTGCGCGTATCTTTCAAGAAATGGAATACACGCCAATAATCACCATCCTTATCTTTAAAATAAGGCAGACCTTGCCTGGTCTGAACAATGGTGAGTACTTCCTTTTCGGTATTTGCACCAGGTACCAGGGATAGTTTTTGTTTTAAATGATTGGTCACATTCAACAGGTTTTGCATTAATGCAGGCACGTCATTGAAAACGTGATGATTAATACGCTGAAGCAGATAGTCAACCCCTTTTGCATCGCTATTGATAATACGGTAAGTATCGTTAATGTGACCTGAACCAAAGGGTTCAACCGGCGCTATTTTTGCATCGATCTTAAACTCCGAAATCAGGCCGAAAATGCGGGCATTAATTGGAATAATGTGGTCCATCAATGAGCAAATATCGTGAAACAAAGAGCGGTTTTAAAACCTTTTATGATCGTATTTTTGCTTTTAAGGTCGATAGGCGGGGCAATAAACAGGTTTTTGAAATGGTAATAAAGGCTGTCCTTTTCAGGACAGCCTTCCCTATTATATAATGATCCTTATCATGCACAATAAAGTGCTTGTCATTAGTTTTTAAGCATTTAAACAATGAAGTCATATCAATCAAACCTTTCGTTTTTGCTTTATAAAAATGATCCTGACAAAGTAAACAATAGGCTGATTGAACAGGATCTACATACTTTCGCCGTGCTGGCTCAGATCAAGCCCTGTCGTTTCATCTTCTTCTGATACCCTCAACGGGCTGATCATATCGGTAACTTTTAGCAGGATAAGCGACCCGAAAAAAGCAAACACCGACACGGCTCCAAGCGCTATCAGGTGCACAAAAAACAGGTGTGTTTCGCCATAAAACAGACCATTGCCGGTGGTATTGCCTCCGTTGACGTTCTGATGGGCAAATACTCCGGTCAGCAACATGCCAACCATGCCGCCTACGCCATGACAAGGGAAAACATCCAGGGTGTCATCAATTGAAGTGCGTGTGCGCCAAGCAACTACCAGGTTGCTCACCACAGCGGCTACGATACCAACTATTAATGAGCTCGGTATGCTGACAAACCCCGCAGCCGGTGTTATAGCCACCAGCCCTACAACTGCGCCAATACAAGCACCCATCACGGTAGGTTTTTTGCCGCGGGCCATCTCAAAAAACACCCATGACATCGCTGCCGCCGCAGATGCAGTAGTGGTTGTAGCCAATGCTGTGGCTGCAAGTGCGCCTGAACCAAGGGCCGAACCCGCATTAAACCCAAACCAGCCAAACCATAGCAATCCTGTGCCCAATAAAATATAACTGATACGGGCAGGTGAATGTGTTGTTGTTTTGCGCTGCTTTAAGTATAGTGCCGATGCCAGTGCTGCCCAACCTGCTGACATATGAACAACTGTGCCTCCGGCAAAGTCAAGCACGCCTAATTTAAACATTAACCCATCAGGGTGCCAGGTTGAATGTGCCAGAGGTGCATAGATAAACACCAGAAACAGGCATAAAAAGATAATATATGAATTAAAGCGTATCCGTTCAGCAAAAGCACCGGTAATAAGGGCGGGGGTGATTACAGCAAATTTTAGCTGGAACATGGCAAATAAAACCAATGGTATCGTAGGGGCCAGTTTCCAGGTAGCGTTGCCCAGCATACCTTTCATCATAAAAAATGTGCCGGGGTTTCCAATTATTCCATTTATAGAATCGCCAAAAGCAAGGCTGAATCCAAATACTACCCAAATAATGGTAATAATGCCCATACACACAAAGCTTTGCATCATGGTGGAGAGTACATTCTTTTTGCTTACCATCCCGCCGTAAAAGAAGGCAAGGCCCGGCGTCATTAACAAAACTAAAGCAGTTGCTGTTAGCAACCAGGCAGTATCGCCGGAATCGATCTTATTGGCGGCAATGTTAACAGGTTCAATTGAAGGATAAATAAGGGCAAGTATAACGACAATAATAAGTATTGCGAATGGTATGAGTTTTTTCATCTTAATAATTCGTTTAAATGTGAAGGCAATACATGGAGCGGCTTATCAATTTTGCTTAATGATAGCTCATGGTCATTCAATGTAGCCGGTCAGCTGATAAATAAGTAAACAGGGCAATGACAGGCAACACTGCTGGAAATAATGCATATAACAATATCGTCTGCCGGTAATATTGGCCGAAGGTTAATTCAAATGTCAAAAAAGCAGCGTTACCTTTAATCCTACCAAAAAGCGTGAAACGGGAACAGGAGGATCTTTTGGGAGCCGGTAAACTGTTGATGGCCGTTCCCCGAAAAAAAATTATAGCATTTAAGACAAACCGTAAGATCATTCACTGCACAAAACATAGCTTGTGCACAATGCACAATTTTGTGCACTTGTAAATTAATAGCCGGTATTGACTCAATGGGATTTATAAGAAGCAAGTAATTGGTATTACTGCCGGCAGTTATTCTATGAGGAGATATTTTTTTGTGGAAAATTGATTTTGCGTGAGTATATGCGCTGGCATTTAGTATAAATGTAGTTAAAATGCAGGCGAATACAGGGAATAATATCTTATATCTCAGTCGCATTTCATAAAATTAGCAAAAAAATTGAATAATTGCCATCTTTTACTAACAAAATTTAATATTTAAGTAATTTTTAATAAATAAAAGCACCGTATTGATAATATAACCTGTCCTTTACTTGGTTACACTGATTATTTCGATCTAAATTTAATTAAAAATCGTATTTTGAAAACCTCCGAAAGCGAAGGGGGCCACAAAGCTTAATTTTAAGCCCGATCTCTTTGGGTCCCAAGTGCGGTCAGATATGGTCGGAATGTCCGGCGCTTCACTTTTGCCCTTTTTCCCAGATCTGAAACCCTTTTTTAATTTCGCTCAGGTTAAATCCAATCTTTTATTTTCTGCCTGGATTTCCCTGCTTTTAGAGGGGGCTGAAATAATAATGGGGAGTCACATACCTTAAATGGGTAGATATACAAAGAAAAAAGCCCTTCATTTCTGCGTTTAATGAAGAGCTTTTCTTAAAATAATTTAAAAAGGAGAATAAGGCTATAATTTCTCCAGTATAAAAGTAATGTTGGTCCAGTTTGGTGCAGAAGTAGCGCTGTGTATGCATTCTTTGATTACCCAACCTTCATCAAGATATTTATTTACCTCTTTTATTTCGTATGCTGAATGGCGGTTAGTTACGGTTTGCTCGTAAACATTAATGTTCACTGTGATTACTTTTTGTGCCATATTCTTGTTGGGATATCGACCAAATGTACACAAAAATTAAACTTTATCCGCAGTGTCTATAAAGAGCGCCGGGTGGGAATGTCTTTCTAGGATGTACTCTAATATTTCTTTTGTGCGATCGGGATAATCAACATCAATTACTTTACCATTATCTATCCAGTTTAATATGGTTTCTTCGTGCTTAGGCTTAAGGCTTTTTATTACCGGCACCCCCATTGATTTTAATGCTGCCGCGTTCAGGTGTTGTTCATACTGACTTTTCATGGGGATCACCAGCAGTTTTTTCTTCAGAAATAAAGCCTCTGCCGGCGTTTCAAAACCTGCTCCGCAAAGTATCCCGGCGGATTGCGCCATGCTTTTTATAAATTTCTCATTATCTATCGGCTGGATGGATACATTTTTCTGTTTCAATACTTTTTTATTGTGTTTTGAAAAAACATCCCATTGCACATCCTTAAATTCCGATAGTCTTTTGATGAGCCTTTTATCATCATAAGCCGGTAAATAAACAGTATAGTGGCCTTTGAATGCAATTTTTTGCTCCCTTACCTGTCGCCGGATAACCGGGGTAAACGTATTTTCGTCAAATGACTTAAAATGAAAACCGTATTGCACGGTTACCGGGGCATAGTTTTTAAGGATAAGCTTGCCTATCATATCTGAATCTTCCGGCTTGGGTGCCTGATCCGACAATACAGCTGCCTGGTGGCTTAGCCCTATACAGGGTTTGTTTTTCAGATAACATGCCCAGGCCGATACAGGCTCAAAATCATTGATCACCAGATCATATTCTTCAACGGGTACTTTATTGATCTCTTTTATAAAATTACGAAACCTTGATTTATAAAAGGATTTCCAAAGATCTACACCGCCCGTTTTGCCGAATATAAAACCAAAGCCGTTGAATGTATACTTTACAGGGAAGGGAAGTGCAAGATCGCCCTGCGTGCCGCTTACCAGCACATCTACATCGGCCATCTGCTTCAGCAAAGGCACAATGTCCATTGATCTGCTTAAATGCCCGTTACCTGTTCCCTGTATGGCATAAAGTATTTTCATGGAAGCAACTTATTTTTAATGGTTTTATTTTGGTATTATGATGGTTCAAAGATAGTTAGGTAACCATTAAGCAAAGGTTAAGTTTGTGTTAAGTGTTTTATACAGACTAAATAATTTATCAACAAAAGAAACTATTATGAATACATTACGTTGATTTAATAATTTGATAACATCTGTTTGCTTTATTTGTATAAACCCAGATTTTATGAACGTCTCAGTTTTCAAACCCGAAACCATTGTTAATGAAGTTTTTGCTTTATGTGAAAAGCATGAAAATGAAGGTCACATCGGCGAGCCTGTATCGCAGTTGGAGCATATGTCGCACGCAGCGGCGCTGGCCGAAGAGGAGGGATTTGAAGACGAAGTGATACTGGCTGCATTTTTCCATGATATAGGGCGCTTGTGCGTGTCTAATAGCCAGGCTGAGAGCATGGATGGTTTTGGCAATATAGATCAGGAACACTTGGGTGCGGATTTTTTGCGCGAACGTGGATTTTCTGAAAGGCTTGCAAGTTTGGTCGAAAGTCATGTAATTGCTCAAAGATATCTTACCTATAAACATCCTGAATACTATAATCAACTTTCAAATGCCGCCAAGTCTGAACTTGAATCACAGGGTGGCCGCATGAGCAGGGAAGAAGCTGCAAATTTTGAATTGCATCCGGATGCCGATTTATTTATACGCTTGCGTTATTGGGATGATATGGCAAAGGAAGCCAGTAAACAATTGCCCGATATAAGACACATCAAGTTATTAATGATGAGTCATTTATATAAAAATAATTAATTGATTTAAAAGTCGGTCAACGTGGATCCGCTCAGGCAAACCGGGGAACTAATATTCGTCATTTTAAAAAAGTGTGTAAATAATTCGTAATTCTTTTAAAGAATTGCTCACTTTGCATTTCGGGAAAATACCCCTTTACTTAAAATGAAGAAACTAACCGAGGGTAATGCAGCATTGTACACCATAGCATTAATCCTGATCACATTTGTAATACGCATTTTTATAGCAGCATATACCGGGCTTGGCATAGGCGAGGCCTATTATTTCAGGGGCGCTATGCATCTTGAACTGAGTTATTTTGATCAGCCGCCGTTATTCTTCTGGCTAAGCGGGTTGACTATAAAGATTTTTGGACTGACTAAACTCGGACTAAGATTCCCGGCGGTTGTATTATTTGCCGGCACAAGCTGGCTGCTGTTCCTGATCACCCGCAAATTATTTACAGCAAAGGCAGGTTTCTGGGCTGTGGTGGTAATGAACTTGAGCGCAGTATTTACAGTGGCTATTGCCTGTTGGTTTCAGCCTGATGCACCGCTGATGTTTTTCTGGCTTGCCAGCGCTTACTTTTTAGTGCAGCTAATGTTTGGCCGTCAGGGTGAGGATCTGAAAACAGTAAGAAGCAGCCGCCGCACCTGGTTATTATGGATAATGACAGGTGTATGCCTTGGACTAGCCACTTTAAGCAAATACCATGTGCTGTTCATTTTCGCCGGCGTGTTTTTGTTTGTGGGTGCGAATAAAGATCAAAGGCATTGGCTGTGGCATCCGGGACCTTACTTAGCGATATTGATCACTATGATCTTCGCAATACCGGTATTGTGGTGGAACTATAATAATAACTGGGCGTCCTTTGTTTTCCAGGGTTCGCGTGCAGGCGCAGGTAGTAAGTTCCAGTTGCATATTGATTGGTTTTTGCGAAGCATCCTGCTTCAATCGGTATGGTTATTGCCCTGGATATGGATACCAACTGTTCGCGAATTGTTCAGATCTTTTAAGCTTCGTACGACATCAAAGGCATATAGTTTTTCGTTCTGGCTTTCTATATTGCCCATCGTATTTTTTACAGTGGTTACTTTGTGGGCTGATCTGCAATATCATTTTCACTGGCAGGCGCCGGGCTATATGATGTTGTTTATACCTTTGGGATTTGCCATAGATAAGAACCTTAGCAAAGGAGATAGACAAGGCCGCGGTATCCGAAGATGGCTCAGATTTTCTGCATGCTTTACAGTGATCACCATTGGCGTATTAAGCATACACATGGTAACCGGCTTCTGGCAATCCTACGGTCCGAAATGGGTGGTGAATAAATTTCACGGGGATAATGTCGATCCAACGATACAGGGTATTGATTATGACGATATCATGACCCGCTTTGAAAAAGAGGGCTGGCTGCAAAATAAGAAGTTATTTGCGGGGAGCACCCGCTGGTGGTTGACAGGAAAAGAAGACTGGGCGCTTAAAGGCAAAAAAGAGATTATTTGCTTTAGCAATGATCCAAGGAACCTGGCTTTTTTGGTTGACCCAAAAACACTGGTAGGTGATGATGCCATTATTATAGGTCAGGAGCACCAGGCTAATGTGGATGCTGATGTAAAGCCATTTTTTGACAACGTAAAGCAATTACCTGATATAGAAATTGTACGTCACGGCATCACCGAGCTGCATTTGCAGGTATATTACTGTACCAATTTCCATCAATCGGCGAAACCGCGTAATGATCTGCCGCTGTACAGGCAGTTAAACGGTTTACCGCCATTTGGGAGGTAGGTAAATATCTTTCGCTGTCAGCGTATTTATCATTTTTAGATCGCATGAAAGAAATAAAGGCAATTATTAAAGCATATCAGGAGGCGGATAAGACCACCGCTAACCTGGCCCTGGCCACTGTTGTAAGGGTTGAAGGATCTTCTTATCGCCGAACGGGTGCCCGTATGCTGGTAATGGATAATGGGGTATGGGTAGGCGGTATCAGCGGCGGATGCCTGGAAGGGGATGCGCTTAAACGTTCGCAGCTCGCCATTAAAAATTCTCGGTCCACACTGATCACCTATGATACCACCGAGGATGATCCTTACCAGATCGGCGTAGGATTGGGTTGTAACGGAGTGATCGATGTGTTGTTTACGCCCCTGGATATCCATGATAAAAATAACCCTGTTGAGGTTTTAAAGGATTGTGTGAAAGCAAACCGCGAAACACATGTATTGGTTACCATCACAGGATTATCCGGCGACTGGAATGTAAAGGCTGGTGAAGTTATTAAGTATACCGGTTCATCTAGCCTGGCTGTTGTTGGAGACGCTTCGGCAGAACATCAATTGCAGCAGGCAATTATAGAGCAGCTTTCAAGGGGGCACTCTGCACCTCATTATTTTGAACTAAAAAACGGACGGAAACTGGAAACCTTTATTGAGATATTGCCGCCCGAGATCAATATGGTATTAATGGGCCATCAATACGATGTTTACCCGTTGAGCAGGCTGATAAAGGAAATGGGCTGGCGGTTAACCATAGTGGCCGAACTGCAAAAGATTAATCCACATATTATCGCCATAGCTGATGAGGTTGTTTCACCGGCCAATTTCCCGGGTATGTTTATTGATGCACATACGGCAATTATCCTGATGGCGCATGACTATAAAACAGATAAAAATAATTTGCCCAAAACACTGGCCACAACTGCGCCATATATAGGTATGCTCGGGCCTCGTGTCCGTTCTGAGAAAATATGGCGTGAACTGGCTGCTCAGGGTATTGTTGTAACACCCCGGGATATGGAAAGGATACATGCTCCTTTAGGTCTTGATATAGGCGCTGTAACGCCCGAAGAGATCGCTTTATCTCTGATTGCCGAAGTAAAAGCCGCACTTGCAGGCAGGAATGGTACGTTTCTGCGGCTGCGGAAAACTGCAATTCATCAAAGAGATTAATAATAAACTGATGGCTATAACTGGTCAGGAATATTCCGTAACTAATTGCGCTGCCATTATCCTGGCGGCGGGCGGATCAAAACGTTTAGGTAAGCCTAAACAGTTATTGCATTACAAGGGTAAAACTTTGCTTGAGCATACCGTCTATGCTGCAAGGGAATCATCTCTACAAGCTGTCATACTGGTTTTAGGTTTGGATTTTGAATCAGTTATAAATGGGATCGACACAACCGGCCTGCATATTATCAAAAATAGTGACTGGCAAGCAGGTATAGCATCTTCTATTGTAAGTGGTATAAATGCCTTGTATGATATTGCCCCGCTGCCCGATGCTGCCATATTGTTGGTATGCGACCAGCCTTTTGTTACCTCATCCCTGCTGGATCAGTTGCTTGCCACACAAAGAACAACTGCAAAACCTATTATTGCCAGTAAGTACGAGGATACAATAGGCACACCTGCACTTTTTCATAAAAGCTTTTTCCAGCAATTACTTGGATTAAAGGGCGATTCAGGCGCCAAAAAGATCATGCAGCAATACCCGGATGCGCTTGCAGCCGTTCCTTTTCCGTTGGGAGGTATCGATATTGATACGCCGGATGATTACGAATCATTATCGAAATGAAATATCTTTATCAAAGGATACTCAATTGATAATAAAATGAAAACCATATTAATTTTTGCAGCTTTTATTATGATTACCTCATGTGGTCGGCAAAGTGCCGATACACAAAAATTGCAGTCACAGGTCGACAGTCTTCAAATAAGATTGAATGATGCCTATAAGCCAGGTTTAGGCGAGTTTATGACGGGGATACAATTGCATCATGCCAAGCTTTGGTTTGCCGGTATGAATAATAACTGGAAAATGGCCGATTTTGAAATGCATGAGATAGGAGAGACTTTGGATGATATTAAAAAATATTGTACCGACCGGCCTGAAGTGAAAAGCATCGGTATGATCAATCCTGCAATAAACAGTATTAATCAAGCTATCAAGCAAAAGGATATCCAATTGTTCAAAAAAGGCTTTGTTGATCTGACCAACAACTGCAATAATTGCCACAAGAGCAACCAACACGAGTTTAATGAGATAATCATACCCACTGCATCACCGGTAGTGAACCAGGATTTCAAACCTGCAAAGTAAAAAAGCATAGGCAATGAAAAAGCCCCTCATTTTTTCTCTGAGAGGCTTTTGCTAGTCGGGAAAGATAACCTGAGTAACTTATTTTGCAGGATGATGGTCGGGCCGTGCCTTAACAAAGTTCTGCAAACCACCATTCTCATCTATAGCCCAATTGCTGATTTCCACAAGGGCAACCTTTCGGGTTTTCTTTTTCTTTGGTCCGGCTAACGGAAGCACGATGACCAGTAACAAAGCGCTTATTTCAAGCACCAGATATATTGTTGTCATGTTAAATTATTTAAGATGAACAATGAGAAGCAATTTTGCTGCCATTTATACGGCAATGCCGAAATGTTGTTTGATAAAATGCTGATATTGTTGAATTTATACCGGTTATCTTTTGTATGAAAAGAATATGTTTTTTGCAAATACTATCGTTATGATCTGGTAGTTTTATCAAAATGAAAATGCAATCCGGCTTTCAGTAGAAGTCCAATAAAAATACGATGATCAAAAAAATATACACTATTTGATCCTCATCTGACAGTTCCATTCTATATTTTAAAAAAGTGCGGGGATGAATATTTGTGATTTACCCAAAACGCTATCAATATGACACGATTTTATGGAAATGAAATACAGGAACTATAAATATCATGCGGGTACTGGTTCTAAAAATTTCCATGTTCCGGTTAACAAAAAAGCGAATGATCATTTATTTGTCATTCGCTTTTTAAATTTTATGTTACCGTACTTTAATAGTAATAAGCATTGGTAATAATGTCGGCGCTTAATTTGTCACTAGTGCCGGCAGATCCGACAAGGCCGTGCAACCATATGGTATACACCAGTCCACTAGTCAGAGTTACATTGGCAAGTGTTGCCAAAACCGTACCGGTACCCTGCTGGCGCACTTCAAAAGTATAGCTCCTGTTTCCCTGAATTGGTAAAAAAGAAGAATATCCTTTAAAAGCTTTATTCGAAACCATAGCAGTACTATCTTTCAGAGCAAAGTCCACGGCAGGTGCATCAGGACTAACGTTGACAAAACGTATGCTGACATTCCCCGAAGCAGGTTTGCTGATCGAATCGGTTAATAAAACAATTTCAGGATGAGCCGTGGTATTGGCAAGGAACAGGGAATAAGCAACATCAGGGTTTAAATGAATAGTGTCTGAGAGGATTTTAGACATACTGCCCTGGTTATAAAAATTAACTGTTCTTGTGCCTGTATAGGCCCTGAAATAATCGATCACATTTCCATACACGAGCGGGGCCGAGTTCACCTTATTGGCGTTTAAGTAAAAATCCAGAGGCGGCTCGCCAGGTGAGGCCTGGATAAATGATACGTAAGCCACGGGCGGGGCGTAATAATCATTGTGGCTTTTTAAACAGGATGAAAATAATACGGATAGCAAACATACCGCACCAAGCCCTGCTATCCATCGTTTAGTAAAGTTTTTATAGGTTTTCATAACGTTGATATTTGATATAACTTATACCAGCCATTACGTATCGGAAGTGAAAGTTGCTACAATCGGTATTGTAAAATATTTGCTTTACGTATAGATCATTGTTAGGTAAACGGAAACTAAAAAAGAGATGCCGGCAGACATCTCTTTTTTAGTTTTTAATTAAAGGCGTGTTTACCTGATCTGGATATGCCTGCTGGCGGTTTTTGATTCCTCTTGCTTGGCGATTTTAATCCTTAATATGCCATCGTTGTATTCGGCTTCAATTTTTCCATCGTCTACCGAATCCGGCAGGGTAAACGACCGTACAAAAGAGGTATAGCTATACTCCCTTTTATTGTATTTTTTGTTGTTTTCCGTTTCTTCCGATTTCTTCTCCACCGAAATGTTAAGCATATTTCGTTCAAGATCGATCTTAAAATCTTCTTTTTTCAATCCCGGTGCGGCCAATTCAATATGATAGCCCTCATCTGTTTCGGCAACGTTAACTGCCGGTACTCTTGAGATCATCCTGTCGGATAAAAATGAATCATTAAAAAATGATTCAAAAATATCGCTGAATCCTGGGGCCAAAACATTCCTGTTTTTCCCCTCCTGAAATTTTACTAAACTCATCTTTCTTTCCTCCTTACATTTTAAATACAGTCAATTCAGTGAAAACAATTTGTAATCAGGCTGGTTTGTCAAATTTTGTATTTTTTTAAATATCATTCCCTTAATTACCATTGGCCGCTTATTATTTTGGTAACTTTACTTTTGCAATCCCGAAAGTACCATGAAACAGCAATTCCATTATGCCACAATCACCGAGGCTATAGAAAAACTACATCAGCAGGGCTATACTTTAGATTTTAATCTGAAGGAAAATAAGCTTGTTGCCGATGGCCGGGAATATCCGGCTGATGAATTTGAGATAGCAGACCTTTACCGCTATGAAGGGGCATCTGATCCGGCCGACGAAGCCAACGTTTACGCATTGGTCTCCAAATCAGGTTTAAAAGGATTACTGGTTTCAGGGTATGGCATTTCATCTGATTCGGCATCGGAAGAAACATTAAAGCATTTGCATTACAAATACCAGCAGGATAACTCATAATGCGGATCAGATAATATCTAAGCCTGAATACTTATAATCATTGTCTCAAATGCTGTATCCATCGTTAATAGGCCGGTTAAAAAACCAACATGCCTCGTTTGATGTATCAATTGCCCATCTGGATAGTGATCGTTTAACTAGGGCGCCCCGAACCCGGCAAATGGAATATTCATGATAATATCGCGCATCTTGCTGTTTATCTGCCAGCAGTAGGTATTAACCGGATCAACGCTATCCTGGCAAAAGATAATCCTTCTTTTAATTCCTATGGGCAGATAATGATCCAGTATTTTTAGAATGGCGGGGATGGGCTATTGATGAAGTTTTTAAACGGCTATATTCGGATAGGGTAAAATTTGATCAATTGATCACCGATTTATCAGACCGGAAGCGCGATAGAACAGGCACGCATTTAAAATTGGGAATACTGACTATTACGCAATGGACGGAATTCTTTCTCTTGCATGATGCCCATCACCAGTTTACGAAATTCAGGCTGGCGCAAGGTAATTAAGTAACTTGCTTTTGCATGTTTTATTGATATGATCAAAAACTGCACAATCTTTTAAAATGTTTTTCTTTCTTGTTCGCCTATAATTTAAGTTAGCATATCAGCAAACTCTATTTAAAATTTGCTGTACGGTAACAAAGCTTTATTATTTTTACCTGAATAAACATTACTGTTATACAATTTTATGGTCAACAAGACTAAACGATATGATAAAAATCCCGGTATCTTTGGTCTGCTAAAACCATATAGGGGCCTGGTAATCATGCTGATTGTGTTTGCACTATTTAGTAACGCTATCAACTTATGGTTACCCAGGATTATTGCGCACGGCATAGATGCATATACTGCCGGTAATTTTAATTTTAAGCCGACAATAACGCAATTTATGCTGGCGGTACTCTGTATTTTTGTGTTTGCCTATTTGCAAAGCATCATCCAGACCTATGCGTCCGAACTTGTAGCGAGGGATTTGCGGACACGTCTTTCGGATAAAATATCAAGGCAAAGTTATGCTTATGTCGAATTTGCCAATCCATCAAAATTGCTGACCAATCTGACAGCCGATGTGGATTCTATTAAAATGTTTGTCTCACAGGCTATTGTGTCTATTGTTTCGTCGCTGTTTGTCATTATTGGCGCCAGCATATTACTGCTTATCATCAACTGGAAACTGGCTTTATGTGTGATCGCCATCATCCCGATCATTGGTATCACTTTTTTCCTGGTATTAAAAAAAGTAAGGGTATTATTTAAAGAAAGCAGGGCAGTTCTTGACTGGCTGAATAAAGTGATCAACGAAAGCATTTTGGGTTCAGCCTTAATTCGGGTCATCAATTCACAGCAACTGGAATACATTAAGTTTTTACAAGCCAACACCAAAGCCAAAGATTTTGGCCTTTCCATCCTTCGGCTTTTTGCCGGGCTTATTCCCGTCATTACGTTTACGGCCAATATGGCGGGCTTAACCATATTAGCTTTGGGCGGGCATTTTGTTATTAACAAGAGTTTGTCATTAGGTGATTTTGCTGCTTTTAACAGTTACCTGGTATTATTGATATTCCCGATACTGATCATCGGTTTTATGAGCAATGTGATAGCACAAGCTACTGCTTCATATGAACGTATAAGTTCAGTAATAGATTCCCCCGAACTACCTGAAACCGGAACGGTTACTGATAATTTGCGGGGTGATGTTGAACTCAAAGATATCAATGTGATCTATGGTCAAAAACCTGTCTTAAAGGATATTTCCTTTTCGGTTAAGGCGGGTTCAAAAATTGCAGTTATAGGTCCGACTGCCGCGGGTAAAACCCAGTTGTTGTATTTGCTTACAGGTTTAATCAAACCTCATTCGGGCGTTGTAAAGTTTGATGGCCGGCCGGTTGATTATTACCACAGCGAGTCGTTTCACAGCCAGGTGGGTTTTGTTTTCCAGGACAGCATTATTTTTAATATGAGTATCCGCGAAAATATTGCCTTTAGCGATACGGTAACAGATCAATCGTTGGATAAAGCAATAGACACCGCCGAACTGAGAGAGTTTATCGACTCACTGCCGGATAAATTAAGTACCATAGTTTCTGAGCGCGGCTCAAGCCTTTCCGGCGGCCAAAAGCAAAGGATCATGCTGGCGCGGGCTCTGGCAGTAGATCCGAAAGTGTTATTGCTGGATGATTTTACAGCGCGCGTTGATAATAATACCGAAAATAAAATACTTGAAAACGTGCAAAAAAACTACCCGGGATTAACGCTGATCTCTGTAACGCAAAAAATAGCTTCTGTGGAGCAATATGATCAGATCATATTGCTGATGGAAGGCGAAATAGTGGCCATAGGCAAGCACGATGAGCTGATGCATACCAGTACAGAGTATGTGCAGATATTTAATTCGCAACAAAGTACCAGCAACTATGAATTATGATCTAAATAAATTTTCAGAGCTGCAGCAAAGGACATCAATCCTGGCAGCGCTGAAAAGACTGCTTGCTTTGATCGCACATGAAAGGAAGAATCTTTGGCTTGCATTGATCGCCATTCTGATCAACTCAACTGTAAATTTGCTTGGGCCGCTTTTGATCGGCAGGGCTATTGATAAATATGTTATACCCGGCAATTATCATGGCGTGTTGGTTTATTCGGGCATATTATTGGCTATGTATTTATGTGGTTTGGTAGCCAGTTATCTGCAAACCAAGCTGATGGGCGGTGTCGGCCAGCGGATGCTTTATACCTTGCGTAATGCCATATTCAACAAATTACAACAACTCCCGGTCGCATTTTTTAACCAGAATAAAGCAGGTGATCTTATTTCGAGGGTAAATAATGATACTGATAAAATCAATACGTTTTTCAGCCAGTCGTTGATGCAGTTTGTTGGCAGCATCGCTATCATGACCGGTGCGGGTATCCTTTTATTATGTATCAACCTAAAATTGGGCGCAGCTACGCTTGCTCCGGCGGCATTAGCCTGGCTTTTTACCAAAATAGTTTCGCCCTGGGTAAAAAGAAAGAACGCGACCAACTTAAAAAGCGTAGGAGGGATGAGTGCGGAAATACAGGAAAGCCTGAACAATTTTAAAGTGATCATTGCCTTTAATCGCCGCGATTATTTTCGCAAACGTTTTGATAGCGCCAATAAAGACAATTATGTCACCGCCATAAAGGCGGGAATTGCCAACAATATCTTTTTACCGGTATATGGCTTGCTTTCCGGCGTAGCCCAATTAGTGGTACTGGCTTACGGTATTTATTTGATCTCGATCAGCACTCCTGATACAAAGGATGCTTTCACAAT
Source organism: Mucilaginibacter sp. (assembly GCA_028287895.1). Taxonomy (GTDB): domain Bacteria; phylum Bacteroidota; class Bacteroidia; order Sphingobacteriales; family Sphingobacteriaceae; genus Mucilaginibacter. Next base: position 79,157 of record JAQBOV010000027.1, on the reverse strand, counting down.
AGGATCATTGATCATTTATCTGTCATACGCCAATAACTTTTATAATCCATTAAGGCAATTGGCCTCCCTATGGGCAAGCTTCCAGACAGCTATGGCGGGGTGGGACCGGATATCACAAATACTTTCGCTGGAAACCAACCTGGTAACGGTAAAAGAGCAGGTTATTGAGTCATCGGACTCTTTGCTCGAATTCAGAAATGTGCACTTTGCTTATCCCGGCGGTAATGAGATATTGCATAACATCAACTTTAAGCTCGAACGTGGTAAAACCTATGCCCTGGTGGGGCCGACTGGCGGCGGTAAAACAACCACAGCATCGCTGATCGCGCGGTTGTATGACCCAACCAAAGGGACCGTGTTTTTAGATGGAAAAGATATCCGGTCCTACCAACCGGATGAACGCAGTCAAAAGGTTGGTTTTATATTACAGGAGCCCTTTTTATTCACCGGGACGGTAAAAGAAAATATCCTTTATGGAAACGAAATTTATAGGGATTTCAGCAATGAGGAGTTGGAAGATGCACTGAAAAAAGCCAGTCTGTGGAGCTTATTGGCTATATTTGAGCACGGACTGGAAACCAAAGTATCATCATCAGGTGATAGTATCAGTCTGGGCCAAAAACAGCTGATCGCATTTATGAGGGCGGTATTGCGCAATCCCGAAATACTGATACTGGACGAAGCCACCGCCAATATCGATACCATTACCGAGCAGTTGCTCAGCGATATCCTGAAGAAACTACCGGAAAGTACCACCCGTGTTATTATTGCACATCGATTGAATACTATTGAGAATGCTGATGAGATCTACTTTGTCAATTCAGGAGAAGTAATACGTGCCGGTTCATTGGAGGATGCAATAGCAAGGCTGTTGCATGGAAAGAGAGTTAGCTAGGTGTTAGTGATTGCCTATAACAGTAGCCCCCGATGTTTGGCTACCAATAACTTAAGTGATATAGAAGTTAATTGGTGATTAGAGATTAGCCGGTTTTGGTACATAAAAACAGCGATTGGTTCAAAAACTGATCACTATGATAATTATCAAAATATCCTGAGCTGATCTCTAATCACAAGCCTTTAATCACTAACTACAAATCCCTCCTCACCACTTCACCCGTCTTCTTATGCTTCAGGATCAATTTTTTCTCGCCATTTGGCAGTATCTCTTCTTTTATTAAATGAAAATCTTCATCGTACGAGACGAAGGCATGAAGCTCGGTTACATCGGTTCTGCCGCGCCAGGTATCTAATTGTACGGTTTCCCAAATGCCTGATTTTGCCGACCGGTAGGCTGCATCAATAATTGAATTGACCACATAGCCGTCATAAAAACTTTCCAGTGGCTGGCGTTTTTCTTCAATGGCTTCAAACATATCGGTAAACATATGGCTGTAACCCAATTCATGCACTTCATCACCAACGGGGAATAGCCATCCGGAGTTTGATTCGGCTTTTTCAGCCACGTAATCTCCACCCTTGCCGGTAGTGAACATTTCAAAGCCGGTGCGCATAAAATTATTCAGCCAGATCGTACCTTCAGTCCCCATTACTTCGTCCCTAAGGTCCATGCCGCCACGGAAACACCAGCTTACCTCGAACTGCCCGATGGCGCCATTGGCATATTTTACCATACCTACAGCATTGTCTTCTGCATCAATGGGATGAACCTGGGTAGCGGCCCAGCACATTACCGACACCGGTTTAATATCCTTGCCGATAAAATTGCGTGAAATTTCTATGCAGTGGCAACCCAAGTCAACAATTGCACCGCCGCCCGATTTTTCTTTGTTCCAAAACCAATCGCTGTGCGGGCCGGGGTGCGTTTCTCTTGATTTTGCCCAAAGTATGCGGCCTAAAGCACCTGATTTGATGCTGCCTAAGGACTTCAGGAACTTGGGTGTATAGCAAAGATCCTCAAGGTATCCACCCATTATCCCTGCTTTTTCTACCAGTTCCAGCATTTGTTTTGCTTCTTCGCCTGTCCTGCCTAGCGGTTTGGTACATAGAACATGCTTGCCGGCTTTTGCACAAGCTTCAACAGCAGCCAAATGCAGGTCATTTGATAGCGCGATCACTACCACATCTACTTCCGGATGCTCAATAGCCTGCATCATGCTGGTGGTATGATGGGGGAGACCATAGTCCTTTGCAAATTTTTCAGCCTTCTCCGCCGTACGCGAATAAACGCTGTGTAATGTGTCTTTTCTTCTTTGGCCAACCAGTGAATCGGCATAAAACCGGGCGATGAATCCCGAGCCAAGCATAGCAATTTTCATATTTTTATTAATTGTTGTAAAGTTGTAAAGTTGTAAGGTCGTAATGTTATTATTGTTGTAATATTATTGTTGTAAAGTGGAAATGTGGTAAGGGTTATTACTTTCGTGGGTTCTAATAAAGGTAAAAAGGAACTTCGCCAGCCTTTCAACTTTCCAACCTTACGACTTTTCCCACCCGGTATCCTTCAAAGCGGGGTCATTCTCTTTTTTAAGGAAATCATTGTTTGAAAGCGAACCGGCTTCCCATTCCAGAATAGCCTCATCCGGTACCACACTTACCGGTGTTTTCCATGAGGTGGAAGTTTCGTTATAAGCCAGATTTGATTGTGACGAATAACAGGAAATGATCGACCATCGCGGATGATCGGACAAATTTGCCTCTGACCTGTGCAGTAAATTGCTGTGAAAAAACAAGGCGTCGCCGGGTTCGAGATCACAATAAACCAGTTCCATCGTTTGCAGCGCATTAGCCACCATGGTTATATCAGCGCCTACCTGCTCTCCCGAGAAACCATGATTTACCCTGCCCATTTTATGCGAGCCTTTGATCACCTGCAGGCATCCGTTTTCCTTGTTGGCAGCGGTTAATGCCACCATTACACTGATCAATTGATCCGGAAACATAAACTGGTTTTTATACCAATAACCATAATCCTGGTGCCATTCCCAAGCCCCGCCAACTTTAGGCTCTTTTTGCATCAGTTTTGAATGGAAATGGCATACAGGAGCATCACCATCCAGCAATTGTGCTACTGATGATATCATTTTTTTGCTTCGGGTTAGATAGCCAAATACATCATTACCGGGTGTGAACCATAAGGATAACCTGGTCTTTTTTCCGCTGAGGTCGTTCAGGTCCAAGGCATTTTTGCTCATGGCATCATCTTCCAGCGCTGTTTTATACAACTTATTTATCTCGGGCCGGGAGCAAAAGTTCTTAACTAACAGGTAGCCATCACGGTTGTAATCGGCTGATTGCCCGGCTGTAAATGGTTCAAATGGCATATAATCGGTTTATATGTTAAAGCTATAATATTACTATTTTATTTATCAAACATTTATCAAAATTGTTTTATTTTCGGTTCAAATTAAGATTAAAAGGTATGAATATGCCATTAATTTTAATTACTCCCGATTTATTTTTACACTTGTAAATACAGGACCTAAATTATGCAAAGATATACCGGCCAAAAGCGAATTTTAGTAGCTACTGATTGTATCATATTTGGATTTGATGGCTGGAATATAAAACTGCTGTTGGTTCAAAGAGCTATTGAGCCAGAAAGGCACAAATGGAGCCTGATGGGCGGCTTTATACAGCCATCCGAATCGCCGGACGATGCTGCTATAAGAGTACTGGAACAACGTACCGGCCTTAGAAACATATACATGGACCAGTTTCATGTATTTGGTAAGCCAGATCGCGACCCTGTTGAAAGAACCCTTTCAATAGCTTATTACGCATTGATTGATATACATCAATACGAAAAACAGATCAATGATGAATACCACGCAGAATGGTTCTTATTAAATGAATTGCCGGAATTGATATTTGACCATGCCGAAATGGTTAAGCTGGCTATGCGCGAACTGCGCTATAAAGCGGCTTTGCATCCAATCTTATTTAAGTTATTGCCCGAAAAATTTACTGTTCCCCAACTGCAGGCGCTTTATGAAGGTGTTTACCAAGCCGAATTTGATGACCGTAACTTTAGCCGTAAGTTATTATCAACCGGTTTGCTGGTAAAATTGCCTGAAAAGGATAAACTATCATCCAAAAAAGGGGCATTTTATTACCAGCTTGACCAATCGCACTACCAAGAAAATTTTGAGTCATTTCTAAACCTGGTACCTAACCCGGATAAATTCTTTTAGCTATTTGAAAGATTTCAACTTTCTTCGAGGTTTTTAGGCAGTGTAATGATAAATTCAGTGCCTTTGCCCGGTTCAGATTGTACATCAATAGCGCCATGATGGTCTTCAATTATTCCAAACACGATCGATAAGCCCAAACCGGTACCATCGCCTACGGTTTTCGTTGTAAAAAATGGCTCAAAAATGCGCTGTCTCAGCTCGTTACTCATCCCGATACCTGTGTCAGTGATTTGAATAGTGATCTGGCCGGGATGATCTGCAGTTATGATCGTGATGCTTTCATGATCCTGGTGTTCTTTAGCTTTTATAGCTTGAATCCCATTATTGATCAGGTTCATTAAAACCTGGCTTATCTTACCGGGATAACAATTTAAAAGTGGCAGTATATTTAAAACAGGCTTAACTTCAACATGATGAGGTATCGAATTCCTGAGCAAGACAAGAGTAGTCAATATGGCTTTATTGATATCAACAAGCTTTAATGCCATTTCATCTGTCCTGCTAAAGGTGCGTAAGCTTTGAACAATTTCGGTAGTACGATTAGCGCCTTCCTCAATACCATCCAGCAGACTTAATATTTCTTCTTTTAAAAAATCCACATCAATACTTTGTTTGTATTGTTGGGCCAGGTCAAGCAGTTCTGTTTTGTTGGGAGTTTCACCAGCTTCTTTATACTTGTCCAGCAATGAGAATATCTCCAGAAAATCCAGGCGCAAGGGCTTCACGTTTGCACCGACAAAATTTATCGGATTATTAATTTCATGAGCAATTCCGGCAGTAAGTTGTCCCAGTGAAGCCATTTTTTCGGTTTCTATCAGTTTTATCTGCGCCAATTTAAGGTCCTCAATCGTTGATGAAAGGCTTTGGTTGGTTTGTATTAATTGTTGTGTACGTGCATTTACTTCAGATTCCAACAAGATATATTGTTCAGTAACCAGGCGCTCATTTTCTTTAGCTATGGTAAGTGAGAGTAATTGTGTTTGGCTGTTTTGGCGGCGATAAAAATTAATCTTGTCTGCAAGAGCGATGGAAAATAATATCAATTCCAGCGCCGAACTGTAAATGATAATATTTGATGTAAAATCGTTGTAAATTATCAAGCCCCTGTTTCGCGCAATAGAAATGAGTATGGATACCAGGAACAGGCCCCAGCCAAGCATAAAATATTTGGCCGGTTTGAATCCTTTAAAGTATAACAAACCACCAATAAATAACAAGGCCACGGATGTGAATGCTGCCGATATGGTTATCAGGTTATATGCAACAATTGCATTGCCGGTTACAATGGCAAAAAGTGCCAGCGTGTATCCGCCATAAAGAAAATAGTAATATTTGAAATAGGCTTTTAGGTTTTGTTTAAGTTGCAAGAACTCAGATGCAAATGCGATAATCGAATATCCAAAAAATATTCCGGCAAAGGGTATGTAATAATTGTTTAAAATAACTTTTTTACTTACAAAAAAGCTAATACCATAACCACGGAGCAAAATCTGCGATAAGCCCAAAAAAATGATGCACGATACATAGTATAAATAGCTTAAATCACCCACGATAGTAAAGAGCATTAAATTGTACAGGCCCATTATAAGTATAATGCCCATAAACCCACCAACAATAATGTTCTCAAGATCTGCATTTTTGAAAAAATGATTTGCACTGCTTATTTGAATCGGTATTACACCGGGCGCGCCACTTTTAATTCTTAAATAAACAGTACGTACCGAATCGGGGAAAATAATACAGTTGATAAATGTATTATTTTGTTTTATCAGCTTTGAATCACGGGAAGGAATATCTGAAGACAGTTTTATGATATGATTACTTTTGCCCGGATCGGTAAAATACATATCAAAATTATCAATTACACCTGGCCCAATCGTGATGGGTACAAAGGCACGGTTAGTTTTATTTTTTAAAATGAATTTTAACCAGGTAGTTGATCTTGAATATTTCAGAATCGGAAGTAAAGGGCCAATAGGATGGAAGTGGGTATTGGATATAATATCGTTTATTTTGTATATACCCGAGGGGTCTTCAAGCTCTAAAAAATATCGATTAGTTAAAAGTTTGGTTCCATTTTCGTGAATTGTTAAAGTATCCGTCTGATAAGCGAAAAGTAAACTTTTTTGTAATATAAGGCAGATGATTAACAATATTTTCTTCATTTTTACCATTTGCTTTTAGACCGGTAATGTGATATTACAATAATTTGCGTAGAAAAATAAACTTTCAGGGATTTTTTCAGTTAAAGTTAATAAGCGTTGTAACATTTTTAATTAAAATTTGATATATGTCGTTTGGCGTACTGTATGTTGATGATGAAATAAATAACCTGAATAGTTTTAAAGCCGCATTCAGGCGTGATTTTGATATTTATACAGCACAATCAGCACGTGAGGGACGGAAAATTTTAGATGCATTTGAAATAGGGGTGATCATTACAGATCAACGCATGCCGGGCATGACGGGTATTGAATTTCTTGAATCGATATTAACAATATATCCTGATACGATCAGGATATTATTAACAGGCTTTTCAGATATGAACGCGGTTATGGATGCAATAAACCGCGGGCAGGTTTATAAATACCTGGTTAAACCCTGGCAGAATGATGAACTGAAGCTTTATATTCAAAATGCACTGGAGATATACCACTTGCGCAAGGAAAACAAAGAACTGGCTCATAAATTGCACCTGGCAAATATGGAGCTGGCTATACTTAATAAATCCGGTATTTAACAGCGAACCATCGCCTGTCCTCAGGGCTGATTTCTAACTACCTGACTTGGTCGGAATTACTCCGATAATGCACCGGTGAGCATACAAACGAAAAATTATATTCGTAAATTAGCTTTTTATGCTTCGGGGAAGATTTGTGTTAAGTTTCTGTACCCGCATTTTTGTATTATAAACCTTATAAATGTCACAAAACCGCTGGTCATCGTGAAGTCTTCGAATAAGATGAAGAAACGTTTACACATCCTGTTTATTTTTTTATTGATGTTTCGAGCGGCTCAAGCACAACAAAAGCCACAGTACACGCAATACGTTTTTAATAATTTATTGCTGAACCCGGCTGTAACAGGCATGGAAAACTATATCGACCTTAAAGCCGGCTATCGCAGTCAATGGACCGGGTTGCAGGGCGCCCCGGTAACCAGTTATTTTACGCTTAGTGCGCCATTTGGATCTGATTTTGTGCAGGGCGACGCAGCCTCTATGTCTGCGGGTAACCAGGCCAACCCGTATAGCCGCCTGTATGCTCAAAATTATGAGGCTGCAGAACCGCATCATGGTATCGGTTTTATGGTGGTGTCTGATCAGGCAGGGCCCGTTAATACAACCAATATTGATGCCACTTACGCTTATCACTTAGGTATATCAAGTGAATTTAACCTGTCATTAGGTGTTGCAGCAGGGTTTAATCATATCAGCCTGAATACCTCGCAAATCAGCCTTGAAAATCCGTTTGACCCTGCAATAGCTAACGGAAACAACAGTCAATGGAAACCTGATTTGAGTATTGGTGTCTGGGGCTATTCCTCAAATTATTATATCGGTATCTCCGCGCAGCAGCTATTATCTCAAAATTTATATTTCAGTACCAGCAATAGCGCTAACCAAACTAAAACAGTGCCGCAATATTTTATAACAGGCGGCTATAAGGTCTTTTTGTCGGATGATATAACCCTGATGCCATCTGCTTTAGTAAAATTGATCAATCCGCAGCCGGTTGCCTTTGATGTAAATATGAAACTTGTCTTTCAGGATAGATTCTGGATCGGAACATCATACCGCAATCAGGATTCGGTTGCAGGGTTATTGGGCCTTAATATCAGCTCACTGATCAATATTAGCTATTCCTACGATTATACTACCTCGGCATTGAGCACAGTAAGCAATGGTACGCACGAAATTGTAATTGGCCTTATGCTTAATAACAAGGATAGGGTAATATCGCCCAGGCATGGATTTTAGGTATCTTTCGCCGCGGGAGGCAAATGTTACCCGGTGCAAAAGATAACTCGGTGTCCCTGTCAACTTGTCTGAAGGGCTTACCATTGCTGCCTTGGCATGGTGGCCAAACATAGGAATGAATATCTTGAAGGTCATCAATAATAAACAGACCTTGTTTTTATGGTGACCGTGTTTTGTTAGTCGGCTACAAGATATAATCGCCTGATAGCCAAGTGCTAAAAAGTGTTAAAGAATGTTCGCGCTTTAAAACCTGAACACGCATTCCGGAAATAGTTTACAGCTCTTTCCTTAACCTGGCAACAGGAATATTCATCTGTTCGCGGTATTTGGCAACGGTTCGGCGGGCAATGTTATAACCGCTTTCTTTGAGTATATCGGTTAGTTTTTCATCAGCAAGCGGGTGTCGTTTGTCTTCTGCACCAATATGCTCTTCCAGTATTTTTTTAACCTCTTTGTTGGATACTTCTTCGCCGCTTTCTGTTTGTATGGCCTCAGAGAAAAATGATTTCAGGAGGTAAGTTCCATGTTCGGTTTGTACATATTTGGAATTGGCAACGCGTGATACGGTCGAAATATCCATGCCTATCCTGTCGGCAATGTCTTTTAAGATCATTGGCTTCAGATTTTTCTCATCGCCGGTCAGGAAAAACTCATATTGGTACTGCATAATGGCATTCATGGTTTTCAATAAAGTTTGCTGACGCTGCTTAATAGCATCAATGAACCATTTTGCCGAATCGAGTTTTTGCTTTACAAACTGAACTGCCTCTTTCAATTTTTTATCTCTTTGCGAGGCCTTATCATAATGTTCAAACATTTCCTGGTAAGAGCGGCTTACGCGAAGCTCAGGAGCATTCTTGGAATTTAAAGTCAGTACAAGCGTGCCATCATTATTAGAGATATGAAAATCAGGGATCACCTGCATTTGCTTGGTGTTTACTTCGTTTGAGTCCCCGGGTTTTGGGTTCAGTTTTAAAATCTCATTTATAACCCCTCTTAATTCCTGTGAGGTCATATTAAGCGACTTTTCAAGCTTGTCGTAATGCTTGCGGGTGAACTCATCCAGGTAATGCTCAACCACCTGTATGGCCTTTTTAACTATTGGATCATTGGCGTCTTTTCTCCTTAGTTGTATCAGCAGGCATTCCTGCAGGCTGCGTGCGCCAACACCCGGAGGATCAAAGGATTGGATCACTTTCAGCATTTCTTCCACTTCGTCATCATCAGCCATGATATTTTGCGAAAATGCCAGATCGTCTGTAAGGGAAGTGATCGATCTGCGCAGGTAACCATCATCATCAAGGCTGCCTATAATTTGCTGTCCGATTCTGAAATCTTTATCCGATAAAGGAAGAAGATCCAGTTGAGCCTGTAAATTTTCAAAAAATGAGCTCTGTACAGCTATCGGTATTTCTTTCCTGTCATCCTCATCATCCCCGTTTTGATCGTACCGCGATCCATATTCATTCAGGTTGTCTTCCTGCAGATAGTCGTCAATATTAAATTCATCTGCCGGACCTGTGTCCTCGTCGGCATTAAAAGTATCCTCTTCAGGGTCACGGTCGGGGTATTGTTCTTCCGGCTCATTCAGATTTGTTAAACTCAGGTCTTCAAGAGCAGGATTTTCTTCAAGCTCTTCTTTTATACGTGTGTCAAGTGATACAGTAGGCACCTGCAACAATTTAATAAATTGTATTTGCTGCGGTGAAAGCTTTTGTAAGAGTTTTTGTTGAAGATTCTGTTTAAGCATAATTAGATATAGGGCAAAAATACACCAATTAACGAAACTTAAAAAATTAACTTTTGGTGTCCTGGCCAACCTTTTAACGTAAAAAAACGATAAGTGTTTAATGGGGAAGGAATAAATATTTTTTACAAATGGAATCTTTTAATACCTTTAACTATCTGATTCTGTAGTAACTAAATCCTATTTTATGGCTATTGTAAAAGAATTTAAAGAGTTCGCAATGCGGGGCAACGTAGTTGACCTTGCAGTGGGTGTTATTATTGGTGCCGCTTTTGGAAAAATTGTCACCTCGCTGGTAAACGATGTTATTATGCCTCCAATTGGATACCTAACAGGTGGGATCGATTTTAAAAACCTAAAAATTCTGATAAAGCAAGGCGACCCCGCAAAAAAAATAGCCGACGTATCTATTAATTATGGGAACTTTATCAATACTATGATCGAATTTCTGATCATAGCTTTTTGTATTTTCATGATCGTAAAAGCCATAAACTCGCTTAAGCAGCCGCAGGAGGTTCCGCCTTCAGCGCCTCCGGCACCGACAAAAGCGGAAGTTTTATTGACCGAGATAAGGGATTTATTGGCAAAAGGGAAATAGTAGGTTGCAGGAAAGTTAGCTATGGTTATTCAAAAAGTTTTTGGCAGCTTAGGGTCGGTTAAAATAATATAGGCGTTGTTCTTACTGAATTTACTCCAGTCGGGATTATCAAAATTATCATCTGCAAAGCAGGCAATATTTAATACTCTTGCTTTGGGAGCATACTTTATCAGTTGTGCCGCTGCGCCTAATTTTTCCTCACTGTGAAAGCCGCCATTTACCTGTAACAACTTATAATCGCGGTGTTTTTTTAAAAACCCGGCTACAGACCAGCCAATAGTAGCATCCCAAAGGTTTTGTGCCTGGTATATTTGCATTCCGCCCATAGCGTCGTGACCACCCATGATCTGTAAGAATTTTTCATAGTATGCTCCTGTAAGGGTATCAACCGGAAGTGGCGGAAGCCACGATTTACCTATTGCATTCAGACTTTGTAAACTATTTATTCCCAGGCGGCTAACCCTATTTACATACCGCGCCGGTGCATTGGCGGCAACTACAGGTATATGCTGTGTTTTAGCCAGTTCGATCATTGGACGATAATCTGTATAATTAGGCCATGCACGGGCCTCATTAATAAAATTCTTCTCACGTATTTGTCCGTCCAGGTATTCATTTAAAACATTTTGGCAATCCGTTTCAAACATTTCCATCGATAATGCGACCTTGCCCGGATATTTTAATGCAAGTTTATTTAAAAAGGCAAATTCAAGAACATGACCGGTTGAATCATTGTGTTCTTCTCCAAAAAATAATACATCCGCCTTATCCATATGATTAATGATATCATCGACTGATATCATTTTTTGACTTTTTGTATCATAGATTTTATAATGCGGAGCAGTGTTTTGCTGGCCTAGCGCAAAAAGCGGCAAAAATGCCAATATCATTATGACTGAAAATTTCATAGGAATTGTAAGGGTTTACAAAAGTTTGAAGGCAGTAATAAAATGTTAAATTACGATATGTAAAACCGTTTAACAAATAAGTAAATTGTATTTGAAAAGTTTAAAAATTACGCTACATTTGCACTCTTGTTTTTAAAAACGACGAATAGAATAAAATAGCAATGAAAAGAACGTTCCAGCCTTCTCAAAGAAAAAGAAGAAATAAACACGGTTTCCGTGAGCGCATGTCAACTGCCAATGGCAGAAGAATATTAGCAGCAAGAAGAGCAAAAGGCAGAAAAAGATTATCTGTTTCTGACGAACGCAGCCACAAAGCATAAAAGCATCAATTGCTTATTTTCTCCTGATAGGGGCGCGGGCCGGGTATTTTTTAAAATTGCGGTTCTGGCATGAGCAAAACATACACTTTTACAAAAGAAGAACGTTTATGTAATAAGAAGCTGATCGATCAGCTTTTTCATAGCGGTTCTTCTTTTTTATGTTATCCATTTAAGGTTTCCTGGTTAATTGCAACTGACCCGCAGTTATTTCCGGCGCAGGTCTTATTCTCCGTGTCAAAAAAACGATATAAGAATGCAGTTGATCGTAACCTGATAAAGCGCCGTATTCGTGAAGCTTACCGCTTGCATAAGCAGCAATATTTATATTCATTATTGAGCGATACGGAAAAAAATATCGTGTTTTCAATAGGATTTATTGGTAAGGAGATCGCTCCGTATGATTTTATTGAAAAAAAGATCTTAAAGCTTTTAAACCAGCTTTCTGAGCAAATAGCCAAATGAATATCATCTCCGATATATTTAAAAAGATAATAGGGGGGATTTTTATAGTCCTTATCAAAATATATCAATACTTTATTTCGCCGCTTACAGGCGCCTCTTGTCGTTATACACCGACGTGCTCACAATATGGGGTTGAGGCAATAAAAAAATATGGAGCCTTTAAAGGTGGATGGTTAACTTTAAAACGTATTGCCAGCTGCAACCCATGGGGTGGCCACGGGCATGATCCGGTACCTTAAATTGATATGAGCCTGATATTACAAATAGAGACAGCAACTACAGTGTGTTCAATTGCTCTTTCAGAAAATGGAAGCGTTTTGGCATACAAAGAGGTACAGCAACGGAATGTGCACGCTGAAGTAATTACTGTATTTATTGATCAGATATTAAAATCGGTTGATAAACAATATCATGAACTGGATGCGGTGGCAATAAGTTGCGGTCCGGGTTCATATACCGGACTACGGATCGGAATATCAGTTGCCAAGGGGCTGTGTTTTGCTTTAGATATACCTTTAATTGCTATCGAAACGCTTGAAGCCATGACAGATGGCATAATAGCTCAAAATACTTTTGATGATAAAGGCAATATTTTGTTATGCCCGATGATAGATGCCCGCCGTATGGAAGTTTTTACCGCTGTTTTTACTGCAAATGGAGACCGGATCAGGCCGACTTCGGCTGAAATAATTGATGAAAATAGTTTTAATGACCTGCTGCAAACCAATAAAATAATTTTTTTCGGCGATGGGGCGGCAAAATGCAGTGAAGTATTGGGCAGTAATGCTAATGTCCAGATTATTCCCGCATTCCTTAATTCAGCTTGTTACCTTACCAAAAAGGCAAAAGAAAAATACCTGGCAAATGATTTCAAGGACACTGCCTATTTTGAACCCTATTATTTGAAGGATTTTATAGCAGGTAAAAAATCGGTTTGAATTACTGGTAAGTTTTAAACAACCTGTTCCACAATCGGCCCAAAAATCCTTTTTGGCCAATGGGGATAATACTGGCGTTTAAAGGATGTTCAATTACCGGTCCGAATTTCAGTGAAAAGCCGATGAAGAAGTCTGCCCCGGTAAACGATCCATTGGTATAGGAAGCCGAATTATGGATCGCACTTGCAAGTCCCATTGTTTGAACCAGGCGCTCGCTGCCGAAATAAAACTCGCCGTTATACGACTTGTACATGAATTGTAAGCCTAAATTAAAAAGGCTCTGATTGTCATAGGATGCAGTTAAGCTTGCATGGTAATTCTGATATTGAAAGTGATTGACCATGGCGCCTGTAAAGCCATTGTATAATAACTCCTTTGAAGCGATCAGCGTTGGTGAATATTTTATAGAACTGTTGGCATCCACCCAATAGGATTTAGTAGCGCTTAACTCAAAGCGGCCGTCTGTATACGACGTGAATGAGCCATATTTTGGCGATGAATTGACTATTGTACGTGTTAAATTATATAAACTGTCTTCTCGTTTTGTAGTAGACAGACCATTTACTGTTGCCGTACTATTAAAACTACTAATACTTGAGTTACCATACCATTTTATAAAGCCCAGATCTTTGATATTCGCCTGGAAAGTGATTTTATCTTCAGTTTTATAAGATGTGCCTATACTTATCTGAGCACCCGGGCTGCGTATTATTGGCAAAAAACTCCTTAGATCCAGTTTCCCTGGACCCTGGCTCATGTAATATTTGCCTCTTAGTGAGATTATGGCTGCGTCATTCGTTTTGTTAAAACTCAGATGAGATTCATAAATATTAAGTTTACTATAATCTGTGCCCATCAAAAAACCGAATTTAAACCCGACAGCAAACTGTTCACTTAATTTTTCCCGGTATGACAGTCCGATCGAATTATATACCTGGTAATAATAATGATCATTTAATACGTTATCATAAATATTATTGGGGAAAGATGCCGTCCCATCAAATAGCGCTAACGATTCGTCCGTAAAAGCGCCCCTGCCTTCTGCCCGGGTTTCAGCAAAAATACCTACCTCTTCATCCCCGTCTAAACTGACAAACGTTTTAAACATAATGGCATAGGCATTGGCATTGGCAATTGCATTGTTGTATTTGCCGGCACCAATTTGCAATGCAGCATTATTATATTTTGCGCCAAATGCTCTGTTTACAAGTGATGATTGTGCATTGCCGGTCAGCGAGAAATTTGCATTTAAATGTGGTATAAGAAAGTTGAATGCGTACATTTTGCTGGTATCCGGCACAAAGGATTGCTGCGAAGGATTTTCAAATGAATCATACAGTGTACCCGTATTATATTGAGAAAATTGTTGGGAAAAGCCCTCGACTGCTGCAAATAATAAACAAAAAATAAGTAAAACTTTCTTCATTATATTATGCAGGGCTATATGATATTCTTATAAATCTTAAAGATAAACTTCAAAAACTGTATTTATATAATAAATTAACAGATACCTGCTTTAAACGAAATTAATGGCCTATGGTTGTGTGCAAGAAGGATATTTTTTTTAAAAAACGTTTGTCGTCATTGTTGTATCCTTACTTAAACTCACGCAAAAGTTAGTGTAATAATTTTTATCAGATGATGTAAATTGCAAGGCTGCTGCATAAAAATTCTTCCATCCGGGGGTAATGGTTTCAAAAGTATCATAAAATGCTGGTTTCAGGTCATGCTTAAATAGCGGTTGGGCATTTTTAAATTGAACAAAAAATGATACGTTACTTCTTTCAGCCAATAAGGCGTCAAACCGATTGTATCCTTCTGTTTTGTTTAAAAATTTGCGATTGATATAGCTATCTTGATAACTTGCCAGTTCTGACATGCTGTTGGTTAATACCAGGTAGTTATCCATCACCTTAAAATAAGGCTTTTTAAAAATGCTGAATACGTCACCTAATAATAGCTGCGGCAATTTCTCATAATTGAACTGACCTGTGTCATCATTATTCATTTTGCTGAGATTGATCAATAAAGTACGCAGCTTTGAGCCATCCTTAACTTGTATAATGGCTATTTTTTCACGATAACGCGTTGTTACAACGGCAAATTCATCACTTAGCAGCGGGGTAAATTCTTTTACAGGATTGATGCCGGTTTCCGCTTTGATTTTTTTTATTACTGCTGACCTTTCGGTTTTAAAATCCCCTTTCGTTTGCCAATCGGATAGGTCGGACTCGAATTTTGCGGGATCGGAAACAGCAAAATCGGTGCTGTAAGCAGTTGTTGAAGGAAAAATGCTTTTCAGACGATTGATAATAGGCTGCTGATGGCTGAATAGGCTTAAATAACTATCTTCAGGGCCATCATGGATTTGTGTGGCCCCATTAAACATCAGTGCATCGCTTTTGTAATTCAGACTTAGGGCAGCAAAAGCTTGCAACTGTCTGAAGCTTTTAAAAATGTCTGTGTTTTTATTAATAAATAACTGTTCAAATAGCGGCGACAAAGCCTCATAGTTCACATACAGATTAGCTAAAGAATTTGAACTTTGACGGTCGGACAATAATACGAACGCTTGTTTTTCTGTTTTATAGTCGTATTTCGCACAAGCCTCTATTAGCTCCTTTGAAAAGCTTCCGGAAAGTGTATATTCGTCATTATCAATCAAATAAAATCGCTTTTTCAAGTTATTTAAATAAACTGTATAGCCCTGTTTCCCTGCTATATTGATGGTGTTAATTACTATGCCGCTCCTGAGCTGTTTTGAAAGCCGCTCAAACAGATTAGTTTCAAATCCTTTTGACACCGATGTTGTAAGCAAAAAATCAATGTTATTGCCTTTTTGCGGGTGCAGGGAAATAAATAAATTTTGTCCTTTTAAATAAGGTTCAATTAAGGTGTTTTGTAATAATAGTTTCTTTAATGCTGCCAGTTCGGCCAATTTTTCTTCGCCGATAAAATTGGCGAATAACTTATTGTCAGCAAAAATATCATAGAAACCCTTTTCATTGTTGAACTCAAATATTAACGAAGCATTGTTAGGAATGGTGCGTAATACCTGGCTGGTATGCTGTGTAGATGAGCTTAAATTCTTAAAATAAACAACGGTTACCAGCACAGTAGCTATCAGCAATATTATGGTAATAAGGATATGTCGTTTCATGGCTGCTAATCTTACAAAGGTAGATTTTTACAGGGCAGCCGTAAAGTAATACTTTCAATTGGTAACTTAGCACTTTATATCCTAATGAACAGACAAATAATCGTTACCGCTTCTGTACTTGGCATGCTCGGTGTCATAGCCGGAGCTTTTGCAGCACATAGTTTAAAGCAATATCTGACACCGCAGCAACTCGAAATTTGGCATACAGGGGTCCAATATCAATTTTATCACGTTTTTGCATTGTTGTTTCTCTCCACCTTTAGTTTAAGAAATGGCCTGGTCCGTGCTGCTTATTACCTTTTCACTTTTGGTATTATATTTTTTTCGGGTTCGTTATATCTGTTGGCCTGTCGCGAACTGTCAGGCTGGGGATGGCTGACGATAATGGGCCCTATTACACCGATTGGCGGGTTGCTATTTATTGCAGGCTGGGCCACACTGGCTTTGGCTGCTTTCAGAAAATAATCACATGCTTGAATTTGCCAAAGTACAACATACCGACAGGGAAACGCTTTTTGTGGAGGTAATTCTACCCCTGGCAATAGCGAAGAACTATACTTATCGGGTGCCCTTCGAGTTAAACGATATGGTAGGAATCGGTAAAAGAGTGGTTGTGCAATTTGGGAAAAGTAAATTGTACACTGCTATCATATCAGCCATTGCTACACAGGCGCCGGAAAAATATGAGGCCAAATATTTGATGGAGGTGCTGGATGACCGCCCGGTTGTTACCATGCAGCAATTACAGTTTTGGCAATGGCTGGCGGAGTACTATATGTGTAATATAGGTGAAGTAATGAACGCCGCATTACCATCAGCCTTAAAGTTAGCCAGTGAAACCAAAATAGCGCTTAATAAGGATTTTGAGTTTGAAAAGTCCTCATTACATGACAAGGAATATTTGATAGTTGAAGCACTTGAGTTACAGCCGGAGCTTACCGTTGGTGACATTGTAAAGCTGTTGGGGCAAAAAACGGTGATGCCTATTCTGAAGTCACTATTCGAAAAAAATATCATTAATATTTCCGAACAGGTGAGCGAACGGTATAAGCCGCGAAAACGGACATTCATCACATTAAATCCAATCTATCACGGTCAGGATAATTTAAAGGAGCTATTCCCGATCCTGGAGAAACGTGCCCCGAAACAAGCTGATGCTTTGCTGGCTTATATTAAACTTGCCAGGTATCAGAAAAATATATCAAAGAACGAACTGATTGAGCAAAGTGGTGCCGGAGATGCCAGTATAAAATCGCTTATTGAAAAAGAAATATTTATCGCCGAAGAAAAGAACGTGAGCCGTCTGTATGTTGATGAAGAAGAGTTCAGCAGCGATTTTCTGTTAAGTGAAAGTCAGCAGGATGCTTTAATAGACATAAAGCAACAGTTTGAACAAAAGGATGTCGTACTGTTGCATGGTGTTACTTCCTCTGGCAAAACGCAGATCTATATACGCCTGATAGAGAATATGATCAATGCAGGCAAACAGGTGCTTTATTTGTTGCCCGAAATTGCCCTTACCACGCATATCGTCGAACGCTTGCGGCAGTATTTCGGCAGTAGTATAGGAGTTTATCATTCCCGCTTTAATGATAACGAGCGGGTTGAGGTTTGGCAAAAAGTACTTAATCATGAATATAAGGTGGTATTAGGTGCGCGGTCATCTGTTTTTTTACCATTTGAGCAATTGGGGCTGATCATTGTAGATGAAGAGCATGAAACATCCTACAAGCAATTTGATCCTGCCCCACGCTACAATGCCCGTGATGCAGCTATTTACCTTGCTAATAGGTATGAGGCTAAAGTGGTTTTAGGATCAGCTACCCCTTCTTTCGAGACTTATTATAATGCACGTTTGCATAAGTATGGCTTAGTAGAACTGTCTGAACGTTTTGGCGGGGTTGAATTGCCTAAAACCGAGGTGGTAAGTGTTACTGAGGAGACAAAGAAGAAAACCATGCAATCGCATTTTACCAGTGTGTTGATGGAGGATATGAAAAAGGCGCTTGCCAATAAGGAGCAGGTGATATTGTTTCAAAACCGACGCGGGTATGCACCACTTCTTATTTGTAAGATTTGTGCCTACACTCCAAAGTGTATCAACTGTGATGTCAGCCTGACCTATCACAAAAGCAGCGGAAAGCTGCATTGCCATTACTGCGGTTATAAAGAAGAGGCGCCTTCCATTTGCCCTGCATGCGGTTCTACTCATCTGGAATACAAAGGTTTTGGCACTGAAAAGGTAGAGGATGAGTTAAGCATGCTGCTTCCCCAAGCCCGTATAACCCGTATGGATCTGGATACAACACGTTCAAGAAATTCATTGCAAAATATTTTGAATGATCTGGAGGAAAAGAAAATAGACATTTTGGTAGGCACGCAAATGGTTGCCAAGGGATTGGACTTTTCAGACATCACGGTGATCGGTATCATCAACGCAGACAGCTTATTGAAATATCCGGATTATCGTGCCAACGAGCGCAGTTTTCAGATGCTGGCACAGGTGAGCGGCCGGGCAGGGCGCCGTGGCAAACAGGGCAAAGTAGTCATACAAACCTATGATCCGCATCATCGCGTAATTAAACAGGTAATAGAAAACGATTACCAGGATCTTTACCTTACAGAGATGGCCGAACGCAAGAGCTTTAAATATCCGCCCTTTTACCGCATTATCAACCTGGATATCAAACACAAAAATCCGGAAGTATTATATAACCAGGCAGCATACCTGGCAACAGAACTTCGCAAAAACTTTGGCGATAGGGTAATAGGCCCTGAATATCCGCTGGTCGGCCGTATCCGCAATTATTATATCAAGTCTATCATGCTGAAATTTGAAAAAGATGGAATATCTATTAACCGTGTAAAAACGCTTATCAGAGATGTCATCCTGCAATTTCAAACCACTAAATTAAGTAAGGGAAGTATAGTTCAACCGGATGTCGATCCCTATTGAGAATGTCTTGGCCGGAATTTGCATAATTCTAAAAATTCTGATTCAGACAATAAAAATCATATTAGATTTGCAATACGAATGGCTTACAGATTTATTGATAATTACCGAGAAAAAGGTGCCCGCAAACAGTTGGTTGATATATTAAAGAAAAAGGGCATCGAAGATGAAGCTGTGCTGAAAGCTATTGGGAAAGTACCGCGCCATTACTTCTTTGATGAGACTTTCTGGAACCAGGCCTACCGGGATATTGCCTTTCCGATAGGCGAGGGGCAAACCATTTCGCAACCTTATACGGTGGCTTATCAAACACAATTACTTCATATTAAAAAAGGAGATAAAGTGCTTGAAATAGGTACAGGTTCAGGATACCAGGCTTGTATTTTACTCGAACTTGGTGCAAAAGTATATTCCATTGAACGGCAGGAGAAGTTATACGAGCGCACGGTACAGGTTTTGCCTTATATGGGTTATAAACCACATTTTTTTTTAGGTGATGGTTCAAAAGGGATACCGGAACATGCTCCTTATAATAAGATAATTGTTACCGCCGGTGCGCCACTGGTGCCCGAAACATTATTAAAGCAATTGGCCATAGGGGGTATACTGGTTATCCCGGTTGGTGATGAAGAATCACAAAAAATGGTGACCATCCTTAAAACCGCTGAAAACGATTATGAAAAACATGTATTGGATACCTTCCGGTTTGTGCCACTGGTAGGGGATAAAGCCTGGTAATTTCGAATTTCGGATGTTCAATTTCGAATTTAAAAGTCTTATTTACCTTATAAGAAAAATCCGGAATAAAAGCTATCGCTTCATAGCCCTGTCCATTTCAATTTTGGTGTCACGTTCTTTCATTGTTTCGCGCTTGTCGAAGGTCTTTTTGCCCTGAGAAAGGCCTATCTCCAGTTTGGCGAAACCGCGTTCACTGATGAACAGGGCGAGCGGTACAATGGTTAATCCCTTTTCTTCTCCGCGCGTTTGCAGCTTTTTTAATTCTTTTTTATTGAGCAATAGCACCCTGTCACGCTTTGCTTCATGATTGTAAAACGAGCCGTATGAATATTCAGAAATATGCAGGTTGCGGACATATAGCTGGTTATCAATGAACGTGCAAAAGGCATCATTAAGATTAGCCTTACCCTCCCGGATGGATTTTATTTCGGTACCAAGTAGCTTAATCCCGGCAATGTATTTATCCAGTATCTGGTATTCAAAATAAGCTTTCTTGTTCTTTATATATATATCCTGGCTCATCCTTGCTGCTTTTAATGCAAATATGCAATTATTTTAGCTGAGGTTTTACCACAAGTACAGGAACATTCACAAGGTGGCGCACAGAGTTGACCGTTGTCCCGAAAATAAGATCTTTAATTGCCTTATGACCGTGCGAACCCATCACAATAAAGTCTATATTTTCCTCCTTAACAGTTTGGGCTATAGATTTGGCCGCTCTTCCATAACCGATTATGCCCTTGGCATGATAGCCCATATCTTTTAATGATTGAACATATTTGTCAAGGTTATTTACATCGCTCTGCGTTTCGTGGTCCATTACCTCGGTACCATAATAACGTGCGCCTGCCGTTTCAACCACGTGTATCAAGATATAGTTAGCTTCTTGTCCACCCTGCATAATAGCATGCCTGATACAATCGCGATCGTTTTTTGAAAAGTCAATAGTAACGCCGATATGTTGATAGATAATCGGTGTAAGGTCTTTTATTTTTGCGGCAAGCCCATGCGGTACCTGTGCGGCTCTTTCCTTATATTTGAAAAGCATCGGTCTTAAAAACACATAAAGCAACAATATAGCAATGGCTGCCGTGATTGGTACTACCAGGCCATAAAGCCATATGGCAGCGGATGGGTATTGTTTTATCCAGTCGCCGATCTGATCAATTACTAATTTGGCATTAAGACCAATGATTAACATTGCACAAGCCCAGGCTAATATTTTAACTTTTAAACTAATAGCAAATTTACCCATCCTTTTTCGGTCCGAGGTAAAGTGTATTAAGGGGATAACTGCAAAACCCAGTTGCAAACTAAGCACCACCTGGCTTAATATGATCAGATCGCCCAAACCGGATTCGCCGAAGTAAATAATGGTGAACACCGCAGGTATGATCGCCAGAAAGCGCGTTAACAGCCGGCGAAGCCAGGGTTCAATTCGCAGATTGATATGGCCTTCCATAATGATTTGCCCGGCAAGGGTCCCTGTAATGGTTGAACTTTGTCCCGATGCAATTAAGGCTATTGCGAATAATGAAGGAGCAAGCGATCCAAAAATATGTTCCAGTAATTTATAGGCATCCTGGATTTCGGCAACTTCAAAATAGCCATTTCTGAAAAATGCGCTTGCAGCCAGTATCAATATGGCTGCGTTCACAAAAAATGCCAGGTTAAGGGCAATGGTAGTATCAAATAAATTGAATTTTATGGCCGACCTGATACCTTTATTGGTCCGGTTTATTTTTCGTGTTTGCACTAATGATGAGTGAAGATACAAATTGTGCGGCATGACCGTCGCTCCAATGATACCAATGGCGATGTACAGCATTTTGTGGCTGAGGTTATCTCCTTTAAATAAATTACTGGGGATAAAACCCTTAGCTATTCCCAAAATATCCGGCCCGACAATAAACATTTCGATCAAATAGGAAAGGCCGATAATAAATATCATTGACATGATAAAAATCTCCAGCTTACGCATCCCCCTGTTCATCAGGAAAAGCATCAATACAGTATCGGTTATGGTAAGTGATACGCCCCATATTAATGGCAGATGAAATAATAGTTGTAGCCCGATAGCCATACCAATGATCTCGGCCAGGTCGCAGGCTATAATGGCTATCTGGGCCAGTAGGTAAAGGCAAAAGTTTGCAAAGCGGGGGTATGCGTTTTTTGAGGCCTGTGCCAGATCCAGCCCGCGCACAATACCTAACCGTGAACTTAGCGACTGCAATAGCAACGCGATCAGGTTGGATGCAAATAAAACCCATATCAGTTTGTAGCCAAATGCACTGCCACCGGCAATATCAGTTGCCCAATTGCCCGGGTCCATATAACCAACGCTCACCAGGTATGCAGGACCAATAAAAGCAAGTAATTTGCGCCAGCCCAATTTATTTTCAGTGGTTACCGAGCTATGCACATTGGCTAATGATTGATTATGTTCATTAATCATAAGGCGATCAACAGATTATTAGCTACTTCACGGCTGATATGAATTTTTTTGTCCTCAACCTGTAAAATAACCGAGTGGTCGTAATCATTAATTTCTGTCACTTTTATTTTTTTTCCTATAGTCAGTTGCATTCTTTCAAGATATTGCAGGAATGAAGTGGAATGATCTCTTACCCCTGAAATTATGGCTTTCCCGTTAACAACGAGTGTAGATACCGGCTTTAGTTCATGGGTTTTAAACAGACCATTGCTATCGGGTATCGGGTCGCCATGAGGGTCATATTTAGGATGGCCCATAAAAGTATCTAACCGATCAATCAGCTCTTTGGATGCAATGTGTTCCAGCTCTTCGGCTACATCGTGCACCTGATCCCATTTAAAGTTGAGTTTTTCGACCAGGAAATATTCCCAGAGACGGTGCTTGCGGATAATACTGATGGCAATTTTTTCACCAGTTGCAGTTAGCGTTACACCCTGGTATTTGGTATAATTGATCAAGGCCTTCTCGGCCAGCTTTTTTAGCATATCCGTCACCGACGCCGCTTTTGTGTTCAGAGAAGTTGCTATCTGGTTGGTGCTGGCACTGCCAGCCTGCAGCGAAAGGTGGTAAATTGCCTTTAAATAGTTCTCTTCTGTAAATGTATTCATTTAAACAAATCTAATAATAAATTTAGGTTAGCCTAAATATTCTTCCGGAATTTATTTCGCCATAAATGGTTTTATAAAAAATTTTATTCTGCTAATAAAGGAAAAACTATATTTGTAAATATCATGGCTACTGAACTTGACAAAATAGACCTGCAAATTCTTAAGATTTTACAAGAGAACGGAAGAATCACCAATCTGCAACTTTCCAACGAAATCGGGCTCTCGCCTGCGCCAACCTTAGAACGTGTGCGCAAACTGGAGAATGCGGAATACATAAAAAGTTACCATGCACTTGTTGACGAGGAAAAACTCGGGCTGGGTATAAAAACATTTATCCAGGTGTCGCTTGATTTCCACAAGAACAATACTATCCAGGTATTTTTAGACGAGATACAAAAGATCAAAGAAGTAACCGAATGCCACCACGTAACCGGTCAGTGCGATTTTTTGCTGAAAGTTTATGTGAGTAACATTAAAGCTTATGAGCAATTGATCATGGAGAAGATCAGCCGTATCCCCGTTGTAAAAACCTTCCAAACCATGATGATCATGTCGACCAGTAAGAAGGAACCGATTGTGCCACTGGAATATTAATTATTGAGTTACTGATTTAATCAATAATTCGATAGCTCAGTCATTCAGGTAATTGCTAATGTATTTGCCAGTCAATCGTCTTTTTACCTTCCTTTTCCAAAATCGCATTTGTTTTTGAAAAGTGCTTACACCCAAAGAAACCGCCATTGGCTGAGTAAGGGGAGGGGTGAGCCGCTTTTAGAATATGATGTTTCTTTGCATCAATTAACGCTGCTTTAGCTTGCGCAAATTTTCCCCATAATAAGAAGATAATACCTTCTTTTTGTTCCGATATTTTTTGAATGACCGTATCTGTAAAAATTTCCCACCCTTTTTTTTGATGAGAGCCCGGGCTGGCCGCCCTTACGGTTAAGGTCGCATTCAAGAGCATTACGCCCTGTTCGGCCCATTCGGTCAGCTCGCCATGATCGGGTATCATAAAACCGGGAATGTCAATGGCTAGTTCCTTGTATATATTTTTAAGCGATGGCGGAGCTGTTACGCCTTTTTGAACGGAAAATGATAAACCATGCGCCTGGTTGACTCCATGATAAGGATCCTGGCCAAGTATTACTGCTTTGAGGTCCTTAAATGGTGTTTTCCGGAATGCATTGAATATATCGCCGCTTTTTGGATAAATTTGGTAACCGGCTTGCTGCTCTTCTGTTAAAAATTGTTTCAGCTTTAGCAAGTAGTCTTTTTCAAATTCAATGTGTAAAACTTCAAGCCAGGATGGTTCTAAATCAATCACCATAAATATTTGTGCAGATGTTGGTTAACAATACAAATAAACGGATATTTGTATTCTATTTTATAGCATACAAAATTATGTCAAATATTGTTCGGTTAATCATTGCCTGCGTGGTGGCGGGAGCAGGAGTTACACTTTGTGGCTTTGGATTTTGGGGATGGGGAATCCCGGTATTTTTATTAGGCGGCATCATTCTGCTTACTTTCTTTTTTAATGAAAACATGCTGATAGCACAGTACTTCTTGCGCAAGGAAAATACGGTCAAGTCAGAAGAATGGCTTTTAAAGATCACTGATTACGAAAAACAGCTAAATAAAAGCCAGCACGGCTATTATAACTTACTAATTGGTTTACTCGAGTCGCGCAAAGCGCCCATGAAATCGGAAAAATATTTTAAAAAGGCGCTTTCTTTAGGGATGAAAATGTCGCACAATATAGCTTTGGCAAAACTGAGCCTGGCCGGTATTGCGATGGCCAAACGCAATAAGCGCGAAGCGCAAATGTATTTACAGGAAGCTACTAAGGATGATAAAAACAAATTGCTTGCCGACCAGATAAAGATGATGAAGGGACAACTGGTACAAATGGATAAGCAGGTAGTACGCGGGGGATACCGCCAGTATTAAATTATAATAGAGACACAATGCTATGGTGTCTCTATTATTTTTCTTCAAGTGAACTGTAATAATCAGGTTCCGACGAATGATTTTGCCGGAATTCAATTTGTCTTTCGGCAATGATTACTTGACTATCAGAGGGGTTGGCCACTTCAACCATTTTTAATAAGCTACGGATAAAAGACAGGTCGAATTTACCCCTGTTCAGCTTAATCAGATATTCGCTTTCGGTAATTTCCAGAATTGAATTGGTCATAACTTTGCTATTTAATAGTGAACTATAAAATTAAATAACATATTTGGCACCAAAGTTTTTATGGTTTTATGATTTCATTAACAAAATGTTAACTCGTGTACAGACGCAAGGCATTGCCGCTCTACACGAACCAGGCCATAACTACGTCTTTAACCGGCATGGTAATTTCAAGCTTTAGTTTTTTACGCATGCCACCCAGATCATTGAATACTTTATTGGGGTTGGCGGCTTTCAGTTCTTCCACTGTATTGAATCCCATTTTATTGAGAACAGGTACCCATTCAGCGGGAACGCCGATTTTTACAAAATCATCTGTAGTTACTACTTTAGCTTTCTTTTCGGGGCGCATTTGAGGGAAGAACAATACCTCCTGGATAGTGTGCTGATTGGTCATCAGCATTACCAGGCGGTCAATGCCAATGCCTAAACCAGATGTCGGCGGCATACCATATTCCAGGGCACGTAAAAAGTCATCATCCATTGCCATTGCTTCCTGGTCACCACGGCCTGCCAGGATTAATTGTTCTTCTAAGCGCTGACGCTGATCAATTGGGTCATTTAATTCAGAATAGGCGTTAGCTATTTCCTTGCCATTTACAAACAACTCAAAGCGTTCCACCAGTCCATCCTTACTGCGGTGCTTTTTGGCAAGCGGCGTCATTTCGATGGGGTAATCGGTAATATAGGTCGGCTGTATCAGATTGGCTTCCACTTTGGCGCTGAAAATCTCATCGATCAGCTTGCCTTTGCCCATCGTATCATCTATTTCTATGCCCAGGTCGGCACATGTTTTACGTAAAGCGGCCTCATCCATTGCAGATACATCTATGCCGGTATATTTCAGGATAGAATCATACATGGACAATTTGGTATAAGGTCCTTCAAAATTGATCTCATTTTCACCAACTTGTACTACAGGGATACCATGCACGGCCCTGGTTACGTGCTCCAGGCAAGCTTCTACCATGGCCATCATCCAGATATAGTCTTTATAGGCCACGTATATTTCCACTGAGGTAAATTCCGGGTTATGCGTACGGTCCATGCCCTCATTACGGAACATTTTACCGAATTCATAAACACCGTCAAAACCGGCTACGATGAGTCGCTTGAGATACAATTCGTTGGCTATGCGCAGATAAAGTTGCATATCCAGGGTGTTATGATGCGTGATGAACGGCCTTGCGGCAGCACCGCCATGTACAGGCTGCAGAATAGGAGTTTCCACCTCAATCCAGCCCTGGGTATTAAAGTAATCGCGCATCGAGCTGATCACCTTTGAGCGCTTGATGAATATTTGTTTGTATTCAGGGTTTACAGTAAGATCGACATAACGCTGGCGGTAACGTAATTCGGGGTCGGTAAATCCATCATGAATGTTGCCTTCTTCATCACGCTTCACTACAGGCAATGGCTTTAATGATTTTGACAGGATGATAAGTTCCCGCACATGTACCGATATTTCCCCGGTCTGGGTCAGGAAAACATAGCCTTTAATGCCAATATAATCACCAATATCCAGTAATTTCTTAAATACAGTATTGTAGAGGGTTTTATCCTCGCCCGGGCAAATATCATCGCGTTTTAAATAAACCTGTAAGCGCCCGGTTGAATCCTGCAATTCAGCGAAGGATGCGCTGCCCATAATACGGCGCGTCATAATGCGGCCGGCCAGTACCACATTCTGGTAAGTATCGGGATTACTTTCAAAATTATCTTTTATATCCTGCGCAAAAGCGGTAACATTAAATGCTTCGGCTGGGTATGGGTTGATACCTAATTCGCGTAGCTGCTGTAAAGATTCACGTCGTAAAATTTCCTGTTCGGATAGGGCAATACTCATGGCTTTTATTAAGGATGCAAAAATAGAAAATTTTACCAAGTTATGCGTGGGGAGTTGCCGCTATTGCGTGTTACAATTTGTAAACTTGCAGCGAATATCCATCAACCATGAAAACCGCATTAGTTACCAGTGCCAACAAAAGTATTGGCTTTGGAGTGGTAAAGCAGCTTTTGGATTTAGGATCGTTAAATATGCCGAAATTGATGAAAAGGGACCAACAGGGCGTATTTCAGTGATGATAATAGCCCGGAGACAGGGCTGAGGTAAGCAAAAAGAATTTAATGTATACTCGGGTATTCATAAAATCCATCTAACACTTTTTGAAAGCCATAGCCGGCATCATTTACTTTAAATATGCCGAATAGATTTCCAGATAGATTAGTGTTTGATAAATAAATCAGACTTCCGTTTGCCGACCAGGAGGCACCCAATAACATGTTCGGATTGCTGCTATCATAAGTAATTATTGTTTTTATACTGCTTCCATCGGTATTAGATGTAAACAAGCCGTCGCTTTGATCAAATAAAATGTATTTGCCATCGGGTGACACCCCTAAAAGACTTCCCGCATTCGTAATATATTTTAAATTATTGCCGGTCTTATCAATTGAGTAAATCCCAGTTTTATTCCGATCGCTTGCCGCATTAAAATATATTCTCCCATCAGCTGACCAGTGGATATTGGCAACGCCTCCGTTATCATCTGCAAAATAGGTGACTCGTTGCTCGGAACTTCCATCAGCGTTTGCAGTATATAAGTCATATTTATAAGGTCGGATATGTACCAGGCTTTTTGCATAGGCAATCATTGCCTGGTTCGGAGAAAAACAACCATAATCAGCCTTGTCGCCTTTTATAATGCGTTTAAAATTGCTCCCCGTAATGTCAATAGTACACAGGCCGCGGGCGGTATCCGCAAAATCACCGCGTGTATATATGATCTGTGTTCCATCGGGTGACCATGATGCACGATAGCTATAATAGGCAGGCTCAACCGGGGTAATACGTGTTATCCCGGTGCCATCCAAATTGGCATAATAAATAGAGGTATATAGACTGGGGAAGGTAGATTGTCCCATATTAAATGCTTCATCTGCATCAAAAAGCAAGTATCTGCCCGAAGTGAGGAATGGTCTTGTTACAATATTGTTTGATGAGTCCTTTTTACAGGAATATACCAATGCCAATACCACGATAAACAACAGGTATGTTGATCTCTTATCCATAACACAATGTTTAGTATAACATTATATAGGTTAATCCGCCGCTGTTTCCTGCAGATACATCTCGTCAATAGCAGTGGCGTATCTCTTCTCGATTACTTTGCGTTTGGCTTTCATGGTAGGGGTGATCTCGCCCTCGTCCATGCTAAATGGATTGCGTTTTAGCTTGAAACTTTTGATCCTCTCAAATTTAGCTAATTCATTTGATAAACGTTTAATATCCTGTGCAATCCAGTCTACTATTTGTTTATCTCCAATAAAGAGATCGGGCTTATTAAAAAATTCATCGCTTAAATTGAACGTTTCCTGTAGGGCTTCCCGTGAAGGTACAAGAATGGCAGTGATATATTCGCGTTTATCGCCCACCAAAAATACCTGCTCTATTCTCGGACTTTTTAAATACGTATTTTCTACCGGTGTCGGATATACGTTTTTGCCGTAAGCGTTTACCAGCATATTTTTGAGGCGGTCGGTAATTTGCAGGTTGCCTTTATAAAAACGGCCAATATCACCCGTATGAAACCAGCCATCAGGGTCAATAACAGTAGCTGTTTCTTCCGGTTTGTCCCAGTAGCCTTTCATCACGCAATGCCCGCGCACAATGATCTCGCCTTCTTCTGATTGAAAATCTTCCTTGAATGTATCATGTGTCTGTATAGTATATATCTCCTTGGTATCTACATTTTGTATGGCCACTTCAATGCGTGGAATAATACGCCCGACGGTTCCGTAAATCACCCGATCGTTTTCGGTAACGGCCATTACGGGGGAGGTCTCCGTTAAACCAAAGCCTTCCAGTACTTTAATACCCAGGTCACCAAAAAACTCGCCAACGTTTTTTGGCAAGGCGCCACCTCCGGATATCAGGAACTTTAAGCGTCCACCGGTTTTTTCTTTTATTTTACTAAAAACCAATTTATCAGCTATTTTTTGCTGGTTACGCAGCAGCAGCCCCGGCTTTTTTCCTTCCTCGTGTATCAGCCGGTACTTGCGGCCGATACCCAGGGCCCAAAGAAAGATCCTGGTTTTAGCACCACCGGCAGATGTGCCGTTTTTCATAGCTTTGTCATAGATACGCTCCAGCAGGCGGGGAACGCAATTCATTATGGTGGGTCTTACTTCTGCCATGTTTTTAGCCAGCAGTTCCAAACTTTGGGCAAATGCCATGGTACATCCTTCATGAAGGCAAATATGATAGGTAGCTGTACGTTCAAAAACGTGCGATAAGGGTAAAAAGGACAGAAACTTGTCCGTTTTTTCCAATATGGGTATCTGTTCCAGGCTGGCACGAACATTTTCGGTTAGATTATAATGAGTCAGCATCACCCCTTTGGGGGTACCGGTAGTGCCGGAGGTATAGATTAAACAGGAAAGATCGGACGGTAGTATGGCCTCACGAGCACTATTTATGGCATGCCGGTACTCTTCAAGCATATGTTTGCCTTCGGCGATCAATTCGCTAAAACCGACCACACCGGCATTTAAATTGATCTTTTCGGTATACTTTTCAAAATCATCAAATGCAGGAATAATACGCACCAATGCAGGGCAATTATTGGCGATCTTGACAATCTTTCTCAGTAAAAACGGATTGCCTACCAGTATGGTTTTCGCCCCTGAATCATTTAATATGTATTCTATTTCGCTTTCGGAAAGGGTAGGATATACGGAGGTATTAACAGCGCCTATCTGTTGCAGGGCCTGGTCGTAATAAACGTAATCAGGGCCATTTTCAATAATGAGCGATAAACGATCTCCCCTGGCAATGCCAATATCCAAAAACCAGGCTGAAATAGCATCTGCTTTTTCAATGGCCTCTTTATAAGTTACTTCTACCCACTCATCCTTTACTTTGTGTACAAGAAAAGTATGGGTATCAGGATGAATATTGGTGACGATATTGCGTATCAGGCTCGGTACAGTCGATCGCTCAGTTATAGAGTTCATTCAGAATAGTCAGATTTGATATCACCGATAAATATATAATGATTACACCGATTATTAAAATGATTACACCGATCTTATTTTGGTAAAATCGGTGTAATCAAAATCAAATTGGCGCTATGCCCAATATTATACAGAGAAACTCTCACCACAACCACAGGTACGGGTTGCATTAGGGTTATGGAAGCTAAACCCTTTTCCGTTCAAACCGTCAGAAAAATCAAGTTCAGTTCCGGCAAGATAAAGGAATGATTTCATATCTAAAGCCAGACGAATACCTTTGTCTTCGAAAAACTGGTCGCCTTTTTTTATCTCGTTATCAAAATCGAGATTGTATGATAAGCCTGAACATCCGCCCCCCTGCACCGAAACACGAAGAAAATAGGAACCATCAAGGTTCGAATCCTGTATCAGGTGATCTATCTTACTTTTTGCCTTATCCGTTATAGTTACCATTGTTAGTCGTAAATTTTGAGTCTTAGCTTTGAGTTAGAAATCAAAACCTAAAACGCATTAATTTGCACGAGCCAGCTTAGAGTCAAAAAAACTTCCGACTTAAAACTCCCTGTCCGGTACTTCAGTTAATGATGCGCTTTTTCGCTTGCAATGGCCTCTAAGCCGTTTTTTACGCGAAAATCATTAATTGCCGCTTTGATCGCATCTTCTGCCAATACCGAGCAGTGAATTTTTACCGGTGGCAAAGCCAATTCTTCGACAATGTCCATGTTGTCAATTTTCATGGCATCATCTATAGTTTTGCCTTTGAGCCATTCGGTAGCCAGTGATGAAGAAGCAATAGCTGAACCGCAGCCAAATGTTTTAAATTTGGCATCAGTGATAATATTGTTGTCATCAACCTGGATCTGCAGGCGCATTACGTCGCCGCACTCAGGTGCGCCAACCAAACCGGTTCCAACCTTGCTGCTGCTTTTATCTAAGGTGCCAACATTGCGAGGATTGGTATAGTGATCAATTACTTTATCTGAATAAGCCATAGCTCGATGTTTTTATATATTAATTATAAACTCTAATTTCTAAACGCTATCCCTCGAATCCGGAATTGAAAATCCGGACTCCGGAATTAATTAATGTTCTGCCCATTCAATAGAATCCAGATCGATGCCTTCTTTAAACATTTCCCACAGCGGAGAAAGTTCGCGTAAATGAGTAACCGATTTTTTAGTTACTGCAATAGCATAATCCACCTCTTGTTCGGTAGTAAACCGGCCTAATCCAAAGCGGATAGAGGAATGTGCCAGGTCATCTGACAGACCTAAACTCTTTAATACATAAGAGGGTTCAAGCGAAGCAGATGTACAAGCTGAACCTGAGGATACCGCCAGGTCCTTCATAGCCATCATCAGCCCTTCACCTTCTACATATTTGAATGATATATTGGCTACATGAGGCAAGCGGTGTGCTACATTGCCGTTTACATAGCTTTCTTCCAGTTCTAAAAGGGAGGCTTGAAGTTTATCGCGCAGTGCGGATAAACGTTTAGCTTCACTTTCCATCTCTTGCATACATATTTCGCAGGCCTTGCCAAAACCAACAATGCCCGGTACGTTCAATGTGCCCGAACGCATGCCGCGCTCATGACCGCCGCCGTCCATCTGGGCGGTAACTTTAACTCTTGGTCCCTTACGGCGCACATATAATGCACCAACTCCTTTAGGGCCATATATTTTGTGTGCTGTAAAAGCTA
Organism: Mucilaginibacter sp.; assembly: GCA_028287895.1. Taxonomy (GTDB): domain Bacteria; phylum Bacteroidota; class Bacteroidia; order Sphingobacteriales; family Sphingobacteriaceae; genus Mucilaginibacter. Next base: position 47,189 of record JAQBOV010000027.1, on the reverse strand, counting down.
ACAAGTCAATGCCATCAGCAATTACGTCCACGGGGATCTTACCAACAGCCTGTGTCGCATCTGTCATGAATAAAGCACCATATTTATGCGCGATTGCGGCAATTTCTCTTATGGGTTGTATTACACCGATCTCATTATTGCCATACATGATCGATACCAGGATGGTTTCACCAGTCATCGCAGCTTCAAGTTCCTGCAGGTTAATTAAACCATCTGCCTGTACCGGCAAATAAGTAACCCTTGCGCCCAGTTTTTCAACGTGTTTACAAGTATCAAGCACAGCTTTATGTTCGGTAGTAGTTGTAATAATATGATTGCCCTTATCCTTATACATCTCAAACACCCCTTTGATTGCCAGGTTATCAGCTTCGGTAGCACCGGATGTAAAGATAATCTCTTTCTCGCTTGCACCAATTATTTTTGCCACCTGCTCGCGTGCATAATCAACAGCTTCCTCAGCTACCCACCCAAAGGCGTGGTTGCGGCTGGCAGCATTACCAAATTTCTGATTAAAATAAGGCAACATAGCATCAAGCACCCGTGGGTCCATAGGTGTCGTTGCATTATTATCAAGGTATATAGGAAGATTCATATCGTATTTTATTAACATTGCAAAGATATGTAAAGTTTTTATTTAAAATCATTACAAACAAGGAGAAATAATCAGCTCCAGGTAATTATTTACAATATTCGGACATGAAACAGATCGAGCATATTGGTATTGCGGTAAAGGATATGGAAAGTGCCGGTAAGATATATGAAAAATTACTGAATACATCAGTTTATAAAACAGAAGTTATTGAATCAGAGGGAGTTAAAACGACATTTTTGCAAGTTGGGCCCAATAAAATCGAGCTGCTTGAAGCCACCGCTACAAATAGTCCGATAAGTAATTTCATTGCGAAAAAAGGAGAGGGTATTCACCATATTGCCTTTGATGTCGAGGATATTATAGCTGAGATGGCACGTTTGAAAAATGAGGGCTTTATCCTTTTAAACGATACGCCTAAGGAGGGTGCGGATAATAAACTGGTTTGCTTTGTGCATCCTAAGAGTGCCAATGGTGTTTTAATAGAACTATGCCAAACTAAGCCCTGAATTTGGGTCTATTTATTGTTCCCTGTATTAAGAAGTAATATTTTGCTCCGTCTGTAACTCAACCTTGTCGAAATCGCTGACCCTGCTAAGGTCCAAAACTATTCTTCCCTCATCATCCCGGTCAAAAGCAGGCCTGAATTTGGCGCCCCAAACTATATCTTCAAATTGGTAGGAGGTGCGTGAGTGTACGGTTTGCGAAAAAGTATCATCAAATGCCTTAAGAAGTACAGCAAAACTTGCCTGGGTCTTCTGCAGATCTTCGGGCGTCATATCCTTTAAAGGACTTTTTTCATCCAACGGATGAACCACAGTCCAGTTTAATGTAAGCAAACTAACTCTTCGTCTTTCTAATTCCAGCTGAAAAAAACGCCGTAACAGTTTACCGTTGACCTCTTCATTATAAGAAAATATAATTTCTATCTCCAGATCAATCAACATGTTACGGCGCAAATTGGCCAGTCTGAACATTAATCCCTGGCAGTTTTCCAGGTACGGGGCGATCAATAAGTTTTTGCTGTAAATGATTTTTGCAGAGGGCCTTGAAAAACGCCCGTATAACAAACCTGTTGCCAATGCAAAAGCAAGCAAACCCATCATTGATTCCAATGCGGCGACGCTGTTTGTTGCCATGCCCTTTGGGCTGATATGCCCGTAGCCAACGGTTGAAATGGTTTGTGCCGAAAAGAAAAAAGCATCCCAAAAATGCTGGTAAGTGTTGGTCCCTTCAGCACCGTTTAGGTTTTCGACTCCAATTTCCAAATAAATAAAAGCAAAGAAGGTATTAAGAACCAGGTAACCACATAAAACCAATAGCCAGAATTTTGTCCAGCTCATGGTGATGAGTTTATGATAATTATCTGAAGTGCGAAAGAATGGCAAACCCCTGAGCTTTACATTGATCGAGCCATCCTGTTTGATCAGCGGCTGGCTTTTGATAACCGGCTGTGAGCCAAAACCGAGGTCATCTTCGGGATTAAACTTTTGCTTGTGAATTGCCATTTTGCTAGTTGATTAAGTTCATGGAGTGAGCGGGTTGATTAACTTGGATGAAGTTAGCTTTTCTGTTGTTACCACTCAATCAACCCGGTCACTCCATCAACTTATCCTGTAAATTTATCATTCTGCTTGCTTTTAGGAAAAACTATTTCCATATTTGTGGCACAAATGATAAATAAAGCATTAAACAACAACTGGTGGTGGCTTAACGAGTAATCGTAAGGCAGTCCTGTTTTTGTTTAAAAGATATATGCAAAGGGTTGCCGCAAGGTAACCCTTTTTTGTTGTGCGCCCGGCAGGGTGTAGCGGGTATGGCACCAGGCTGCACCTTGAAAATTGTATTATAACATTCAGAATAAATCCCTTTATAGGGAATTAACAGGCTATGAAAGCAATATTAAACTACCTATTTGAAAATAAAACATTTACCCGTGAGCAGTCAAAAGAAGTTTTGACCAGCATTGCGCAGGGTAAATACAATAACTCACAAATGGCTGCTTTTATGACAGCCTATTGTATGCGCGGCATTACAGTTGATGAGCTGGAGGGCTTTAGGGACGCTATGCTGGATCTTTGCCTTCCTGTCAACCTGGAAACGAACGAACTAATTGATTTGTGCGGTACCGGGGGGGATGGAAAGGATACCTTTAATATTTCCACACTCGCATCATTTATTGTAGCCGGAGCGGGGTACAAAGTAGCTAAGCACGGAAATTACGGTGTTTCATCAGGTTGTGGCTCGTCAAATGTAATGGAATTTTTGGGTTACCGGTTTACCAACGATACCGATCAACTTAAAAGAAGTATCGACCAGGCAAATATTTGCTTCCTGCATGCGCCGTTGTTCCATCCGGCAATGAAAACTGTAGCACCCATACGCCGGGAATTGGGGGTAAAAACTTTTTTTAATATGCTTGGACCAATGGTTAACCCGGCAAAACCTCAAAATCAGATGATTGGGGTGTTTAACCTGGAATTGGCAAGAGCGTATGCTTATTTGTATCAGAAATCGGATGTGAAGTACACTATTTTAAATGCACTGGACGGGTACGATGAAATATCATTGACGGGTGATTTTAAAACCTTTTCTGCCGAAGGTGAAAAAATAAACAGCATTGAGGCCCTTGGTTTTGAAAAACTTAAGCCCGGACAAATTGCGGGCGGTAGCACAGTTAAAGATTCCGCCGGTATATTTATGAGTGTGTTAAACGGCCAGGCCACAGCAGCGCAAAACAATGTGGTTTTATGTAATGCGGCGCTTGCTATCAAAACCATTCACCCTGAAAAAAGTTTTGGAGATTGCTTTTATGAGGCTGATGAAGCATTGTTGAGCAAAAAAGCACTATTGGGTTTTAAAACATTGATCAGCAGTAACTGATGAAAATAAAAATTTGTGGTCTGAAGCACCCGGACAATATAGAAGCCATAGCAGGATTATTGCCTGATTATATGGGCTTTATATGCTATTCGCCTTCACCCAGATATGCTGCGGACCTTCAGGCTGAAACATTGGCCTCCTTACCTGGAAGTATTTATAAAACGGCTGTGTTTGTAAATGAAGATGCAGAAATAATAACTAAGCTAAGAGATACTTATAACTTTGATGCCATACAGTTGCATGGGAATGAAGGCCCTGAATTTTGTCATTCGTTCACAGACCAGGTAACGGTAATTAAAGCGTTTGGGGTGGATAAGGATTTCAACTTTGAACGATTGAATGAATTTGCCGGTAGGGTGGATTATTTCCTGTTCGATACAAAAACCGATAAACACGGAGGGTCCGGATTAACCTTTGATTGGTCATTACTGAATAAATACAAACTGAATGTACCCTTCTTTGTAAGCGGGGGATTGAGTCTTGAAAACCTCGGGGAAGTACGATTAATCAATCATCCTCAATTTTACGGGGTAGACCTCAATAGCCGGTTTGAAACTGAACCGGGATTAAAGGATATTAACAAGTTGAAAAAAGCATTTGAAATACTAAGATGAAATACGGAGTTAACGAGCAAGGCTATTACGGTGATTTTGGGGGCGCCTACATTCCTGAAATGTTGTATCCCAACGTAGAAGAACTGAGGCAGCAATATGCCAAAGTAATTAACGATCCTGATTTTAAAGCGGAATATGATGGGCTTTTAAGGGACTATGTTGGTCGTCCTTCGCCGCTATATCATGCTAAAAGGTATTCTGAAAAATATGGTGCTAACCTGTTTTTTAAACGCGAAGACCTGAACCATACCGGTTCGCACAAAATAAATAATGCCATAGGTCAGATATTGCTGGCGATCCGTCTGGGTAAAAAGCGAATCATTGCCGAAACCGGGGCAGGGCAGCATGGCGTGGCTACGGCCACCGTTTGTGCCCTTAAAGGCATTGAATGCGTGGTTTACATGGGCGAAGTGGATATGGAACGCCAGGCGCCAAATGTGTCAAGAATGAAAATGCTCGGGGCCAAGGTTATTCCGGCTACATCAGGCAGCAAAACTTTGAAGGATGCTACCAATGAAGCCATGCGCGACTGGATCAACAACCCTGTTGATACCCATTATATTATCGGGTCGGTGGTAGGGCCATATCCTTATCCCGACATGGTTGCACAATTTCAGTCGGTTATTTCATTTGAGACCAGAAAGCAACTGCTACAGAAAACCGGCAGCGAACTCCCCCAATACGTACTGGCCTGTGTTGGCGGCGGCAGCAATGCGATGGGTATGTTCTATCATTTCCTGGACGATCAAGCAGTTAATCTGATCGCGGTGGAAGCGGCAGGGCAGGGAGTTAATAGCGGGCATTCAGCAGCTACTACTTTTTTAGGCCGCGAAGGTGTATTACACGGGAGCCGTACCATTTTGATGCAGACCGAAGATGGGCAGGTAGTGGAACCTTATTCCATATCCGCCGGATTGGATTATCCTGGAATTGGTCCGCAGCATGCGCATTTGTATAAGATAAAACGCGCCCAGTATGTCAGCATTACAGATGATGAGGCGTTACAGGCCGGACTATTATGTTCGCAACTGGAAGGCATCATCCCTGCCATTGAAACCGCCCATGCTTTGGCTTATTTGGAGAAGATGACCTTTAAAGCTGATGATAATGTAGTCATCTGTATATCAGGCCGGGGGGATAAGGATTTGAGTACTTATATTAAATATTTTAATTTCTAGTAGTTGATGAACCGTCTAAACAAACTTTTCGAATCAAAAAAGGATAATTTATTATCAATCTATTTTACTGCAGGTTATCCTGAACTAAACACAACTGTAGCCATTGCTGAAGCTTTGGAAAAAGCAGGAGTGGATTTTTTAGAAATAGGTTTTCCATATTCAGACCCGGTTGCTGATGGCCCTACCATCCAGCACAGTTCTGAAAGGGCTTTGGAAAATGGGATGAATTTGAATCAGCTTTTCGAAGAGTTAAAAGACCTGCGTGAACGGGTCAGCATTCCTGTCTTGTTAATGGGCTATTTTAATCCTATGCTGCAGTATGGGATTGAGCGGTTTTGTAAAAAGGCTGTTGAAGCGGGTGTAGATGGCGTTATTGTACCCGACCTGCCCATGTATGAGTATGAAACGTTATATTCGAGGTATTTTATCGACAACGGGTTGAGTAACATTTTCCTGGTGACCCCACAAACTTCGCAGGAACGTGTCCGCAGGATAGATTCATTAAGCAATAGTTTTATTTACTTGCTTTCTTCCTCATCCATCACCGGAAAAAATTTGCAGCTGTCCAATGCTATTGAGGATTATTATAAACGAATTAAAGCCATGCAGTTAAAAAATCCGGCAATTATCGGCTTTGGTATATCTAGTAATGAAACCTTTAAAAAGGCATGTGAATATGCAAGAGGAGCCATCGTAGGTAGTGCATTTGTGAAATTCTTAGAACAGGACAATTACCTTGAAAGGATACCGGAATTTATAAAGTCAATAAAAAACTGACCATGTTTGCCTGAAATTTGTTTTACAAGTACAACGCTAACTCTCCCTTGCCCTCACGAATCACTTCAAACTCGCCTGAAGTACAATCTACCACGGTGGATGCGATGTTGCCGCCATAGCCGCCGTCAATAACAATGTCCACCTGATCTTCATATTTTTCGCAGATCAGTTCAGGATCGGTAGAATATTCAATAATATCATCTTCGTCGTGGATGGAGGTAGAAAGGATGGGATTGCCCAGCATTTTGACAATTTCCCGGGCGATATTATTATCAGGTACACGTATGCCCACTGTTTTTTTGTTGGAGCTTAACAGTTTCGGAACGTTATGATTTGCATTAAAAATAAAAGTGAATGGCCCCGGCAATGCTTTTTTCAATATCCTGAACGTAGTATTGTCAATAGGTTTGATGTAATCGGAGATATGGCTCAGATCATAACATATAAATGAAAAGTTTGCTTTTTCAGGTTTAATATGCCTGATTTGGCAAATCTTTTCAATAGCCCTATGATTGGTAATATCACAACCCAATCCATAAACTGTATCGGTAGGGTAGATAATCAGACCGCCTTTACGAAGTACCTCAACTACCTGCTCTATCGCTTTCGGGTTCGGATTTTCGGGATATATTTTAATAAGCATGAATTCAATTTATCGAATTTCGAATTTTCGATTTCGGATTTGTTTTAGCTAAAGGTAAAAATGAGGAATAATTATTGAATTCTTTTATCACCTGTATTCACATTCGAAATTAAAAATCCGAAATTCGAAATTCAATTATGCTTGCTTTACAAGTTGTGCGTTGATGGTCAATTTAATATCTTCACCGACAACAATTGAACCGGCTTCGGTTACCCCTTCCCAGGTCAATCCAAATTCTTTACGGTTTATCTTGCCTGTAATTTCAAAACCTGCTTTTATGTTACCGTAAGCATCCGCAGCCGATCCGCCAAATTCTGCATGAAGGCTAATGGGCTTGGTTACCTCTTTAATGGTTAGATTGCCCTTTAAGTCATATTCATCATCACTGCTTTTTTTGAATGAAGTAGATTTGAATTTAATATGCGGATATTTTGCGGCATCAAAGAAATCAGGAGATTTTAAGTGTTCATCGCGCTGAGTTTGGTTAGTGTCGACGCTGTTTATGTCGATTGAAAACTCAATGCTGGCTCCATCAAAATCTTCGTTCTCGCTCTCAACTGATCCTTCAAAACTTCTGAAAAACCCGCTAACTGTTGAAATAACCAGGTGTTTAACTTTAAATTGTACTTCGGAATGCATTGGGTCGATTGCCCATTTTGTTGCTGCTTGTGTTTCCATGATCTTTAATGATTGTTTTATGAGTCAAATATAAATAGATATATGTTTAAACATCTATTTTATTTTTAAGTTTACTGTTTGTCGACAATTTGTATAAACTTTAACCCCGGATCTTCATTTTTGTTCGCCGGCAAAAAAATAAAAACAGAACAGCAGCACCAAAAAAAAGAGCCCATTAAGGGCCCAGATTTCAATGGATCTTCAGATGTTAACGTCTGACTAATTAATGCTAATCTCTGTTATAAAGCCAAAACTTCTTCCACCCGAAGAGCAGCTTCTTTCAGCAATATGGCTGAATAAACCTGCAATCCTGAGTCATCTATCAGTTTTTTTGCTTCTTCTGCATTGGTGCCCTGCAGGCGCACAATGATCGGAACATGGATATTGCCTATTTCGTTATAGGCATCTATCACGCCCTGCGCTACGCGGTCGCAACGTACTATACCGCCGAAAATATTGATCAGAATAGCTTTTACTTTTGGGTCTTCTAATATGATATTAAAAGCTGCTTTTACAGTTTCGGCATTTGCCGTGCCGCCTACATCCAAAAAGTTAGCAGGTTCGCCGCCGGCAAGTTTAATAATATCCATAGTGGCCATAGCTAAACCAGCGCCATTCACCATACAGCCAACATTCCCATCCAGTTTAACGTAATTAAGGTTTGACTGGCTTGCCTCAACTTCTGTCGGGTCTTCTTCATTCAGATCGCGCAAAGCAACAAAATCAGGATGACGGAATAAACCATTATCATCCAGGTTAACTTTGGCATCTACCGCCAGTATTTTATTATCAGAGGTTTTCAAAACCGGGTTGATCTCAAACAAAGAAGAATCAGTGGCATCATAAGCTTTATACAAAGCGGTTACAAATTTCACCATATCCTTAAATGCGTCGCCTGAAAGGCCCAGGTTAAAAGCAATTTTTCTTGCCTGGAAGGGTTGTAAACCTACCTTTGGATCTATTTCTTCTTTAAATATTAAATCAGGAGTATGCTCTGCCACATGTTCAATATCCATACCGCCTTCGGTTGAATACATGACGATATTTCGGCCTTTTGCACGGTCAAGCAGTACGCTTACATACAATTCTTTGGTTTCACTTTCGCCGGGATAGTAAACGTCCTGCGCAACCAATACTTTATGGACTTTTTTACCTTCAGGGCCTGTTTGCGGGGTAATCAGTTGCATACCTAATATATTCCCTGCTTTTTCTTTAACCTCTTCCAGGTTTTTTGCCAGCTTAACACCTCCGCCTTTTCCACGTCCGCCGGCATGTATCTGTGCCTTTATTACTACCCAGCCTGATCCTAAATCTTCCTTTAATTTTTGAGCTGCGGCAACTGCCTGTTCAACAGTATCGGCAACAATGCCCTCCTGTACTCTAACTCCGAAGCTTTTTAATATGGCTTTACCCTGGTATTCGTGAATATTCATGTTGTGTGAAGAATTTGCGGTAAAGCTAATACTTTTGTTCAAATTGTTGTAAAGTTGTAAGATTGTAAAGTTGAAATGTTACATAAAGGAAACATTGAAAAGATATGATCAGCTATTTGAAGAGAAATTATAATTAACACAGCAATATAACTTTACCACATTTCCACTTTCCAACTACTAACTTTGCACCATGCTCAAAGCAAATTCTATTTTCAAATCATACGGACAGCTTAAAATATTAAAGGGTGTTGATCTTGAAGTCAACAAAGGTGAGATCGTAACCATAGTCGGCGCTTCTGGGGCGGGTAAAAGTTCATTGCTGAATATTCTGGGTACTTTGGATAAGCCGGATTCAGGTAGCGTATGTATCGGCAATACCGATATCAATAGGTTGAGCGGTAAGGAATTAAGTGCATTCAGAAATAGTAAAATAGGCTTTGTGTTTCAGTTTCATCATTTGCTGGTTGAATTCAGTGCGATCGAGAATGTTTGCATTCCGGCATTGATCGCCGGTGATACACGCGCCGGCGCTGAAAAAAAAGCCCTTAAGTTATTAACCAGGTTAGGATTGCAGGGAAGAATAAATCATAAACCAAGTCAATTGTCGGGTGGCGAACAGCAAAGGGTAGCGGTTGCTCGTGCGCTGATCAATAGCCCCGCATTAATTTTTGCAGACGAGCCCTCAGGAAACCTTGATTCGACCAATGCAAATGAATTGCATCATTTATTTAGCGACCTGAGAGATGAGTTTAATCAAACCTTTGTCATTGTTACTCACAACGAGCACCTTGCAGAGTTATCTGACAGGAAGGTTTTAATGAAAGATGGTTTAATTGTTCAATATTTATAGTGTATACACTAATTACAGCAGCTAATTCGTCACAGGCCTATAGTTTGAAAAATGCAATAAATGCAGATCATACTTTATTGGGCGATTATCTTGAATTACCCGATATATTGGTACAATCAGGCAAAGTACTCAAACTTCCTGACCCTCAAAATGTTGCTTATACACACCAGATGCTTGCATTATGTCTGGATAGGAATATAGACACCATCTATGCTTTGCGTGAACAGGAAAAACAATTGCTATTTGGTGCCAGGCAGCTGTTTTATGAGTATGATATTAAGATAAAAGTAGCTGATGATAAAATATAGCGACATTGATCCCCGTAAAGAAGCTTTTGTATTTGAGCTGGATGATGTTCTTTATCCCGAAAAAGACTATTTGTACCAGGTTTATTATCTTTTCACCGCTTTTCTTGAGTATACAGAACTAATAAATGCAAAACAGGCAACTTCTTGCATGGTAGATACCTACTTATCGGAAGGGAAAGAGATGGTTTTTGATCGCTTACAGAGGAAATTTAATATTGAGGAAAAATACCGCCATAATTTTAATCACTTAAATACAACTGCAAAGCTGCCCTTAAAATTATTGCTTGATCAAAGTATGCTTAATTTATTGCAGGACGTAGTAATCGACCGTAAAAAGATATTTATTTTAACTAATGGCAATCCCGTACAACAGCTGAATAAAATAAAACAGACTGAATGGCATGGACTTGAGCCATACCTGATCTGTTATTTTGCTAATGAGACTGTACCCAAACCCGAAACTGATAGTATTGATTTACTAATTAAAAACCATAATTTACAACGCAGAAACGTTTTAATGATAGGAAATTCGGATATTGACCGGCAATGTGCTGATGCATCCGGGATCGATTTAATTAAGCCAATCGAGTTTTCACAAGTCTAAACATAACATTTTGACGTATATTTCGTTAAAATCCAAATATTTTAGCCCCGTCATAATCAACTTGATATGAAAAAATTATTTTACTTATTTCTTGTACTTTCTGTGGCCTTATTTTCAGCCTGTAAAAAGGAAACGAAATCAGCTCCCGTGGTGACAGGGCCGGACGCACCCGGTACTACTCTTGATAAAATCAAAGATTCGGTATTCCTGTACGCAAAAGAAGATTATCTATGGTATGCATCATTACCCACTTATTCTGCCTTTAATCCAAGATCGTTTACCGGAGGCGATGACATTACCGCTTTAACCAATGAGTTAAATGCAATATCGCAATTTGCAATTAACCCGGCAACCGGAAAGCCTTATGAATATTATGACACTTCAGGAGACGCTAAATATTCATTTATTGATGATGGTTCAGTTGCAGCCGAGTTGAATGGTGTTAAAGGAGACTTTGGCTTTGCGCCGTTTTATAATGCCGTCTCTGATTTACGGGTAAAATATGTTTACCCCGGTTCACCGGCTGCTTTGGCAGGTATAAAACGCGGCTATCAGATAACGAGTATCAATGGCAGTACAAGTTTATCTTATGACGGCCCCGGATATGGAAATGGAAGCAGTACGAACCTTAATTATGTGATCAACGCTTACTCCAACAGTAACACTATTACAATGACTTTGAAAAAGCCTGATGGAAGCACCCTTACGGTAACTAATATGGCTGTAGCAAATTATACGGTAAATCCTGTCCTGAAAGATACGGTGTATGACCAGGGTAACGGGCATAAAGTGGGATACATCGTTTTCAATAGCTTTACTTCTGATGCCAATGCCGATCCTCAATTAAATACGGCTTTTAATAATTTTGTTGCCCAGGGGGTCACCGACCTGGTAGTCGATCTGCGCTATAATGGCGGAGGATATGTTTCTACAGCAGAATATATTGATAATTTAATTGTTCCTGCCGCAAAGTCTGGATCATTAATGTATAATACCTACTATAATGATATCCTTACAAGCGGAAAGGAAGTGCTGCTGAAGAAACAATGGCGAAAAGATCCTTCGTCAGGGCAGGATTATAATTATGGGCAATTTGATTATTCCCCAGCAGGTAATGCAGTTAAATTCGCTAAAATGGGATCATTAAATGTTAGTCGGGTGTTTTTTATCATTACCGGCTCAACGGCTTCGGCCAGTGAACTGACTATTAATAACCTGCGCCCGGTAATGGATGTTCAGTTTATTGGCGAAACCAGTTATGGGAAGCCTGTTGGTTTCTTTGATATCGATATCAATAAATATCAGATGTATATTCCTGAATTTTATACCCAGAATTCAGCCAATCAGGGTGGTTATTATTCCGGATTTACACCGGGTACCTCTACCTATCCTGGTTTTGAAGATTATGATGATGTGACCAAGGATTTTGGCGATCCTACAGAAGGATTATTGGCGCATGCATTGAATTATGTTAAAAACGGCACTTATGCTGTAAAAACCCAGTCAATACAAAGTTTGGCATCAAGCTTTGCAACTTTTTCTATCAAGGATCAAAATTCCGCAGCGATAAAAATGGATCAGCATAAATTCAGAGGCATGGTATTTAATAAGAAGCTGAAACTAAAGTAATACGCTTGCAGCCGTAAACAATCAGCCAAAAAGCCGAAACGGAAGCCTTATCGCTTTAAGTTTTCGGCTTTTTGCTTGCAGCTTAATCAGCCAGTTCTCTCAGGTCAACCGGAACTACTCTGGATATCCCTTGTTCAACCATCGTTACACCGTATATTACATCGGTACTGGCGATGGTTCTTTTATTATGCGATACAATGATGAATTGAGAATCATTAGAAAATTCGCGGATAATGATATTAAACTTATCAATATTGGTATCATCCAAAGGAGCGTCAACCTCATCAAAAATGCAGAAAGGCGCCGGTTTTAACAGGTAAAGCGAAAATAGGATAGCCGTCGCTGTCAGCGTTTTCTCGCCTCCTGAAAGCTGGTTGATGGATAAGGGACGTTTCCCTTTCGGTCTGGCAATAATGTCGATGTCTGATTCCAAGGGATTTTCCGGATCGGTCAGGATCAGATCGCATGAATCTTCCTCATTAAACAGCGACCGGAATACCTTTATAAAATTCTCCCGTACATTGATAAATGCCAGCATGAATTTTTCCCTTGCCGTGTCATCAATCTCCTGTATTGTTGCCAAAAGGGACGTTTTAGCCTCATTCAAGTCCTTCTTTTGCGCCTGTATAAACTCATACCGCTGGTTCATCTCGTTATAGGCCTCTACCGCCATCGGGTTAATCGGGCCGAAATCATCCAATTGCCTTTTCAGTTTTTCTGTTCTTTCGCGCAGGTCTGCTTCATTTTCACTCTCAGGCGGCTCAGCATCCAGCAGCTCGTTTATATCGATATTAAACTCAACTGAAAGGCGCTCTTTTAAAGCGTTAAGTTCAAGCTTTAGATTGTTTTTTCGATCTTTGAATTCATTTTCAATAACTTCTTCCTGGTCTTTTTTGCGCCTTAGCGCTGTTATTTCATTTTCGGTCTCCGAAATTTTGCCGCGCCAGCTGTAGTATTCCTGCTCGGCTTGCTGCGTGGCCTTTTCGAGTTCTTCCTTTTGACTGTACATTTCCAACAGGTCATCATCCGAGTGTCCGGCCTGGGCCAGGTTTTCATGAATAGCCAGTTTTACCTTTTCCAACTCAGCACTGTTTTGTGCTATGCGGCTTTCCAGGCTTTCTTTTTGACTTTCCCGGTAGTCCATGTCTTTTAACAAACCTGATACCTTATTTTGCTGCTGGTGAAAACGGATATTCTCCTGGTTGTAAGCATTGGATTGTACAGAGATATATTCGTTGAGCTCATTAAAAGCCTGCTGTTTCTCAGTCAAAAGATCGCCCTGAATTTGCTTTTGGGTTTTTAGTTCGGCAAGTTCAGGTTGTAAGCTCCGTGTTTCATCCTGAATACCATTTATTTTTTGTGCAATATCTTCCTTGCGGCTACGGCTGTTTTCAATAAAAGCCTGGTATTGTTCCTGCCGTGTCTTGACGGTGATCAGCTCGGTATTTAAGCGGTTTAGATCCTGCTGTTGCTGGCTGATCTGGTCGCTTTTACCGGATGACTTTAAAGCCACAAGCTTGCTTTGCAGTTCTTCGGAACGATTTCGCAGCAAATTAAGGCCGTTTTCAACAGACTTTATCTCTTTGGCAAGGTTTTCTAAGTTCTTCGCCCGGCCGATGCGCTTACCTTCAAACAAACCTACAGAACCGCCAGCCATGGTCAATTTTGATTTATTAAATTTCCCGCTTTTCCCAATTAGTACTACATCGTCGGTAATGGAGGTAGTATTCAGATCGTTTTCGCTTGAGTCACCGACCAGGTAAACGTCTTTCAATAAATAATTGCAAAGGTTTTGATAATGTTTGTCAACCTCAATAACACTCAGCGCGGGGATAGCATCTCTAACATCAGGAGGTTTAGCTCCAGGAGCATTTTTTTGATAATTGCTGAGCACAAAAAACTGTGCACGGCCTTTTGCTGAATTACTTAGCAGGTTGATGGCAGATATTGCTTCATTGTAATTTTCAACCACATAATAATTCATTAGCGGTTCCAGGTAATTCTCAATGGCTACGCGGTATTCTTCCCGGCAAAAAAGCACATCACTAAAAAGCGGTGCGTTTTTGGCCCAGCCACTGGTCTTTTTGAGGAAACGGATTGATTCGGGAAAACCTTCCAGGTTGTCAACCATACTTTTGGTCAAATTGTACTCATTTTGTTTGGCGTCCAGTTTGCGGCTTTCCTGTATAATGCTTTCCTTTATATTTGTTGATTCTGTCTCTGTATCTTTTATCTGTTGCTGTAGCCTGTTTTCAAATTCAACAATCAGCCCGAGCTCTTTTTCCATCGTTTGGGAGCGGTACTGTAAGTCAGCAACCACCTGGTTAAAGTGTGAAAGCTCGGCTTCCTTACTGGTAGTATCCTCGATATTTCGCTCGCTTTCCTGTTCTAATGCCTGCCGTTGTATTTGTAATATCTCCAGGTCTTTCTCGGCTTTGTAGGTCTGGTTTTGTAACCGGTTGCTGATATTTGTCAGCTCATTTAATTCAGCACGTGCTGAACCCTGCTGGCTCCGTAATTCATCAACAGCCAGCTTAAGGTCGCTAACTAAAGTCTGGATGGTTTGCAGATTTTCATCTTCCTGTGCCTTTTCTTCGGCCAGACGTTTAATATTATAAAAAACATGATTCAACTGGTTCCGGTCCCGTTCCAGTTCTTCAGTTAACCGCCCTTCCTTATCCTGTTGAAATTTGAGCTGCTCGTTCTTTATCTTCTTCTCATTTTCATAAGCCCTTATCTTTGAAACATACTCGTTAGTTGCTTTTTGCTGGGTCGATAGGTTCTTTTCTTTAGTCAGGCTATCCACCTTTTGCTGTTGCAAAGCAGCTTCCAGGCTATCAATTTGTGATACTATTGCCAGTTTCTCACCACGTTGTTTTTGTTCCTGGTCATCAATTTTATTTAGCGACTCGCTAAATGAAATGATTCTAAAGGATGCCAGCATGATACTCAGCGTTTTATACTGCTCTTTCAGCTTGTAATAACGCTCGGTTTTTTTCGCCTGGTTCTCCAGCGTTTTCAGGTTCTTTTCGATCTCGGATAGCAGGTCTTCAACTCGCTCTAAATCTGCCTCGGTATCCTTGAGTTTATTGAAGGTTTGTTTTTTGCGAAGCTTATATTTGGATATACCTGATGCTTCTTCAAATAAATTTCGCCGGGAACCTTCTTTATTGGCAATGATCTCATCTATCATCTTTAATTCGATGATAGAATAGGAATCTGCGCCGATACCGGTATCTAAAAAAAGATCGGTGATATCCTTTAAACGGCACTGCACATCATTAAGCCGGTATTCGCTATCGCCGGCACGGTAAAGCTTGCGGGTTACGGTAACCTGCGAAAATTCGGTAGGGAGAATATTTTTTGTGTTGTCAAAAGTGAGTGAAACCTCGGCAAGGTTGGCTGCCTTACGGCTTTTGGAGCCATTGAAAATAATATTCTCCATTTTTTCAGAGCGCAGCATGCGTGTGCTTTGCTCACCAAGGACCCACCTGATAGCGTCAACTACATTTGATTTGCCACAGCCATTTGGCCCGACGATAGCGGTAACACCTTCATTGAAATTTATAGTTACCTTATCGCCAAAGCTCTTAAATCCCTTGATCTCTAACTTGCTAAGCTGCATATGAGTTATCAGTTATAAGTCTTGAGTACTGAGTTATTAAAAGTCATAGATAAAATATCTGCTCAAAACTCATTACCAAAGCCCACAACTACTAAATAAATATTTCTCCTTTTAAGTAAGTAACGGCGTTGCCGCTCATTAACACCCGGTCGCCTTTATTTTCGCACCACAGTTCGCCTTTACGGGCCGACAGCTGGTAGGCATGCAGCTTGTCTTTTCCTAATTTATTCGCCCAATAGGGTATAAGGTTGCAATGTGCCGAGCCGGTTACGGGATCTTCCGGTATTCCGGCTCCCGGAGCGAAAAAGCGCGAAACAAAATCAACGTCTTTTCCCGGAGCAGTGACAATCACACCTACAGTATCCAGTTTTGACAGGACAAAGAAATCCGGTGAAAGCTCCAGTATATCGTTTTCCGTTTCGTAAACTATAAAATAATCCCTTGACCGGTAGGCTGCCACCGGCGCTTTTTCTCCTAAAGCTTCGGCTAAGCCATTGGGCAATTCAATTGGTATAGGCGGCCTGGAGGGGAAGTCCATAGTATACTTATCGCCGTCCTTTTTTACCGTTAATATACCCGCCTTAACGGTTTGAAAGTTGATGGCAGAATCTTTATAACCTAATTCGGTAAAAATAATATGCGCCGAAGCAAGCGTTGCATGCCCGCAAAGGTCAATCTCATATTCGGGTGTAAACCATCTTAATTTATAACCCTGGTCACTTTTAACAAAAAAGGCGGTTTCGGCCAGGTTGTTTTCAGCAGCAATTTTCTGCATAGCGTCATCAGGCAGCCATTCGCTTAAAGGGCATATGGCGGCAGGGTTACCCCCGAAAAGACGATTGGTGAAAGCGTCAGCCTGGTAAATAGGAGTTCTCATGGGCTCTAAATTAAACGGCTAATATAGCAGTTAGTTGCAGAAACAAAAAAGCCTTCCGGGCTTGGAAGGCTTTAATTTTTTAACCTAAATATGATTTCAGGATTTTACTCCTGGACGTATGCCTCAGTCGTTGCAGCGCTTTGTCTTTTATTTGTCTTACACGCTCACGTGTCAGGTTGAATTTCTCACCTATTTCTTCTAATGAAAGCGGGTGATTGGTTCCTAAACCAAAAAATAATACGATAATCTCACGTTCACGTTCAGTCAATGTAGACAGCGAACGTTTTATTTCCTCCGATAACGACTCGTTAATCAATATGGAGTCGGTATTTGGTTCCTGGTTTTCCAACACATCAAGCAAAGTGTTTTCTTCGCCTTGAACAAAAGGAGCATCCATGGACACATGACGGCCCGAATTACTCAGTGTATCAGATATCTTATCGACAGTAGTCTCCAGCATGTCGGCCAATTCTTCAGGAGAAGGCTCACGCTCGTACTCTTGTTCCAGTTTTGAAAATGCCTTGCTGATCTTACTCAATGAACCTACCTGGTTTAAGGGCAAACGAACTATTCGCGATTGTTCAGCAATAGCCTGCAATATGGATTGACGTATCCACCATACAGCGTATGAAATAAATTTGAAACCCTTGGTTTCGTCAAAACGCTTGGCCGCTTTTATCAAGCCTAAGTTGCCTTCGTTGATCAGGTCACCAAGCGTAAGCCCTTGATTTTGATATTGTTTTGCAACAGACACAACAAAGCGCAGGTTGGTTTTTGTCAACCGCTCAAGGGCCGCCTGATCGCCCTCTCTGATCTTTTGCGCCAGAATTACTTCTTCTTCTGCAGTTATTAAGTCAACTTTACCAATTTCGTGAAGATATTTATCAAGCGATTGTGATTCGCGATTGGTAATAGATTGGGTTATTTTGAGTTGTCTCATTTATGTATATTACCTCAATTCTTCTTATTATTAGAATTGAACGTGCAAAGGTACAAAATTGTTATGAAAAAATAACAAGTCCATTTATCTTTACATTTAAATTAAAAATTTATATATTTTAAGCTAAAAATAGCTATTTAAGCCTGTTTTAAAGCTCATTCAGCTTAAAGGTATCCCTTACCCTGATGCCTTTTTCAGTTTGTTGCAAAGTGCAGCATTCATTCACGGGATCGTGCTCAAAATACAGAATATATTCGTTTTCTAAAGCCTCATTTAAAAATAATTTCTTTTCATACAAGGTCTTCATCGGAAACATATCATAAGCCATAATATAGGGAATAGGCAAGTGCCCAACCGATGGCAGCAGATCGGCCATATAAAGGATTTTTTTGCCTTTATAGCTAATAAGGGGCAGCATCATTGCCTCAGTATGGCCCGATACAAAACGTACGTTAAAGTCTTTTGCAAACTGTCCGCCATCTTCGGTATCAATAAATTTTAGCTGACCGCTTTCCTGTATAGGTAATATGTTTTCTTTTAAAAAGGATGCTTTTTCGCGTTCGTTAGGGTAAACAGCCCAGTCCCAATGTGGTTTATTGCTCCAGTAACTGGCATTCTTAAAGGCTGGTACCAAGGTCTGGCCATCCCGTTTTACCGCCCCGCCGGCGTGGTCAAAGTGAAGATGCGTCAGAAAAACATCGGTAATATCATCCGCATGAAAACCAATTTTTGATAGAGAAGAATCCAGGCTTGCCTGGCCATGCAAATAATAATGGCTAAAAAACCGTGCGTCCTGTTTATTGCCTATCCCCGTATCGATTAAAATAAGGCGGTTATTGTCTTCGACCAACAAACAACGCATGGCCCAGGTGCACAGATTATTCTCGTCCGCCGGATTGGCTTTATTCCATATTGTTTTTGGAACAACACCAAACATTGCGCCCCCATCTAATTTAAAAAAGCCGGTGTCGACGGTATGTAATTTCATTTCGGGTCGATAGACCATAGGCCATAGTCCAGGGGATCAAACTATTGACCATGGACTATCGACTATGGACTTATTAAAGATGTATACACTCACCATAAGCTTCAGCGGCTGCTTCCATTACAGCTTCACTCATGGTAGGGTGAGGGTGAACTGATTTAATGATATCATGCCCGGTAGTTTCCAGTTTACGCGCGGTAACCACTTCGGCGATCATTTCTGTTACGTTGTGGCCCAGCATATGTGCGCCCAGGAATTCACCATATTTGGCGTCGAAGATCACTTTTACAAAACCTTCCTTGGCGCTTGCTGCGGATGCTTTTCCAGATGCTGAAAAAGGAAATTTCCCCACTTTTACCTCATATCCCGCTTCTTTTGCTGCTTTTTCGGTATAACCAACAGAAGCGATCTCCGGCAGGCAATAGGTACAGCCCGGTATATTATTATAATTCAAGGGTTCCGGGTTTTGACCAGCTATCTTCTCAACACAAATAATGCCCTCAGCCGAGGCAACGTGAGCCAATGCTTGTCCTTTAACTATATCACCGATAGCATAAACACCTTCAATGTTTGTGCGGTAAAAATCATCAACCAGCACTTTTCCTTTATCGGTTTTAACGCCGTTTTCTTCTAATCCTATACCCTCAATATTGGTGCTGATACCAACAGCCGATAATACGATCTCAGCTTCCAGAGATACCGTTCCGGTGGCAGTCTTTACGTTTACTTTACAGATTTCCCCGCTGCTGTCAACAGACTCTACATTGGAGCTGGTCATGATATTAATTCCTTGTTTTTTAAGGATACGGTTTAATTGTTTTGAGACTTCTTCGTCCTCTAACGGTACGATATTGTCCAAAAACTCTACCACAGTTACCTCGGTGCCAATGGTATTATAGAAATAGGCAAATTCTATCCCGATAGCTCCTGAACCTACCACGATCATGGATTTAGGTTTTTTAGGCAACACCATAGCCTGGCGGTAACCGATTACTTTTACACCGTCTTGCTTTATATTAGGCAGTTCGCGTGAACGGCCTCCTGTAGCTAATATGATATGTTTGGCTGTATAGCTTTTAGTTTCCCCCTCGCTGCTTTTTACTTCAACGGTTCCCTTGGTTTTTAGTTTGCCAACACCGGTAAGCACATCGATCTTGTTTTTTTTCATCAGGAACTGAACGCCTTTGCTCATTCCATCGGCCACACCACGGCTTCTTTTTATTACCGACTCAAAATCAACCTCGCCGCCGGAAACATTCACGCCATAGTCGGCAGCATGATTTATATATTCAAATACCTGGGCGCTCTTTAATAGAGCTTTGGTTGGAATACAACCCCAGTTAAGACAAATACCCCCTAATGATTCTTTTTCAACTATCGCTGTTTTTAAGCCAAGCTGTGAAGCACGTATAGCAGCCACATAACCTCCCGGGCCAGACCCTATTACAATTAAATCGTAGTCCATATTTTTTTAAATGCTTTTTTGAATTCGAAGCCAAAGCTAAGTAAAAAGGGGGAAATAGAAAAAGACCGCCCGGCGCGACCGGTATTTTTACAAAATGACTATAAAATCAACAAGTACTGTTGGCCGGGCATAATATTGAAAATAAGTATTTTATGCAATTGTCATATTCATATGACAGTTGCATTGATAATTTGTATGAGAAATGAACTAAATGTTGAAAAATATGTAACATTTTTAATACTAAGTTAACATAGGCGAAGGGGCCTTTATCTATCTTTGCGGCACATCAGTTCATTAAATTTTTAATTAAAACAAGCAAGTATGAGGAAGTATTTACTTTTATTACTATTAACAAGCATTACATTCTTATTGAGTAAGCATGTCCATGCGCAGGGTGTAACGACTGCATCTGTTAACGGTATCGTTTCCGATGGCAAGGGATCAATACCCGGTGCAACGGTAACAGTTACACACATCCCGACCGGAACGGTATATGCTACTGTATCCCGTGCCGACGGCCGGTACAATTTACCTAACTTAAGGGTGGGCGGACCTTACACTGTTAAAGTAACTTTTATAGGTTACAAAGAATTTGTACAGGAAGGCGTCACTTTATCAATTGGCCAGGATCAAAGGATCGATGCTAAAATTGAAGAGAACAACACTAATCTGAAAGAAGTGACCATCACAGGTACACAAGGTAAAGTGATCAACTCTTCACGGACCGGAGCCCGCGAAACCATTACGCGCGCTCAAATCGAAACCTTGCCCACTATTAACCGTTCATTGCAGGATTTTACTAAATTAACTCCTTCCGCTAACGGTTTGAATTTTGGCGGACGAAGCAGCGGTTATAATAATATAACTGTAGACGGAGCTTTATTTAACAACTCTTTTGGTTTATCCGGAACCCTTGGCGGCCAAACGAATTCTCAGCCAATTTCATTAGACGCTATCGACCAGATACAGGTAGACATTGCACCTTTTGACGTACGCCAGGGAAACTTTACAGGTGCTGGTGTTAACACCGTAGTAAAATCAGGTACAAATGAATTCAAAGGAACTGTATATGATTATATACGCAGTACCGGCTTAACCGGATATCACGCCGGCGTTACCGATATTGTTCAAACACCATTTACCTACCGTCAGACCGGTCTAAGCGTTGGCGGTCCGATCATTAAAAACAAGTTATTCTTTTTCTTATCAGGTGAGCAGGAAAGAATAAGCGCTCCGGCTACCTCATATGTGGCATCAGCTCCGGGAGTAAGCGGCGCAAATGTGTCACAAGCTTCTGCAGCAACGCTGAATTCAATAGCTCAGTATTTGCAAACAAATTATCAATACAATCCAGGTCCATATCAGGATTACAGCTATCAAACTCACAGTGATAAACTGACAGCCAAGATCGACTGGAATATTGATAAAAACAATGTTTTAAGTGCGAAGTATTTTTACTTAAAATCATTTAAAGACCAACCAGCAAGCAACTCGGGCATAGTGGGTATCAGCAATACAACGCGTGCCCCCGGAGTTACAACTTTGCCTTTTTATGGTTCTGGTTACCGCATCAATAATAACTTCAATATCGGTATTATTGAGTTGGATACGCGTATCAGCAATAACATGTCTAACAGATTAACCGCCGGCTATTCAGCATTGCGTGATTACCGTGCTTCTTTGGGTGGTTCTGCTATCCCAATGGTGGATATCGGTAATGGCGTGTATGATCCAGCCACAAATACAGAAACTACGGCATCGGCGGTTACAACAAGCTTTGGTTATGAACTATTTACGGCAAATAACCTGTTAAGTACCAACATTGCCCAATTCTCCGACGACTTTAGCATATTTGCTGGCAGGCACGAGATCACTTTCGGTACCAATGACCAGATACAAAGCTATACCAACGGGTTTGCACCTAACTATAATGGACTGTATACCTATAATTCAGCTTATGACTTTTTGAATGGTTTGCCGGCCACCGCTTACTCAACCCGTTTTTCTGCATTGCCTGACGGGTCCTTCCCTTATGCAAAAATAAAGGCTTCTATTTTTAGCCTATATGCCCAGGATAAATTCCATGTTACCGATAATATAAGGTTAACCTATGGTTTAAGGGCTGATTATGACGTTTTCCCTACAACTTTGGCACAAAATAACAATGCCGCAGCCTTAATTTTCCAGGGTGGAACACAGGTCGACCCCTCAAAGCTCCCTAAAAACAGGGTTCAGTTATCGCCTCGTTTGGGCTTTAACTGGGATGTGAATGGCGACCAGACTACCCAGGTTCGCGGTGGTACAGGATTATTTACCGGTACAGTGCCTTTTGTATGGATATCTAACCAGGCATCAAACAACGGTGTATTATTTGGTTCCTATACGGTTAATAAAGGTGTAGCAACTAATACGCCTGCACAAAATGGCCAATTGATCTTTAATCCAAACGTCAATGCAAATAGGCCCACAAATGCGGCTGCCAATACATCATATGAATTGGATGTTGCTGATCCCAATCTGAAATACCCAAAAATCTGGAGAAGCAATTTAGCTGTGGATCAAAAATTGCCGGGTGGTATCATCGGTACTATTGAGGCTGCTTACAGTAAAGATATTAATGCTATTTATCACAAAAACCTGGTGCTTTCTGATGGTTTTGCTGTGTTGCCGGGTTCTGAAGGGCAAATACGTTATAATTCTAAGAATACAACCCCTGCTGCTGCTGCCGCTACCGCTGCAAATCCGTCTATTACCGGTTTATATTATATGACCAATACCAATAAAGGTTATTCGTATTTTATCACCGGCCAGTTACAAAAGAGCTTCACGAATGGTCTTTATGCTAACGTAGCATATACCCATACCGTTTCCAAGGATGTAAATGATGGCGGTTCAACTGCTTCGACCATCTGGAGCACAAGATATGTTGCAGGAAATCCCAATTCGGACAACTTATCAAATAGCTCTTATGTTCAACCTAACCGGGTTATTGCTTCGTTTTCTTATCGTAAAGAATACTTTAAACATGCGGCTACAACGGTAGGGTTAATCTTCGAAGCGGCTAATAGCGGCGCTGTTTCCTACATTACTACGGGTGATCCTAATAACGATGGTGCCACAAACGATTTAATGTATATCCCAAGAAATAAAGGAGATATTACTTTAGTGCCAAACGATGCAAAAGACCTGCGCACTTCGGATCAATTATGGACACAGTTAAATAATTTTATCAATCAGGATCCTTATCTGAGTAAACACCGGGGCAGTTACGCCAGCAGAAATGGTGCTATACTCCCTACTTATAAAAGAGCAGATTTGCATCTAGCACAGGATTTCTTCATACAATCAGGCAAGGTTAAAAATACATTGGAGATCACTCTGGATATAATCAATGTTGGTAACCTCCTTGACCGGAATTGGGGTTTATATCAAACTTCCTTTAACGGATTTAACAGCGGGTCTGTGGCAGTGTTGAAATATCTGGGTTTGGATGCAACAGGGAAAGCCAAGTATTCATTCCCGTATCTTGATGCAAATAACCTGATCCCGGTTACAAATTCCTATAAAAATGATATCAGCCAATTATCACGCTGGCAGGCTCAGTTAGGCTTAAGATATATCTTTAATTAATATCGAATTAACCTGATCATCAAAAAACCCCGGTCAGAATTGGCCGGGGTTTTTTGCTTAATTAATGAAAGAAAATCAGTGATAGATAAACTCGCCAAATTCAGACCGTACGGTTACCTGCTTGTTCTGTGAAGCTTCAACATGGCCGATGATTTGTGCATTTACGCCAAAACTTTCAGACACTTTTACCAGCTCGCCCGCAATTTTTTCAGGTACATATAACTCCATCCGGTGGCCCATGTTAAATACCTTGTACATTTCCTGCCAGCCCGTTTTTGATTCTTCCTGTATCAACTTAAATAAAGGAGGAACCGGCAATAAATTATCTTTTATGATATGAAGGTTTTCGATAAAATGCAGCACCTTGGTTTGTGCTCCGCCACTACAGTGTATCATGCCATGTATTTGATTCCTATAGGTATCCAGCATGGTTTTGATGACAGGAGCGTAGGTGCGGGTGGGGGAAAGCACCAGCTTGCCGGCCTCGACCGTATTGCCATCTCCGAGGTCGATCATATCGGTTAAATTTTTACAGCCTGAGAATATCAGTTCATAAGGCACTGCATGGTCGTAGCTCTCCGGATATTTTTCGGCAATGGATTTGTTAAATACATCATGCCGGGCCGAAGTCAATCCGTTTGAACCCATACCGCCGTTGTAGTCTTTTTCGTAATTGGCTTTGCCGTATGAGGCCAGGCCGACAATAACATCACCGGGCCGGATATGATCGTTGGAAATAACATCTTCGCGCTTCATGCGGCAGGTTACTGTCGAGTCGACGATGATCGTGCGCACCAGGTCGCCCACATCAGCTGTTTCACCACCGGTAGAATAAATACCGATTCCTGCATCCCGCAGTTCGGCTAATATTTCTTCGGTTCCATTGATGATAGCAGCTATCACTTCACCGGATATTAAATTCTTGTTCCGGCCGATGGTAGAGGAGAGAAGTATATTGTCCGTTGCTCCAACGCAGAGCAGATCATCAAGATTCATAATGATAGCGTCCTGGGCTATACCCCGCCAAACTGAAAGATCACCCGTTTCCCTCCAATAACTGTAGGCAAGGGACGATTTTGTCCCGGCCCCGTCGGCATGCATAATATTGCAGTAATCCGGATCGTTAGTTAAAATATCGGGTACAATTTTGCAGAAAGCCTTTGGGAAAATGCCTTTATCAATATTTTTAATTGCATTGTGTACGTCATCCTTTGAGGCCGATACGCCCCGCTGATCATATCTTTGCGAAGAAATCATGGCCAAATATACTGCTTAATAATAGTTTAGAAACACCGAAACTGTTACTTTTGCAAATCTCATCTGCCATTCTATGTTTAATACTGCTGTTTCTAAAGTACGACTTCATCTAAAACATTCATTTGACCGGATCAACAACGAAAAATTAAAAAAGAAAATGCTGCAGGCTATACCTTTCTGGATAGCCTCGGTTATCACAGGCCTTATTGCGGTGATATATGCCCGTCTTTTTTTAATGGCAGAAAATCTTACAGCGGTCATTTATAAACAGCACCGGTGGTATCTTTTTATGCTGATGCCGGTTTGTTTTTTTGTTGCATGGTGGCTGGTTAAACGTTTTGCACCTTATTCAAGGGGAAGCGGTATCCCGCAGGTAGCAGCTGCAATAGAAATTACCGGTCCGCGGAGTGATCAAAAAGTAAATAAGCTTTTAAGTATCCGGGTGATCCTGGTAAAGGTATTATCGAGCCTGGTGCTGGCAATAGGAGGGGGAGCGATCGGAAGAGAGGGGCCCACCATACAAATAGCTGCTTCGGTTTTCACAAAGGTGAACCAGATCTTACCTGCCTGGTGGCCAAAGGTTGCAAAAAGAAATATGATCATTACCGGGGCAGCGGCCGGGCTGGCGGCGGCATTTAATACTCCTTTGGGTGGAATTGTATTTGCAATAGAGGAATTAACAAAAACACATTTCAGTTATTTTAAAACTGCTATTTTTTCATCGGTTATCATTGCAGGCTTAACAGCCCAGGGGATATTAGGGCCTTATTTATACCTTGGTTATCCCAAAATTGGGGATCTTTCAGGATTTATATTTTTAGGTGTTGTAATGGTGGCGATCATTTCAGGCTTATTGGGCAGCGGTATGGCTAAAGTGATTTTGATCATATTAAAATGGAAATCAAAATTCACGCTGGACCGCGAACATATATTATATATAGTCTTATGTGCGCTCATATTGGCAGGGACTGCAATTTTTGTTAATGACAGCATATTGGGCTCAGGAAAAAACGTGATGGAAAGAGTCTTGTTTACATCAGATAAATATTCATCATGGTATGCTCCTTTGCTGAGGATGGTGGGGCCGGTATTATCATTTACGACAGGAGCAGCAGGTGGAGTATTTGCACCTGCATTGGGAGCGGGGGCAAGTGTGGGTTCCTTGATTTCGGGTTGGTTTCACTTATCCGATACTAACACCAATTTGCTTATTCTGGCGGGTATGGTCGGGTTTTTAACCGGTGTAACCAGGTCACCGTTTACATCGGCTATCCTCGTCCTTGAGATGACCAACCGCCATAACGTGATCTTTCAGCTTATTCTGGCGGGTATGATCGCCAGTTTGGTCTCCATTCTGATCGATAAGCATTCTTTTTATGATCATCTTAAGATACAGTACATACGTAATCTGAACGAGGAAGAAAAAGCTGAGAATGCCCCGAAATTGAATAGTGCAGTTCAAAGTATTGATAGCGAACCGGCATAGGGATCGCTATCAATACCATATCGTCTATTTAATGAATAGCAATTCTCTGAACTTAGGTAGCGGCCATATCGAATCATCGATCAACTGTTCCAGTTTGTCAACGTGATAACGTATCGGCTGGAAATAAGATTTTACTTTTTCATCATATTCCAATGATTTTTCGAGTACATCTTCAATCACATTTGCTTTTTTGCGTTCTGCGATCATTTGTTCAACATTAGATTTAATAAAGTTGACATGCTCAGATATTTGATTAATAATATCTATCTGTGCTGAATAGGTCGAGGCAGCTAATCCGATATCCTTCAATCCTTTAACATTTTCAATCAGTTTGCTTTGATAAGCAATGGCCGATGGTATAATGACGTTGGTGACCATCTCGCCGATCACGCGCGCTTCGATCTGCAGTTTCTTATAAAAGCTATCCAACAAAATTTCATGACGTGCGGATGCTTCTCTCTTACTGAATACTCCCGTATCCTCAAAAAGCATCGCTGATTTTTCAGAAAGTATGGCATCAAGGGCCCTTGGTGTGGTTTTAAAGTTGGATAAGCCCCTTGCTTCAGCCTCTTTTTCCCATTCCTCGCTATATCCATTTCCTTCAAAGCGTATATTTTTTGATTCTTTGATATACTTTTTAATCACCATTAGCAGTGCAACATCCTTTTTCTCCCCTTTTTTGATCAGTTTGTCAACGTCATATTTGAATTTTTTTAATTGATCGGCAACGATCATATTTAAGATGGTCATAGGGCCGGCCGAGTTTGCAGATGAACCGACTGCGCGCAATTCAAATTT
Organism: Mucilaginibacter sp.; assembly: GCA_028287895.1. Taxonomy (GTDB): domain Bacteria; phylum Bacteroidota; class Bacteroidia; order Sphingobacteriales; family Sphingobacteriaceae; genus Mucilaginibacter. The sequence continues at coordinate 19,940 of JAQBOV010000027.1, read as the reverse complement.
ATTTCCGGTAAAGGCAAACGGAGATGTACGGTTACGATCGGTATTATCCTTAAATATCTGGGGGATCTTTGGAATGCCTTGCCATAACAAGGCATCATCTTTTATTTTTTTGCTGATCCTTGAAGTTTCTATCTCATCAAGTACATCGCTCAACTGGCTGCCCAGGAATATGGATATTATAGCAGGGGGGGCCTCATTTGCGCCCAAACGGTGATCGTTGTTGACCGAGGCAATGGACGCTCTGAGCAGATCCGCATGTTCATATACAGCTCTGATGGTGTTAACAAAAAAAGCAAGGAACATCAGATTGTTTTTCGGTGTCTTCCCGGGCGACAATAGATTTTTACCGGTATTGGTGATCATCGACCAGTTATTATGCTTGCCCGAGCCATTGATGCCTGCATAAGGTTTTTCATGCAGCAATACCTTGAAATTGTGTCGTTTGGCAACCCGGTCCATCAGGTCCATTAATAATTGATTGTGGTCAATTGCCAGGTTAATTTCTTCATATACAGGGGCGCATTCAAATTGTGAAGGTGCAACCTCATTATGACGTGTTTTTAAAGGTATACCTAATTGCAGTGCCTCGGTTTCCATATCCTGCATAAATGCATATACCCGTTCAGGTATCGAACCAAAATAATGGTCTTCCAATTGCTGGTTTTTAGCCGACATATGTCCGAAAAGTGTCCGGCCCGTTAAATACAGATCCGGGCGTGCATGAAATAGGGCGATATCCACCAGGAAGTATTCTTGCTCAATGCCTAATGACGCGTTAACTTTTTCAATGCTTTTGTCAAAATAGTGGCATACATCCACTGCAGCTTTATCTAAAGCACTTAATGCCTTTAATAATGGCACCTTGTAATCCAGGGCTTCGCCGGTATAGGAAACAAAAACAGTTGGGATACATAAGGTACGCCCCATAATAAATGCAGGAGAGGATGGGTCCCATGCGGTATATCCCCTTGCCTCAAAAGTATTGCGTATACCACCGCTTGGGAAGCTGGATGCATCCGGTTCCTGCTGGGCCAAAGCATCACCCGAAAACACTTCGATAGCGCCGCCATCGGCCGTAGGCTCAAAAAAAGCGTCATGCTTTTCGGCAGTTGTGCCGGTAAGCGGCTGAAACCAATGCGTATAATGAGTAGCTCCTTTGCTCATGGCCCACGATTTCATTACAGATGCAACCTGCTCGGCCATGTCTCTTGGTATCGGTTCCCCTCTTTCAATCGAATTTACAATTACCTGGTATGCCTCTTTTGAAAGATACTCTTTCATTTTCTGTTTATCGAAAACATTGGAATTGAAATAATCGGAAATTTTATTTGAAGGCAGTTTTACTTCTATTGTTGTCCGGTTAAGTACTGCCTGGAGGGCTTGAAATCGAATATTTGACATCTTTATTGGGTTAAAGGTTACTTCAAAAGTAAAATTATCCTTGATAATACAGAGAATATTTAAACAAAATATCTAATTATCGAAAAAAAGCTGGTTAGCCCGGATTTTTCTGATGGCAAATTTATCAGCGTGAAATCGTATAAATTGATTTCATTTAATAAAAATTGAGTTTTAAGGGCAAAATTTTAATAAAGTCATGAAAATATGCAATATAAATCGATTAAAATTAACAATTATGAATGTTTGTCCTTTTTTGACTGGTTTATTGTCTGTCGTGTTGGCTTTATTGATTGAAAATAATGTAAAACAAGGATTGATTTCTGATAGTTTTTTGTAATTTTCGTAATTCTTTCATTTTTCAAAACAATTTAGCGCTATAAAATTTGTTTTTTTAGAAAAACATACATAATTTCATAAAAAATTAATAAAATCATATCTAAAATTAGAAAATTATATGATTCTATTAACAAAAAGTGAATAAACCACCAATTGTAGCTGTATCTTAATAAAAAAATCATTCATATCAATTAAACTAAATAAATAAAACAATGAAAGTAAAATCTCCAAAATTCAATTTGCTCAGTTCCCTCCGACAACTGACGCGTGAAAAATGGGCGCTTGGAGCGACCATTTTATCAGGAAAAATGATCGGACTAGGACTTGTCCTGGTAGCCATGTTGACCATCCCTGGATTGCTGCCTACAGCGGCTCATGCTGCAGCAGCACCTGCCAAACCAACCGACCTGGAAACAACTATGATGAATTCAATCAATACGGTTTGGACGTTGGTGGCCGCATTTTTAGTTTTCGGTATGCAAGCCGGCTTTGTAATGCTTGAAGCAGGTTTTGCCCGTAAACGCGAAACTGTGAACGTATTGATGGAGTGCGTATTTGACACTTGTCTTTGCGGTATTTTATTTTATGCGGTAGGTTATGCCTTCATGTTCGGATGGGGCAATGGTTTCATTGGCTGGCATGGTGATCCGACAGGTAAAATTTCCGGATCATGGTTCTTCCTGCAAAATATCCCTGAAACTTATGGAGCAACAGGCATCCCGGTTTTAGCACATTGGATTTTCCAGTATGCGTTTGCTGATACCTGCTCAACTATTGTTTCGGGTGCAATGATCGGCCGTACCAGTTTCCGTGGTGATATTCTTTACAGTATCGGTATCACGGGATTTATTTATCCCATCATCGGCCATTGGGCTTGGGGACCAGATGGTTTTCTTGCTTTAATGGGTTCTAAAGGTAATTTCTTTGAGTCATTAGGACAGGGTTTCCGTGATTTTGCAGGTTCAACTGTGGTACACACCATTGGCGGTGTAGCTTCATTAGCCGGCGCAATCGTATTGGGTCCCCGTTTAGGTCGGATATTTAAGCGGGATGATAAAGAAAAAGGCGGCATGCCGCCGGGACATAATATGTTAGTTGCTGCCGTAGGTACATTCATCTTATGGTTTGGATGGTACGGCTTTAACCCTGGAAGTACATTGTCGGCTATGGACGGACAAGGTATTGGCCGTATTGCCGCAAACACAACATTAGCAGCTTGTACAGGCGGTATGATCGCTATGTTAGCTGGTTTGTGGTGGGGCGGAACAAAAGGTAAATTCGATTTAGGATTTACGCTTAATGGCTTATTAGGTGGGTTAGTAGCTATTACTTGCCCTTGTTATTGGGTTAGTCCGCTTGGAGCCTGCTTGCTTGGTGCTGTAGCCGGCCTTGTGGTTTTCGGCGGTATGTATTTAATTGAGTGGTTCCGTATTGACGATCCGGTTGGTGCAGTTTCAGTACACGGATTTTGCGGAATATGGGGTACTTTATCATTGGGTTTATTTGCCTCGGGACAATACGGTGCAACCGGTCCTGGCGGTGCCGACAACAGTGCACCGGTAACAGGTTTATTTTATGGCGGTGGCTGGAGTGTGTTTGAAGCACAGGCGATAGGTACTTTTACAGTAGCAATAGCGGTATTCGTTGTTACTATTGCCATGATGTACATTATCAATAAATTGCCTAATCCATGGAGACTGCGTGTTGAAGAGCACGGTGAAGCAGGTTTGGGTGGCCTGGATGTATTTGATCATGGAATTGAGGTTTACCCTGCCCAGGATGATGACATCAGCTTAAGCGGTCTTTTTGATAAAGGCGTTAAATTATCTGCAGAAGCTTAATAAAAAGTACTGCAAAATCTACATAACAATCTCGTGCGGTTGGTGAATGATGCGTTGAATTTACCAATTATACAGGCCGGCCGCACGAGATTTTCTAAACTTTAATTCGATCTTCAGGATTTAATTGCAGCCGAAAACCATGGGTTTTAGAGCTGACCGGAGACCGTATGAATTTAATATGATGCAAATCAACTTTAACTAAATAACCAAATCAATTCAACCCAATTTATTATCATGAAAAAAATACTACTCTTATTAATTACTGTAGCAGGATTCAACTTTGCAAAAGCTCAGGATACTGTTAAAACCACATCTGACGCTCCTTTAGTGATCTTCGGTTCAGTAGATACTTACTATAAAGATGACTTTTCGGGTCATGCCAACATTCCTACTTCCTTTGCCTGGGATAACAACTCGGTATCTATCGGTATGATCGATCTGGGTTTGAAAAAAACCGTAGGTAAGGCATCCTTCGTGGGTGAATTAAGTTTTGGACCAAGAGGGCAATATCAATCTATTCCCAACGGTGACGGATCTACCGCTAACGCGGGGAATTCATACCATGTTCAAAATTTATATGTTTCGTATAATCTGACAGACAAATTTAATTTAACAGCAGGTTATATGGCGACGTTTATAGGTTATGAAGTAATCAGCCCAACAGGAAATTTTAACTACTCGACATCGTATTTATTTACTTCAGGTCCGTTCCAGAATGCCGGATTCAAAGCCACTTATGCATTCTCGGATAAAGTAAGCTTGATGGCTGGTATTTTTAATGATAACTGGAATGTTTATACTTCAACACATGATGTCTCCACTTTTGGTGCACAGTTAATGCTCGCTCCGGCAAAGGGATGGACCGCTTATTTGAATGTAGCTACAGGCCCTACATCCGGTACCATATTTGATTTAACCACTGCTTATCAAATAACCAGTGCCTTTAAATTAGGTTTGAATGGTGCAACATTTACGCCGGCGCATGGTGGTGGTGGCTATGACGGTGTTGCTTTGTATCCTCAGTTAGCGGTTTCAAAGGCAGTTACGTTAGGTTTAAGAGGAGAGTATTTTGAGGCGAAAGCGACTACTACAACTCCCAAAGATCACATTACATCCCTTACTGCAACGGCAAATATCAAAGCCGGTCCGTTAACTTTTATTCCGGAAATAAGGTTTGATAACGGTAAAAACCAAATATTTACTGATAGTAATGGCGCTCCTACAAAATCAGCTTCACAATTTGTTTTAGCTGCAGTCTACGCGTTCTAATATCACAATAAAATTATTTTTTTAAAAGCCGTTCTCAATATGCGAGAGCGGCTTTATATTTATATGATGAAAAGAATTTTGTTGATCGGAATAGGTTTGCTGTTTGCCGGAATGGCTCGTGCACAGAAAAATCAGTTATTATTAGACGAACATAACCGGTATGTTTACTACCAAGTAGTTGATATGCCAGGTATTTCCACCGACAGCTTGCATAAAAACAGCGCTTATTTTGTTAAAAGCATCTATCCAGGCAATAAATCAATTAAGATTAGTGACTCTGCCATCTTAATCAAGGACAAATTCTTAACTTATACCTCTTTTGTTAAACATGAAAGTGGAGAGGTGACCTATACCCTTAATATTGAGTTTAGGGATTCTAAGTACCGTTATTGGCTTACTGATTTTTCTTTTACGCCCTATGAAAGAAACCGCTATGGTGTATTTGTTCCTTCATCTCAGAACCATATACCGCTCGAAACGGCTGCATCTAAAGTTGGTAAGAAAGAAATGGCGTCCTATATAGAACAGGCCGGCGCCTTTTGTAAACAATTAGGGGGAAAGCTAAAAGAATATATGGCTGAAAACCATACCGCCCAAAAAAAACCAGATCAGCAACCAGCGAAAATAGTCACTGATAAATGGTAGAAATTTAATTCTCTTTCAGCTGATATTGATTAATTATTCCTGTTATCCCCAAAAGCCTTTGTTAGATGCCTCCAGGCCTTGTAGCAGCTATTGGTTTAATCTCCTTAGCTGCTGATTCCCTGCCTATCTTCCCGGTCTACTTGAAATTTATATTTTTTTTGTCATATGCACAAAAGAGTATGGATAACAATTTTCAGCCCTGTGTACAATATTTAATATCTTAAAAACCTTATATTGTAAAATTAAATTCCGAAACTATGAGTATCACAAAATTTGATTTGTACAATCCCGGGTGGCTCGAGCTTGTATTTGCCAACAGGAACAAAGACTATGGCGCTTATGACCTGAGAAAACATTACGCCGGGAACTTATTAAGAGCAATGGGCATCGCTTTTTTTAGCGTCGGTATTGCCATTGCGTCATTTTTAATTTTTCATATCTCAGGACCCGCTCCTGTAATTCATGATTCCACAATCAAAGTAATTCCGGTAGTTTTAGATCCCAGAGTACAGGCACCGAAAGCAGCAACATCTGCTAAGCCGCCCTCCGCATCTACAATAAAAAACACGACAATGGTTGTGGCACCGGACCCTGTTTCCGAAAACCCGGTGACTCTTGATCAAATCAAAGGCAAGGCAACTGGCCCCGAAACAACACCGGGAAAAGATGATGGTGAAATCGTAATCCCTGAAGCACCCAAGGGCAAAGGCAGTTCAAAAGTTGACGATTCTCCTATTGATGCGGGCGTGCTTGAGCTTATGCCAGAGCCATACGGGGGTGCCACTGCCTGGGCCAGGTTTCTACAAAAAAATATCCACTATCCATCACAAGCTTCACAAGCAGGTAAACAGGGCAAAGTGTTTTTAAGCTTTATTGTGGAGACCGATGGGCATTTGTCAAATATTGTGGTTGAAACAGGAGTAGGATATGGGCTCGATGAGGAAGCATTGCGGGTGCTGAAACTGGCTCCTGCATGGAAGCCCGGTATCCAAAATGGCCAAAAAGTGCGCGTAAAATATACGATACCCATTAATTTCCAGATCGCTGATCCGGATTAAGAGCGACGAAGGTAAAAGGGTAAAGGCGAAAGCTTTACTATACGCCTTATCCTTTTACTTGGTTAATTTATTTTATCTGTTCATTTATACCTTTCACCTTTTCTCCTTTTACGTTTCTGCTCCTTTTCCTTTCGGCTTTCGGCACTTTTTTCTAATTTTGCGCATCCTTTCAAAAAAACGATATTACCTTGGAGCACCTGGAATTAACCACCATTGAAACCGCGAAAGATTTAGGTTTACTACCCGAAGAATTTGAACGAATAAAAGAGATATTGGGCCGTGTACCAAACTTTACCGAACTGTCAATTTTCTCGGTCATGTGGAGCGAACACTGCTCCTACAAAAACTCAATTACGTGGCTTAAAACTTTACCAAAAGATGGCCCGCGTATGCTGGCCAAAGCTGGTGAAGAAAATGCCGGCCTGGTTGACCTGGGTGACGGTATCGGCTGCGCTTTTAAAATTGAATCACATAATCACCCATCCGCATTAGAGCCTTACCAGGGCGCTGCTACCGGGGTTGGCGGTATTAACCGCGATATATTTACAATGGGGGCAAGACCAATTGCACAATTAAATTCTCTTCGCTTTGGGGATCTGAGCCTCGACCGTACTAAATGGCTCATCAAGGGTGTAGTGAAAGGTATCGGCGATTATGGTAATGCTTTTGGTATCCCGACCGTAGGTGGGGAGTTGTTTTTTGACGAGTGTTATAATATTAATCCGCTTGTAAACGCCATGTCGGCTGGTATTGTTAAGGCCGGCCAGACAGTTTCGGCAACATCATATGGTGTTGGTAACCCGGTTTATATCGTAGGTTCGGCGACAGGAAAAGACGGTATACATGGTGCAGCCTTCGCATCAAAAGATATTACGGAGGATTCGGTGAATGATCTGCCGGCGGTACAGGTAGGAGACCCTTTCCAGGAAAAACTATTGTTGGAGGCCACACTCGAGGTGATTAAAACCGGCGCAGTGGTAGGTATGCAGGATATGGGCGCGGCAGGTATTATCTGCTCAAACTCAGAGATGTCCGCAAAGGGCGAACATGGTATGCGGATAGATCTGGATAAGGTGCCCATGCGCCAGGAACATATGAAACCCTACGAAATATTGCTTTCGGAATCACAGGAACGTATGCTGATTGTGGTGCATAAAGGAAGAGAAAGAGAAGTAGAAGCAGTCTTTGATAAATGGGATCTGAATTGTGCTATCATCGGCGAAGTAACTGATACCAAACGCCTGCTTTATTATATGAATGGCCAGTTAGTTGCCGATGTTCCTGCCGATGACCTGGTATTGGGCGGCGGGGCACCAGTTTACGAGCGCGAATACCGCGAGCCTGCTTATTATAGAGAAAATCAAAAATTTAAAATAGAAGATGTAAAAGAGCCTGCCGACCTGACCGAGGTTGCCGAGCATTTGATATCACACCCTAATATTGCCTCAAAACGTTGGGTAACCAAACAATACGACTCGATGGTAGGTGTATCAACCATGACCACCAACCGCCCATGCGATGCGGCAGTTGTGAGTGTTAGAGGAACCGGTAAAGCCATCGCTTTAACCGTGGACTGTAATTCGCGCTATGTTTATGCTGATCCGCAAAAAGGTTGTGCTATTGCCGTAGCTGAAGCTGCACGTAACATTACCTGTGCAGGTGGTGAACCGGTGGCGATAACCAATTGTCTTAATTTTGGCAATCCTTACAAACCCGAAGTTTACTGGCAATTTGTTGGTGCAATAAAAGGAATGAGTGAGGCTTGTACTAAATTTGAGACTCCTGTTACCGGGGGTAATGTCAGCTTTTATAATCAGTCATCGGATGAAGGGCCGGTATTCCCTACCCCAACCATAGGCATGTTGGGTGTATTGGATGATACGTCCACTATTACAACAGCTGATTTTAAGCAACCCGGTGACCTGATTTATCTGATCGGCGAATCGGTTAATGATATCGCTTCATCGCAATACCTGGCCTCTTATCACAAAATTTTATCAGCCCCGGCGCCATATTTTGACCTCGACAAGGAGTATGCGATGCACCAGGTGATAAAGCAATTGATCAAACACCGGGTTATTCAATCTGCCCATGATGTATCTGACGGTGGTTTATTCATCACCTTGGTGGAATCGGCTATGCCAAATGGCCTGGGTTTTGAAATAGAGTCAGACAGTTCCGTTCGTAAGGATGCCTTTTTGTTTGGTGAAGCACAAGGCCGGGTAGTGGTAAGCATTTCTCCCCAAGAGCAGGAACGTTTTATTGAGCTGATGGCTACCAGCGAAGTGGAGTTTAGTTTATTGGGTTCCGTGAGTAATGGCTATCTGAGGGTTGACGAAGAATCATTCGGCAACATCGTGGATATTAAATTGGTTTACGATAACGTTTTACATGTTATTTTAGGTGAATAAATGCTCAAACTTAACCGCGTACATCATATCGCTATCATTTGCTCGGATTATGAAATATCCAAACAATTTTACAGCGAGGTACTTGGTTTAAGGATAATACAAGAAGTTTTTCGCAAAGAAAGAAATTCATATAAGCTTGATCTGGAAGTTGCAGGGCAATACCAGATCGAGCTTTTTTCATTTCCAGGACCGCCAGCACGGCCATCCCGCCCTGAAGCAGCAGGCTTGCGGCACATTGCTTTTCAGGTAGATAATATTGAGCAGGCAATCCATCATATTAACACCCATGATGTAATTACTGAGCCCATCCGGACCGATGAATTTACGGGTAAACGTTTTACTTTTTTTGCTGATCCTGATGGATTGCCAATAGAACTTTACGAAAAATAATTATGTCCGGCACGTTTCGTTTCAAGCAATTTAGCGTTGATCAAAGCGGCTGCGCTATGAAGATCAATACGGACGGGGTATTGCTGGGGGCATTGGCGGAAGTGGATCGACCTGGAAATATGCTGGATATTGGCACCGGTACAGGCGTGATCGCATTAATGCTGGCTCAACGATTTAATGATGCGCAAATTGATGCGGTGGAGATAGACTCAACAGCAGCTCAAACCGCTGAAAGGAACTTTGAGAATTCTTCCTTTTCTGAAAGGTTGCATGTTTACCCCTTAGGCTTTGAAGAATTTTTTGAACAATATCCTGATAAGAGATATGACCTGATCGTATCAAATCCACCGTTTTTTATTAATTCGCTGAAATCGCCCAAGGCAAATAAAGAATTGGCCAAGCATACCGATGAGGACTTTTTTAAAAGATTGATACGTGGTTTATCAATGCATCTTGCTGTCAATGGTTTGGGATATTTGATCCTGCCCTTAGATACTGCTGAACTGGCAAAAAACATAGCATTGGAAAATGGTCTTTTTGTTAGAAAAACACTGGATGTTTATTCGTACAAAGACTCCGCGCCACATCGTCAAATATTGGCATTATCATCAGATACCACAAAAACTCCGGGCGATCAATTCGTGATTTATGATGGACCAAAGATGTATAGCAAGCGATACGAGGAATCTTTGAAAGATTTCTTCACTATATTTTAATAAATTCGAAATCTAAAATTTCGAAATCCGAAATAAAAATGACCCGAATAGGCCTCCTCTCAGACACCCATGGTTACCTTGACGACGCAGTTTTCAAACACTTTGAAAACTGTGACCAGATATGGCATGCCGGCGATTTCGGTACCATAGAACTGGCCGATAAGCTTGCTGCCTTTAAGCCATTGCGTGGTGTTTATGGCAATATTGATGGAAAGGAGATAAGGCAAACTTATCCTGAACATTTGCGTTTTAAGTGTGAGGATGTGGATGTATGGATTACTCACATTGGCGGTTATCCCGATAAATATAATCCGTCAATAAGGCAGGAAATTTACACTAACCCTCCAAAATTGTTCATTTGCGGGCACTCACATATCTTAAAGGTGATTTATGATAAAAAGATCAGTTGTTTGCACTTAAATCCTGGTGCAGCCGGGAAACAAGGCTGGCATAAATTGCGTACAATGATCAGATTTTGCATTTCTGAAGAAAAAATCCATACCTTAGAGGTCATAGAATTGCTAAAATAATATGTATAAAATACACTAAGCCTATGAAAATAACGAAGACGCTGGGCCAGTTTATCATTGAGAAGCAAGCCGACTTTCCGTACGCTAAGGGTGAGTTATCCAGATTGCTGAGGGATATTGGTATCGCCGCAAAAATTGTAAACCGCGAGGTGAACAAAGCCGGGCTTGCAGATATACTTGGGGAGAATGGTACGATAAATATTCAGGGTGAAGGCCAGAAAAAGTTGGATGTATACGCCAACGAGCAATTTATCTCCGCCCTGAAGCATGGGGGTGAATGTTGCATTGTGGCATCAGAGGAAAACGATGAGTTTATTGAGATAAATTCGGAAATTTCCAAAGATGCCAGATACATTGTGGCAATTGATCCACTGGATGGCTCTTCAAATATTGACGTGAATGTAGGCATCGGAACGATTTTCTCTGTTTACCGCAGAAAGTCAACCAAAGGCAAGGCAACGTTAGAAGACGTATTACAGCGGGGAACCGAACAAGTAGCCGCCGGTTATCTAATCTATGGTTCATCAACCATGCTGGTTTATACGACGGGAAAAGGGGTGAACGGGTTTACGCTTGATCCCTCGATAGGCGAATTTTGTCTCTCGCACCCGGATATGAAAATACCAAAGGATGGTGTGATCTACTCTATCAATGAAGGTTATTATGTGCATTTCCCTGACGGGGTCAAAAAATATATTAAATATTGCCAGGTAGAGGATGCAAAAACCAACCGTCCTTATACTTCACGCTACATCGGTTCTATGGTAGCTGACATTCATCGTAACCTGATAAAAGGCGGCATATTTATCTATCCAATAACAGCAAGTGCGCCTAAAGGCAAATTGCGGCTGGTATATGAATGTAACCCGATGGCCTTTATTATTGAACAGGCTGGGGGAAGAGCAAGTAATGGTTACGAACGTATTCTGAACCTGGAAGTAACCGAACTCCACCAGCGGTCGGCTATTTTTATCGGCTCGGAAAATATGGTGCATAAAGCAGAAGAGCTAATGTCCTTCTTTTCCCCGCAAGGCACTAAAAAGACGTTTGAGGGTTTGATATCTATTCAGTAATATTTGTTGGAAAGTTGAAACGTTGCTTGGAAATAGTAAATAGCTGCAAAGTGTTATGGCTGTTCACGCGGCAGATAACAATTCAACTTTACAGCAGATTCACTTTCCCTGATTCCATCTCAAAAACAGAATCTATCAACAGGCCTTTTTGCTTATAGGCATTAACGGCCAATTGGTCACATCTTTCATTTTCCGGGTGGCCGGCATGGCCACGCACCCATATAAATTTGATATTGTGAAACTTGCTTAGTTCAAGATAGCGCAGCCACAGATCCTTATTTTTTTTATCCTTGAAGCCTTTTTGTACCCATCCGTAAACCCACCTCTTTTCAATAGCGTCGATTACATATTTGGAATCGGAGTAAACGGTGACCGATTGATTTATGTTTTTAAGCGCTTCGAGGCCTTTGATTACCGCCATCAGCTCCATGCGGTTGTTAGTTGTTTTACGGTATCCCGCTGAAAGCTCTTTATAGTGCTTACCGGAACGGAGAATAACCCCGTAACCTCCGGGTCCCGGATTTCCGCTTGATGCACCATCGGTGAAAATTTCGATCATGTTTTTAGTTCATAGATCATAGTTAATGGTTCATGGTATGTAAAATCCAATTAACATCAAACTAAATCGTAGCAGCCAAAAATATAAAATAAATCAGGTCCATGAACTATGAACCGTCAACAATGAACTAAGAGATTTTCTTCACCTTCAATCTCAATGAATTACCAATCACTACCACGTCTGAAAATGCCATAGCCAAGGCGCCGACCATTGGATTTAAAAAGCCGAGAGCAGCTATCGGAATGGCCACAATATTATAAGCAAAAGCCCAAAACAGGTTTTGTTTAATAGTAATCAATGTATGCCTGCTGATCTGTAAGAATTTAGCAAGTGAATAAAGGTCGGTATTCAGCAATATCACTCTTGCGGACTGTATAGCTACCTGGCTTGAATCGTTCATAGAGATACCTACATCGGCTTTGGTCAGGGCAGGGGCATCATTTATGCCATCTCCAACCATTAGGGTTTCACCTTTCTTTTTATAAATATCTATAACCGTAAGTTTTTCGCCGGGAAGTTTTTCTGCGTGTACATCATCAATGCCGATAGCCCTTGCTACCTTAATACACCTGCTTTGTTTATCACCACTTAATAATACAGGTGTAATCCCCATCTTCTTCAGACTGATAATCAAAGATGCTGCCTGCGGTTTTATTTCATCGTCGATCTCTATCTGGGCCAGTAAAGCCTGGTTTTTGTAAAGCGATACATTAAAATCACTTTCAGTATTGGTTTTTCCAAGCCCCAGGAAGTAGTGGTTGCCTTCTGCATCTTCTGCCCGCATGCCCAGGCCTTTTTCTTCTGCCGCTGATTTCAGAATTACCTTTTTCTGCGGAAGATTTTTTAATTCACTCACCAATGAGCGTGCAATAGGGTGGTTAGAACGTTCCTCTATAGCAGTAATTACTCCGCGGATAACTTCTATGTCGGCACCTGATTCAGTTTTTATATTATTAATATGGAATTTCCCGGTGGTTAATGTGCCGGTTTTATCAAAAACAATGTATTTAGCTTGTGTTACCGCCTCAATTGTATCGCCCCCTTTAATCAATATCCCATTTTTTGCCGCCCTGCCAAGCCCTACCATTACGGCCGTAGGGGTTGCCAGTCCCATAGCGCAGGGGCATGAGATCACTAATACCGCTATGGCATTCATCAAAGCGTGTTGTACACCTGCATACCCGACAAAATAAGTCAATATAAAGGTGATTATGGCGATCAATATGACGGCGGGCACAAATATGGCGGCTACACGGTCACCCAATTTTTGTACAGGCGGTTTTGCAGCCTGCGCCTTTTTCATCAGCTCAATGATTTGTGAAAGTACCGTGTTGCTGCCTACTTTAGTAGCGATCATGGTAATATTGCCATGTTCTACAATAGTCCCGCCAATTAATTTGTCGTATTTCCCTTTTTCAATCGGCATACTTTCGCCGGTAAGCATAGATTCATTAACGGATGCATCACCTGATAATACGTCGCCGTCAACAGGTATCTTATCGCCGTTATTTACCAACAGGATATCTCCCGGCCTCACTTCACGGGCGCTTATCACCTCAACTTCACCATTTACAACGCGATTAGCATTTACCTGTTGAAACTTAACCAGGTCCTTTACTGCCGATGTTGTTTGGGTTACTGATCGTTTTTCGAACAGGTTTCCCAACAATACCAACGTGATGATAACAGCGCAAGTTTCATAAAACTGGTAACGCATACCCAGGTTTTGCAATGTGCCTGTCAAACTATAAATAAAAGCCGAGGATGAACCGATAAATATCAGTACATCCATATTGGGTACGCCACCTTTCAGCGAGTGCCAGGCGCTTTTGCCAAAATGCAGGCAACCTACGATAAAAACAGGAAGGCATAACAAAAGCTGTACAACCGGCAAGTGTAAAAAATGCCAGGGCAATACCATAGCAGATAAAAGCGGAATAGTAAAAAAAACGGAGAAGATTAGTTTATTTTCTATTTTTTCATAAAAATTTTCATGCTGGAGCGCGGCATCTTCGGCTACTTTATAGCCAAGGCCCTCAATCCCTTTAATCGCATCCTGGATCTTTGTTTCATCATTCGCGGAAAATTTAACCTCTTCAGATGCGAAATCTACAAGGATATCATGAAAACCTTTTTTCTCCAGAAGCCTGTGAACAGAGATCGCACAGTTATTGCAATGCATTCCCATAACACTTAATTCAACTAATTGCTCTGCCATAATTGCAAATTTACCCTAAAGTATACAGCTGTGATAAATTTTACAGTAAGTATAATGTAATATTAAAAAATCCATTGACTTTAGCGAGTAAATATTTACATTTGCACTCCCCAATACGGTAGATGTAGCTCAGTTGGTTAGAGCATCGGTTTGTGGTACCGAGGGTCGTGGGTTCGAGCCCCATCATTTACCCCCCAGTAAACCTCCCATTCTTGGGAGGTTTTTTTATGCTTTGATTTTCAGTAGTTTAACTCGTGATTGCCAAACCAACGCTTCCCGTACGTTTTACCAATGTTGATCGAACTGTCTATCCTGCTTGGAGTAGCAGCATTTGGTTGTCGCTATGATCATAGCCTGGTTGCAAAAGAAATTTTTGCCGGCAGTTTACTTTTTGCCATGGGATTGCAGAACTCGCTGGTGTCCATTGTAGTAGGCTCGGTGGCCAGGACCACACACCTTACAGGCAGTTTTACCGATCTGGGTATCGAAACGGGCCAGGTCCTGCAAAAAAACACCAGGGACCATGCAGCGCTAAAAACCAGGATCAAACTTCGGTCGGCAATTATCTTTTTCTTTATGTACTGGGCAATGGCCGGCGCTTACCTGTTCCGGCATTTTAGTTTGCATGCCTTCTTGATTCCCATGTCCCTATTGGCTTTTACTTTACTGTATGATGTTTACCGGATCAGGGTGACCGGCTATTACAGGCTGCACCATCCTTTTAAAAAAGTGCTATAGATCATTTTTTGAATGACATTGGTCATTTTGTAGTAAGCTCATTAACAGCACATTTGTTTATAAAACAAATCAAAAATGGAGACTACAATTAACACACTGACCGTCAAAAACCATACATTGGCCAACCTGCTGGCAATAGCAGATCACCAGGCTGACAACAAAACCATCTGGTTCTTTTTCTCCTTAATTTTCCAGGGCGTACTTTTTCTGCCGATACCTGCAGTACTGATGTTTTATTATAACGCCTCTATCATTGTACTGCCCATCACCTTTGGCTTATACCTAGCCAATATCATTGTTGGTATGGGCGGCTCCAATATCCGGGTGGTGCTGGGTTTATTTATCTTTAGCGTATTGGTCAACTTAATGATGCTGGCCTTATATATTTTTTAATAAATAGCGTAATAAAAAACCTCCGGAATTTGATCCGGAGGTTTTTTTATTGGCTGGAATTAATGCTTCAGTCTGCAGCTATTTGCGCATATGCAGGCTTTACCAACACATTTATCCGCCTCCCAAAGATCAAGATTCCTGATCGATTGGGCCGCTATATCCTTTTCGTCCGGGGCATTCGCCAGTTTAATCCCATAGTTTCTTGCAGCTTCTTTATTAATATGATCACTATACGCCGAACGGATCGTAATGTACTTTATCCCCAGTCCTGCCAGTTTACCGATCACTTCAGCAGAGACATCATCAGTAGAAAATACCATTACTGCCTCCTTACCGGCGGCGAAAACTGCCGTTTCCAAACTCAGCGAATTAAAGATCAATGTAATATCATGTTTTTTTTGATTGGCCTTCGCCAGCGATTCCTTTTCATAAGGCTTCACGCTATAAGCTACTACTTTCATCCGGCAATAGTAGTGTTACCGTAGCTCCGGAGCTATGAGCGCAGTCAAACAGAAAAATGATTTGCGTCAATTTTTCATTTTGGTGAGCCGGGCAAGGTCGATGATGGTAATGTTGCTGCCGGACTTTTCTATCAGGCCTTCGGCTTTAAAATCCGATAAGGTGCGGCTTACAGTTTCGGTAGCCATAGCGGCCATGGCTGCCAGGTCCTCGCGTGGGATTTTGAAACTATCCATTCCTGCCTGGCGTTGCAGGCGCAACAGGGCCTCGGCCATTTTTTTACGAACGGAGTTGTAAGCCATCTGCAATAACTGTTCCTCCTTTTCCCGGATATCGTTTGCCAAAAGTTTGATAAATTCCCTGGCGACTTCGGGGTACAGGTTGAGCAATTCTTCCAACTGCTCCTTGGGTATCAGGCATAATAAGCTATCCTCCACAGCGGTGGCTGTGTCCGCATAAGCTTCGTTTGACAGCATGGCGTTGATGCCCAAATAATCATCTGCTGCGTAAATGCCCGTCATTAGTTCCCTGCCATCTTCGGCCAGCTTAATGCATTTTACTTTTCCGCTAATCAGCAGGTATAAGCCATTGCCTCTATCACCCTCGTAATAGATCACCTGGTCTTTTTTGAATATTCTCGCTTTCCGTTCCTCGATGATCTTTTTCAAGGCGGCAAGGCCATCCTTTTTAGCGACCAGTGTATTTAGCCTGTCCAATGACTTACTGTAAAAGGCCTGCTGACCATCCTTCTTTTTTAAACGGCTTTCTATCGCGGCCAGAAGTTCCATATCGTCAAAGGGCTTGGTCAGGTAATCATCTGCCCCCATTTCCATTCCTTTGCGGCGGTCAAAATGTTCAGCTTTAGCGGTTAAAAAAATGAAAGGTATCGCGATGGTTTCCGGGCGTTTGGATAACATATACAGCACGCCGTAACCGTCCAGTTCAGGCATCATGATATCACACAGTATAATGTCTGGCGTGTCTGCAAAGGCCAGCTCCACACCCGCCTTGCCATTACTGGCTGAAGCAACGGTATAGCCCGCGAGCTCGAGTATCTCGATCACATTTTCACGTATATCGTCATTGTCTTCAATGATCAGTACTTTTTTATTCATGGCATGGGAAAGGTTATGGTAAATAAGGTGCCCTGGTTCACCTCGCTCTTAAAATCAATTTTCCCGTTCATCAGGTGGGTATAGCGGGCAACAATATTTAACCCAAGGCCGGTTCCGGGAATAGTACCCGTATTGTGCGCGCGGAAAAAGGCTTCGAACAAATGCTTCTGATCCGCATCAGGAATACCGATGCCATTGTCGCTCACAGTGACAATGCATTCACGCTCACTGATCTCGGTGGTGAAGCCGATAAAGGAATTTTCACCAGAATATTTGATCGCGTTGTTAATCAAATTAACAATACAATTCTTGAGCAAATTTTGATCGAGCCTAACCGCGCTTTTAGTACCCGTATGCTGGTAAATAATATTTTGGTTCTGCTTGGCCAGTGCCTGCATTTCCTCGGTGATCGTCTCAGAAAACACCACCAAATCAAAATCATGGTAAGCAGCTTCCTGTTTACCCGCTTCCAGTTTCTCTAAAGAAAGGAAATCGTTTAATATGGAGGTGAGGTTACCTACGGCGCTTTTGATCTTGCCTACATGTTTGATAATGTTAGGGCTGTTAAGCGTTTTAGCGTATTGTTCTATCAGTGATACCGATAATTGCACGGAGGTTAGCGGCGTGCGAAATTCGTGCGAAGCGATAGACACAAAACGACTTTTTAATAGCCCGAGTTCTCTTTCTTTTTCCAGTGAAAAACTCACTTCCTCTTTAGCCATTTGCAGGGCTTCTACCGTAGATTTCAAGTCTTGTGTTCTTTCCACAACCAGCTCTTCCAGGTGCGCGGCATATTCTTTAAGCCGCTCTTCGGCCGCTCTTTGGTGGCTGATATCATGAATAAACCCGGCATAAATTTTACGGCCCGAAAACTGGACTTCACTGATACCTAGGCGGAAAGGAAACCGGCTGCCGTCCTTTTTTAGTCCCACAACATCACGGCCAATCCCGATGATATGAGCGTGCCCTGTTTGCTGGTAACGCTGTAAATAGGCATCATGCTGCTCTTTATCAGGCGGCGGCATCAGTATAGACACATTTTTGCCGATGACTTCTTCGGGTATATAATCGAATAACTTACAGGCTGCCGGATTGATGGATTCGATGTTGCCACGTTCATCAATGGTAATAATACCATCAATGGCATTTTTTATAATGGCAGTTAGCAGTGCCGCATTTTCCATAGTTCAAAGATGGTCATTGCCTGGCGGTAATTAGTGATGTATTTCAGGTGAAAAAGTGATGGTCGTCACTTTTTCGTGATTAAGGATGATACCTGTCATTATCAATGCTGACAAGCATCATTCAAAGCCATCTGAATTAACGGGAATTTTACCGACATGAAAACCATATTAGTACTGACCGATTTCTCTATCAACGCCGACTACGTGGCACATTATGCTTTGGAGTTGGCTCAAAAGGTTGAAGCAAAGCTGCTGGTCTGCAACATTTACGAAGTTCCTGCGGGCGAAGAAACCACTGATCGTAATTCAGGGCCATTGCGAACTTGCGAAGCAAACAGTGTATACGATCTGGGGGAATTGGTGGCGCGCCTCAAAACTACTTTGGATAAACAGGGATCCGGAAAATATTTCAGGCCTGATATTGAACAATGCAGCGAAGAAGGGATGGTTGGGCTGATACTCAAAGATATTACATTGAAGCATGATGTACTGCTTGCGGTGATCAGCGCGCACAATAGTGATACGTTCATCGGCTATTTTGGACGGGATCATGCCTGGGATATCATTGATAACGCGACGTTTCCGGTGATGGTTATTCCTTACCAGTTTAGGTTCAAGCTTTTCAAGCAGATCGCATTTGCTACGCTGTTAAACGATATGGCTTTCCCGGTGCTGGAATCTTTAGCTGAATTAGCTGTACTGTCCGGCGCCGAAATCCTAGTGACAAACGTGACTGGAGAAGAAAAAGCAACTGTCAAACAGTTTTTTAATCGAACTTCGCCAAAGATCAACTATACTAAAATCATTTACCGTAACATTAAGGGAACCGATGTGGCGGGCTCTCTTAAAAAACTATGCTCGTATATTGATATAGATTTGCTGGCCATCGTGCACCGCCGGCGCAGTTTCCTGCAGCAGATCATCGGCGGAAGCATAACCCGGAGAATGGCGGATCATCCCGGCAAGCCGCTGCTCATATACCCTTGTAATAGTGTAGAAGAAACGCTGACGATATTTTAAGCTATCCTTCCGTTAGGCTATGCCTATCCCTTCGAGATTCGTAAATAATTGATTTACATCATATTTCGGGATAACCCTCATCACCTTTTGCCATAGCAAGCCGCGATACATTTGCTTTATACTTATTAAACATACAAACATGAAAGCATTAGTGTACCACGGCCCCGGGAAAAAATCATGGGAAGAAAAACCAAAACCTGAACTAAAGGAAACAACGGATGCCGTTGTCAAAATATTAAAAACTACCATCTGCGGAACAGACCTGCACATTATGAAGGGTGACCTTCCTGAAGTTGTTGATGGCCGGATATTAGGCCACGAAGGTGTTGGCATTATTGAAGAGGTAGGCAGTTCGGTGAGTAATTTCAAAAAGGGTGACCACGTGATCATCTCCTGCGTAACCTCCTGCGGCAAATGCGAGTATTGCAAAAAAGGCATGTATTCGCATTGTGAAGATGGTGGATGGATATTAGGTAATACAATTGACGGTACTCAGGCAGAATTTGTTAGAATACCTTATGCCGACAACAGCCTTTATCATATACCTGCAGGGGCAGACGAAGAAGCACTGGTTATGTTGAGTG
>JAQBOV010000020.1 GCA_028287895.1 Mucilaginibacter sp. | reverse complement strand
CTGATTCAACTTACAAAGGTGGATGGGGTGGCATTTACTGCAGCAACACCGCTAAACTGGTAGTGATTAAATGGACACACCTTGATTTTGGTGGTGCTGCTTTAAAAACACTTCCATTTGCTGCAACTGCCGGATTGGCCGCCGGTAATCAATATATTCTATATTTTGAAAATCCTAACGGTGTATTTATAATGGAAGATTCATGGTTATATGGTTCTCCGGATGATGCAACACGCTTTTATGGGGGTCACCTGAACATCATGAGAAATACCATGGAAAAATGCGGCAGTACCGGTGGCGATGGCTTTAACGCCAAGGGCAGTGCTGTTGGTAATATGGCTTATAACCTGATCATAGGTGGTGCAACCAATGGCACAAAAACCGCCAGTGATGGTACTACCGGAGGCGAGTGCCAGTTTACGATGTACAATAATACTTACGTCAATGACGGCTTCAGAAATACGGGTGTTTATGGAGCAAGAAGCGGTTCAGTTGAAATAGAAAACAACTCAAGGGCATTGGTTTACAATAACCTGATCGTTGATTGTAACTTTGGTGTACGTATTGCAGGCGGTCCGGGTGGCGCAAAAGTATATCTTGCTGACACCACTTTTAACGCTTCGAGCGTGATTCCCAAAACTGCTTATGGCTACAACTTTTATTATGTTGACAATGTGGATATGGCAAATCAAATTGTACCTACAAGTGTTGCCCAGCCGGTAGTTACCCATCCGCAGGCTACCGATATTCCAAATATGGCGGCATTTTTAGGAGCATCTTATAGTTTTGGAAAAGTTTATGACGGTACCTCATTGGTAGGAAAAAACAATCCTATGTTTGTAAATTATCCTCTTCCGGCTGCTGCTAATTTTTGGATTACCCAGGCATCGGTTGATAATTTCAATTTCCATTTACAAGCAGCATCACCAGCAGCAGGTAAAGGAACGACCACTGCCTTTACCCCTATTACTGCCGGTATTCCTATCGATCCAACATTCGGTTCAAGTGGCATAACCCTTGCGGGAAAAGATATGGGCTGCTATCAGTTAGACGGTACTGGTAATCAGCACTAATCTGAATTTCTGAATATAATTTCGGCATGACAACCCCTTTTAGTAATACCACAATTTTTATTAAAAGCGGGTTGTATTGCTTTTTAATACTTTCTGTTTTCTCCTGCAAAAAATCAGGCAACATTCTTTCTGTAAAAGATACTACGGTAATTACATCCCCTGAACAGACCGTATTCCCAACCACATCATACGATCCATCCGCTCTTGATACTACAAAATCGTTTAATCCTGGACCTGTTGTAAATAACCTTTCCAGGGAAGACCTTCTGGAAATATCAGGGGTTGCTGCAAGCAGGGTCAATCCGGGGATGCTATACATTCATAATGATAGCGGTAATGCAAACCAAGTGTACATTACTGACGCAAGCGGTGCGGATAAAGGCACGCTTATATTAACCCACGTAGGTAACCGTGATTGGGAAGACATCGCCACAGGCCCCGGACCGGTCGCGGGTAAAAGCTATGTATACGTAGCTGATATTGGTGACAATGATTCTAAGTATGGCTCAGTATTCGTTTATCGCTTTGCTGAACCGGTTCTGGCAGGAAAAATATTACCCGTTACATTAAATATTGATACGGTCTCTATAATAGAATTAAAATACCCTGACGGGCCCCATGATGCAGAAACATTAATGGTTGATCCGCTAACCCATGATATTTATATTGCCAGTAAACAGAGTAACCTTTCATCTATCTACGTCGCGCGGTATCCTCAAAATATTAGCTCTGCCACGGTAATGACTCCTGCAGTTCAATTGTATTTTAACAAAGCAACAGGCGGGGATATTTCACCCGATGGCTCTGGAATTTTACTTAGAAGTAATGAACTGATATGGTACTGGAGATTACCATCCGGAACCAGCATATCAGCAGGATTATTAACAAAACCCCAGGTTGCACCATACGCTAACAATGAACCCCGGGGTGAAGGTATTGGCTTTGCCGCAGATGGCTCCGGATATTATACCGATACAGAAGTGCGGGGTTATCCCGGAAAATTAGCCACTGTTTCTTTTTACAAAAGAAAGTGATCCAAGACCCATCCTATTTAATTTAAATTTATCAATTATGCAACTCAACTATTTTACAGGCAAACGCACTATCTCATCTGCCGCGATCAACATTTTTATTATCGCATTGATGATTGTCTTGCAGCTGCAAAGAAGCTATAGTCAAACTAAAGCTTCCTCCGTTATCAACATCGTTTTTACTTCTGATGCCCATTATGGTATTACACGCCCCAGGTTCAGAGGGGACTCCAATGTGACCGGTGACCAGGTAAACGCTGCCATGATCCGCCAGATCAATACCATACCACATCTTACCCTTCCGGTGGACGGGGGCATAGGTTCAGGTAAAGCAGCGGGAACGGTAGACTATATCGTTGAAGGCGGCGATATCGCTAATCGTATGGAGATTCCCATACAAAACGCTGCTGAATCATGGGCACAGTTTGAGGCAGGTTATATGCATCTGCTTAACCTTAAAGGACATGATCGCAAACCGGCTAAACTGCTGATGGTACCCGGCAACCATGACATCTCCAATGCTATTGGATATGCAAAGCCGATGCGGCCGTTAACTGATCCCACATCAATGGTTAAGATATACAATAGGATGTTGAAACCAAAAGTGCCTTTAACTAATGCGAACTATAACTATGCAACCGATAAAGTCAATTATTCATATAATTTAAAGGGTATCCACGTGATGTTTATTACTTTGTGGCCTGATTCTGCCGAGCGTATCTGGATGCAAAAGGACCTGGACACTGTAGCGCAGAAAACCCCGGTCATTATTTTTACGCATGACCAGCCAACTTGCGAAGCAAAACATTTTACCAACCCGGTACCACCATACAATATGACGGCCGAAAACAAATTCGAAAACCTTACTGAAGAGCATTACAAAGAGGGTAAAATTGCAGCAAAAGATGATGGGGCAACGGCTATAGAGGAACGCGGCTTTGTAAAATTTTTAAAAGCGCATCCGAATATAAAAGCTTATTTCCATGGCAACAGTAACTGGAATGAGTTTTATACTTACCAGGGACCCGATAAAGATGTAAATCTGAACGTTTTCCGGGTTGATTCGCCGATGAAAGGAAAGTATTCCGCAAAAGATGAGACTTTGTTGTCTTTTCAGCTCCTATCGCTCGAGCCCGAAACGCAGACGTTAACTGTGCGTGAATGTTTATGGAATACACAACCTTCAGATAAAACCCAAAAAGTAGTTTTTGGTAAAAGCGCCACCGTGTCGTTAAAGGTCGGCCGAAGCTTTTAAGTACCGAATCTTAGGTCTTAAGTCATTTGAATTTTAACCTATGACTTAAGACCTGAGATTCAAGACTTGAAAAAACTATACCACGTGATTCCAGCCATGCGGGTCGGCTGCGTTGCCATACCTGATCGCATCCAGGGTCTTTAATACCTTTTGAGAAAATTCACGTGTTTTAGGATCGCTTAAGAAGTATTCCTCGCCGTTATGGCTCAATGAACCTACGGCTGCAATGGTAGCTGCTGTGCCGGCACCGAAAGCATCGGTCAGTTTCCCATTTTTGGCACCTTCCACAATTTCGGCTACCGATACACGGCGTTCTTCAACCGGGAAGCCCCAGTCGCGGGCCAGCGTTATTACCGTATCGCGGGTGATGCCTTTCAGAATGGTATTCTCTGCTGTAGACGGGGTAACGAGTTTGCCGTCCAATACAAACATGGCATTGGCAGCGCCCATTTCTTCAACATATTTATGCTCTTTGGCATCGGTCCATATCAGTTGGTCAAAACCTTCTTCCACGGCTTTTTTCGCAGGCAACATGGCCCCGCCATAGTTACCGGCCGATTTAGCGAATCCCATGCCGCCTTCAGCGGCGCGGGTATAGCGTGTTTCGATCTTAACTCTTAAGGTCTTTGAAAAATATGGCCCTACCGGACCGGTTAACACTATGAATTTATAAGTTGTTGAGGGCGCTACTCCCAAAAAGGGGTCGGTAGCGAACATAAACGGCCTGATGTATAAGCTATGATTGGCATTTGCCGGAATCCAGTCGCGGTCAAGGTCAACCAAAGCGGCTATGCTTTGTACAAAAATATCTTCGGGCAGTGCAGGCATGCAAAGGCGCTCTGCCGACTTGTTAAAACGCTCTGCATTTTTTTCGGGACGGAATAGTGAAACTTTGCCATCAGCATGTTTATAAGCTTTCAGCCCTTCAAAAAAAGCTTGTCCGTAATGCAGGGCAGAAATAGCCGGGCTCAACCCGATTTCAGCATAAGGGACAATTTCAAAGTTTTTCCACTGGCCATCGGCGTAATCGGCCACAAACATGTGGTCGGAAAATGTTTTGCCGAAAGGCAGGTTGTTAAAATCCGTTTGCGCTAAACGGGAATTGTTTGTTTTCGTGATCTTGATATCCAGCGTCTCAGTCATGGCCATGGTATATTAAATTGGAAAATGGCAAGTTAGGAATTTTGTATGAAAGTTCATAGCCGATGGTTCATAGTTCATAGAAAATCACCAGATTATGAGATTAAAATAACCATGAGCCCTGGAAAGTCCATAGGTTATAGATCATAGTTAATGGTAAAATGATAACAGAATTTTTAAGCCCTTTTCCAAGTACAATTATTTACCAGATAAGAATGCACGCATTTCATCAGGTAGAGGATAGTTTTTTAGTTGTCTTCTGATCAGTATAACTTCTCCCAAATGGAATGATAAATGAGTGGTGATATCTTGAATGCATTTTAATTTTGCTTGAATATCCGGCGTTTCTATAGTTAGCATAGAAATTACTGCTTTAATATTGTTGATTTGACCTTTAAAGGCAGTCACGGCTGAATTAACCAAACGTAAATCCATTATATTATCATTTTCAGCCCAGGTTTCTGCTTCAGCAATATTCTGCAGGGGCTCCTGCCCTCTGAGTATTTCTATCTGATATTGGTGCCAGGCTATTAAATGATTTAAAATCTGCCATATATTTTTAGGCGTGTTTGGCAAGATATTATTTACTACCTGGAGGTTTAGATCATCGAACACTTTAAATGTATCTAACGAATCCGAAAAGATGTCTTCGAAATTTAATTTGCTCATTTAAGTTTAACTGATTTTTAATACATAACTGATTGTCAAAGGAAACGGTCGATTTAATAACGATGATCTATGAACGATGAACATGAACTACAATCCCAGCACATCATCCACCCATGCCTTTCCCCAGTCCGCTTCCTGTTCGGTTGTCCATAATGCAGGATAAAATATCCTTTTTTGAAAACGCGGCGGCAGGTATTTTTGCCAATTAGTGCCGCCGGTGGCTTTTATTTCGTCAGGCTGGCGGTTAAGGTAACGCACGGCCGATTTATAATGCGATAGCGGCCAGTTCACATTCACGTTTACGTCCAGTTGCCGCAATTCATTTTCCAGCCCGGTTGTCGCTTGCCCGGCATATTTTAATTGCTGCAGCAGCGCATTAAAATTATGCTGCGTATTTGCTTTACCCAATTCTATAAAGATTTTGGCATATTTCTTTTCAAACTGTTTCAGCGTTAATGTTTTTTTGCCGGTGGACAGCTCCGTAGCGCCAAACTTCCAGTACAGGTATTCAAACTGGTCCTCTATGGGTGCGCTGCGCAGTTGTTCACGCTTGTCTTCAACTACCAGGTTAATAAAATCGGTAGCATATATTTCTATCATTCGGTATTGTCCGCTCTGAAAGCCACTGGCAGGTAATAGTGACATCCTGAAATGAAGGAATTGTTCTTTCTCCATACCGTCTACCATAATCTCAAAGGATTGTATAAGCGCATCGAAATAGCGGTTGATACGTTTAATACGCGCAGTAAAAAAGTCAGCCGTGAGGAGTTGTTTTTCGGTGATCTGCTTGCACTCATGCAGCACCAGCTTAAAATACAGCTCGGTGATCTGGTGATACATGATGAATATCTCTTCGTCGGGGAAGGGCGTTTTGGGGCTCTGCAGGCTTAGCAAGGTATCCAGGTGGATATAATCCCAGTAGGTTAAAAAGTCGGCATGCAGCAGACCGTCAAGGTAGGATATCATATCCTGACCCATGGCTTCATACTTTTCCTGCAAAAGGGCCAGGCGTGTTTCTATCTCGGGGACAATACTCATCAGCTCGGTTTATATGGCAAAGGTAATAAAGCTTGTAAATACAGAAACAAAACTATCATATTTATAGTTAAGCAATTACCATGACAATACATAAAATCTTAATCGCAGTTGATGATAGCAAGTATGCCCAGCATGCAGCCGAATTCGGGTTTGATCTGGCACGTACTTATAAGGCCGAAGTTGGGCTGGTAAGCATTGTAGAACCTATTATTTACCCGGTGTCAGGAACCGATACGATAACCGGCGTCCCCGTTGAGGGGTCGAATATTGACGAGGCTGCGATGCTCAAAATACAATCCGAATCGGCAGAAAACATGATGCAGCAAACCAAAAAAATGCTGGCCGGTGACCTTCAGGTAACCCAATATACAGAATTCGGCCTGACAGCGGATGGTATATTGAAATGCGGTAAAGAATTTAACGCCGACATGATCGTAGTGGGAACACATAGCCGTACGGGTCTGGGCCGCCTGTTTATGGGAAGCGTAGCCGAGGATGTAGTACGTCATTCCCATGTGCCTGTGCTGGTGGTTCCTTTGCGAGAGCAATAGTTGATGGAGTTTACGAACATCAGCCCGATCAACCACTCACGTAATCAACTCAATCACCCAAACTTAATACAACAGCCGGAACTTAATGGTATGGTCAATGGCTTTCAGTTCGTTAAGCACCTGTTTGCCATAGCCTGCGTTCACGTCGGTAATTACATAACCTATCTGCGCGTTGGTTACCAGGAACTCGCCAACAATATTGATATTATGCCTTGCCAAAACGCCATTTATCTGCGCCAGGATACCCGGCACGTTAGTATGGATGTGTATCAGACGGTGCGCGTTATCATTACGCGGCGGCTGTAATTCCGGAAAATTGCAGCTCATGTGGGTCTTCCCTTCGTTCATAAATGAGATCACCCTTTTGGGGATAAAATCCACATTCCGGGGATTATATTTAGGATCGTCAAATATAATGATACCGTTTTCACAGGCGGTCTCTGCCAGCTTGCGACTGGCTACGCGGCCAAAACAGCCTATTATCTTAAGCCGGCCGGCATTTTCCAATTGCTCGGCTGTAGGCTGATTCATCTCGTCGCATAACAATACGCCTGCTTCTTCCAGGTATTTTTCTTCGATGCTTTCCCGGTGACGGATGTTATAACCTTCCTTACGTATTTGTTCAATTGCTTCTTCGCCTACATCGCCCACTACCAGGCATTTAATACGGTTTTTGGGGTATGAAATAGCGCGCGGCAGCTTATTGATGAACAAAAACTCGTCAAAGCTGGGGGTAATGTGGTCAGCCCTTTCGGCTACTGATTTACGCTCAATATTCTCGGTAAAGGCAAAGAACTTTTTGATCATGCCTGATTCTTTCAGCTGGAAATCAGAATACCCGTCGCCAATGCCGAATATCTCGCCCTGCAGGTTCATCTGTTTCAACAGCTTTACCTTGCCGCCCTCTTGCGATAGCGGGTTTTCACGGTCATAACCTGTGATATTATCCTGCTCGTCAAACACAAAAGTGTTGGCGTAGATATTTTCTTTTTTGATGAAATACTCGGTAACTACAGGAGTAATAAACTCCTTGAACCCGCCAGATACGATCAGTACATTATCCTGGTGCTGCTTAAAAAAAGCGCTATTGCGGGAAAAGGATATCGATACTTTCTTTTTTAAATGCGTGATCAGCTGTTTGAGATGTTCGCGGTTGGCCTGCAGCAGTTTCACACGGCCTTCCAGGCTTTCGCTGAAAGGTATGCGGCCTTCCATGGCGGCATTGGTATAATCCTCAATCTGCTGGTAAATCTTTTCCCTGTCGGGATGCTTTCGAAGTGAAATGCGGGCAAGCTCGTCTAACGCCTCAACCTGCGTAAATGTGCTATCGAAGTCGATAATAAAGTACTGGTCCATCCTGACTGCAAAGGTGCAATTTTTGTATGATGCTTCATAGCGAAATGTTGAGTTTGTTGATAGGGTATCAGGTGTTAACAAGTTTGGGGCACTAATTTGTATTTGTCTGAACCATGATAAAAGATTTAGGACTACCGCGACTTTGTTTAAGTCATGCCCCTAATCTGCCAATCCCCGAAAAGCAAGGTTCAGATAAAGACACTATTGCGTCCTTGTGCGACTGTTGGTGATATCCCTGGCATTGAGTATCCTGCAGGCCGTATCCAGTTCAAAACGATATTTCACAAATTTTTTATAGCCGTTGGAGTCGATCCTGAACGAGTAGACCAGCAGGTAGTAAGTCAGCTTATCATGCTCAATATTATACAGGTCCTGCACATTGTTCACTGCAATGTCAGGCCGCTGGTTGTTTTCGCTGTCCACATACTTTTCTGCTTTTCTATGGTTGCCAGTATCAATACCGGCATAATTTAATGAAGAATCCAGCGCGGTGGTATAACGCCTTTTTTGTAATGCAGAAAAAGAAACAGACTTGAAATATTTCGGGTTGCCCAGCATCGACCTTATATAGTGTTCAGCTGCCTCATTAGCCCTTGGTTGCAGTCCGGACCGCATACATCCGCAAAGCGCTAAAGCAAGTAGTAAAAGGTATTTGTTCATGTTGGGGTTGATGGGTCTGAACCTGAATGCACGAATTTAGGAATTATCTGAATTGAATGATCAGTTTATCTGAATTCCGCTGACTGATTAATTCAATAAATTGTGGTTCAGACCGTCTTCAGGGCCTGGCACACCTCTTTAACAGACTCATTCAACGGCTTAAACTCCATACCGGTGGCTTTTTTGATCTTGCTGTTATCAAAGTTCCGGGTAATGGATGCTGCCCTTGCCGATACTTTATCAATAGCCGGGGGATTGCAAGTGATGGCCGCTGCCAAAGCGGCACCGCGCCAGGCCAGTTCCATCATCCATGGTTTGGCAAGGGTAGCAGGCGGCTTTATCCCGAAGCATTGTGCTATTTCCGCCGTCAGATCCTTATAGTTATGATTTTCAGCACTAACGATAAAACGCTCACTATGAATGCCGCTGTTCATCAGGGCGATCATGCATTTGGCCACATCTTCCACATCCACAAAGCCCATGCTGCCCAGGGTATAAAACTTTAATCCTTTTCGCACGGTCTCAAATAGGGCGCCGCTGCCTTCAACGCCGGCACTAGCTCCTATAATGATTGATGGGTTAACGATCACCGCATCGAGCCCCTCAGCAATGCCGCGCCAAACTTCCATCTCGCTTTCCAGTTTGGATATGGCATAGCCATCTGTTTCGGCAGCCTGGTCAAGATGATGCTTTTCGTTAATCAATTCGCCCGGCTTAGCCTGGCCAACAGCAGCTACTGAGCTTACATGCACCAGCCGGATACCGTTTTGAACGCATAAATTCACCAGGTTACCCGTACCGGTCACATTGGTATAGATCATCGGCTCTTTATCAGCCTGTTTTAACGATACAAATGCTGCGCAATTATACACCTGTGTGATCTCAGCAAGGGCGTTGCCGAGCGCAAAAATATCCAGCAGATCAGCTTCAACCCACGTTATATTTTTATCGAAGGGCGACAATAATGCCGGTATTTTTGAACTACTCCGTTTAATACAACGAATGCGGTTACCCCCGAGCACCAGTTGCTTTGCTACTTCAGAACCCAGGAAACCTGTTGCACCCGTAACCAGTATCATTTTATTATGCAGATGTGTGAATGTGCAAATGTGCGGATAGATGAGCAGATGTGCAAATGGTATCAGGTGCTGACAGGCGAATATGCAGATACTGGCATGTGCAGACATGCAGACGGATTAATTAGGAGAATCAAAAAGTTTTGGTTGAGACAAAAAATCTGCACATTTACATATCTGCACATTTGCCTATTAAAAAAATCTGCACATTTGCACATCAACATATTTGCACATCTAAATGTCTTTATCTGATTTTTTTACGCCGATCGACCTGAAAATAATAACGCCTAAAGATGGTTATTTCGCCAGTCATTTGGGGGATAAGATCGCGCATTATTCCGTTGATTTTCCTGATCTGGAGCAGAAAACAGATATCGCCATCATTGGCGTACAAGATGATCGTAATGCAGTTAATAACCCCGGCTGTGCTTTGGGCCCCGATTACGTAAGGGAAAAACTATACCAGTTATTTGAAGGCGCTTACAAAACTAAAATTGTTGACCTGGGAAATATCCGCCAGGGAGCAAGCATTACCGATACTTATTTTGCGGTTAAAACGGTAGTGAATGAGCTGATCAAAATGAATATTTTACCAGTCATTATAGGCGGCGGGCAGGACATTACCTATGCCCAGTACATGGCTTATCAGGAACTTGATCAAAAGGTGGACCTGGTGATTATCGACTCGCGTTTCGACCTGGATGATGATGGGGCAACAGACAGTTTGGATACTACTTCGACATCATATCTGAATAAAATATTTTTGCACGAGCCAAATTATTTGTTTAATTTCAGTAACCTGGGTTATCAGACCTATTTTTCGAGCCAGGAAAGTTTGCGGGTGATGGATAAACTTTATTTTGATGCACACCGCCTGGGCGAGATAAGCGGGCAGGTAGCGGTAGCAGAGCCCGTTATCCGTAATGCCAGCATGATCAGTTTTGATATTGGTGCCATCCGCTCATCAGATGCCATGGGCAATGCTAATGCTACACCCAACGGCTTTTACGGTGAAGAAGCCTGCCAGATAACGCGCTATGCCGGTTTTAATGATAAGCTAAGCTCCATCGGGTTTTACGAATTTAACCCTGCCTATGACAGTAACGGCCAAACGGCTACCTTGCTGGCGCAGATGATCTGGTACTTTATTGATGGCTTTTACAATCGCAAAAAAGATTTCCCGCTTCATCCTAAATCGCATTACCTCATCTATAAAACGAGTCTGAAGCACGAAGACCATGAGGTGGTGTTTGTGAAAAGCAAAAAATCAGACCGGTGGTGGATGCAGGTACCCTATCCGGCAGGTGGTTCAATGAATGAACGCTTTCACCTGGTGCCCTGCAGATATGACGATTACAAGACCGCTGTTGCGGGCGAAATGCCCGATCTTTGGTGGCGCACCTATCAAAAATTAAACTGATCTGCAATTCATTAACTAAATAAACGTTATCAAAATCTTATCTAAATAAAATAAATGAAGAAATTACTTTTTTGCCTGATGCTTTCCTTGCCGGTATTGGCTTATGCACAGGTTCCGCAACCTTTTGATGTGGTAGGCAAGTTTGGCCATATGAATGCCAAAATATACCTGGGCTACCAGTTGGGTTCCAATAAAGTCCTGGATTCAGCGCAGGTAGTTAATGGTAGTTTTGAGCTCAAGGGTGACCTCATTTATCCCTCGCTTGCCATATTGATAGTTGATTATAAGGGCGTGGGTGCAGATAAGCTGGATGTGGGCCAAAATTCTGATAAGCTGGTATTTTACCTGGACAAAGGCAAGATCGATTTACAAAGCCCGGATTCGGCTTATAAGGCCCAGATCAGCGGCTCGCCAATAAACGATCAGTATAAAAAACTATTGGCTATTAATGATCAGGCCAGCGCCCGCACAAACAAACTAATGACCGACGAGGTAAAAGCGGCCAATAATCCAGCTAGTAAAGGCGTTGATCAAAATGCCTTGCAGGCAAAATTAAAGGTGATACAAACAGATTACCATAATGCCCTCAAGAATTTTATACAGACTAATCCTAATAGTTATTTAAGCCTGTTATCCTTAAGTACTTTAGGCGGCCCTTCGCCCGATCCTTATGAAATTGAACCCCTTTTGGATGGCCTTTCAAAAGAATTAAGGGACACGGAAACAGCAAGAGCGCTGACAAACGCGTTGGAAAGTTTAAAAACTACAGCAAACGGAGCGATGGCGCCTGATTTTGAACAGGCAGATACTTTAGGGCATCCGGTGAGGCTTTCATCGTTTAGGGGTAAGTATGTATTACTGGATTTCTGGGCATCGTGGTGCGGCCCTTGCAGGCAGGAAAACCCTAATATTGTAAAAACCTATAATCAGTTTAAGAATAAGAACTTTACGGTAATAGGTATTTCATTGGATAAAAGAGAGAATGCATTTGCCTGGCTGAACGCGATAAGGAGCGATCATTTGACCTGGACACAATTATCTGACCTTCAATTCTGGAACAATGCTGTGGCGCGGTTATATTTTGTACAGAGCATACCTAAAAACTTTTTAATAGACCCCGCCGGAAAGATCGTGGCTCAAGATCTCAGGGGTGATGATCTTGAGGCCGAACTGGAAAAAGTGCTGGGTAAAAAATAAATTAATTTTGGATTTTTGATTGATTCCCGTTTCGGATTTTCAGTTTCGAATTCTATAAAAAAGCGTAATTTAGAGTTTATGAAGAAATTTATATTGATAGTTTTAGCCGCCCTTCCGATTGTGGCTTTTGCGCAGGATGGCAAATATGCTGTTCAGGGGATAATAGGCAGTTACAATACACCAGCCAAAGTTTATCTGCAGGTTTATCTTAAAGGTAAAGTAAGTACCGATTCGGCTACTTTGAAAGATGGCAAGTTCCAATTCGGCGGCTCGGTGGGCAATGTGCCTGTAAATGCCTATCTTATTTTCAACGAAAAAGGCACCGGTGCTAACACTAGGGATTACAAAGCCATCTACCTGGAAAAGGGAACCATTACGGTCACCAGCAGCGACCTGTTAAAGAACGCCAAAGTTGATGGCCCCAAAACTAATCAGGACAATGCACGCTATCAAGCAGCATTACAGCAGGTGACCGAAGAGGAAACTGCTTTGGAAGCTAAAGTGAAAGCGGCAACTGACGAACAGAAGAACGCTGACACATTCGGAAGGGAAAACCACAATGCAGAGAAAGCATTAGAGGCTCAGGAAAATGCCATCAATAAAAAATTCATCCAGGATAACCCCGATTCATACATTAGTTTAAATGCACTGGAATCATATGCCTACAGTGCTGACTATTCGGATATCGCCCCTTTGTATAATGGATTAGCTGAGGAGATAAAAAAATCAGAAGGCGGTAAAGCATTTGGCGACAGGCTGCCTAAATTAAAAGCAGTAGCCATAGGTGCAACAGCTCCTGAGTTTGCCGAAGCTGACACAAGCGGTAAGGTGATCAGCCTGTCCTCATTCAGGGGAAAATATGTACTGGTTGACTTTTGGGCATCATGGTGCGGCCCATGCCGCAGGGAGAACCCGCATGTGGTAAAAACCTTTAATACGTTTAAAGGCAAAAACTTCACCATACTGGGCGTATCGTTGGACAGGCAGGGCGCTAAAGATAAATGGCTGGCCGCTATACATAAAGATGGACTGACCTGGACCCATGTATCAGACCTGCAGTACTGGAAAAGCAAAACCGCCGATCTGTATGGCGTTCGCGCTATCCCCCAAAACTTCCTGATAGACCCGGATGGTAAAATAGTCGGCAAGAATTTGATGGGCTATGACCTGTCGGATAAATTGGCTGAATTGCTCGGCAAGATATAGTTTTTAGTGCGGAAGTCCGTAAGACGGGAAAGTCCGAAAGTAAAGTATTTTAACTTGGCTTTCGGACCTTTTATTTTAATTCAAATCGGTTTTATTTTTCCGGCTACCACCCTTGCTCAAATGTTGAAGTCTTTATACTTTCTGCATTCCCAGATAACAATACCATATGACTCTTATATGAGCTAAAGAAAATAGGGCATAAAGTGTAAGCGCTTAGCTTTACATCCAATTCCTAAGATTAATAATGGGCTTATCAAACGGATATGTTTTATTTCCTGTGGTTTTGATGAATTAAATAACCAAGTGCCCGATGCAGGAATATCATTGATAATGAGAGTGTGTAAAGTGTTTTAGGCATAGATGATCTTTGTACGATATAAACCTACATATAGTCATAAGATCAATATATATTTGTTTGTAAAAAAACATTGCCGGGCAAACAGCCCCAATTATTAATACGGGAGTATTCTGATCACAACAAATCAAACCCGATATCTTTCCTGAAATACATACCGTCATAATAAATACGGCTTGCATCGGCCGTAGCTTGTTGCAGGGCGTCAAAGAGGTTATCCTGTAAGGTAGAGATTGCCAAAACACGCCCGCCAGTAGTAATAACATGTTCATCCTGGATGGATGTGCCCGCATGGAACACGTGTGATTCGCGCACATTTTCGGTTCCTGTTATCACTTTATTTTTGAGGTACTCACCGGGATAGCCACCTGCAACACAAACTACCGTCGCGGCGGTTTTGTTGGAAATAATGAGTTCCCTTTCATTCAAATTGCCTTCGGCCACACCAAGCAACAAATCAACCAGGTCCGATTCTATTCTTAAAATGACGCTTTCCGTTTCGGGGTCCCCCATGCGGCAGTTGTATTCTATTACATAAGGCTCGCCATCGCAGTTCATCAGTCCTATAAAGATGAAGCCTTTGTAAGGGATATTCTCTTTTTTTAATCCTTCAACGGTTGGAATAATTACCCGGTCGGTTACTTTTTGCATAAATGCTGCATCAGCAAACCGAACCGGTGAAACAGAGCCCATGCCACCGGTATTTAAACCGGTATCGCCTTCACCTATACGTTTATAGTCTTTGGCTTCGGGTAATACTTTATAATTTTCACCATCGCTCAATACAAAAACTGAAAGCTCAATCCCCTGTAAAAACTGCTCAATAACCACTTTTGAACTTGCATCACCAAACTTGGCCTCGGTAAGCATCTCTATCAATTCCTGCTGCGCCTGCTGCAAACTGGCGCAGATCAATACGCCTTTGCCTGCCGCCAGTCCATCGGCCTTTAGTACGATAGGCAAACTTTGTGTAGCCAGGTATTCAAAGCCTTCCTGTAAGGTTTGGCGGGTAAAAGTTCTGGAAGCGGCAGTGGGTATATGTTGCCTGAACATAAATTCCTTTGAAAAATCCTTGCTGCCTTCAAGTTGTGCCCCCTGGCGCTGGGGACCTATTACCGGGATATTTTTCAATTGCTCATCTGCCAGGAAAAAATCATGGATACCTTTGACCAGAGGCTCTTCGGGGCCAACCAAGACCAGGTCAACGGCATTATCCAGTGCAAAGCGGCCAATGGCTTCAAAATCAGTTGCTTTTATATTGACATTTTCCCCGTATTGCGACGTTCCGGCATTGCCGGGTGCTATAAAAAGCTGCTTACATTTAGGACTTTGGGCTAATTTCCAGGCGAAGGCGCTTTCCCTTCCGCCCGAACCGAGGAGCAGGATATTCATGCGCCAAAGATAGTTAGCCCCCTTTAAATCTCCCCCTGCAGGGGAGACTTTTTTTTACAGCAGATGAAAACAATTTTAATTACTAAAGATTACTTCTACAGTATGTCAAAAAGGTTGGATAAATATAGAAAGCTGCCTGTGTTCCAAAAATCAGAAGAAATACTGGAACTGGCCAATATTATAGCGGAAACTTTGAAAGAAGACGAAAAAAGAGAACACCTTGCCGCTGAGATATTGACTAATGCGATGCTGATCCAGGTAAAAATCGCCGGTGCAGAAGGCGGGGGTTTATATTCATTAAAGATGCAGAACGCAGTTTTAATTAAGCTGGCCGCCCATGATATGCTTAATGCCGTCATATTTGCGGCCATGGTGGAAATAAATGAAGAGGATTATGCGGAGTTGATGCGGGAAAAGGTGGAAGAATTCAGGCTCGCATTTATAGACTGGATAAGAGGCTTTGATAAAAGTTATGATATACCGGATAATTGGGCCATACGCTTTGACAGCAGCACGCCCGAACAGGAAAAACTGGAAGACCTGATGTTTGATCAAGACAAGTTCTTCCATGATTTTGATGATGATGAACTAGATGGAAATGAGGATGACGAAGATGCCGATTCCTGATGGACTGAGGTGCAAATATGCAGATGCGCAAATAACCTAAAATGCAATAAATGCAGCGTTCCCCTTTAATAATCTAATCGTCATCTGCACCTATGCACATCCGCACATTTACACATTAAAATCCTATATTTACTGCCATTATGACCTCAAAAATTGCTATGGCGCAATTGTTGAGTTTGTGGGATTATATCGAATTAAATATGTTAGAATTTATCAGTAAGCTTTTTGGAAGCAAGTCGGAGAGGGATGTAAAAAGTATACAGCCGATAGTGGAGAAAATTAAAAATGAATTTTCAAAGCTGGATGGAATCAGCAATGATGAGCTTCGGGCCAAAACTATAGCTTTTAAAGAAACTATAAAACAAGGTCTTGCCGATATAGATGCTCAGTTGCTGGAAATCAAAGACAGGATCGAAAATAATCCAGACCTTGAAGTAAGCGAAAAAGTCGAGCTTTATACCCAGGTTGATAAGCTGGAAAAAGACCGCAACAAGGAACTGGAAGTAATATTAATGGATATTCTGCCTGAGGCTTTTGCAGTGGTCAAAGAAACGGCGCGCCGCTTTAAAGAAAATAAGACCATTGAGGTGACAGCAACCCAATTTGACCGCGACCTTGCCGCACGTAAGGGAAACGTGGTGATAAAGGCTGATAAAGCTACACACCACAATACCTGGATAGCAGCTGGTAACGAAGTGACATGGGATATGGTGCATTATGATGTGCAACTGATAGGCGGGGTGGTATTGCACCAGGGTAAAATTGCCGAAATGGCCACAGGTGAAGGTAAAACGCTGGTAGCCACGCTGCCTGCTTATTTGAATGCTTTAGCCGGTCAGGGGGTTCATATTGTAACGGTGAACGATTACCTCGCCCGACGCGACTCAGAATGGATGGGGCCCTTATATGAGTTCCACGGGTTATCAGTTGATTGTATAGATAAGCATGAGCCAAACTCTGAGGAACGCCGCGCAGCTTATCTGGCCGATATAACTTTTGGTACCAATAATGAGTTTGGTTTTGATTACCTGCGTGACAATATGACACGCACCCCTGAAGAACTGGTGCAACGCAGGCTGCATTATGCCATGGTGGATGAGGTAGACTCGGTACTGATCGACGACGCCCGTACACCTTTAATTATTTCGGGACCAATCCCGCGTGGAGATGAGCATGAGTTTTATGAACTTAAACCACGTATCGAACGCCTGGTAAATACCCAGAAAAACTATATCAATGGAGTGCTTAACGAAGCTAAAAAAGCAATTGCTGATGGCAAGACCGGTACTGACGACGGTGGTTTAGCCTTATTGCGTGCACACCGTGGATTACCTAAAAGTAAAGCACTGATCAAGTTTTTGAGTGAAGGCGGCCACAAAACGGTATTGTTAAAGACTGAAAATTATTACATGCAGGATCAAGGCAAAGAGATGCCTAAGGTTGATTCTGAGCTGTTTTTTATCATAGATGAAAAGAATAACCAGGTTGAACTGACCGAAAAAGGTATTGAGTTAATCACTACTTCAGGTGAGGACCCGCATTTTTTTGTGATGCCGGATGTAGGCTCAGAAATTGCTGAAATAGAAAAGTCTCATATGAGCGCCGAAGAGAAAATCGCCAGGAAAGACACCCTGATGCGCGATTTCTCGATCAAGTCAGAACGTATACACTCGGTAAACCAGTTGCTTAAAGCGTATACTTTATTTGAAAAGGATACGGAATATATTATTGACGATGGTAAGGTAAAAATTGTTGACGAGCAAACCGGCCGGGTATTGGATGGACGCCGTTATTCGGATGGTTTGCACCAGGCCATTGAGGCAAAGGAAAATGTGAAGGTGGAAGATGCCTCACAAACTTTTGCCACCATCACGCTGCAAAACTATTTCAGAATGTACCACAAGCTTTGTGGTATGACGGGTACTGCCGTTACCGAAGCGGGTGAGTTCTGGGAAATATATAAGCTGGACGTAGTTGAAATACCCACCAACACCAGTATGATAAGGGATGACAGGCAAGACCTGGTTTATCGCACCATACGCGAAAAATATAATGCCGTAGCCGATGAAATTGTGCAGCTGACCCAGGCCGGGCGCCCGGTACTGGTAGGTACAACATCGGTAGATATTTCTGAGTTACTGAGCCGCATGCTTAAGCTTCGCGGTATCAAACACAATGTGTTGAACGCCAAATTACACCAAAAGGAAGCAGATATTGTGGCCGAAGCCGGTAAAGCAGGTACGGTAACTATCGCTACCAACATGGCGGGCCGTGGTACAGATATAAAATTGGGGCCGGGTGTAAAGGATGCGGGCGGTTTGGCTATCGTAGGTACCGAGCGTCATGAATCGCGCCGTGTGGACAGGCAGTTACGCGGCCGTGCAGGTCGCCAGGGCGACCCGGGCTCAACACAGTTTTTTGTATCCCTGGAAGATAATCTGATGCGTTTATTCGGATCAGAGCGTATATCCAACCTGATGGTGCGCATGGGTATCGAGGAGGGCGAAGTGATACAGCACTCGATGATCACCAAATCAATTGAGCGTGCGCAGAAAAAGGTGGAAGAAAATAACTTTGGTATTCGTAAACGCCTGCTGGAGTATGATGACGTAATGAACTCACAGCGTACCGTTATTTATGCCAAGCGTAAGAACGCTTTATTTGGCGAACGCCTTGAGGTAGATATCAACAATACCATTTTTGATGTGGTAGCTGACGTGGTTACTCAATACAAAGAAGAAAATAACTATGAAGGTTTCCAGCTGGAGCTGATCCGTTTATTCTCTGTAGATACGGAGATCACCGAGGATGAGTTTGCTTCGGTACACATCAACCCGCTTACCGATCGGGTATTTCATGAGGTAACTGCGTTTTACAAGCGCAAAGCCGAAGGGATTGCTCAACAGGCTTATCCTGTTTTGAAGGATGTATTTGCTACCCGCGGGGAATACATTGAAAATATTGTGGTTCCGTTTACTGATGGGGTGCATGCTATCCAGGTAGCGGTTGCGCTTAAAAAGGCGATTGAAAGTAAAGGTGCAGAGGTATTTAAGGCGTTTGAAAAGAACGTAGTGCTTTACCTGATAGACGATGCCTGGAAAGAACATTTGCGCGAAATGGACGAATTAAAGCAATCGGTTCAGAACGCGGTTTACGAACAAAAGGATCCTTTGCTGGTTTATAAGTTCGAAGCGTTTGAACTGTTTCGCCAGATGCTGGCTACTGTAAATAAAGAGTTGGTAGGCTTCCTGTTCAGAGGCGGCATACCGGTTCAGCAGGAGCCTGAAGAAATAAGAGAAGCAAAACCTCAGCCCAAAACGAATTTGAAAAATCTGCGTACCTCTAAACCTGAGCTGGTAAGCGAGGCGAACGGCATGCCGATGGACGATTTTCGCGAACTGCAAAAAGCTACGCCGGTAAGGGTTGAACAAAAGATAGGCCGTAATGATCCTTGTCCTTGTGGCAGCGGCAAAAAATACAAGAATTGCCATGGCATAGGACAGGCATAACTTTTGATTTCGAATGTTCGACTTCGGATTTTGGCTTTCCAAATTTGGATTTAGAGTTTATATCATACTATGAATAGCGCAGCATCAGTTTATAAGGCAATTTTGCAGATAACCGGATGCTGCTTTTTTATTACGTTATTTTTTGCCACTGCCGCTTTTTCACAAACACGTGGCAGGGTTGAAGTAGTAAAAGATGCAAGGATAGACACCTTTGCTGCAAGACGGCTGGAGCTAAACAAAACGGGTGGCGCTGATGGCGCCAATAGTAATGGCTACCGGGTACAAATATTTACCGGGGAGAACCGGAAGGATGCCTATAATGCCCAGGCGAAGTTCCAGGAAGAATTTCCTGATATTCGCACGTATATTATTTATAACGAACCTAACTTTAAGGTGCGGGCAGGTGATTTCAGGACCCGCCTGGAAGCAGAAAAATTAGAGGAAGAGCTGAAGAAATGGTTCACCGGCATGTTTATTATACCCGAAAAAATTAATCCGCCCAAACTGGACAGTACCAATGAATAAAGAACAGATACAGGAGCTTTCTAACAACATTTTTAACGAGGTGGTAGCTAACCGCCGTCATTTGCACGCGCACCCCGAGCTTTCTTTTCACGAAGTGGAAACCTCTGCTTATGTTGCCGGGAAACTGGAGGAAATGGGCCTGGAATATCATAAAATGGCCGATACCGGTTTAGTAGCCTTGATAAAAGGTGATCAGCCCTCAGAGCGGGTGGTGGCTTTGCGTGCGGATATGGATGCGCTTCCGATCACCGAAGCTAATGATGTTGCCTATAAATCTCAAAACGTAGGGGTGATGCATGCCTGCGGACATGATGCGCATACTTCATCCTTATTGGGTACTGCAAAAATACTGACCGAATTAAAGAGCCAGTTTTCCGGAACAGTCAAACTGATCTTTCAGCCAGCCGAAGAAAAACTGCCGGGCGGCGCAAGCATCATGATCAAACAGGGGGTGCTTGAAAACCCCAGGCCCCAGGCCGTATTGGGTCAGCATGTGATGCCCTTGATCGATGCCGGCAAGGTAGGTTTCAGGGCAGGCAAATACATGGCCTCAACCGATGAGCTTTATGTAACCGTTAAAGGTAAAGGCGGCCACGGCGCGCAGCCCCAACAAAATATCGACCCTGTAATTATCACTGCTCATATCTTAATAGCTTTACAAACTATCGTCAGCCGTTTTGCCGATCCTAAGAGTCCGTCGGTACTTTCATTTGGTAAGATGATTGCCAACGGTGCAACCAACGTCATACCCAATGAAGTTTACCTGGAAGGTACATTCAGAACGATGGACGAGAAATGGCGTGATGATGCCCACAAGAAAATGAAAAAGATGGCTGAAGGCATCGCCGAAAGCATGGGCGGAAGTTGTGATTTTAATATTATCAGGGGTTATCCATTCCTGATCAACGAAGAAAAACTGACGGCCTCAACCCGTGCCCATGCAGAAGATTATTTAGGAAAAGAAAACGTGCTCGATCTGGATATCTGGATGGCAGCCGAAGATTTTGCCTATTACTCACAAGTAGCTGATTCCTGCTTTTATCGCCTCGGTACCCGTAACGAAAGTCGCGGCATCACCTCATCGGTGCACACACCTACGTTCGACGTGGAGGAGAATGCGTTTAAGATCAGTACCGGACTGATGGCTTATCTTGCTTTGAAACAATTAGGTAATTAAAAAATTAAACGCAAAAAGTTCCGCAAGTGCAAACCTGAAGTATAGTTGGGCAGGGTAACCCGCGACAGGCACGCAGCTTGGGGATCACCCGGCGGAAACTATTGTTCCCAGGTACCTTCCCTTATAGTAAGGTTCCGCCGATTGCTTTTTTCATTTCTCCTGCGGGAAGTTTTCCGGATTCCATAACCGATTAAAAAGTTCGGTAAAATTTCCCTGGGTTATAGTTATTAAAACTTATTTTTCCACATCATGCTTTCTACCGGGCGGGTAGTTGGATTATTATATTTTGCGTTGGCTTTGGTGTTATACATGGTTTCAATTTCGCCTTCTACCACAAAATAGATCAGCTGACCAATGGGCATACCGGCATATATTTTCACCGGCTGGGCACATGAAATTTCCAATGTCCAGGTATTGCAAAAGCCAACATCGCCTTTTCCTGCCGTGGCATGGATATCTATACCTAAACGGCCGGTGCTTGACTTTCCTTCCAAAAAGGGCACATGGCGGTGTGTTTCCGTATATTCCATCGTAACGCCCAGGTAAAGTGTATTGGGTTGCAAAACAAAGCCCTCTTTGGGTATCTCAAAGCCGTCTATCTCATTATGCTGTTTGGCATCCAGCACCCGGTTGCGATAAGTAGCCAAATGTTTGCCTAAATGCACATCATAAGAGTTGGTACCTAAACAATCCCTTTTGAACGGTTCAATAATGATATGGCCTTTGTCAATTTCTTCAAGAATGCGTTTGTCCGATAAAATCATAACACTGTGATATTTGGCCTAAATTAGAATTATTTGATTTAAGTTTGCCATCCTTTTTGCAATTTTACTTTATGGCCATAGCATACAAAAAGCAAATTGATGATGATACCGAATTTGCTGTTTGGAAAATAGAGGAGCAAGCAGATGATCTGTACAATCAGCTGCAGTTAAATGAGCAGGAAAAAGCTTATGTGGAGCAGCTGAGCCATGGTAAACGGAACCTGCATTGGTTAGGTACGCGTGTCTTATTACGCAAAATGCTGAACACTGATGAATACATCGACTGCCAGGTTGATGAGCACGGCAAGCCTTACCTTGTTGATCTGCCTTATCATATCTCCCTTAGCCATTCATTTGACTATGCCGCGGTAATGATCAGCAAAAAAAGGCCTGTGGGTATAGATATTGAGCAGATCAAAGAAAAGGTTGAGCGTATAGCGCATAAATTTATGCGCCCCGCTGAGATGGCATTTATTAACGATCAGCATAAAATACAACAGCTGTATGTTTGCTGGTGTGCTAAAGAAGCAGTTTATAAATGCTACGGACAAAAAGAAGTTTCATTTGCTGATAATATTTCGTTAAAGCCGTTTAACTTTGATAAACAAGGCAATGTAAGTGCGACTTTAAATAAAGGGGCGGTCAGTCTGGATTACCGGGTTGATTATCTGCAATATGAAGACTACATGATAGGATATGTAAAAGGATAGGGACATGAAGAACAAACAGGTGACGTTCCAGGATTGGGGTTTGATCGATTACAAAGACGCATGGGACAGGCAGGAGGCTTTATTCGCCGAGACGGTGACGCTAAAAACCAATATAAGAAACCGAAAAATAACCAGTGAGGGTGATGAATATGGTCAGGATGAATTAACTCCAAACTATCTGGTTTTTTGTGAGCATCCTCATGTGTATACATTGGGTAAAAGCGGCAAACCTGAGCACCTGCTTTTGGAT
Organism: Mucilaginibacter sp.; assembly: GCA_028287895.1. Taxonomy (GTDB): domain Bacteria; phylum Bacteroidota; class Bacteroidia; order Sphingobacteriales; family Sphingobacteriaceae; genus Mucilaginibacter. Next base: position 41,280 of record JAQBOV010000020.1, on the reverse strand, counting down.
GAAAAAGGATTGAAACAAAAGAATGCCGTTTATTATCCCATCAACCGTGGCGGCGATATTACTTACCACGGACCAGGCCAGATAGTGGGCTACCCGATACTTGACCTGGATAATTTTTTTACCGACATCCATCTTTACCTGCGTACGCTGGAAGAAGCTGTCATACTAACCATGGCCCGGTACGGATTAAAAGGTGAAAGGTACCCGGGCTATACCGGTGTATGGCTCGATCCGGATAATGAAAATGCCAGGAAAATTTGTGCACTGGGCGTACGTTGCAGCCGATGGGTAACTATGCACGGATTTGCTTTTAATGTGAATACCAACCTGGATTATTTTAACAATATTGTTCCCTGCGGCATTGACGACAAAGCGGTAACCTCCATGCAAAAAGAACTTGGAAAAGAAGTTGACATACAAGACGTCAAAAAAACCCTTAAACAACATATTTCCGAATTGTTCCATATGGAGATATTGTGAACATATGGCGTCCCAATTTAAAGAACTTTCAACACTGCACGCGTTACCACCAATATGAACAATAAAGACATTCCTGCCAGCGCTGCTGTTGATTCACTTAATTATCTTGCCCTTGGTGATTCCTACACTATTGGAGAGGCGGTGCCTGCGGCCCAGTCATTCCCTTATTTGCTGGCGACCGAATTGACGATACAAAAGTACCCTGTAACGACACCGACAGTTATTGCAACTACCGGATGGACCACAGATGAACTGATAAGCGCTATTTCGGCCAGCGGCATCACCGGTAAAAAGTTTGACCTGGTTACTTTGCTTATCGGCGTAAACGATCAGTACCGGCACCTAAGCCAGGATAATTATCGTGTTAAATTTCAGCAGGTATTAAACACAGCCATTAATTTTGCAGGTGGTAATAAAGACCGTGTTTTCGTTTTGTCTATTCCCGATTGGGGGGTTACCCCTTTTGCTGCCGGGCAGGATCGTATCATAGGCCCGCAGATAGATCAGTTTAATGCCATCAACAAACAGATAAGTACAACCGCAGGGGTAAACTATTTAGATATCACAGGCATATCCAGGCAGGCCGCAAATGACCGGGATATGATAGCCGCTGACGGACTGCATCCGTCGGCTAAGATGTATCTGGAGTGGGTTGTACAGTTGAGCCCGCTGTTACTTCAAAGGTTACAGTAAAGGCTGTTTTTTTGATGCGATCTCATCGATTGCCCGACCGATTTATCAAGATCAGCGATTTTGGTATAAACATGCGGTGTTATCCTAAGGCAGCTTGTATTTTCCCAAACTATACCAGCCGTATGTATTTTGTATTGGTTAAATACAGCATTCCGGTCCGCCCGGAGGCGTTCCCCCGGTAGGCACACCACCCATTTGTTCAGCATTCGGGTAAGCTGATCGGTATATTAATAGCCAGGCCGCCGTCTGATGTCTCTTTATATTTTGAGTTCATATCCAGCGCAGTTTGCCACATGGTCTTTACCACCGCATCGAGGCTTACTTTTGCGTTATCGGGGTTTGTTTGCAGGGCAAGCTGCGATGCGGTGATCGCTTTTATAGCCCCCATCGTGTTACGCTCGATACAAGGCACCTGTACCAGGCCTCCTATCGGATCGCAGGTCATGCCCAGGTGATGTTCCATCGCAATTTCAGCCGCCATCAATACCTGGCGCTGTGAACCACCCAGACATTCAGTTAATGCAGCCGCAGCCATGGCAGACGACACCCCTATTTCGGCCTGGCAACCACCCATTGCTGCCGATAAGGTTGCCCCTTTTTTAAAAATACTTCCTATTTCGGATGCCGTTAATATAAACTGGATGACCTTTTCATCGCTAAACCCATCACAGAAAACTATGAAATATTGAAGCACGGCCGGCACCACACCTGCTGCACCATTTGTCGGTGCGGTTACCACGCGACCAAATGAAGCATTTTCCTCATTCACCGCCAGGGCAAAACAACTCACCCAATCCAGCGTATTTTGGAAACTATTACCCGTTTGCCTGATGGCTGCTACCCAGTCCTGATAATTTTCATAGGCACGAGCGCCAATCAGTCTGCGATTCAGATTGGCGGCACGCCTTGCTACATTCAATCCTCCAGGCAGGTGGCCCGCGGTATGGCAGCCCCGATACATGCATTCGTTCATCACCCGGAAGATATTGAGCACACCGGTTCGCGTTTCTTTTTCGCTTCGCCAGGCCAGTTCATTTTCCATCACCACCTCTGATATCTTGAGGCCGGTTTTAATGCACCAATGCAACAGGTCGCCTGCTGTATCGATCGGGAAAGGGAGATCAACCTCATTTTTAGACTGGCTTTGCTGGCCTTCTTTAACTACGAATCCGCCGCCTATCGAATAGAAAGTTGCCGAAACAGCTTTCCCGTTGTTTAAAAACGCCTGGAATGTTACTGCATTAGGGTGAAATGGCAAACTTTCATTATATAAAAACAGCAGATCGTCAGCTGCGGAAAAAAGTATGCCTTGTTTGCCGCCCAGCAACAGCAGATTCGACGTTTCGATGCCTTTAATTTTTTTACCGATGGCATTTACATCAAACGTCACAGGATCATCGCCACTCAGGCCAAGCAGGATCGCTATATCCGTTCCGTGCCCTTTGCCTGTTTTGGCCAGAGATCCGTAAAGCAGTATTTTTAAACCCGCCACCGATTGAAAAACACCTTGTTCTTCCAGCAATTGAACAAACTGCTGCGCGGCCCGCCATGGCCCAAGCGTGTGCGAACTTGAGGGGCCTATACCAATTTTAAATATATCAAATACGGAGATCTGTTCGCGTTTCATTGCAACAAACTTACAGAAATAGTAACAGAATGTTTTTTTGTTAAACGTTTCATATTTCAAAATTTATTTAATACATTCAATTAATTAAACCTTCATAAAACCTCATTACAATGGAAAATTACGACTCTTCTTCCGCTTCAGGTATAGCCGCCTTTTTTGCCATGATCACTGCCATGATTATTCCTATTATTATTGTTTCCGTAATTGTTATTATAGGAAAATGGAAAATTTACGAAAAGGCGGGCAAACCGGGCTGGGCGGCGATCATCCCTATTTATAACTGGATTGTTTTACTCGAGATAGTTGGCAAACCAATCTGGTGGATATTTTTATTCCTGATTCCATGTGTGAATATCGTATTTATGGTATGGACAATTAACTTATTAAGCAAAAGCTTTGGACAAAGCGAAGGCTTTACGGTGGGATTAATTTTATTGGGTGTAGTTTTTTACCCTATCCTGGGTTTTGGCAATTATCAATATTTAGGCCCTGCTGCCGCCGAAGCCGGTGGCGTTAAACCATTTGACCCGTCCCAAGGTTACCAAGATCCAAATCCCCCGCAGGTTTAAGGTGTCTAATCTTGTATACATACCCATATCCTGCAGTCATTTGATCTTTATTAAATGGCTGCAGGATCATCTGCTTCCCTGTCCTTTTAAATCTATTACCGGCATCGATTGTCCCGGCTGTGGTTTTCAACGCGCCTTGGTCGCACTGATACAGGGTGAGCTGAATAAAAGTTTTCTTTTTTATCCTCCGGCTATACCCCTGCTCCTTTTTTTTGCGTATGGCATTGCCGATAACTTTTTTAGGCTGGACAGTAAAAAACAGCTCATCAAAAAAACAGGGTTTATGATAGTGGGTATTATTATATTGGTAAGTTATTGCTTTAAACTATACAGCATTTATATTGGTCATAAGGCAGCTATCTGAGCGCTTAGGTGATTATAATCTTTTATGATCGTTTGCAAAAACAGCATATCATTCATTCCGTCAGGCGGGCTTATATTCAGGTGTTCTTTTACACGCAGGGCCATATTAAAAACAACTACATTATTCCCCGTTTTGATATAGGCACTGATAATTTCGTGTATCAGCTCAACATCTTTGTCACTCAATTGCCCTGCCTGCTTAAATACAGGCTGGTACCCGTCATATACCGGCATGAAAACAATATGATCCATTTGCGTGCGGGGGCTGGTCCTAATCAGCATTGTACCTGCAACCATGTCACCTATCCTTTGTGGTTTTTCACTTACTGCAGCTACTACCAATGCGATGACTCCCGGCTCAACAATTAAAAAATCGACAATACGAAACAACCATCTCAATAAATACTGGCCAAATCGCGGCTGTGCCCCATCGAGGCTGATCACTTTTATTTTCATAATGCGTTTGCCAATGCTTTGTCCATTCATAAAAACTTCAAAGATGAGGTCATAAAAAACAAAAAGCACTGCATAAATCGTAAGCAGGATTACTGCGCCTGCTCCTGAATTGCGAAACAGTTCTGTTATACTCGCTATAAAAATGCCCAATACAAATATTAAAAAGAATATCGCCAGATCGATCAATCGTGCCAGTATGCGTTCACCCAATCCGGCAATTTCATAATCAATATCAATATTTTGCGAAGTGGTTATCTTAATTGTCTGCATGTGAGTAAATATCTGTCACTAATATACTTTTTTAGTTGAAAGATAAAATTATTGTAATTATTTTAACCCCATATTAAACAAAAGCAATTCATGCGTGAACCACTGTTTGTTAAACAAAATGCCGGAAAGTGGACCAGTTTTGAACAAACGCCCGCCACTGACCCGGATGAAGTTGCTGACCGCTTTATAAAAATCACTGATGATCTGGCCTATGCCAAAACTTTTTATCCTAAATCAAAAACAACCGCTTACCTTAACGGATTAGCTTCCAAACTGCACCAATCGATTTATAAGAACAAAAGCGAAAAAGGCAATCGTTTTATCACATTCTGGAATGTTGAGTTACCCTTATTATTTAAAAAATACGAAAAACAGTTGCTGTACTCATTTATCTTCTTCCTTGTATTTTGCTTTATCGGGGCGCTTTCAGCAAAGTATGACGACAACTTTCTTAAACTTATTTTAGGGCCTGAGTATGTTGATATGACTAACGAAAATATTGCTAAAGGCGACCCGTTTGGCGTGTATAAAAGTCATCAAGAATTTACCATGTTCTTTTCAATAGCGGCAAATAACATCTTTGTTTCCCTGGTAATTTTCGTTAGCGGCATTATTTTTTCGGTAGGTTCTGTTTATTACCTGTTTCAAAACGGCCTGATGCTGGGCTCGTTTGAATATTATTTTTTCAGTAAAGGCCTGGGGCTGCAATCCATACTCGTTATCTGGATACATGGCACAATTGAAATATCATCAATTATAATTGCCGGAGCGGCGGGTCTGATTTTAGGCAACAGCTTTTTATTCCCTAAAACCTACACCAGGCTGGCATCCTTAAAAAAAGGCGCAAAAGATGGTATGAAAATCGCCATTGGGTTAGTTCCTTTATTTATAATTGCAGCATTTTTCGAGGGTTTTGTTACCCGTCATACCGAAATGCCTGCATGGCTCAGTATAGCCATATTAACCACATCCCTGTTCTTTATGATATGGTATGTGATTATTTATCCTAATAAACTTCATAAAAACCAAACCTTATATGATACCGAACATTGAACTTGCAAAACCCCGTGACTTTGGTGAGATTATAAATGACACCTTCATTTTTATACGCCAGAATTTCAAACCACTGCTGAAATATTTTTTTATTTTCTGCGGCTTTTTTCTGGCTGCAACTGCTGCCACTTCTATTTTGACACAGATCAGCGTATTGAAAAACGTCAATAATTTTAACCCCAATAGTTTCGACTCGGATAATCGGTTTGCGGCTTTTTCTTTTCTTACGCCCAGCTATTTCTTAAGCATGCTTTTCTTGTTGCTTGAATACATATCCATAACTGTAATGGTATTATGTTATATGGCATTATATAAACAAAAGCAAAACAATGTGCCTGAAATGGATGAAATGTGGGGATACTTTAAGTTTTATTTTCTTAAAATATTAGGCAGCTCGATCGTGATGACGATATTAGTAGTGCTTGGCGCAATCTTCTGTCTCATGCCTGGTATCTATCTTTATCCTGTTATGGCTTTAGTTCTGCCTATTATGGTTATTGAAAACACCAGCTTCAATTATGCCTTTAACCATAGTTTCAGGCTGATAAAAGATAATTGGTGGACAACTTTTGGTGTGCTGGTCGTTATTTTCATTATACTTTATGTAGCAAGAATGATTTTAGTAATGCCATCCGCCTTATTAACTGTGGGCCGCCTTTTTTTACACTTTACGAAGGGCACGACGGTATCGGTAACCGCCGTAGTAATTACAACGATATTAGGCGCGTTTTCAAATATTTTCCAGGTTCTGATGGTAGTCGCCACAGGTTTATGCTATTTCAATCTGACAGAAAGCAAAGAAGGCACAGGTTTAATTGAACGCATTAACCAATTTGGCACAACCAATACCGATCCGAACGTCACACCCGAAGAGTATTAAAATGCGTGCCCTGTTATACCCGGTATTTTTCTTTCTGATGATCAATGTGTGTGATGGTTCTTCGGTAAACCACCTTGCACCTACGCATGAAAAGGCTATTCTAAAAACTGACAGTTCGGTTGTTAATGTACGGCATTTTGATAAAGATGCGCTGAAGGCTTATAGCAGGCAGCCTGAATTCCGGTATAAACAGACACAGGAAGATTTTTCATGGTGGACACGTTTCTGGCGATGGTTTTGGAAATGGACCAGCCACCTATTTAGTTTTGATTCAAAAACTGCAACCGTATGGGGATTTTTCTGGCAAATCATGGAGATCGCCATACTATTATTGGGTGCTGCCGCCCTGGTATTCTTTATATTTAAATCACAGGGAATAAATATAATAAACCTTTTCCGCCGAAAGCCGGCGACAGCAACCATACCATATTCTGAGTTTTTTGAAGATATCAACCAGATCAATTTTGATCAGGAAATAGAAAACGCCATAACCAAACATAACTATCGCTTTGCTGTAAGGTTGCTGTATCTAAAATGCTTAAAACAGCTTAGCGACGCCGGATTGATACAATGGCGGATAGATAAAACCAATAGCACCTACATTGACGAGCTTGCGAACAACGAACAGCGCGCTGCATTCAGCATGCTTACCCGCCAGTTTGAATATATATGGTATGGCGAATTTTTAATTGACGGGCAAGTTTATAAAAACATCCATTCCTCTTTCCAGAACTTTAACAAACATGCGGGATGAAAGACTTTAAGATATACTTTTCTGTAGCCACACTTCTGCTTGTCGTTTATTTGGTAGCACAGTATAACAAACCCGCTCCTGTTAACTGGCAATCTACCTTATATTATCATGACAAAATCCCTTTCGGCACCTATGTTCTGTACAAGGAACTACCTCATTTTTTTCCGAGTGCTAAAATCATCAATACCGATCAAAACCTGTATGACCTGTTTCATCATAAGGCCATTAGTAGCAGCAACTATTTCATCATATCAAAAACAGTTGTTTTAAGTAAATACGATTTTAAGGAAATGATCAATTATATCAGTTCCGGCAATTCAGTATTTATTTCAACATTCGATTGGAGGGGGATTTTGGCGGATACTTTAAAACTCCAGACCAATCTGGAATATGAAAAAAAGAACGTAGGATTGAACTTCACTAACGGTAAATTAAAACAAGCACACGATTATCAATTCAACAAAGACATCAGCAATGAATATTTTAGCCGTTTTGATACCGCACATGCTGTTGTACTGGGTAAAAACGAACTTGGTCATAGCAATTTCCTCGGTTTTAACTATGGAAAAGGACACTTATACCTGTGTGCCGATCCTCAATTATTCACAAATTTCAGCCTGTTAAATAACCGGGGAGATGATTATGCGGCAAAAGCATTGTCTTATCTGCCCTGGCAGCCTACTATTTATTGGGATGAACTCCAAAATGGTGATATGATAGCAGATCCATCGCCATTACGCGTGTTTTTTAATCATCCAAATTTGCAATGGGCTTATTACATCAGTCTTTTTAGTTTATTATTTTTTGTGCTTTACCAAATCAAACGCCGGCAACGTATTATTCCCGTAATTGAGCCTTTAAAAAATTCGACGGTCGATTTTGCCAGGGTCATTGGGCAGGTATATTATGAGCAAGGAAACAATCTGAATATAGCCCAAAAGAAGATACTTTTCTTCCTTGAGCATTTACGAACAAAATACTATTTGAAAACCAACCAGCTTAATATGGATTTTATCGGTTTATTGGCGCATAAAACAGGTATTGAGTACTCCTTTGCGCAGGATATTGTAAACCATATAAATTACATTAACGTGCAAAAGCATATGAATGATGATGAACTTATTAAACTAAACCAACTTACCGAACAATTTTATAACCGATCCAGATAGCTATGGAAGACGAACTTTTTGAACAAAGAACCGACCTGAATAAACTGAGTGCAGCAGTTGATCAAATAAAAGCCACGCTGGGTAAAATAATAGTGGGGCAGCATGATACCATTGATCTGCTGATTGCCGGCATACTGGCCGGCGGACATATACTGATAGAAGGCGTTCCCGGGGTGGCCAAAACGCTAACATCAAAACTGATCGCAAAGGCAATTGATGCCGGTTATTCACGCATTCAATTCACCCCTGATCTGATGCCATCGGATATACTGGGCACTTCTGTCTTCAATCCTAAAACAATAGACTTTGAGTTTAAATATGGACCGATCTTTGGAAATATTATCCTGATAGACGAGATCAACCGGGCGCCGGCCAAAACACAATCGGCATTATTTGAGGTGATGGAGGAACGCCAGGTGACTATTGACGGGCATCAGTATAAAATGGAGGAACCATTTATTGTATTGGCTACTCAAAACCCCATTGATCAGGAGGGCACCTACAGACTCCCTGAAGCGCAACTGGACCGGTTCCTGTTTAAAGTTGAAGTGAAATATCCTTCACTCGAAGAGGAAATCCTGATTGTAACCCAGCAGCATCAGCAAAAGACCAATGATCAACTGGCTGATATTAAACCTGTGCTATCCAAGGAGGATATTGTCGCTTTAAGGCAACAGGTGAGGTTATTTCATGTAGAACCCAAGATATTGGCGTTTGCAGCTAAAATTATTCATGAAACCCGGAATAACAAATCACTCTATCTTGGCGGATCACCCCGCGCGTCACTTGCCATAGTAAATGCCGCAAAAGCGCTGGCAGCTATTAAGGGCCGCGACTTTGTAACGCCGGATGATATGGTATGGGTGGCCCCTGCCGTGTTAAGGCACCGTATTATGCTTACCCCTGATAAAGAAATGGAAGGTGTTAGTCCCGATGATGTGGTGAAACAAATTATTCAGAAAATTGAGGTACCCCGGTAAGCAGCGTGAAAAACATTTTTAGCTTATTTTATAAAAATCTCTTTTTAACTAACCGGCTTTTTGCAGGGTTAACAGTTTGCGCGATACTCTTTTTACTTTCTTTCTTCTTCCCCTGGCTGGGTATTATTCCTGAGTTATTTTTCTGGACACTGATGCTCCTTTTTTTTGCCGATGTACTGCTTATGTACCGCACATCAAAAGGTGTATTTGCTAAACGCCATGCGCCCGAACGGTTAAGCAATGGGGATGATAACGAGCTGGGTATTTATATTGAAAACTTATACTCCTTTCCTGTCAAGGTGGGTATTATTGATGAAATTCCCTTCCAGTTTCAAAAAAGGGATATCTGGTTTAAAACCATTTTAAGTCCGCGTCAGCATAAACTGATCAACTATCTTTTACGGCCAACAAAGCGCGGGGACTATGAATTTGGTGATATCAGGGTATACGTTAGCTCTCCATTAGGGCTCATCAGGCGGCGATATAATTTTAGCCAGGCAGAAACACTGCCGGTATATCCATCCTTTGCGCAAATGCGCAAATATGAGCTGATGGCTATTTCAAACAGGTTAACTGAGATCGGTGTAAAAAAGATCAGGCGGCTGGGACACAGCCTCGAATTTGAACAGGTGAAAAATTATGTGCCCGGCGATGATTACCGCACCATTAACTGGAAGGCTACTGCCCGCCGCGGAGATTTGATGACTAATATTTATACCGAGGAAAAATCCCAGCATGTGTACTGTGTAATCGATAAATCAAGGGCGATGAAAATGCCTTTTGAAGGACTGAGCCTGCTGGATTATGCCATAAATGCCAGCCTGGTATTATCAAACGTGGCGTTATTAAAAGCGGATAAAGCCGGCTTGATCACCATTGCGGAAAAATTGGGCGCAGTGGTTCCGGCAGACCGAAAGCCGGTACAGTTAAACCGGATACTGGAAGTGTTGTACAAAGAAAAAACAAGATACCTGGAAACCAATATGGAACTGCTATATGGCACCATACGCAAGGTGCTGAAACAGCGAAGCCTGGTCGTGTTTTTTACCAATTTCGAAAGTATGTCGGCAATGGAAAGGCAACTGCCCTTTTTAAAGCGCATCACCAGGTTTCATTTGCTTTTAGTGGTCTTTTTTGAGAATACCGAACTTGAAAAATTAAGCGAAAAGCCGGCCGGCAATGTTGAGGATATCTATATCAAAACAATAGCTGAAAAGTTCGCTTACGATAAGAAATTAATCGTAAAGGAATTGATGAAACATGGGATTCAATCCATTTTAAGCACACCTCAAAATCTAACTATTAATACCATTAACCGTTATCTTGAGCTAAAAGCAAGGCAAACGATATAATATCAGGTGCCGGGAAGCAGGTGATGGGTGGGTAGTTTCACATCAGCTTCTCTTAAGTCCTTCACTATTTTTTCCTGCAAGGACAGTTTAATATCAAAATAATCCCCGGGGTTCACCCAAACCCGCACGGTAAATCTAATACCATCAAGCTCTAATGCATACACGCCCACTATTGGTGCTGGTTTACGTATTATGCCGGGTGTTATCTTAATTGCATTATTGATTATTTCCTTAACCTGCTCAACATCAACAATGTACCCCAGCTTCAGCTCGAATTCCAAACGCCTCTTGCCTTCCCGTGTTATATTTACGATCACCTCATTAAACAGTTTTCCGTTGGGGATGATGATCGTCCTGTTATCCGCCGTGATTAAAACCGTATAAAAAAGCTGGATGGAAGTAACTGCACCATCCTGTCCCTGTGCAATAATATTATCGCCTAATTCAAATGGTTTTAGCAGTAGTATCAGCACCCCGCCGGCAAAATTCTGGAAGGTGCCTGATAAGGCCAAACCTGCAGCAACTCCGAACGATGCAATAATTGCACTTAAAAAAGTAAGCTCAAAACCAATGATGTTAAATACCGAAAGTGCCAGTAAAACATATAAAGCAGTAATAGTCAGACTTAAAAAAAATGGTTGCAGTGTGGAATGTACCTGCTGCTTGCTCATGCGGGCACGGATCCGGAATTTCAGATGCCGTATAAACCATATGCCGATTAAGAATATTAATATGCCTGCGATGTAATTTGGCCCGCGGGTGATCAGCCAAATGTGGAATTGATGGTAGAATTCTTCGAGCTTCATAGTTCTGAAGCCAAAGTTAGTAATTTTATTATTTACCGTAAATGGTCACAAATAATTCGGGGCCTTTAATAAGAACCCACTCTAATAACTGAGTTTTCAATAGCCTGGTTGCATCATTAATCATTTTCATGTCTGGGTATGTTCAAATGTTGTGCCCAATAATCAGTTATGGAGCAGCGACACAAAAATAAGCTTAATAGTAACCGGAATGTTGCTTAATCAATCATTTGATTAAGCAATGACGTTCCCTTTACTTTTTCATGACGTTTGAATGGTTTACAAAAAACAAATCCCTGTCTAAAAAAATAGACAGGGACTTGCCGGGTAGGTTAGTGATGCGTTTTGAGTAATGCATCTTAGAATTTTAACTCAAGACTCAGAGAACGCATCGGTGAGGATTGCGATGCAATTACATCATGCCGCCCATGCCACCGCCACCCATAGGAGGCATACCGCCGCCTTTTTCATCTTCAGGATCATCGGCTAATATACATTCGGTAGTCAATAGCATAGCTGCAATCGAAGCTGCATTTTCTAATGCTACACGGCCAACTTTAGTAGGATCAATAACACCTGCACCAATTAAGTTTTCATACTTATCTGTCCGGGCATTGTAACCAAAATCTGCTTTACCTTCTTTTACCCTTTGCACTACGATCGAACCTTCGATACCTGCATTTTCGCAGATTTGACGAAGCGGCTCTTCGATAGCACGACGGATGATCTGGATACCAGTGTTCTCATCTTCGTTGGCACCTTTAAGGTTAACCAAAGCTTCAACAGCGCGAATAAATGCAACACCACCACCTGCTACGATGCCTTCTTCAACAGCGGCACGGGTTGCGTGTAATGCATCATCCACACGGTCTTTCTTTTCTTTCATTTCCACTTCTGTAGCTGCACCAACATATAACACAGCAACACCGCCTGATAATTTAGCTAAACGCTCTTGCAATTTTTCGCGGTCATAATCAGAAGTTGTTGACTCGATCTGAGATTTGATCTGGCCAACGCGGGCTTTGATCTCTTCACTCTGGCCGGCACCATTAATGATGGTGGTATTGTCTTTATCAACCACAACTTTTTCAGCGGTACCCAGGTAAGACAAGTCAGCATTTTCCAATTTGAAACCTCTTTCTTCAGATATCAAAGTACCACCTGTAAGAATGGCGATATCTTCCAGCATCGCTTTACGGCGATCGCCAAAACCGGGGGCCTTAACAGCAGCTACTTTCAATGAACCACGGATCTTGTTAACTACTAAGGTAGCTAATGCTTCACCATCAAGGTCTTCGGCAATGATCAATAACGGCTTACCTGTTTGAACTTGTTTTTCAAGGATAGGAAGCAATTCCTTCATCGAAGAGATTTTCTTGTCATAGATCAGGATATAAGGATTCTCCAGTTCTACTTCCATTTTATCTGCGTTGGTAACGAAATACGGAGAAAGGTAACCACGGTCAAACTGCATACCTTCAACAGTTCTAACCTCAGTTTCGGTTCCTTTAGCTTCTTCAACAGTGATCACACCATCTTTACCCACTTTAGCCATTGCTTCAGCGATTAATGAACCGATGATCTCGTCGTTATTAGCTGAAATAGCTGCAACTTGTTTGATCTTGTTGTTATCCTCACCTACAGTTTGAGACTGGCTCTGCAAATCTTTCACGACGGCAGCCACCGCTTTGTCAATACCGCGTTTCAAATCCATCGGGTTTGCACCGGCAGCTACGTTTTTGATACCTGCTGTTACAATAGCTTGTGCTAAAACGGTAGCCGTAGTCGTACCATCGCCCGCTATGTCAGCAGTTTTTGATGCCACCTCTTTAACCATCTGGGCACCCATATTCTCTAGAGCATCTTTTAATTCGATCTCTTTAGCTACAGTTACACCGTCTTTAGTAATGATTGGTGAACCGAATTTTTTATCAATGATCACATTACGACCTTTTGGTCCTAAGGTTACTTTAACCGCATTGGCTAAAATATCAACACCACGCTTTAAAGCATCGCGCGCTTCCACATTGTACCTAACTTGTTTTGCCATGTTTTTTAATTTTTGAATTAGTGAGTTATTGAATTATTGATTGAAGGCCTGATTCGATAATCCGGTCCTTCAATAATTCAGTAATTGATTATAACACTGCGTAAATATCCGATTCACGCATAATTAAGTACTCTTTACCTTCGTAGGTAATTTCAGTACCGGCATACTTGCCATACAGAACCTGGTCACCAGCCTTAACAGTTAAGGGTTCATCTTTTTTACCGTCGCCAACAGCAACGATAGTTCCGCGTTGAGGTTTTTCTTTAGCAGTGTCCGGTATAATGATTCCGGATGCGGTCTTCTCTTCGGCGGCAGCAGCTTCCACTACTACCCTGTCTCCGATAGGTTTAATGTTTAACGCCATAGTTATACTAATTTAAATTTTATAAAAAGTTTTAGTTTCGATTCCCGATAAGTATCGGGGCATGTTGCAATGAACATCAATTATGCCAAGCAAACCACAAAGTTCAAAATTGACATATTAACTGTTTAATTGTCACATTTAGGTCAATCAGGTTTTTATTCTTAATGATAAATTAATATTGCAATGCCATCATGGCAGTGCTGGTTGGAGCCAAAAAAGGCTTCGGAAATTATCCGAAGCCTTTTTAACAATTTATATGCTTAATTACTTCTTTTTTGCCGGTGGGTTTGCTGGCAAAGTTAACGGTGCAGCGTTAGCAGGAGCCGTAGGCGTTGAAGCCTTTTTGACGGTCTGGTCCAGATCAGGGTTTGCATTTTTTGCCAACCCGCTTTTAGTGGAAACATTAATTGCAAGCGATATTACCATTAATGAAATAGCTAATATCCAGGTGCCTTTTTCCAAAAAATCACCTGTTTTCTGTACGCCCATCAATTGTGACGAGCTTGAAAAATTGGATGTTAAACCGCCTCCTTTGGGATTTTGGATTAATACGATCATTCCTAAAAGCACGCACACCACAATGGCAAGGATCACTAAAATAAAATACATTTCTTTATATATTAATTGGTTTTTCTTTCTAACTGTTCAATTTGATCGGCAAAGTAACGGCTTTTTTCCGGAAATTTCAACATCAATTTTTTGTAAGTGATTATGGCTTTGTGGTAAAGCATCTGATCGATGTATATCTGGGCCAGTGTTTCGGTAACCAGCTCATCGCGGTCCTCGGCGCTTTTGCGGGCCTTATTTTCATTATCCAGTTTATCGCCGCTGGGAGGGGTAATATGCGGTTCTTCGACTATGAACCGCTTGATGATCCGGTCCTCCTTGCTTTTCGGATCAAATTCAATGGGACGCTGTGGCGTGCTTCGGTCCAGCTCTTCAACAGAACCGAGGTGAAAAATATTCTCGTAATACTGCTGCTGCAACTCATCAGCTCCGGCCTGGCGGATGGCTTGTGAAGTGTCCAGTTTAAAAGGCTGATAGATACCGGCATGCTCCCTGCGTGTTTTGTTCAGCCACCACAAAAAGGTATACGGCATGGTATCATCGTTATACTTAGATACCTCCTGGCTTTCCTCAAGGGACGTCGTGCCGGTGTTAACATGCCCATTGACGGTACCGGATGCGGGAACAAATGAATTTTTTTCAGCTGTTTCAGCCTGTTTCCGGTCGTTAAAAGCCCGGTCAAATACAAAATAATCGGTAGCAGCTATATTGCCGACTATTAATTTCTCAGCCTCATCATCCATGTTCAGCACACGTTCCCGCTGCAGCCGAGGTTCACTCAGCGGCGTTTCGGTTAATTCTTCCTGCTGACCTATAAGCGGGGCTTGTTCAGATGGAGTTATCTCGCCGGCAGGTTTAGCTGCCTGTGAAAAACTGATATCCTCGATACCCACTATTTCATCATATACATCGTCCTCGATGCCCCGTGGTGGTTCAGCCAGTTCAAAACTGGGGGCTTCGGTTACCGATTCATCTTCCCGGATATTTTGGGCAGAATCTTCAGACTTGTTGTTTTCCTCATTTGATGTTCCAACCGTTTGGGGCTCATCAGCGGGCGAGCCAGCCGCTTCAACACCAGCGCCATGTGCAATTACAGACTCGGTTTCAGCAAACCCTTGCGCTGCGGCAACAGCCTCCCTTTCCGCTTTGATATGGCCTTGCTCCTGACCGGAATCGATAGCCGGTTGCCCGTGATTTACTTCCTCAACGGCCGATTCGGACTCAGCACTAAAATCCGGTTTGGCTTCAAGGGCATCATTGAAATCATTCCGCCCGGATTCTTCATTTTCCTGTTGCGACCGGTCAACTTCTTCCACGGTGGCATAGTTAATATTATCGCTTAATTGCTGAATGATCCGCGAATCTGTCAGTACAGCCAAACTTTCCGGCGAATTTACCAGCAGATAAAGCGCCTTAGGGTTCAGATAAGCTGCGGCATGGCTGATGTTTTGTTCGCTATCCGCACGGCAAAGCAAGGCATGTAATAATCCGCTCTGCGGGAAATCACTTGCCAGGCACTGTAAATTATAGGCATGTAAATGTCCATTGTCGGCCGGATTGGCCAACAGGCTCCATAAAATTTCGTTCTGCCGGTTATTTAGGTATTGGTCCACGAGGTTGAAACTACAAAATGCTTACCAATTGGCAAAGGCTCTGTTAAAAATATCATTCGTCAGCTGCGTAGTAATCGTTGTAATTAACTTCGATTCCTGGGTAGATATATCACCCGTAAAATCAGCAAACGCAGGGAATGACTGTGTAAAATTAAACTTTTTATTGGCTTTATTAGTGTACACTACATTAACAGTAATCGTTAATCGTGTAGCGCCTGCAATAGGGGCAACATTATTATTGGTGGCCTGAATAGAAACAGGCTCAATACTGTAGCCGGTAATATTGCCGGACAAGCTGGCATCTGCTTCGCCCTGAACTATTGCCAACCTGGTTGTAGACCTTATCTGGGCTTTCAAAGCTTCGGTAAATTGCTGGCTCAGCGTACCGACAACCAATGGCGCATTATTTTCAAAATAGCCAACATTGATCGTTTTTAATTCGGGTGGTATCGAGGAGCCATTGAGCTTAACGGTACACGATTGGGTAAATAAAACCAGGAAACTTACCGTAATTAAAATCGCAAATATTCTTCTCATCATTAATTATAAATCTAACTCTTTTATTTTACGATACAGGGTCCGCTCAGATATTCCCAGTTCATTAGCCGCAAGTTTGCGTTTCCCTTTATGCTTCTTTAATGCCTTCCGTATCAGATCTGATTCCTTTTCAACCAAAGACAGCGACTCTTCGACCTCTTCCGCTTCGTGCGTTATATTAAAAGCGTCACTATTGCTACCGGTATTAATAACGGGATGCTGTAGCGTAAATTGTGTATCCTGCTTGCCTCCGGGCAATTCAATATCGCGGTATAACTGGTTTAAAGTTTGCGTGTGATTGGCATAATTTGAGGAAACACCGCCATGTTCGATAATTTCAGCTACCAGCTTTTTCAGTTCATTCATATCCCGCTTCATATCAAATAAAACTTTATATAATATGTCGCGTTCCGAGAAATCTTCTTTATGCTGGCTGTCCAGGCGCATCGGCAGATTCCGCCCGGTGGCTTCAACCGGAATATAGTTGAGCAATATGGGCGCCGTTATTAACCGGTCTCTTTCAAGAACAGCCAGCTGCTCGGCTATATTTTTTAATTGGCGTACATTTCCAGGCCATGAATAATTGGCTAAAAGCTGCTGCGCTTCTTCGTCGAGCTGTATTGGCGGGGTACGGTATTTATCGGTAAAATCAGCCGTGAACTTTCTGAAAAGCAGATATATATCTTCTTTCCTGTCGCGCAACGGCGGTATGCGCAAGGGCACGGTATTTAAACGATAATAAAGGTCCTCCCGGAATTTGCCGCTTTTTACGGCTTCGTAAACATCCACATTGGTGGCCGCAATCACCCTTACGTTCGTCTTTTCAACTTTTGATGAACCAACCTTTATGTATTGCCCGGATTCCAAAACCCGCAATAAACGGGCCTGTGTGCCCAAAGGCATCTCGGCTATTTCATCCAGAAAGATTGTACCCCCGTTTACCGTCTCGAAATAACCCTTACGCTCACCGACGGCACCGGTGTAAGCACCCTTTTCGTGACCGAATAATTCGGAATCTATTGTTCCTTCGGGGATAGCCCCGCAGTTAACTGCGATAAAGGGCCCATGTTTGCGCGGGCTCATCTGGTGGATGATATGTGAGAACACTTCCTTTCCACTACCGCTTTCGCCGGTAATTAATACGGATATATCGGTAGGGGCAACCTGGTTGGCGATATTTATAGCCCGGTTTAATAAAGGCGAATTACCTATAATACCAAATCGCTGTTTTATTTCTTGTATTTCCATAATGTGTTAGTGAGCGGTTGACTGAGTTGATCAAGTGAGCGGTTATTTCCACTGCCTGATTTATTCAACTTATTCAACCAATAAACTCAATCAACTATTCCTCCTATCAAAGTAGCTGTAGTAGTGCGCTCTACAAGTACATTGACATATTGCCCCGGCTTATACTTTTCATTTACCGGGAAAACAACCATTGCATTCTGATCGCTGCGGCCGCAATAATCTTTATCCGATTTTTTAGAAAAACCTTCGATCAGCACTTTTTGAACTTTACCCAACTGCGCCTGTAAACGGATATAAGAATGCTGCTGCTGCTTAGCCACAATTTCCTTTAAACGAATTCTTTTTACTTCATCGGGGATATCATCAGCATAGCGCTTTGCTGCCAGGGTTCCGGGCCTTTGCGAATACATAAACATATAGGCAAAATCATATTGCACATAATCCATCATGCTTAAAGTATCCTGATGTTCCTCATCGGTTTCACTGCAAAACCCGGTTATCATGTCTGTTGATATGGCACATCCGGGAATGATCCTGCGTATAGCATCAATGCGGTTTATATACCATTGGCGGTCATAAGTGCGGTTCATCAGTTCCAGCACCCGGCTGTTGCCTGATTGTATCGGTAAATGAATGTAGTTGCAGATATTCTCATGCTTTGCAATCATGTATAACACTTCGTCCGTTATATCTTTTGGATGCGAGGTGGAAAAACGCACGCGCAGTTCGGGATTTATTTTAGCAACCATTTCCAGCAGGTTGGCAAAATTAACAGCGGCTTGATTAGCCCCGGCTAACTCTTCCCCGGTTGGGGAGATGTTTAAATTACCTGCTTGTAAGCCCTCGCGGGCGGGGAGGGTTGGGTGGGGCACACTCCACTTATACGAATCCACATTCTGCCCCAATAAAGTAACCTCACGGTATCCCAGGTTAAATAAATCGGTACATTCTTTTACAATTGACAGCGGCTCACGGCTGCGCTCGCGGCCACGCGTAAATGGCACTACGCAGAAAGAACACATATTATCGCAACCGCGCATAATAGAAACAAAAGCGTTAATGCCGTTGCTGTTTAGTCGTACCGGGCTGATATCTGCATAGGTTTCTTCGCGGGACAGTAACACATTGACCGCTTTCTGCCCGTCGTCAACTCTGCCGATCAGGCCGGGCAGGTCGCGGTAAGCATCGGGCCCTACCACTACATCAACCAGCTTTTCTTCTTCCAGGAATTTGGATTTCAGGCGCTCGGCCATACAACCTAATACGCCAACTACCAAACCCGGATTTTTGACTTTTGCGATCGTGAATTCCCTTAGCCGGTTGCGAACACGCTGTTCGGCATTTTCACGAATGGAACAGGTATTGATAAAAATAACATCAGCATTATTATAATCAGCAGTAGTTTCGAACCCCTGGTCTGCTAAAATCGATGCTACGATTTCGCTGTCCGAAAAATTCATGGCGCAGCCATAACTTTCAATATAAAGCTTACGACCATTGTTTTTCCCTTTTGCCGGCTCTACTACCAGAGCCTCCCCTTGCCTGCTCTCGTCGTGTGTTTTATCAGCAGTAACCAAATCCATCATCATAAAAAAAATTGAAATGCAAAATTACACAATCTTTTAAATATAAAGTGACAGTTTGTCACGTTTAAAAAAATCAAATGCCCGCTGTTACCGCTGGAAATGCAAAAAAGGAAAATTAAGCTTACAAACGAAGCTTTAAAGTTGGTAACTTGTGCCAAATAAGTATAAACGAAACCGGGCATTACCAAAAACCAAAGGAAAAACAGCTAAAAATATGGCGGTAACTCTTTTCAAAAATAGGCGGCATAAAATATTACTCACTTTTTTTCTGATATTTTTAGCTGTTATACTGATACCGGCTTTCTTTGTTAACCAATATTGGTCGCCGATACTGGCCAGTAAGGTAAAAAGCACGGTTTTAACCAGCAGCGACAGTTTGTACACGGTCGACTTCTCGGATGCTAAACTGCACGTGCTCAAAGGCGAAATAGATATTTATAATATTACCTTAAAGCCCGATACTGCGGTATACAACCGGAGAATGAAAGTCCATCTTGCGCCTAATAACCTGATAGAGCTGCATGTTAAACGCCTCATTTTATCACATATTCATCCATTTAACCTATATTTTCATAATATACTGGATATCGGCCGGGTTACCTTAAGGGAGCCCGAATTAAAAGTAACTTACCAGCTCAACCATGCCAAGGATACGGTGATAAAAGACACCCGTACCACCTGGCAAAAGATATCAAAATCACTCAGATCTATTCATATCGGCAATATCTCACTAAGTGATGTAAAGCTTAAGTACGAAGATTACTCAGGTCATAAACTGGCTATATCGGAACTGAAGGAAATGAATTTAAGCGCGGCAGACCTACTGATAGACTCTGCTACGCAAAACGACCGCTCGAGGCTTCTGTATTGCAGGGATATTATTGCTGAAATAAATAACTATTCGGGCCGTTCGCCAAATGGATTATATACTTATAAAATTAAGTCACTGCGCTTATCTACCAAAACCTCAAAATTAAATATAGAGGGGCTTGACCTGCAGCCGGTGAAAACCACTGTATTTTTTGAGAAGAGTGTAAGAGATCGTTTTAATGCGCATCTGGATTCCCTGCAGCTAAACCATTTTGACTATGTAAGTTACCATAAGTATCGTGTAATAAATGCCTCACACATGATATTGGGCGGCGGCTCGTTAAACCTGTTCAGTAATCCCAATCCTGCACAGCTAAAAACAGACCGGGTGAAGACCTATCCCAATTTTGGACTGAAAGCGATAAGGGCTGATCTGAATATTGATACGGTAGATGCAAATCACATCAACATTGCTTATACCGAGTTTAACCACAAATCGAATAAAACAGGAACGATTACTTTTAATAATTCATCGGGGCGTGTTTTAAATGTTACGACAAACCGGGCGGCCCTGCAAAAAAATAATATTTGCACGGCACAGGTGAGTAGCTATTTTATGAACCGGGGCAAGCTCAATGTTCTTTTCACATTCAATTTAACAGCTGATAATGTGCCTTTCAGCTATAAAGGCGATGTGGGACCGATGGACCTGTCAGCAATCAACCCGGCAATTATGCCGCTCGGATTAATTAAGATCAACTCGGGCCAGCTGGATCGCTTTGAATTCGACATTAATGCCGATAATGAACTGGCAAAAGGCAGGGTAAGCGTTTTATATAAGGACCTGAAGGTAACCGTGCTAAAAGCGGATACCGCAAATGATAAATTAAGACACATGACTATCGCCTCATTATTTGCCAATGTATTGGTATTAAAACATGATAACCCTGACACCGCCGGCCAAATACCGCGTGCAAGCAATGTCTCCTATTACCGGCCAAAAGACTTTACTTTTTTTAAAGCCATCTGGCATACGCTGTTAACGGGTATTAAACCCTGTGTGGGTCTTGACGAAAAAATGCAAAATGACGTCAAGAACAAAATAGCCGGCATGGCCATCCAAAAACAACAGCGCATCATAAAAAAAGCACAAAGAAAGCAGCGCAGAGCAGAGCGCCAACGAAAAAGGGAATTAAAAAAGGAGCAAATGACTTTGAAAGAATAAGATTGCGCCCGTTTTGAGCAAGTCCTGGATTTCCCTTTTTTATATTTCATGCAACGATTACTTTTCACGCAGCCTCTGTTGGTTAAAATCAACAGATCATGAAAAGATCAGCTTTCACCCTTTTATCAGTAATGCTGCTCTGCTAAAGTCGTTATCACCGGTCCGGGAAAGGTATACCTTGTAGCCCACCAAAGCGTTTCGGCTCATATTACCGGCTCTGGCAAGGTGATCTGTTCAGGCAATGGCTTCAGTTATCGACTCCAGGTACAGGCTCGGGCAAAATATTTCCAAAAAACACCTGCCGAACCGCCCTATCCGGCGGTTTTTCATTGAAGCAACAATTTCAAATTGATGCCGAAGTTGGTAAATGCCGTATTAAAGGTTTGTGAAGTATAGGGCCGGGTGATATTGGAATCATAAAACAAACTCAGGTTAAACCGCTGATTGATCATATAATCAATTTCGGGCCGGTAGGTAATATTTTGAGCACCTGAGGATACTTCAGCCCCCGTAACGTCCGCCTGGTAGATCAGTGTTTTATTATCACGCACTGAGAAATCAACTTTAAAAGTAAGGTCATTGTTCAGCTTTTTCCCGTTGAAAAGGCCAAAAGGAAACCTAAAATTCTTGGTTTTATAGCCAAATCCAAAAACGATATCTTTTTCGTTTTGCTGGGCCAGCTGGCTGTTTGAAAGACTCAGGCTCAGCGCCCTGCTTTGCCGGTATTCCACATTAGCCGTTACATTATTTTTAAACCGCACGTCTATTCCCAGCAGGGGGACAAACTGCTCCAAAATAGTGACCGAAGAAAACTGGTAAAAAGGTAAAAAGTCATTATTTGCATCGCGGGAACTGACATGGCCGCCTGTTTCCTGGTACTGCAATAACGAAGTGTAATTACCTACTGTATAAGTCGAGCGATAACCGTCTTTGAGATCTACAGATTCAAAAAGGTCACTGAAAAACGGGATACGGGCTAAGCCGCTATACCGCATATCCCAGTTTGGTATGGGAATATTAGGAAAGCCGCTAAGACCAATAGTAGCCGCATTTCTGCCCGTATAAGCCGCAAGAAAAGCCGGCACGACGACATTCTGTGAGTTTGGCCCGTAACCATCGGTATAATTACCAACCTGTGGTATGGAATTGGAGTTCAATTTCCCAAGCCGTTGTGAAATAACAGAGCGGTTACTTAAAAATTTATTGAAAACTGCTGAAGAGTTGTCGATGCCATTTATTTTCGAAAATGCTGTTCCGATCGACATATAGGAAATACTGTAATCTCCGGTGGTGGTGGGCGAAAGATTTTCAAAGCTGTTGTTAGTGGGCAAGTACTTAAAATTAGTCTGATAACTATGATCCTGGGTCTTGAATGCAATTAATTCGATCCTGAAATCTTTGAATGGCTCAAGTGTACCTTTAAGGTGCAGGTCCTCGTTCAGTGTTTTGACATATAACTGATTTTGCAAGGTGTCGGTTGTAAGCCAGCCACTGGTTACCGCCTTTTGCCTTATATCGGACTGGCTACCCAATAAAAATCCTATGCCGGGTGCATTGTAATTAAAATCTTCTCCAAAATAACTGTTGTTTGGCAAATAACCGGGCAGGAAGGTGCCATCAGTACGGCTATAAGCTGCGCTCAGATTTTTCACACTGGTTAGTAAGCCAACCAGTACTTTTCCAATGCCGCTTGCCTCATCCTTTGAGCTATTTGCATTGCGTATAAAGGGGAATTTATTATATAAGGTCGTCAAATTCAGCATCGGGTTTAACTCCACTTTACGCTGATTTTGTATGCTGTTACCTACATTGTACGCTGGGTCACTTATGGCAAAAAGAGGCTGCGACTGCCAGGTAAAATGGGTGCTGTAGCGTGCAATAAGGGTTGTCCAGTCCATAAAAGGAAGCTTGTTTACCGGAACATTATAATTAAAGGTCAGTGTATGGTTATAATTGGTATTACGTCCCAGGCTTAACAGGTTATGCCACAGGGTATCCCGCTTTAAACCATCCAGACGCCCGGCAGGCTCATCCACCGTTGCCAGGTTGATGGCATCGATATCCAGGGTAAGAGATTTTGTCAGATTCCATCCTAAACCGTATACCGTGGTAATATTGAAAGTTTTATTAAAAGTGGTTGGTATCGGGATCAGGTTAGCCGGATCATTATTCCTTAGCGTATTTTCAGAATAAAACCGGTCGAAGCCTATACTGTAATTTAATCTCGAAGGGATCAGGTCGATATTAATATCTTTTATTATAGACAATAAATTACTTTTTATCACTTTTTCAAAAGGACTATAATATTTAGGCTGCGTGGTAAAATTATAGGCTAAGGCAGCACGATAGGTTTTCTCAAAATCGCTAAGGGTGATAAAATCATGGTGATCATATTCTGTATAAGAATAAGTGGCATTAAAATTTTCAATATCCCACAGATGACTTGGCGCCGATGGATTTGTTCTGGCCTTGTGAACATTGGTTAAGTTGATGCTTTTTCGTAAGGTGTAGTCTTCAGCCGCATTTTGTATCGAGTCTCGCTGGCGGGTGCTGGTTGCGGCATTCAGCGTTTGTTTCAATTCAACATCAGGCGAAGCCGGATCATATTGGGGCGTGCTTACCTGTTGTGAAACGTTTACATACAACGGAATGTGTACCCCGCTTTTTTCCGGGAAAAACTTACCTAATTCCACATTTCCCGATACATCATAAACCCTGGTATCATTCATGCTCCGGTCCGCTAACTTTGAATCAAGGGCACCGAAACCAACCGTAGTTTTACTACCTGATACGGTAAAGTTAGCAAAATCAGCTAATTTTGCATCAAGCCTTCCGGTGGCCGCCCATCCGCCCCGGTTATCAAAATCCGTCAGGCGCAATTCATCAAACCATATGATTCCCGTCTTGTCAAGGCCATCGTCGGTGCCGGGCGGCGAATTATTTTTATAAGGATTACGCACACCGAGCATCACAGCAGCTAAGCGGCTCAGGTCCGGCTGGCCTTTAATAGTAATCTTATTACGCCCGTCTGACAACGTGAAGGGCACCGTCAACGGCCAGGGCTGCCCATTGAGCTTGGCGTTATTACGCGCCAGTTTAGCGTTGGTAAGTAGTGAAAGTTGCAGGTCCAGCTCATTTGCAGCAGGCCATATCGCATTCGGGTCTGCAGTACCAGGCTGGGTAACCGATAGCGGGATCTCGTACTCATAATAATTATCGATATAATCAACCCCAAGCCGGATAAAAGCATTAACATCATTGTTCTTCAACTGGCTGCCTTCGGCATGAATAAACATTTGCAGGCGCTTATATTTCCGCAGATCATTATTAAAAGGTTTAAAAGCGGCTCTTGAATATCCATCCCGCAGACTGGCAAAATTCAAAGAAAGGGATTGCTCATTCAACTGCGTATTAGTTTGCACGTTATTGTAATTACGTTGCCGCTGAATACCCGGAGGCACTACATAAGGTATGGGTGTGCGGTTTCCATTCTCTTCAATGTTTACTGTTTCTACATCAATTGCCGAATTATCCAGTGGCGCATTTGTTATCGCCGGATCTGCAATCACATTGGCCGGATTATTCTCCGTATTAAAAGCCCGCCACTCGCCCCTTACCAGCTGCAATGTAGCAAAGCGTAAGATGGAAGTATCCGCAAAATTGGTCATAAACATTCGTATAAAACGGATCGATTTGAAATCCTGGATATTCCCGACTGCCGACTGATAATTATTGAGAGGAATACGAAACTGGTACCAGGTAACCGACTGCGTTTGTCCGTTAGCGAGCTTAACCTGCGAGCTGACTTTATCATTAACAAAATTTTGCCCAACTACTAAATCCTGCGGACGAACAGATACCCTATATTGAAAATACTCGTCGTCCTGGTTCATATTATTATCCCTGTCAATATCTTCCGCATCGGGCAATGATGTAGCTGCTGATGTTGCAATACCAAGCGCTGCCTGTGATTGTGCGGATGTTTTAGAGTTACTCTCCGTACCGTTGTATTTACTATACCGCTGTAAAATACCGGCTTTTGCCTGGTCCAGCTCAGGCCCCTGGTAGTATTGATAATCATCTGATGACGGGTCGCCGGAAAAGCTGCCGGCAGCCTGCGGATTAACCTGGGTCTGTACCTGCTGCACTACGGCGGCAAACTTTGATTTTTCTTCCACATCATTCAGTCCGTCCAGACCGACATCCTGTAAAACACGTGCGCTTGGGTTATTGTCAAATGCATTTACCACCGGCTGTAATTTTGAAACCTTCCCCCACGCGGTGGTATCCACCTGGCTGGCATCTCCGTTAATAGGCAGGCCATTCTCCAGGCTTTTGCGTCCGTCCAATAGTATATCTTCAGATATATTGCCCAGGTTAAAATACAGATCGCCGCCTTGTGAGTTCGGCTTGCCAATAAAGGGGTCCATCACCCAAAATTCAATATACTGCACATTTAACGACTCAAAATCATTGGTTGATATGCCCCGGAATATGCCTCCCCAGCGGGCCTTTGGATTTGCTAAGGTTCCATCGTTATTAATGCCCGTAGCTGCATAGTTATATGGCCCGCGGATAGTTGGATAAAATGCCAGGTCAAAAGTAGGCAGGGTCAAAGGCTGACCGGTAACTGATTGCTTGTAAGGAAACACCTCTGTTTCCAAAACCTCCCTTACGTAAGGGTTTGATAACTCGGTACGGGAAACCGGGACCCCTCCGGTGTAAAATATGGGATCGATATTGTAAAAAGCCAGTCGGGCCCGGTTATAGCCATAACTGAGATTATTAAATGACTGCGCTTCAGCAAATAATTTTGGCGTACCCGAAATTTGCCATGGTGAAGAACTTTTAATGTCGATCACCGATTGACTGCTTTCAAAATCATCCAAATAGGAGGTACCATTTTTTGAACCGGCAAAATTTAATGTAGACGGGCTTCCGGGCAGCAGCTGCGCAAACTCACCGTTGAAGGCAATAGATGAGGGCACTTTTGTGGTGATAAATGGCAGCTTATTCACCAGCCTTGTAAGCAATCTTGAATTGGAGTTGTAATTAACATCAAATCCATAAATTGTATTGGAGATCGATTCCTGGCCGGCAACCTCATTCTGTGTGACGGGCTGTTCGGTCAAGTGCATTACCGTAGCGCCCAGGGCCAGCTTATCATTTACCTGGTAATCAAACCGGGACCCGAACAACGATTTTTGCTGTACGCCAAATAATTCGTTGTTTTCAATATTTACAGTAATTGGCTGACCTGATGACAGCAGAGCCTGGTTGATGATCCTTATCCGCCCGGACGTGTAGTCCACCGTAAAGTCTGAACCTTCAGCCAATTTCAGCGAACCGGCTGTAACCACTACCGATCCCTGCGGAATATTGGTTGCATTCAGCTGATACTCAGACCCCCCCTGCGAAGTATACGTTCCTCTGATCACATACCGGTTTAACTGCGGAAAAAATTGCTGTGCGATAGTCTTTGTCGAATCGTATATGGGCTGATACACATACCGCTTGATGAGCCCCTGTTCGCCGGGATCGAACTGCTTAGCCAGGTCGGATCCAAAGGGTTCAACAACAGGGAACATGATCCGGCCGTTCTGCGAATCGATAGTTATTCCTTCCAGGTAATCGAAATAGCCATCCGGCTTTTTATCGTTTTGGGCATTCAGGTTATCCAGGTCTGTTAACTGCAGCCAGAGTTTACTTTTGGTATGGATGCCTTCATCCATAATTGGCTTTGCAATTCCTGATTTCTCATCAAGCCTTGATATGGTCAGCCTGAAATTACTTGGACTGATCTGGAATGCGCCCAATGAATAAATGTTCTTCATCATCAGCTTCCATGTGGGCAAACTGGTTTTTAACAATGCGTTTTTAAGCAGCTTTACGTACAATACCTTTGGCGCAGCCGGGTCAACCGGAACATCTGTGGAGAATTCACCTACCTGGTATTGCACTCCGTTTACCGTATACTGATAGGCTACCGCCAGCACTTCATCATTGTTTAGTGGATAGTTCAATGAGATATAGCCCAATTGCGGATGCAGGGTATATTCCTTTTCGGTCAATTTGCGTGCATAAGTTAGTTTAGCATAGTTATCATTGCCTCCCGTGGCCTGGAAATAACTTACAACTGTATTTGAACTGGTTTGCCTGGCCGTAGCAGGCAGGTTTTTCAACAAAGAGTTTGACTGCTGCGCGAAGCCTGGTCCCTGGAACCCGGCCGGCAGGCCGCTGTAGGCCGGACCGCCCTGTATAAGTGCCGTATTATAAGGTTTATTCTCGCCAAGGTCCATAAAAGCCAGCACATCGCGCGAGCTGGTCGTGCTGTTGGTACGGTTGGTTACCCATACCTCGACCCGCGTAATATTTACATTTGAACTGATAATGGGTATATTAGCCAGGGCTTTATTGTAGTTATCCCTGAAATATTGTGCTAAAAAGTAATGCTTGTTCGCTTCGTAATCCGGCGGCGTCAGCGTGAAATTCCCCTGCTGTGCGCCATTGGTAATCGTAATTGATTTCGATTGCGAACGTTGCTGCGAGAAAATACTCGTTACATTCAATTTACCAAACTTCAGTTTGGTTTTTACACCGAACAAGGCCTGGGTACCTGTGATCAAGGTCGTATTTAACGGGAAACTAACGGTACCTACTTCAATTTTCTGTATGATCTCGTCGGAGGTACCCGTATAATCCAGCTTTATCTGGTTCTCAAACTGAAACTGGGCATCCGTATTATAATTGGTGGATATCTTCAGTTTATCCCCAATAGAGCCGGTCACATTCATCTGAATTTTCTGGTCAAAATTAAAATTGAACTGGCTGCGTTGTTTGGTATTGAATAATGGGTTTTGATTACTGTTGATCTGCCCGGCCATGATCATTTCGGCGGAGCCTTGCGGCCTTATGGTAATATTTGAGCTGCCGAATATCAGTTCAAAAGTATGGCTGCGCACATTGATAGACGGAATAAACCCTTGCTGCTGCGACTGATAAGCATAATTATCGGCTAACTGTCTAAAATATAAACGCTGCTCTTCTCTTTCTTTAAGCCTTAAATATTCCGCAAAAGTAAGGTAACGCGGGGGGCGGTATAAATAATTACCTACCCTTTCATACAGAATGTATTGGTTGCTGGCAGCGTTATATTCAAAAGTACGGACAAGGTTAGGCGGATCGGCTTCCAAAATACCTTCGCGCAGCTGGTTGCTTCTTGATTCTGTACTGTTAAAAGGAGCTTTAATGGTTAATGAGTCTTTTTTTAGCCCGGATTGCGGCTGTTGTGCAAAGGCATCGCCCAACCCGCAAAATGCAGAAATTAGCAAGGCATTAACTACAACCTTAGAGGTAAAAGTCCGGCTCAAGTGTGATGGTAAAAATATACGTAATTATAAGCTTTTTAGTGCAAATTTAATTAGCTGTTCAACGGTCAGTTCGCCGCTGTTTTTGTTCAATTCCTGCTCAAGCACCTTCTCAACAGCGTTCCGTGCAAAACCGAGCATAACCAATGCCGACAGCGCTTCATCTTTAACTGTTTTATTTAATGGTACCGCAGTCAACGTGTCAGGCCCTTCTTTGCGCAGTTTATCCTGCAATTCCAAAATAAGACGCTGAGCCGATTTCGGGCCGATACCTTTTATACGTTGGATCAAGGGTACATCCCCCTTTACAATAGCCGCCTGTATTTCATCAGGCGTAATGGAGGAAAGCATCATGCGCCCGGTGTTGGGGCCAATACCCGATACGGATATCAGGTGCAGGAACAAGCGGCGCTCGCCTTCATCGGCAAAGCCATACAAAGTATGCCCGTCCTCCTTGACATGCAGCCAGGTAAATAACTTACACCGTTCGGCATCCCCCAGCTTGGAATAGGTATTGAGCGATATATTAATGTGGTAACCCACACCCGCTGCTTCAATTACCACATAAGAAGGGCTTTTATAAGCCAGTTTGCCATCAATATAAGCGTACATACAATTTTGGATGATTATTAACGTGTACGGGAAATCGCGTCCGAGGTTGCGTTTTCCGCCTTTCCCTGGGCATCAACAACGGCAATAGTTACCATATTGACAATTTCTCTGACAGAACTGCCCAGCTGTAGCACGTGCACCGACTTTTTAAGTCCAAGCAATATAGGCCCAACAGCTTCTGCTCCGCCAATTTCCTGTAACAATTTGTAGGCGATGTTACCGGATTCCAGGTTAGGAAAGATCAGGGTATTGGCCGGCGCCCCGTTCAGGGTTGAAAATGGGAAATTATCTGCAAGCAAGCCCGAATTTAAAGCGAAGTTAGCCTGCATATCGCCGTCTACGACCATGTCGGGGAATTTCTGATGCAAGATGCGCACGGTTTCCCTGGTTTTTTCGGGTATGGGTCCTTCGTTCGAACCGAAGTTGGAATAAGATAACACCGCAACGCGCGGTTTGATGTTGAACTGTTTAACCGAATGGTCGATCAATATGGTAATATCGACCAGTTCCTGCACGGTAGGGTCCACATTTACAGTAGCATCACCAATAAATACAGGACCTTTTTTAGTAAGCATCATATACATACCCGCCACGCGGTTTACGCCTTGTTCGGTGCCGATGATTTGAAGCGCAGGCTTAATTGTCGACCCGTAATCCTTTGTTAAACCCGAAATTAATGCATCTGCCATGCCGAATTGAACCATGCAGGCACCATAATAGTTACGCTGGGTGATCATCTTCCTGGCCTCTGATAAGGTGATGCCCCTTCGCTGACGCTTGTTATACAGGTATTGCGCATATTCATTAAAGTTCGCACAGTCTTCGCGCGGGTCAATAATTTCCACACCGTCCAGTTCAAGATCACTTTCCTTAATGATCTTTCTTATCCTTGCTTCGTTGCCCAATAATATCGGGGTAGCTATATTTTCTTCCCGGACGATCTGCGCGGCCCGTAGAATTTTGTAATGATCAGCCTCGGCAAATACAACGCGTTTAGGATTTTGTTTCGCCTTATTTGCGATATTACGCAGCAGCCTGTCATCAGCGCCTATTCTTAACCTGAGCTGCTCACGATAAACATCCCAGTCCGTAATGGGCTTACGTGCTACACCCGAATCTATTGCAGCCTTGGCTACCGCAGACGAAACTTCGGTGATCAAACGCTGATCCATTGGTTTGGGAATGATATAATCTTTTCCGAATTTCAGGTTATTGGTATTATAGGCCAGGTTAATCGCTTCGGGAACGGGCTTTTTAGCCATTTCGGCAATTGCTTTAACAGCCGCTATCTTCATTTCCTCATTAATTGCCGTAGCCCGCACGTCGAGTGCGCCCCTGAAAATATACGGGAAACCTAATACATTATTTACCTGGTTAGGGAAGTCGGCCCGGCCGGTAGCCATCAATATATCCTTGCGTGTTTTTACGGCGATATCATAGTCTATTTCCGGCACAGGGTTGGCCATGGCAAAAACAATAGGGTTTTTGGCCATTTGCTTCAACATATCCGGGTTAACTACATTACCTGCCGAAAGGCCGATAAATACATCGGCATTTTTCATGGCCTCAGCCAGGGTTTTGATGTCTTTGCGCTCGGTGGCAAATTGCATCCTCATCTCGTCAAGATCGGTACGCCCGGCAGTGATCAGGCCGTTAATATCAAACATCACCAGATTCTCTTTTTTAACCCCCAATGAAAGATATATTTTTGAGCACGAT
This sequence comes from Mucilaginibacter sp., assembly GCA_028287895.1. Taxonomy (GTDB): domain Bacteria; phylum Bacteroidota; class Bacteroidia; order Sphingobacteriales; family Sphingobacteriaceae; genus Mucilaginibacter. The sequence goes on along the minus strand of JAQBOV010000020.1, from coordinate 10,133 downwards.
ACTGCTGCCGCACCGGCACCGCTAACCACCATTTTTATCTTATCGAGTTTTTTTCCCTGTATCTCGCATGCATTTATCAAAGCCGCGCCGGAAATGATGGCTGTTCCATGCTGGTCATCATGCATGACGGGAATCTTCATTTCGGCTTTTAACCTTCGTTCGATCTCAAAGCAGGTTGGAGCCGAAATATCTTCCAGGTTTATACCACCAAATGTTGGCTCCAGCGCTTTAACGATCGCTACAAACTCGTCTACCGTTTTGGCATTCACCTCCAGGTCAAAAACATCAATATCTGCATAAATTTTGAAAAGCAGCCCTTTACCTTCCATCACCGGCTTGCTCGCCTCGGGGCCTATATTACCCAAACCCAATACCGCCGTTCCGTTGGTGATAACGCCCACCAGATTACCTTTGGCCGTATATTTATATACATCGTCAACATTATCGGCAATCTGCAAACAGGGCTCGGCAACACCGGGCGAATAAGCCAGCGTCAGATCGCGCTGCGAATTAGTCGGCTTTGTCGGTACGACCTGTATCTTGCCCGGACGGCCATTGGCATGGTAATCCAATGCATCCTGTTTACGTGTATTCGGTTTATTCATGGTGTTAAAATTCAAGCACTCAAAATTACAATTCTTTTTGAGCTGATATAAAAAAGCCCGGCTCTTATTGCATTAGAACCGGGCCTAAAAACTATTTTATGAAGATATCAACTTTTGTTGATCTTAAGCGTCATCCCGGGGTGTAAATGCGACCCTTTCAAACCATTCAGTTCTTTGATCTCTTTTGCAGTGGCCCCTTCAAATTTACCGGCTATAACCGATAGCGTGTCACCGCGTAGAACTTTGTAGGTAACATAATTTCTTTCGGCTTTTCCTGCAGACGAATTCTTCACTTTAGCATAACTGCGGTTTAGCCCATCCGTTGTGTAAGAGGCACTGTGTTGGCGGGCAGCATTGTAGGACAGCTCGGCGTTAAGTGCATCATACAAAGCACTGTATTTTTCTTTGGCTGCCTGGGGTATTACCAACCTTTTCGGTGCAGTTGCAGTTCCGTTCACTATCAGCATTTTATAGGAAGGATTCAGGATAGTAAGTTGTGAAAGGTCGATACTCAACACCTTCGAAAGGCTATGCAGGGAAATGTATTTATTAACCAGCACCGTATCAGTTTTCATGGATATATTACATCCCTGCGGTATAATATTATGCTTTTTGTAATAATTCATGACATAAGTAATGGCAATATAAGCGGGTACATATCCCCTTGTTTCTACAGGCAGATATTGGCGAATGGACCAAAAATCATTTGCTCCGGCTTTTTCAATAGCCCTGATCACATTACTTTTTCCGCAGTTATAGGATGCGATGGCCAAAAGCCAGTCGCCAAATTCCTGGTAAGCATCTTTCAGATAAGCCGCTGCCGCATAACTTGACTGAACCGGATCGCGGCGCTCATCAACATAGGCATCCATATTGAGGCCGTATATTTTTGCGGTAGTGGTCATAAACTGCCAGGGACCTGTTGCCCCCACCCTTGATACCGCATAAGGATTAAGCTGTGATTCAACTATCGAAAGATATTCGATCTCCTGCGGAATACCGGCATCATGGAAAGTCTTTTCATAAATAGGAAAGTAATATCTGGCCAGGCCCAAAACACGGCTAATGTCGTTACGCTGGTTATACCCCAGGTAAATATCAATATAGCTTTGCACATACTCATTATAATCCAGTGGCACCTCTTTTCTGATCGAATCAAGGCGGCGTTTATAGATGCTGCTTTTATAATAGCCAACAGGCGCAGGGTTTAAAACCGGCACCATTATGGTATCCGGAGCACCTTGCTTTGATGGCATCAATAAATGGGAAGAATCGGGGATAAAACGGGGACCAGCTTTAACGGCCTGCAATAAAAACAGCAATACAGCACACACCAATAATCTCTTCATTCTGTCGGTTTTTTTTTATTTGCAGCTTTGACCAAAATCAAATCTTGACTAATTTATTAAATTCTTTATAGTTCTAAGAAATATTTCGAAAAATTCAACAATTCCTGCTCTGCAAAACGTTTGGCGAGTAATTGTAAGCCCAATGGCATCCCCTCAGTATTCGTCCCGGCAGGCAAAGAAATAGCAGGTACGCCTGCTAATGATGCTTGTACGGTAAAAATGTCATAAAGATACATTACAACCGGATCTTTTTCAATTTTCCCGATCTTAAAAGCCGGTTCAGGAGCGGTGGGCGTTAAAATGAAATCATACTCCTGCAATAAGCTGTCTGTTTTCTCTTTGATCAGCCTGCGTATTTTTTGCGCCTTGGCATAGTAGGCATCGTAATAGCCGGCACTTAATACAAATGTACCCAGCATAATGCGGCGTTTTACTTCCCTTCCGAAACCTTCTGACCGCGAACGCTTATAAGTAGAGACCAGCCCGGCGGCCGCAGGGCTCCTGTATCCGTAGTGAACACCATCGTATCTTTCCAGGTTAGCCGAAGCCTCGGCCATTGCTAATATATAATAGGCCGGTACTATATAATCCAAATATTCAAAAGCTATGGGTTTAACCGTATGCCCTTCAGCGCGCAACTTATCAATATACCCGACCAGGGCACTTTTTACCTCCGGATCAACACCGGGACTCGATAAGGCCTCCTGGATATAAGCGATCTTCTTTTTGGAAGGATCGGCTGAAAGTTTATGGCTGTATGCAGGCACCGGCGCTTGTGCCAGGGTACTATCGTAATCATCCACGCCGGCCATAATTTCCAATAAAAGCGCGGCATCCTCTACCGACCGAGTGATGGGGCCAGCCTGGTCAAACGAGGAAGCATAGGCAATAATACCATGCCGCGAAATACGGCCGTAGGTAGGTTTTAGGCCGATCAATCCGCAAAATGATGCGGGTTGCCTTACTGAACCGCCGGTATCGGTACCAATAGCAGCATGACACAAATTTGCCTGTACCGCCACTGCTGAACCGCCGGATGAGCCGCCTGAAACTCTAGTATTGTCGGCATAATTTTTAACCGGGCCAAAATAGGAGTTCTCATTAGATGCGCCCATTGCAAACTCGTCGCAATTACAGCGGCCTATAATGATAGCGTCTTCGGCGAGCAAACGCTCAACTATGGTTGAGGAATAAACCGAGGTAAAGCCCGCTAACATTTTAGAAGATGCAGATACTTTATGCCCTTTATAGCAAATATTATCCTTTATGCCGATGACCATGCCCGCCAGCCTGCCTGCGGCACCTGCTTTGATACGTTCATCAATAATTTTTGAGCGGGATATCGCCTCCTGTTCAAATACTTCGTTAAAAACATTCAAATGAGCATTGGATCTGATCCGGGCAAGGTAGTCCTTTACCATCCCCTGCACTGTTACCTCTCCACTTTGTATTTCTCTCTTTATTTCAGCTAAAGAGGAATAAAATTTAGCCATGGGCCTAAAATAAAAAACTTATCCGTTGAAATGGAAATTTCAGCAGATAAGTTTATAAGTAAAAAGCTATAAGCAGAAGCACCTCCTAAATCTCCTCCGCCAAGCAGTGGAGGGACCTGAGATTAATCTTTATAGATTAATTTTTTGGCTTTTCTTCTGTTGTGTTCGTTGGATTGCTGGTTTCGCCGTTTTGGGCATCTTTAAATTCCTTCATGCCTTTTCCCAAACCCTTCATTAGTTCGGGGATTTTCTTTCCGCCAAACAGTATCAATATTGCAATGATGATCAGAATAATTTCTGGTGCGCCTAATGAGCCCATAATTTTTAAGTTTTATGTTATGATTTATTTATTCGTGTGTTGTTTTAACTTGTTTAGTTTCAGAATCAGAAGCTTCCGGATGATGCGCTTCGCTCAGCTGATCTTCTGAAACTGCTCCGTGGTTTTCATTATACGGTATCGTATTGGGTACGCCCTGCATTTCAGCTATCGGGTTTGGCACATCGTTGTCATGGGCCCCAACCTCGGACGGTGCCGAAACAGTATGCTCCCCGGATGCGGGCGGCAATTCATGCAAGGTCTCCTCAGCAGGAGGATTGCTAACAACAGGCTCCTCCTGCCTCTTTTCTTCGTAGTTATTTATTTGGTTTGTTATTTCGCGCTTTACACCTTCTGAAGCATCTTTAAAATCACGAATCCCTTTCCCCAAACCACGTGCAATCTGGGGAAGCTTTTCGCCCCCAAAAAGCAATAGTGCCACAAAAACGATCAAAATCATCTCCGGGCCACCGATGTTCAAAAACAATAAAATCGAACTAAACATACCATGAAAATTAATTTACAAATATAGATAATATTATGCCACAAATTTTAAAACAATTATTAATCAGGCTGCAGCCATATCTTGGGATTTACCGGTGTTGAGCCTTTCCACAACTGGAAATTAACCTTGGGGATGCCTGTGGCACTTTCGGCAGCAACGGTGCCAATGTTCTGCTTTGTACTGACGTTTTGCCCTTCGGACACACTGACAGACTTCAGATTTGAATATGCCGTAAAGTATTCTCCATGATGGATAAGAACGAAATAATCTCCATAAACATTTTTAATAACCCTTACTTTGCCATCAAAAACCGCCCTGACCGGCGCATTTATGTTGGTTTTTATATCAATACCGCTATTCTCACTTTTAATGCCTTCGGTATAATAAGCGCCAAATCCCTGTACCACGACGCCGTTTGTTACCGGCCATGGCAAACTTCCCTTATTGCCCAAAAAGTCATTCGACAGCCTGGCCGATTCCGGTGTTGCATTTAACACCTCGCTTGTTGTCGAATTCTTTGTAATCGCTTTTTTAGGGACTGTAACATTTCTGCTATCTCCTGTCGCCGCGGCGGCGGCAGCGGCCGCTTTAGCAGCAGCTTCAGCTTTGCGCCGCTGCTCCTCGATCTCTCTGCGTATGGCGGCGTTTATTTCCTGATTGGTCCGGGCTATTTTCCGTTGCAGATCTTTTTGCTGCTGCTTCAATTCTCCTTGCTGCCTTGACAACAGGGATACTACCTGGGCCTGATCATTTTTTTGCTTACCAAGTGTTTCTTTTTCTTTTACCTGGTCGACCAGCAAAGTGTTCTTTTGTTTTTTTGTATTATCCAGTTCATTTATCTTTACATGCAGGTCTTTTTGGGTACCCATTATATATTGCGCCTGCCGCTGGCGATAGGACCCAAATTGCTGTAAATACTTTAAACGCTTATAGGACTGGTTAAAGTCTTTTGCGGCAAAAATAAACATCAGCTTATTGTAGGAACTTTGATTGCGGTATGCAAAAAGTATCATAGCCGCATATTCTTTTCTTAGCTGATCCAGCTGGCTTTGCAAGCTATGTACGGTATTGGTGCTTTCGGAAATCTGATTATCTAAATTTCTTACTTCAGAATTGATGACATTGATCTTTTCTTCGCGAAGGTTGATCTGGGCTTTTAACAGGCTTAACTGTTTTAAAGTGCTTCTTTTATCATTGGCTGTCTGCTCATATTCGCGATTGAGCCTTTCCAGTTCCTCGCTATATTTATCACGGCGCCGTTTTAATTCATCGCTGCTTTGCGCATGCACGCTTACTGCGATAAAAACACCGGCTAAAAAGAATACTATTTTTAAAAATTTCATCAACCAAAAATATAAATTTTAATTAGCCAGCGAATACCTTGAAGGAATACTAAACGGATATTCAAGCGGAAGGTCAAAATCAGCTTTGATATAATGCAAATTCATTTGAACTTTTTTCGACTTGGCTGTTGATGACATATTGATCTGCGAGGGTAAAACTCTGTTTTCAGCTTGTATAAAAGTGGCATTGTCAACGCTTAACGATTGGTCCTGGGCTTGATCTGCCAATTCCGTATGGCTTACCTTCATATCGGAGCCAAGAATAAGCTTATAAACCAATTCCTGTAAATTGCCTGATAAGATAATGCGTCCGCTATCAAGCTGAAATTTACTGTCTTCATTTAATAACTGCGGTATGGCATTACCCACCAGCAGAGCCTCTACCGAGCGGTAGTCAATCTGATTGCTGGTATAGGTATAAATATAACTAAAGGGCTTCTTTAGATACAGTCCCTGCAATTTATTGATCACCAGCAAGCTATCAGGCGTGATCAGTGCACGCGCTACTTCAATTCCGGCGATTGCGGTTACAGAAACCCATATTTTTTTTCCCTTTTGAATGCGGATATTCAGCGTAACATCATTGCTGTTTCCGTTAATATCAAGCGATGTGCGTGCTTTACCAGAAAAAGTGTTAAAATCTGCCTGGCCTTTTCTGATCTCATTTAACTTGCTCATTACAAGGCTTGCCGCTGCATTTCCGGCAGGCTTTGGATTAAAGGCAACCTGTTTTCTTGCTTTGCAACTCACCATTGCCAGCAGACAACAAATCATGAGCAGCTTATTCAATGTATTTCCTCTCATTGATCTTTCGTTCTAAAATTGGTGAACTTTCCCCATTGTCCTTTGCCTTTTTCCAGTTCTGCACAGCCGCATCCGCATCACCTAAATAAAACATAATGTCGCCATAATGCTCGAATTGAACAGCGCTGTGGTCTTTGTCATGCGACAAAGCTTTCTCCATCCATAACCGGGCATCGGCATACTTTTTCTGCTTAAACAATATCCATGCGTAAGTATCTTCAAATGATGCGGTATTGGGCTGCAATTCATTGGAGTGCCTTGACATGTCAGCAGCCTTATCTAATGAAAGCCCCCGAACAGATAAATAATAAGCGTAGTTGTTTAAGGTATACGCATTATCGGGGTTATAACCCAATGCCTTCTCATACGACTCGTCCGAGCTGGCCAGATCGTTCAATGAATGATAACAATCTCCCATTGATGAAAAACACTGGGCCAGCAGATCTTTATCCTGGGTTTCAAGCGAGGATGCGTTTTTAACATATTCCAATGCTTTTTTAAAATCCTTTTTTTGCAGCCACGCAACACCTACCAGGTAATTCAGCCAGGCCTGATTAGGAAAAAGCGACAATGCGTCTTGACCATCCTTCAATGCAGCATCCATATCATTATCGCCTAAGTCGAGCCTTATCAATTGTTCCCTTACTTGGTAAACCTGCCCGTTTAATGCCACTGACTTTTTATAATTGACTTTTGCATCCTTGTACTTTCCGTTTTGCAGCAGCATATCACCATACAAAGCATAGGCCCTGTAGTCATCCGGATGAGCGGCCGTCAACAGCCTGCTTAATTCAAGGGCACTTGCCTTAGCATTGGGGTCAGGGAATTTAGGCAGATAGCCAGAAACGATCTTTATTTTTTGGTCGATATCCAGATCCGGAATTGCAAAGGCCAATGTCAATTCATTAAAACTATCTTCGTAGCTTTTTTTATCGCGGTAAATATCAGCAAGGGCAAGATGCACCTGTCCATTATTCGGATCTATCTTGCGGGCAGATTGTAATGTTGCAAGCGCTTTATCTGCCAGTCCGTTTGAGTTATAGACCTCGGCCAGAAACAGGTAATACCTTATTTGCCTGGGGTTTGCCGCTATCATTGCTTCCAGGTCAGCAGCGGCCCGGTCAACTTTTCCCTGTTTAAGATAAATCGTCTGCCGTTTGGCAATCAGTTCATCCGTTACACCGGTTATTTGTTCTACTTGTTTATAAACTGCCAGGGCATCATCATATTTTCTTTCCAAAAAATAAACGTTGGCCTTATCAAAATAGTAGTCTGTTTTATCGGGATCGATTCTTATTAGTTCACTAAAAACGTTCTCAAGCCTGGCGATATCATTACTTTTTTCATAGCAATCGGCCAGGGCGACCCAGTACCACTCATTATCAGGCTTAACCGTTACTGCTTTCTCAAGCAGGTCACGTGCTTCAGCGTAATTATTCTTCAGTTTCTTTATGCCGGCAAGCTCATACATAGAGGCATCATTGGCAGGATCAACCTGCAAAACCTGGTTAAATTCCTCTGTTGCCAATGTAAAATTCTCCACTGTTTTCTCGCGCAGCGCCGAAAAGAAAAGCTGCTTGACGATCAGGCTGTCATCATTGGTCATCGGTTTCCCTGCAACTATAACCACACGGCTGCCGTTACCTGAATTTTCGTTTTGCGCAAATACAAAAACAGGAAATATCAAACACCATAATAATAGAGATACCTTCTGCTTCATTTTATCCTACCCCTGTATGACCATAACCACCAGCACCCCTGGATGTTTCATTTAAAACCTCTACTTCCAGCCAGCTTACTTTCTCGTGCCTTGCGATAATCATTTGTGCTATCCGGTCACCCGCGTTGATCTCAAAAGGTTCATTTGATAAATTGATCAGCAACACCTTGATTTCACCGCGATAATCCGCATCAATTGTACCCGGTGAGTTAACAATACCTATGCCATGCTTAAACGCCAATCCGCTGCGCGGTCTTATCTGCGCCTCAAACCCTTCGGGCAGCTCAATATGCAATCCGGTTGGTATCAATTTTCGTTCCATCGGGTTTAGCCGGACAGAATCTTCCAGATCAGCACGCAGGTCCATGCCTGCTGAATGTATCGTTTCGTATGCCGGAAGGTTATTTTTTGACCTGTTGATGATGCGGATGTTCATTGCTTAATAAAAATAGCTTTTAATTCTTTTCCCTCGATCAATAATGCGCCGCCTGCAAATAGGACTAACAGGGCATTACCTGCAAATATATTACGTTTAAATACATAGAATGATAAATAAACGAGGATAAGTGAAATAATAATATAAACCAGGTTCTTTTTTAAATTATAAGGAATAGGATAATTTTTTTGCCCCCAGATGTAGGATAGCACCATCATAATGGTATAAGCGATCAGCGATGCCCATGCCGAGGCCATATAGCTGTATTTTGGTATAAAGGCAACATTTAATATAATCGTTGCAATTGCACCTATACATGAAATATATAAGCCGTAGCGGGTTTGGTCCGACAGCTTATACCATACCGATAAATTCATGTAAACACCAAGTGCAACGTAACCAAATAACAAAGGCGGCACAACATCAAGTCCAACCCAGTAAGCCTTGTTATTTACGTAATGTTTTAATAGTTCAATATTAGCTACCACACCTAAAAACATGATGCACATGGTAATGACAAAATAGTCCATAATCCGGGCATAGGTATACCCGGCATTTTTATTTTTGGCATGGCTGAAGAAGAATGGCTCGGCCCCCATGCGAAAAGCCTGGTTGAACAGGCTGGCAAAGATGGATAATCGTGCACATGCAGAATAAATACCAACTTCCTGCTCACTTATATTGGCAGGCAATAATTTCCCAAGCAGGATTTTGTCAAGATTTTCATTTACTAAATAAGATAAGTTGGCAACTAAAATTGGTCCGCTGTAAATAAGCATCTGCCTGAAGATGATCTTATCAAACTTTAATTGAAGTTTTAATAGCTCGGGCAATAACATCGCCAGGGTAACAAAACTTGAAATCAGGTTGGCTAAAAATGCATAAGCAACCCAACCATGAATGTACCAATGTGAAAACCATTGCCAGGCGTAAAACCGGTGCGCTGTCCAATAAGGAATGACCAAAATGAACAGGACATTTAATGATACGGTGACTATAATATTGATCACTTTTATCAGCCCGTATTTAACGGGACGATTTTCTGCACGCAGCTTAGCAAACGGAATAACACACCAGGCATCAAGTATCAATATGCCTATAAAGAATTTTATGTAAAGCTCAAACTCGCCCTGGGGGATATCTTTTCCAATTTTAATTAAACCGGCCAGTGAATGGGTAAATGGAACAGTAAGTAATAAAAAGCAGATGCTTACGGTAAATATAACCCAAAAGCCATTATTATAAACCTGGCTTTTTTTATCAGGAAACTTGTTTAAATACCTGAAAAAGGTGGTTTCCATACCGAATGCCAGCAACGCCTGAAAAATAGACGCGTAGGCGAACATGGTGCTGAAGATACTATAAACTTTAGGCAGATAGGCCCGGGTATAAAGCGGGGTAAGTAATGAGCTTAATAAGCGTTGTACAATGGTGCTTAGTCCGTATATAGCGGTTTGTCCCGCAAATTTTTTAGCTGTTGACAATGATCAATGGGAATAGTTAAATTTTCAGAGCGTTAAATTACCCCTTTTTTACTACTTCAAAATTACGATAGTTTTTTA
>JAQBOV010000013.1 GCA_028287895.1 Mucilaginibacter sp. | reverse complement strand
TATCGGATTCGGTTTCCTGCCTCGCTCCTGTATATTCGCGGAAATAATCGACAAAGCTGGAATTGCGGTCACGGTCAGATATGAACCCAAATTTCCGGTTTTGAATATCCAACTGACGTGTTGCCCGGATATTTTCGACCAATGCTTTGGTTTCCGTATTGTGTTGCCGTTCCCACATATTTGAGGGTTTGTCATAAATGAACAGATCAAGAAACTCAAACCTTTGCGGTTTACCGTTTTTGGGATTTCTCAAAGGGGGAGAAAAATCCAACAAAAGTGAATGCCTCCCTTTGGTGAGTTTTCGTTTTCGGATATGAACTTTAGGCATGGCTACCTCCCGGATTAAAAATTTTACCAAGATGGGCTTTAAGCACATAGGTGAATTTACCTACCCGGTATTTGGGCACATCATTTCTTTTGAGAATTTCAAAGAGTGCTTTTTCGGAAATGTTATAAATTGTTTGTGCTTCGCCCATGTGGCAGCATTCGGAGAGATTTGAACTGTTTGGTTTCCGGTCGTCCGCTATTTCAGGCAGTTCAAACAGCCGGTCTATATCCGCACGGTTGATCACGGTCTTTCTAACGGAGAGATTGGTCGCTTTTAAACGCCCCGATCTAATCATTGTGTAAACTATTTTGTCAGATGCGCCTAATAGTTTTGCGGCAGCTTTTACGCTTAAAAATTCAAGAGCAGTTAACTCCTCAATCTGGTGACTGATTATCTGTTGAACAACCTGCTTGGTTTCTGCGAGTTTTTGATTCCGGGCTTTTTGCTTATAATTTCTGCTGTTGCAGATGTGGCTGCAAAACCTGGTAACCGTGGTTTTCGCCATAAAAACCTTACCGCAATGTTCACATATTTTGTTGACCGTGAAATTGGAACTCATGGTAATATTAATTTTTCTTCTACTTTTTGTTCTCTTTTCCCAAAACTTAAAGCCCTTGATAATTTCGCCAGTATAACTCGCTGATTATCAGCTTCGGTGAGCTAACCGGCGAGAAGACGACGGATGTTATTTCTGTGCTGATTTTTTTACTTTCTGGCAAAGAAGTAACCGGTTAAGTCTCCGCTAAGGGCGATTAAGGTGCGTTAAGAGTAAATAAGTGCCTGAAGCAACTTAATTTCTCCTGTTTTCGACGAAACTCAAAAACAAAAATTTTGAGTAACATCTGAGTAACAAAAGTCGGGAAAAAAAGGTCAAAAATCCAAGAATCTGGACAGAAGAAATCACCATAATTTATTAACAATGAGCAATTTACTTGTCGTAAGTTTACGTAATTTTAGGTTGTTTGGCACCCCTACTTGCCGATACAAAATTTACTAAATATATTATCCAGCAAGTCATCGGTGGTAACGGCTCCGGTGATCTCTCCAAGATAATGCAATGCCTGTTTAATGTCCATCGCCAGGAAGTCAGAAGTTACCTGGTTATCAACTCCTTCTAAAAGGCGGATTAATGCCGACTCGGTTTTTTGAAGTGCCTCCAGGTGACGCACATTTGTTACCAAAGTTTCGTCGCCATTAAGCTGATCTTTGACGGCTGCGCTATAAATTTTATGTTTTAATTCGTCGATATGCCGCTTTTCCCTTGCAGAAATAATGATAGCACTTTGCGTATGCGGCAGAGTTAATAATTGCTCTTGCGTAAGGAGATCAGCCTTGTTGGCAACTACCAGCATCGTAATGCCGGGCTTTTGTAAGCTTTCAAGATCGCTGTTCAGTTCGGCTATGGTAATTTCTGACGCATCAAAAACATAGATCAACAGAGCTGATTGACTGATTTTTTCCATAGTGCGCTGCACCCCTATCTGCTCTATGGTATCCGTAGCCTCGCGCAGGCCAGCGGTGTCTATCAGCCTGAAGTTGATACCCTGAATGTTGAGGACTTCCTCTATCGTATCACGTGTAGTGCCAGGTATATGGCTTACAATAGCTCGCTCTTCGTTCAAAAGGGTGTTCAGCAAGGTTGATTTACCGGCATTTGGGCGACCGGCTATAACGGTATTTACTCCATTTTTAATCACATTACCTAACTCAAAGGACTGTATCAGCTGGCCAATAACTTTTGTAATATCATGAATCAACTGTTTTAACTGATCCCGATTGGCAAATTCTACATCTTCTTCCGAAAAATCCAGTTCCAGTTCAACCAGCGAAGCAAAAGTGACTAACTGTTCACGTAAAGTTTGAAGTTGATTACTGAACCCGCCCCGTAACTGCTGGATAGCAACCTGCTGCGATGCTTTCGAGTTAGACGCGATTAAATCAGCTACCGCTTCGGCTTGCGACAGATCAAGTTGCCCGTTCAGAAACGCCCTTAAGGTAAACTCGCCTGGTTTTGCCGAACGCGACCCATTTTTGACCAGCAGTTTAATAATGGATTCAATGATATAATTGGAGCCATGGCAGGATATTTCCACCACATTCTCTCGCGTATAGGACCGCGGAGCGATAAACAAGGAAACCAGCACCTCGTCCAATACCAGTTCCCCATCCACAATCTGGCCAAAATGAATGGTGTGTGATTCCTGTTTCGTTAAATCTTTACCTTTAAAAACGCCATTTGTAATACCAATGGCATCCGGACCCGAAAGTCGGATCACGCCGATGGCGCCTGTCCCGTTAGGAGTGGCAAGGGCGACAATAGTTTCTTCTTTATTCATTCTTGTTTAGGGTTCATAGTTCAAGTATTTTATAACGATTATCCGCTATTAACTATGGATCCATGAACTATGAACCAACTACAAAAGTCGCTATTTTAGGGCATGATTTTTATTCAATTAGCGTAAAATATTAAACGGTAATTTTGCAGGCATATGGCAAAGCCTGTTCCATACGAATTTGTATTTGATTACCTGCCAGCCTGCATAATTGTAAAAAAAATGTTCGGCATGCATTACCTCTACCTGGGCAAAAGGATTAGGTTTATACTGCGTAGACAGGATAACGAACCTGACTTAAACGGCATATGGATAGCTACCAGCAAGCAGCATCATCCGAGTTTAAAAAAGGACATACCGGGAATTGGGCTCCTTTTTTACAGGTAAGGAGCAAAGACATGGCAATTGGCTTTTTCCACCCGGTGATACTGAAAATTTTGAAGAACCGGCAATTAAAGTCTGCGAAATGCTCCCGCACGGTGATCCAAGAATGGAAAGCTAACGGAAAAAGCACCTGTCTAAATACGATTTAAGACCATTAGACTGCCATGATTCCTATTTGGTTTTATTATCCTATAATCCTGGTTCAGACAATATTTCCTTACTTTCGCTGAAATTATGGTAAGTTATTTTGAAGCTTCGCTGGATACGGTCTCTGTCCATCATATTGGTAATCCGTCGCAAAATGAACTGTATGCACTATCCGAACAACCGATTGCGTTTAAGGATGAGGTGATACCCCAACTGCTGATGCAGTATTTTTTAAAGCCTTTTGAAAAAGCCAACGAGGTTTATCACCTGATGCATAGCAGCGGCGACCTTAACCTGAATGAGCTGCATCATTTTGCCACAGCGGTTTTTGAAGATAACAGTCGTTTCCACGAAAGGTCTGAACAGGTAGCAAAGCATTTATACCAGGTTTCTAATCACCCTAATATAAAATCGGGTGAATTGTATGTGGCATTTTTTAAAAAGGTACAGATAGAAGGCAATCCATTGGATGCAATAGGTATTTTCAAATCGGAGAATAAAGAGACTTACTTAAAGGTGTATCCGGAGCAGGGTGGTTTTGGGCTTGATTACGAACAGAATGCCATCAACATTAATAAACTGGATAAAGGTGTACTGATCTTCAATATTGAAAAAGAAAATGGTTATAAAGTGGTAGTAACCGATCATACCAATCGTGGCCAGGATGCTGCCGCTTACTGGAAGGATGAGTTTTTACAACTAAAGATCCGTAATGACAGTTTTAACCAAACCAATAATACGCTGGGTATTTATAAAAATTTCGTCACTCAAAAACTGGATGATGAGTTTGAACTAAGTAAAGCGGATAAGATCGACCTGCTGAACAAGTCGATGAAATACTTTAAAGAGAAGGATACTTTTGACATGGATGAGTTTACCGGAACGGTAATCGGTAACCCACAGGCGATTGAGTCGTTCAAAAACTTTAAGAGCCAGTATGAGCAGGAGTTTGACAGCCCCATCTCCGATACTTTTGAGATATCAGGCAATGCCGTAAAAAAACAACAACGAGTTTACAAGAGTGTATTAAAGCTGGATAAGAATTTTCATATCTATATCCATGGGGACAAAGAACTGATAGAAAAAGGCTTTGATGAAGGTAAATCGATGAACTATTATAAGGTATATTTTAAAGAAGAAGCGTAATTGTTAACGGGGTATCATGCTGAGCCCGGTCCAAGCATGCGGGCCGGCTCCTTACGCAGGCATTTCAATGAAGCTCCGTGGCGGCTCTTTTAGGTGACGCACACTCTTTAAATTATCTTTCGCCAGCATAAGCCAACTTCATAAACCGCAACACTTCGTCATTCACATCTTCCTTTTGCAACATCCTGAAATGATGATTAAACTGCATATCTGCTGGCACTTGTGCGATCTTCTGAAAACATAAATTATCGAAATAAGGTCGATTGAACGCAAAAACAACATGAATAAAATTCTTGCCTAATTGAGTGATCCAGGCAATGCGCTTATGCGAATTGGCAACGCCGATCATCGTTTTGGCAGGATGCAGGGTGACGGGCCCCACCTTTTGAAACTCACAGGCAAAGTGATGGAACAACATTAAAGAGTATTCGGATTTTCCGCTTAACAAACCGGATTGTTGTTCATCTTCTATATTATCCATAGTACAAGTTAAAACTTTTCTTCGATCCCCAACCCAAACAAAGCAAAATCATATTTAACAGGATCAAGCGGATCAAATTCGCGCAGGCGCTCCGTCAATTCGACAGCGGTTTGCCAGTCGGTTTGTCGTCGGGTAATGAGTTTTAATTTCCGTGCCACACGGTCCACGTGCAGGTCGCATGGCATTATCAGTTCTGATGGCTTTATTTTGTTCCAAATGCCGAAATCAACACCGCAATTATCTTTTCGCACCATCCAGCGCAAAAACATGTTTAACCGCTTGCAGGTTGATTTTTGTGATGGAGAGGACACATGCTTTTTTGTACGATGGGGATAATCAGGCAGTGAAAAGAAATATTTGCGAAAGTGGTTGAGTGCATCTTCCACTCCCTTTAAGGGGCCGCAGGGTATAAAAGCATTCTCCAATGAATCATACCGGGAATAATGATACCTGAAAAAAGAAATAAAATATAAGGTATCGATATCATTAAATGTCCTGTGCTTAAAATGCAGCAGCTTTTTCAGCTCGGGTTCGTTGTGGTTGATAATAAAATCATAAGGAGCGCCATCCATCAGGGTGATGAGTTCCTTACATTTATTAATAATGGTAACCCGCTGCCCCCAGGCCAGGGTCGCCGCCCAAAAGCCCATGATCTCGATATTCTGCTTTTTAGTGAACATATGCGGGATAGATACCGGATCGTTTTTGATAAAATCAGAGCGATTATATTGCGCTACTTTGGAATCAAGAAAAACTTTGAGATTATCTATCATTATTAAACTTCTTGTCAACAGACCGCAAGCAAGCCTGGTGGCAAGTCAGGCTGCTGCTTCTTAAACGAAATTTCTTTACCTAGCATGGTGTTACCAAGTGCCTGAGGTGTTACACGCGTTTCAGGTACGCCTCTGAAAACAATGCATTTATACCGGGTCCTATTTTAAGATAGTGCCTGTTTGAGATCATCTATCAGATCATCAATATCCTCTACGCCCACACTTAAACGCAGCAAATTATCAACTACGCCGGCTTTTTCACGTTCTGTTTTTGGTATGGAGGCGTGTGTCATGGTTACCGGGTGATTGATCAGTGATTCTACCCCACCTAATGATTCAGCCAGTGAAAATACTTTGAATGATGACGCTACTTTAAAAGTTTGCTGAAGATCGGCTCCTTTTAAAGTAATGGAAATCATTCCACCAAAATCACGCATCTGTTTTTTGGCGATTTCGTGATTAGGATGGTCGGCAAAGCCCGGCCAATATATTTTGTCCACACGCGGATGGGTTTTCAAAAACTCAGCTACCTTCCGCCCATTTTCGCAATGCGCCTTCATACGTAAGTGCAGGGTTTTAATACCGCGTAATACCAGGAAGCTATCCATCGGACCGGGTGTAGCGCCGCAACTGTTATAAATAAACCAAAGCCTTTTATAAAGGTCTTCATCGTTCATCATCAACGCCCCCATTACCACATCGCTATGCCCGCCGATATATTTGGTTACCGAGTGCATCACCAGGTCTGCACCCAAATCCATAGGGTTTTGCAGGTAAGGCGATGCAAAAGTGTTATCAACAACCAGCGTTAAACCTTTTGTTTTGGTAATCCTGCCAATACTTTCTATATCAATTATTTGCATAGTTGGATTGGTAGGTGTCTCAATCCAAACCAACTTTGTTTTATCATTCACATATTCATTTACGATCTCCGGGTTTGATAGATCAAGAAAGTGAAACTTAATACCATAATTGGCAAATATTTTGGTGAACATCCGGTATGAACCACCGTACAGATCGTTGCCCGTAATTACCTCATCACCCGGGCGCAGTAATTTCATTACTGCATCGGTTGCACCCATACCGCTGGAAAAAGCAAGACCGAATCTGGCATTTTCCAAAGCAGCCAAACAATCTTCCAATGCCTTGCGTGTTGGGTTGGTGCCGCGCGAATACTCATAACCCTTATTATCCCCCGGCGACTTTTGCCAATAGGTTGAGGTCTGGTAGATTGGAGTCATAATGGCCCCGGTAGTTGGATCGGGCTCCTGCCCGGCGTGTATAGCTTTAGTTGCGAATTTCATTTTCAGTAGTTTGAATGTTGTAAAGTTGCAAAGTTGAAAGATTGTTTTTGTCCGCTTAGGGTAACATTCAAACTTAATAAACTTTCAACTTTACAACAATTAATAGGCCCTTGCAAATAACACCCTTTGTATGGATGGCTTACCTGTTAAAATACATTTACCCGCTTCCAGTTTATTATTTAACGGGATACAGCGTATTGTGGCTTTAGTTTCTTCTTTTATGCGTTGCTCTGTTTCATCTGTTCCGTCCCAGTGGGCTGACAAAAATCCCGGCTGTTCATCCAGCAGGCGTTTAAATTCTTCGTAAGTATCTACTTCCCGGGTATTTTCAGCTCTGAAGCTGAAAGCCTTTTGGTAGATATTCTGCTGAATATCCTCAAGCAGCTTTTCGATCTGATCAGCTAAACCCTGCTGGGCAACCGTTTCTTTTGTTTTGGTGTCACGCCTGGCCAGTTCAACAGTTCCGTTCTGCATATCGCGGCTGCCGATAGCTACCCTTAGCGGAACACCCTTTAATTCATATTCTGCAAATTTAGCACCCGGGCGGTGTGTATCGCGGTTATCAAATTTTACAGATATATCTTTTGCTCTCAATTCCTTGGTGAGCCCTTTTACATAAGCTGATATGTTTTCCAGTTCTTCATCGTGCTTATAAATTGGCACCACTACCACTTGTATCGGAGCCAGTTTAGGAGGCAATACTAAACCGGCATCATCAGAGTGCGACATGATGAGCGCACCGATCAACCTGGTGGACACCCCCCATGAAGTAGCCCAAACGTAGTCCAGCTTATTTTCTTTATTGGTGAATTTCACATCAAAAGCCTTGGCGAAATTCTGTCCTAAAAAGTGGGAAGTACCTGCCTGCAAGGCTTTGCCATCCTGCATTAAAGCTTCGATACAGTAAGTATCCAATGCCCCGGCAAAACGCTCATTAGGCGTTTTACGTCCTTTTATAACCGGTAATGCCAGCCAGTTTTCTGCGAATTCGGCATATACATTCAGCATTTGTTCAGTTTCAGCAATAGCTTCTTGTGATGTGGCGTGGGCAGTATGTCCCTCCTGCCATAAAAATTCGCTGGTGCGCAAAAATAAACGGGTACGCATTTCCCATCTCACCACGTTGGCCCATTGATTTACCAAAATGGGCAGGTCGCGGTAGGATTGAATCCAGCCTTTATACGTGTTCCATATAATGGTTTCAGAGGTTGGCCTAACAATCAATTCTTCTTCTAATTTCGCATCTTCATCCACTACAATATTGCCGTTCTCATCGTTTTTAAGGCGATAATGAGTCACCACAGCACATTCCTTGGCAAAACCTTCTACGTGGCTTGCTTCTTTCGAGAAAAAGGATTTAGGTATAAACAAAGGGAAATAAGCATTGCTATGCCCGGTCTCTTTAAACATTTTGTCCAGTACGGCCTGCATTTTTTCCCAGATGGAATAACCATAGGGCTTAATGATCATGCACCCCCTTACAGGCGAATACTCGGCCATATCGGCCTTAATTACCAGGTCGTTATACCATTGTGAATAATCTTCATCTTTACTAATGATCCCTTTGCTCATATTATAGTGTAGTAGTATTTATTGTGAATTTTTAATTGCTGCCAAATTTATAAATTTAAACGTTATCTGGCAGTGAATTTCGCCTTGCAAACCTATACCGGCTGAAATGCCCATATTTGTACAATTTTTGAAACATGCTGCGACCACATATCAGTTATCAATTCAAATCACCCGTATGGCGCCTGGAAATAGATGCCCTGAGTGAAACGATCTTTGCCGAGATAAGGGAACCTGCTGATAAAAAAGTGTGCTTCGCGGCTATCAGCCTTGATAACGGCACGGTGTATTTTGATGAGTTACAAACTGAAGAAAGATGGCTAACGGGTATTGAAGCTGCATATGATGGTATATTGCTGCTGCATAATTATGAATCCGAAGCAGGCCCTGCGCATAAAGGACTGATAGCTATCGGGGGCACCACGGGCGAAATAATTTGGCGTAATTATATATATGCTTTTGATCATTTGTCGGCAAACGGCCCTGTGATCTATGATACGCGGATACAGCCCCGCAAATTATTCTTGGCTGATACCGGTACCGGTGAAGCAAAAAGACGCTATGAACCATCGGTTGATATCGAATTTGATAGCCATCTGGTTCTGCCCGAGATCGCCTCACCGGAACTTTTGAAATCAAGGATAGCTCCCGTAAACCCATTTGGAAATACGGTGCATTATCTTGAGCACAATAAATTGAGAATCGTATCTTTGCACACCCTTGAAGGGGAGGCATTGCAGCAACATTTATATATTATGGATAACACCGAAATAATTTATGAAGATTTGTTGAACACAGATATACAAAAGTTGCAGCCGGAGTCGTTCCTAATGCATAAAGATCATTTGATCTATCTGAAAGATAAGTCACAGTTAAAAGTTTTAAACCTCTAATACTGTTTTTAAATTAAAATGAAATTAAAATTATTATTGTTGACCATTACTTTAACAGCCTTTTCTCTATCCGTTTTTGCTAAATCTGCAGCCGATTCGGTGGGTGTTGAAAATCAAAACGGTAAAAAAGTAATTCTTCACAAGCTTAAACCGAAGGACAATTATTATTCGATAGGCAGACGTTATAACGTAAGTCCAAAAGCTATTATTAAATATAATAACAATGCTAAAATGGTTATAGGTACCATTATCAAAGTACCCACCGACCGCGCTTACGCAGAGCCGGTAAAAGTAATAACAAAAGCAGCACCAATCCATCAAAACAAACCAGCTGTACAAACACCTGTAAGCCAGCCGCAGCAGCAAGGCCAGCCAGCGAATAATATGGATGATGAGGGTGCCCCGACACAATATAAAGTTTCGGCGGGTGAAACGTTGTTCTCCATAGCTAAGCGTTTTAATACAACCGTTGAAGATATTACCAATTTAAATGGATTAAAGACGAATTCTATTAGTCCGGGACAAATCCTGCTCATAAAATCCAGCACTCCCCAGCAGCCCCCTGCACAGCCTGTCGAAACTACGGCAGCTGCCACCCGTGATTCAACTATCCCTGCTTCCACCCCGGATAGCAGCCATCACATGAACGCTAATCGTTTCGGTTTATATGAAAAAGATGAAAAAGGGGTTGCAACGTGGATAGATGATGATGGGCTTGATCCTAATAAGATGCTGGTGTTACACCGTACAGCTCCGATAGGTACGGTAATAAAGATCACCAATGTAATGACCAACCGTACCACCTTTGCCAAAGTGGTGGGCCGTTTTACTGATAATGAACAGACCAAAGACGTTATTATTGTAATGACCAAAAACGTTGCCCAGTCATTAGGTGCCTTGGACAAACGCTTCCAGGTAAATTTGAGCTACGGCGCGCCAAATGAATAGCCCCTGAAGCCCTTGAACGGGAGTGAAAATTTGCAAAATATATCGATGGTTAAGCAATCAAAAAATACAAATTCGGCTTCAAAGGCTCCGTTTATTATTGGCATAGCCGGGGGAAGTGGTTCTGGAAAGACTTTTTTCCTGAAATGTTTTTTGGAGCATTTTACCAATGAAGAGGTTTCCCTGGTATCGCAGGATGATTATTATTTTCCTGTGGCGCATAACATGACCCCGGAAGAAAATAAACTGTATAATTTCGATTTGCCTGATACAATTGATCACAATCATTTTAAGGAAGATATCAGCAAACTTTTTCATAACGAAACCATTTACAAAAAAGAATATACCTTTAATAATCCGCATGCTGTACCAAAGCTGCTTGAAATTAAGCCCGCCCCTATTCTTATCGTTGAGGGCTTATTTATTTTACATTTCAGGGACATTGCCGCGTTACTGGATATGAAGATCTATATCGAGGCAGATGAAGAGGTGGCCCTGGAACGTCGCCTGAAACGTGACTTGGCCGAACGCGGTTATTCCCGTGATGACGCAATGTACAAATGGATAAATCATGTTGTGCCCGCCTACAAAGAATTTTTATTGCCCTATAAAGATGAATGCGACCGGGTAATTACCAATAATACCCATCTGGCCGATGATATTATCTGTGTTACCGAGGCTATCTCTAAAGAGTTGAGGGAAAGGGTGCTTTAATTTGCCTGGATTGATACTTTTTGTTTTCAAATCTTCAAATTACCGAATTTTTAAATTAAAATCATTTCAGGTATATCACCTTCAATAATTAGTTTACCTGCCGTAGCATTTCTTATCTCTTCCACACTTACACCGGGAGCCCGCTCCAGTAGCTTAAACCCTCCTTCAGGTAAAACATCCAGCACGGCTAATTCAGTTACGATTTTCTTGACACAATGCACCCCTGTAAGCGGCAAACTGCATTCCGGCAATAATTTAGATTCGCCGGCTTTATTGACATGCTGCATAGCTACAATTATATTTTCGGCTGATGCCACCAGGTCCATCGCTCCGCCCATGCCTTTGACCATCTTGCCAGGTATTTTCCAGTTAGCAATATCCCCATTTTCTGATACTTCCATTGCTCCCAGGATGGTCAGATTAACTTTTTTTGCGCGGATCATACCAAAACTCATTGCCGAATCAAAAACAGCCGAACCCGGCAATATGGTAATGGTTTGTTTACCTGCGTTGATCATATCGGCATCCTCCTCGCCTTCAAAGGGAAATGGTCCCATACCCAATAGTCCATTTTCCGATTGCAGAACCACATCTATTCCTTCAGGAATATAATTGGCTACCAGCGTGGGTATACCAATACCCAGGTTGACGTAGTAACCATCTTTTATCTCTTTTGCTATTCGCTTTGCAATACCTTCCTTATCAAGCATTTTTTATTTATTAAGGCGTCATTGCGGGGAACAGCCTGTCCCGGACTCGTTTCGGCAAAGCCGTCCCAAACATACCGAGCAGCTATACCTAATATGCGATTGCCGCACTGCCGCCCGTAATGACAATTTGATTATTTTTTTCTTACTGTACGTTGTTCTATTCTTTTTTCATAATTACTGCCCTGAAATATTCTGTGCACATAAATTCCCGGGGTATGGATATGATCCGGATCAAGTTCGCCCGGTTCAACCAATTCTTCTACTTCAGCAATCGTTATTTTACCTGCCATGGCCATTACCGGATTAAAATTCCGTGCCGTGTGCCGGTAAACCAGGTTACCCATTGTATCCCCTTTCCAGGCTTTTACGATAGCGAAATCGGCATCAAAGGCCAGTTCCATCAGGTAGTCCTTACCATGGAAATTGCGTATTTCTTTCCCCTGGGCTACCTCTGTGCCAATACCGGCCGGAGTAAAAATAGCAGGCATTCCATATCCGGCTGCCATGCAACGTGTAGCCAGGGTTCCCTGCGGAATCAGTTCCACCTCTAATTCTCCACTAAGTAATTGTCTTTCAAATTCGGCATTTTCGCCTACGTATGAGGATATCATTTTTTTTACCTGGCGTTGTTTCAGCATCAAGCCAATTCCAAAGCCATCAACACCCGCATTATTGGAGATGCAGGTCAGCTCCTTTACTCCTTTTTTTACCAATGCGGCAATACAATTTTCCGGCAGACCGCATAAGCCAAACCCACCCAACATTAAGGTCATGCCACTCTTAATATCGCGGATGGCCTCATCGGCATTGCTAACAACTTTATTCATTTTATATAATTGGTTGCTGTAAAATTAACACGATTTCCGGATTTTATGGATTTACAAGATTTTTATTATCATAACAAAGAAGCCCCTTCAATCTTTAATCATTTAATCGTGTGTTTGTGAAAACAATTAAAAATCTGAAACATTTAATAGTATACATCAAATAATAATCCAATGACACTAAATAATAACGAGCTCTGGAATAATGATGAAAGCGATTATTCAGAGCAGCAGGATCAAAATAAGCCCCGGGCGTACCGGGTTGATGATGATGATAACCTGGAAGAAAAAGACCTTAAAAGAACCTACCTGTTTGGCGATAGTAAAGTTAAAAGTACACAGGCACCCGGAATGGAAGGTCAAGGTATGGGCGGCGAGCATTTTGGAGAAAATAATTTAACCCCTTCAGGTGATGACCAGGCCAATCCATCTCAAAATGCGGGTTATGATAATGCCTACTTCAGGCGTACTCAACCATCAGAAGAACACCCGGAAAACTCAAATTTTGTGGCACAAGATCAGCAAGGCAAGACTGGCGATACAAGTGGTCAAACTAATATTCCCGGGCCAAACGAATTGCCAGATCAGCAGAAAGTGGGCGAAGAAAAGCAAAAACAGACGCCCAATCCGCAGCAGGATTACCGGGAGGGAACAGCTGATAATGACGGGCAAAAGAGTGATCAATCCAAAAACACAACAGACCGCTCAAGTGCAAATGCTGAAAAAGAACATATTGAAACTTAAAGCTTTTACCATTTGATGTGCTGATCAATAAAGGCGGTCAGATCATCAGCCATGGCTTGCTGTTCTGTTTTACCGGGATGGCCCGGCGTATTTTTGTAGGAGAAAAAATGCGTATAAATATTCTTATCTCCAAGCTGTGCAACTGCTTTCTGCACATATCCAGGCCATGGCGAGCCCGCTTTTACAGCATCCATGCTTCCTAATACGCAAATGATCTGCGCTTTGGGATATTTATTCCTGATGGTTTTTACGAAATTGTGATAAGCTTTTATAACCTGGTCATCTGTTGGCGGCTTAGTACCGAATTTAGCCTTAAATTGAGCATTTTCCGGCATTTTAACCAACCATACATCATTTTGAAACAGGTTGATCACCACTACATCAGGAGTGTATTTCGAGAAATCCCATTTACTTTCCGCATCCGTTGCATCTAGGCGGTTATAAAGTTCGGGCATAATAAGCGGGTCCCAACTCACCATAACGCCAATTCCGCTGCGGGATGTATTGTGGAATTCCGCATCGAAATGCCGGGCCGTAATAGCCGGATAACTCAGATATCCATTTTCGTATGGAGCTGTGCCACGGTCCTGACCGGTTAAATCCTCAACTGCATATCCAAGAGAGATAGAATCTCCAAAATATTCCATTTTACGTTTTTGCGGTGCCGCAGGAGGTAGTACGGCCGCATTTTTATCCAGCTCAAACCTGTAAAACCAGGTTTTGCCCATGGCCCATTCTGTGCGTTTAAACAATTCGAGCTTATGGTTTCCGTAAGGCAAGCCTGCGACCAGGGCATATTCCCTCCGGGTGTTGTCAGGCTGAATGAGGGCTACTACTTTATCGTCGACAATGACCGTAAAATAATTGACCCCATACTCATCTTTCAGCGCTGCTTTTACACCCGTCCCCTTAAAATTGATCTTAAGTGAAGTCCCTGACCATGCGAGCTGTGCAGCATCGTCCTGCATTAAAATACGCCCGGAATAACGAATATGCGGATCATGGCTGGTTATGACAACGTTTTGAGCATTACAAAATTTGCTTCCGGCAACAAGGAGTAACACCAAAAAGAACTTTATCTTCATATCCGGTAAGTTTAGCTTGATCAGGCTATTTCAAATATACATAAGTAATACCATCTCCGCCCCTGTCGGCATGTTCATCTTCCATTCTGCTCACCGCATCATACTTTTTCAAATAACCGCGTATTAATTTGCGCAAAATCCCATCTCCTTTTCCATGAATGATCTTTAGATTATTAAAACCCATCATCAATGCCCTGTCCAGCATTTTTTCTATTTCATAAAGCGCTTCTTCCCCCCGCCGACCACGCACATCAATTTCAGGACTAAAACTGGCGTAATCATTGGTTTGCGAATTAAAACTCTTTCTTATTTCTTTGGGTACTTCCTTTTTATTTATCTTTTGTACCCGGTTCTTTTTGGCAACTGTACGCAGGTCGCCTATGGCAATAATTACATTGTCCTTCGCTATTTCCATTACCTGTCCGGTGGTTTCAGAATCGTTCAGCTTGACCCAATCTCCGGGCTTTAACTCATCTTCAGTTACCGCAACTTTAACTACTTCCGGTTTTATTGTATTTTTTTGTAGTTCCAGGTTTAAGTTTTCGCGCAGCTGACGGGTCTTTTCTTTATCCGCATTACTGCTCTTAATATCAGCAATGGTATTTTCAACCAGTTTATTGGCGTTTAAAATGATATTCTTAGCTTCCTGCCTGGCATCGCGAATAAGTGCTTTTTTGTTTTCTTCGAGATAACCTTTCAACTTTTCATTCTCAGTAAGCAGGTCATTAACTGTTTTTTGCTGTTTATCGAGTTTTAGTCTGGTATCGAAAATTTCCTTCTTTTCGCGTTCGAGGTCAACCAGCAAGGTGTCCACCTTCTTTTGGTTAGTGCCTATCTTAGTTTTAGCCAGGTTAAGGACTTGCTGTGGCAAGCCTATCTTCTGTGCTATTTCAAACGCGTATGAACTACCCGGCTTACCGACCTCCAATACGTAAAGCGGCCTCATTTCCACATTGTCAAACAACATGGAAGCATTCTCGATACCTGGAGTGTTGCTCGCAAAAACCTTAAGGTTTGAATAGTGCGTAGTTACCACACCCTTCACTTTTTTGTGGTTAAGTGTTTCGAGCACCGCTTCGGCTATAGGTCCGCCAAATTGCGGGTCGGTACCTGTACCAAACTCATCAATCAATACCAGGGTTTTACCATTAGCCATCTCTACAAAATTTTTCATTTTGGACAGATGGGCACTATAAGTACTCAGGTCGCTTTCAATAGACTGATCATCTCCGATATCTATAAATATCTGCTTAAATACACCAACAATGCTGGTATCCGAAGCGGGTATGAGCAGCCCTGCCTGGGCCATCATTTGCAATAAGCCAACCGTCTTCATACAGACAGATTTCCCGCCGGCATTTGGCCCCGATACCACTACCATCCGGGTATCTTCATCAATCGAAATATTAAGCGGGACCACGGATTTCTTCTCTGCTTTAAAACTCAGCAATAAAAGCGGATGACGGGCATTATATAACTTTATTTTAGCCTCATTAACAACAGCGGGCATTTCGGCATCAATATCGATGGCAAACAGCGCTTTGGCACGCACAAAATCAAGCTTGGTTAATAAACTATGATATGATAATAACAGCGGCACGTAAGGCCTCAGCTCGTCAGTTAAGGCAGTGAGTATTTTTACAATTTCGCGGCGGCGTTCAAATTCCAGGTCGCGTATGCGATTATTTAGGGTGAATACCTCTTCCGGTTCCATATAAACGGTTTGGCCCGATGCCGATTCATCATGAATAAACCCTTTTACCTTACGTTTATTTTCAGCTAATAACGGGATACACAAACGACCATCCCTTACCGTTAGCGATCCGTCAGCAGCCCAGCCATTGGCTGATGCATTTTTAAATATCTGGTCTATTTTTTTTCGGGCTTCCTGCTCAGCTTTGGCAATCCCTGAGGTGAGCTCGGAAAGCTCGCGGGATGCATTGGTTTTTATTTTACCCTTTGGGTCAATTACCAGTTCTATTTTTTTTAATATCGATCTTTCTATAGGCAGATGCTCAAATAAAGCTTCCAGGTTCGGATATTGTCCCTGCCGCTCATTAAAATAAGCGATAACTGCAAATACTGTTGATAATGATGCCTGTACCTGGAAAAACTCTTCTTCTGTTAAAAAGACTCCTTCTATCCTTGCTTTATCTGCTAATGATTTTATATCAAAAAAATGATGAATGGGCAATGCCTGGTCATTTTCAAGTATGTTTTTAAATTCACTGGCCTGGCTCAGAAACTTATGTATCTGATCATAATTGTTCATTACCTGTATCCTGTCAACCATTTGCTGGCCCATAACACTCAGGCAATGTGCTTTAATTAATTCCTTTATCTCGGTAAACCCAAGCTTATCAATACTATTAGATGGGATTAACATGTCTTTTAGCTGGCTTGATGTCTGGATTAAAATTTCGGCCGGGATGAGGTGTTGCAGGTTGCGCCGGTGCAGCAGGCTGGCTCGGAGCTTTTTTAGGGAGTTTTTTTAGCGAGTCCGTTCTTCTTTTATTGTCTTTTTCTATTTGTTTTTGATTTACGCTGTTAAGCGAGTCGGATTTTTGCTTAATATTTTTGGTCACCTGTTCATAGATGTTTTGCAATATATCAGGGTTAGACGAATAATACTTAAAGCTTTTTCTGAACTGGACAGAGTCAGTATGGTATTTCTTAAATACAGCAAGGTATTTACCGGTACCATATTTATATAACGTGTCCGGCATCTGCATCACATTATACAAGCTGCCGTCGATGATATGGACTTCGGTTAAAAGATCGGTCATCTGCTCTTTCTTAATTATCCCGTCGGGCGTATTGGTGCCTTTGCAGGCAACCAAAAAAATCAATACTAAGAAAAAGAGTTTATTATATTTATGCATTCTGTAATTTAGCGCCATTATTTAAGCAAAACTACGGATAAATGAGCATTGCAGATAACATCAGAAGCTTAAAAAACGAAACTGATACGATAAAAGTACAACTGATAGCGGTATCCAAAACGAAACCGGCTGAAGAAATAAAAGAAGCGTATGATGCAGGTCAACGTTTATTTGGCGAAAACATGGTACAGGAGTTGACTGATAAATACGAAAACCTGCCAAAAGATATTAAATGGCACTTTATAGGGCACCTGCAAACCAACAAGGTAAAGTATATTGCTCCCATTATCAGCATGATCCAATCTGTTGACAGCTTGAAATTGCTTCAGGAAATAGATAAACATGCTCAAAAAAATAACCGGGTTATTGACTGTCTGCTGCAGGCATATATTGCTGACGAAGAAACGAAATATGGTCTTGGCTTTGACCAGATCATTGAACTGTTGCGATCAGAAGAATATGCCGGTTTAAGCAATGTGAGGATCAGGGGACTGATGGGAATTGCCACCAATACGGATAATGAAAAGCAAATAAAAGAGGAGTTTTATGAGCTTAAAACTTTTTTTGACGGAATAAAACAGACTTATTTCCGGCAGGACCCTTTATTTGATGTATTATCAATGGGTATGTCCTCGGACTATAAAATTGCTATAGAACAGGGCAGTAACATGGTGCGCTTGGGCAGCACTATTTTTGGACAAAGGGTAATTAAACATTGGAAAAATAACTAAAAACTGTCTGAACCAGATTTATAGCATAAGAATTTCCTAATGCTATAAATTCCGTTTCGGGAAAATTACTATGATTATAAGAACAGCAAAAAAAGAAGATTGTCCGCGTTTACTTGACCTGGTACATGAATTAGCTCTATTTGAAAGGGCGCCGGAGGAAGTTACCGTAACCCTCCAGGAGTTTGAGGATGCGGGCTTTGGGAACAAACCCGTTTGGAAAGCATTTGTGGCTGAGGCTGACGGTCTGATTGTTGGTTTTGCATTGTACTATATTCGTTATTCCACCTGGAAAGGCTGCCGGATGTACCTGGAAGATCTGATCATTACAGAAAGCTGGCGGGGAAAGGGCATCGGCAGATTGCTTTTTGACCAGCTTGTTCAGCAAGCCCGGGAATCCGGCTTCAATGGAATGACCTGGCAGGTATTGGACTGGAACGAACCGGCTATCAACTTTTACAAAAAATATGAAGCAACTATCGAAGCCGGTTGGTTGAATGCATCTTTATCAAAGCAGCAAATAATGAATTGATTTTATGCACCCGAAAAGTGTAATATTTACAATGATTGCCTGCAGCCTGGCCGCTTGTCACTGGGGTGTGCCCGGAAAGATAAAACCGGCAATTACTGAAGATACACTTAAATACACCTATAAGATCATTAAAAAAAGCGCAGCTGATTGTGACAACAAACCAGATAGCGCATGCATTGTTGCCAAAATAAAATACCCGGTATTTACCGGTCAAAAAATACTTAACGATACCATAAGCCATCATCTTTTAATGCAATTTGGCATTGCAGATAAAGCGGACAATTTGGAACAATTAGCTGAACAGTTTTTAAAGGCGGGTAAGGATTTTAGTCTGAATAGCAGTACGGAAGTTATCCGACAAGACTCCAGTATTTTGGTGATGCAATTCTCAGGATATAGATTAATAGGCGGTGCCCGCGGCTATCCTTTAATAGATTTCATCAACTGGAATACAAAAGCGGAAAAAAAGATAGAATTAAAAGATATTTTTGCGGAGGGAAATACCGCGGGTTTAAATATTATAGCCGAAAAAATATTTAGAAAACAAGAAAAATTGAGTGATAGCGCCTCCCTTAAACCCGCATATCTTTTTGAAGGAGGCAGATTTACACTTAATAATAATTTTTTGATTACACCTATCGGTATTCGTTTTTTGTATAATCAATATGAAATAAAATCTTATCCGGCGGCTCAGACAGATATATTGATACCCTATTCACAAATCAGATCATTACTCCGGCCTAATACGGTCGTAACTCAATATCTCAACTAATGCTTGTTTTTAAATTTGGTGGCGCATCAGTAAAGGATGCCGCAGGGGTTGAAAATCTCGCCCGTATTGTTACAAAGTACAAAGATCAGCCATTATTGATCGTAGTTTCGGCGATGGGCAAAATCACCAATGCGCTTGAGAAATTGACCAAAGCATATATTTGCCAGGCGGATGATCTGGGTGCCATCTATGCAGATATTAAAGGATATCATCACCTTGTTTTGAAGGAACTTTTTGAACCTTCCCATTCCATTTTCAATGAAATAGCTAACACCTTTGTTGAAATTGACTGGATGATTGAAGATGAACCGCATGATGATCACGATTTTATTTATGATCAGATCGTATCGATAGGCGAACTGGTATCTACTCGCATAGTTGCTGCTTATTTAAATCAGGCAGGCATAAAAACGCAATGGCTTGATGTGCGGGGCTATATCCACACTGACAATAATTACCGAGAAGGCAATATATATTGGGATAAGACTCAAACAAGCATTAGCCAGGACATTCCTGCCTTGCTGGACAAGGGTATTATTGTAACCCAGGGTTTTTTGGGTGGAACATCCGAGAATTTCACTACCACCCTTGGCCGGGAAGGTTCTGATTATACCGCCTCCATTTTTGCATCATGCCTCCAGGCAGAGTCAGTTACTACATGGAAAGATGTGCCGGGCCTATTGAATGCTGACCCCAAATTTTTTGGCGACACGGTTAAGTTTGCCGAGCTATCCTATACCGAAGCTATCGAAATGACCTATTATGGCGCCAGTGTGATTCACCCAAAGACGATAAAACCCCTGCAAAATGCCAAAATACCGCTACTGGTAAAATCCTTTAACAACCCTGATGCGGAAGGTACTGTGATAAAAGAAACTGCTGATACCTATTTTGAAAAGCCGGTGATCATCCTGAAACAAAACCAGGTTTTACTTTCCATATCAGCAAAAGATTATTCCTTTATATCCGAAAATCATTTGAGCGATATTTTCAAATTATTTGCTCAAAATCATGTTAAAGTGAACGTAATGCAAACGTCGGCACTTAGTTTTACCGTTTGTTTCGACCTTTACCCGGAACGTTTTGAGAAATTACTATCCAAACTCGACCGGGACTTTAAAGTAAAATACAATAATGATCTAACCCTAATTACAGTTCGGCATTACCAACAGAACGCGTTAAAAGAATTAATTCAGGATAAAATTGTGTTATTAGAGCAAATCAGCAGAAATACGGCGCAGGTGGTAGTGAAATAGTTAGTCGTTTTCATAAAAATGCCATGCAAAGGGCTGCTGTCAATACCGCTATAAACGTGTTCAGGAAGTTGACCATGTCATTATTCAAATAATGTCCCCTCTCCAATAAAGCGCCCAAAACAGAGTCAGCCAGGTTGCCTGCTGTCCCGGCAATCAGAATAAATAAAACTGCATTATCCCATCCAAATCCGAGTGCATAAATTACAGCAATGATAGCTGAACCTGCTATGCCGATCAGTGTTCCTTCAAGACTGACCACTCCATTCAGCCCTCTTTCATCTCTTTTCCAGCTAATGATGTTATAAAATCTTCGCCCATAGATCATCCCCAGTTCGGATGACAAAGTATCTGCCATAGCTGATGCCAGGCTGGCAGCCATCATCAATCTTAACAATTCGGTTTTTGCAGGAATAAAATAGATCAGCGCACCTGTCAGTGCAGCAATGCCCCCATTAGCAAATACCTGACCGGCACTTCTTTTAACAGACTGATCTTCCTTTAATTCGACCAGGCGTTTTTCTTTCTTTTTCCATACGGTAGCAACTGTCCCGAAAATAAAGAAGGCCCCCAGCATGGACAGGCCGGCATATCCCGCCCCGATAAAGATCAATACTGCGATCATGCCCCCCGTTATCGCACCTGACAAGGTTAATTTTTCCGTTTTCACACTCAAGACCATGC
Source organism: Mucilaginibacter sp. (assembly GCA_028287895.1). Lineage (GTDB taxonomy): Bacteria > Bacteroidota > Bacteroidia > Sphingobacteriales > Sphingobacteriaceae > Mucilaginibacter. The sequence continues at coordinate 1,193 of JAQBOV010000013.1, read as the reverse complement.
CTGTCACTAACAGCAAAAAAAGAGGGGAATAATGGTAAATCGGCATTTTGTGAAAGGATAAAGAGTAAAACTGTAAAGCTAAAATTAATTTAAGTCTGGTTTATGCCTTGATTGAATTTCACAGGTTTAGAGAATTAAAATTTATTTTACATTTGTACCAAACTTACTAATGATGAAAAGAACCAGTATATTATTAATGATCATCGGCGTTGCTGTTACTATTGCATGCCTTGTTTATTTCAAGCCCGCACTTGACCCGGTAGACTCTGAGACAATGACTATTAATTCCCACGGAATAAAAACATCTGAATGGCCGTTATTCATTGGTCTGCTGACCGTTTTTGTAGGTATAACGTTCTATATAGTTAGCATACCCGGTAATAAAGCTAAAAAATAACAATACCTATTTTCTTTTTTTTTAATCCATAAAGGGATATATCCGGAACAGTTACACGGGTATATCCCTTTATTTTTTTGATTTTTAAGTCTCCTATTCAGCATTATTAACGGTTGGATTTAAATTATAATCAGATTAGAACAATGATCAATCAAAAATTTACTTATGATTTAACGAGAGAATGTCTTTTAACTTTGCTTAATACCCACCGGCCAACTTTAGCGCCCTGTATCATGCCATTATCAATCGCGTCCTTAAAGTGGATACCGCCCCAAAAGCGCGACATTCCTGCTTCAGCAGCAGCCTGATTAAATGAATTAAAGTTCCGCGGAGTAAGGCCATATTTTTCTTCGACATTATCCGTATAGTGGAATTGATCGCCAAAATAACTGGTTAATATTAACGCTGATGTGGAAGAAATACAGGAGTGCCCGCTTAAATATTCAGGAAATAGCGGGATTGCCGTTTCAGGCCTGGTTTATACTTAGTCCACGGGCTGCGAATAATTAAAAACTAAGGTGAAATATTTTGTTAATTGTAAAACACACACTTAAAAAAATCAGGTATTTTTAAAGTAAATGTCAGGCAAATAATATTTGATTATAACCCATAAAGGCCTATTTCTAGCTAAAAAGTTACTTACAAAACAATTTATTCCTTCTTTTAAAATTTATATTTGCCTGCCTTTTATAACCATCTGTTTTCGCAATGCACAAATATTCAAAACAAACACGCCTGTTATTAGCAGTTGACTGTATCATTTTTGGATTTGATGGCGAAACCTTAAAAGTCCTTT